>JABWCN010000034.1 GCA_013359135.1 Pseudobdellovibrionaceae bacterium | reverse complement strand
TTTTGAGCCGAGGTTCTATAAAACTGGCAAGTTGCATTGTGACTGTACTTGCACCCCGGGTCTTATCCAAAAATAGATTTTTTATCCCCGCGCTTAATAGCGCAGTCCAGTCCACGCCTGCATGTTTATAAAAATTCCGATCTTCGGCATATAAAAGCATTTTTAATAAATCAGGAGCAATCTCATCAAGCTTGGTCCACTCTAAACGACGCTCTCTAAAGTCTAATCGAACTTCATCAACCCTATTTCCGTGACGATCCAAGAGCTGCGCTTCCGAAATTTGGTACTGTTCCTTAAAATCTTCAAATGCCATCTTAGCCTTGGCTATGGGTATTCCTAAAAAAAGATATACACCCAGAACAAGGAATCCACACGACATAAGCACCCTCATAGACTTCATCAATCGGATTCTACAATTTTAAAATCGCTATTGGGTGACTCACCAAAAAGCTCGGGTGAATACATGGCCTCCACACGAGTTGCGGGCATTTGGAGCACTCCATTTTGATTGAGTCGAATCGTATACTCCAGGGTCCATGCACCTTTTGGGACATACTGGTAGTAAGCGCGGTAGTTTTCAAAACTCCGCTCCACAAATGCCAAATCAGCGCGCCCTTTTTGTTCTTCACCTTGAGTCGAGAGTTGCGAATCCCTTCCTAAACCTGACCCCAAAATAGAAGCTCCGGCAGGAATGGGATCTTGCACAACCACCCAAGATCGATCCGTCTGTGCATCCATCTCGAGCCTCACTTTTACTACATCCCCACGTGTCCACGCTCCTTTGGTTTTTTGCTCAACAGGAATCCATGTTTTTTGAATACGATAACCCGATGAAAGCGCATTTTTTAATGGGATTGCAGCAAAAGATTGCAATGTCATCCAGGGCTTTCCTCCACCTGTATGCTTCACTGTAAAATTCTCAGTACGCGGCTGCCAACTAAAAGCAAGCTCGCCTCCTTTGACTTGTTTAACCCAATCGAGATTTTTTGTTTGCGAGGCATAGCTTGCGCTTGTCGTTCCCGTTACATTCTCTTTTTCAAATGCAGCTGCAAATTTTTCGACCGCTAGCACTCCCCATGCATTGGCTAAAGTCAGGTCCCAATGGCCTTTTTTTTGTCTTTCGATCATTTTTTTTCTCTGCTCAGCATCAGCTTTCTCTTTTTTTTCTTCAGCTATCATTCTCTCGATCAAAGTATGGTTTAAATCTTCAAGCCAAGCTACATAGTTTTTATGCTTTGCTTTAAATTTTTTTGCATATGCGACAATTTGTGATGAATTCAACTTTTTTAATTTGGAATAAGACAACAGATGTGACTCCAAAGGAATTACCCTTAATGAGGAAAAAGTTGACTCACTGAACTCTTTGTCATCAATATGAACTTCAAAACCTTCAGTGATTTGTTTTAAGTTACCATTCTTTGAGCGAACTTCCGCCATCCCTGACAAACAACGAACTGTTATTTTATCTGCAGAGTCAAAAAAATAATACTCCCCCGGAGTTAATTTAACTTCTATTAATCCAATTTTTAAATTAAATTCTTGCTCGACCTCTACAAGCATTTCCCCATCAAACAATGTCAATTTCCCATCCTTGTTGCCCAACACTGTTTTTACTCCCAAATAATACTTAGCATTCTCTTGATTAAACTGCTCATACTTTTTCACAGTGCCAAAATAGCAGTCTTTTTTGAAATTCTGACTCAACAAGCACCCCTGAGGACTCTGCAATAGTCCGTATGAAAAACTTGAAAAATGGATAATAATGATGAGGCTGAATAACTTATTCATTCAAACTAGCCAAAGCTCTCTTCGCTTCTTTTTCTAAATTTTTGTCAGAAAATTGAGAAATAATAATTTTATATATTGCTTCTGCTTCGTTTGTCTGTTCTGCTTTTTCACTAACTTGAGCCAATCGCAGCAAAGCATAACCCGTCATGATATGCTCAGGATAAAGCTTAACTAGCTCATTAATTCTACCAATAGCATTTTCGTATTGTTGAGTTAAAAAATAAGACTCACTTAAGAAAAATAGAACTTCAGGTTGTACAACTAGAAGGGATTTTTGCTTTATTAATCCTTCACCTAAGGAAATTGCCTTTGAATAATTTTTCTCTCGAAAAGTGCTTCGCAATTCCTCAACTCTTAATTCACTCATATCTAAGGGTTTAACTGATGCTGGTGCTCTCAATGCCGACTTTAAGTTTTGATAAACCAGGCCAGTGCGTTTGATGGTTTCATCACCATCTAACATAGCCATAGTCTGAATCTTAAACATATCATATTGCGAAGCTACTACTTGCTTCTCAAATTCCTTTTGCTCTAAACTCTTTTCTATACGCCTAAGTTCCATCTTAACAAATTTTTCGTCAGAGAAGTAATCACTCACTTCTTTATAAAACCAAACGTAGGAACACGTTAATAGAAGTACAAATTGTAAAAATAAAGATAATGGAACTCGCATAAGTCTATAATCGGAATCTACATTCTTTTTTTTAGAAAAAAAGAATGTTTTCAAGTATCATTATCACACAAACATCAGAAGATTATCAAAATGATACATTTTAAGCGCAAAACACTACCAACTATTTTATTTTAAGCATTTCCATAACGACGTTAAACACAGGCCTAAAGGGCTCTCTACCATAATAATCTTTTTTTGAAGAAAAATACTCTGATAAATTTAAATCTGGATCAACAAAGTGTTGATAAATCAAATCTTCACATACAATAAAAACAGCAGATAAAGGTGAAATTTTAAAAGGTGCCAGTTCCATAGGAAATCCCAACCCATCTGGCCTTTCGTGATGCTGTCGTATGATAACATCAACATCAGGGGGACATAATGACCAATTCAAGGTTAAATTAGCCGCATCAATAGGATGGCTAAATAACTTACTTCCAACCAAGGTACTTTTAAGTGATAAAAAATCATTATTAATGTACATGGTTTGCTTGTCAGCAAATAAATCTTCATTCAGAGTAACATCATGAAGCAAAGAAGCAAAAGTTAACTTCTCTATTGTTTTATGAGAATCCCACCCAAGTCTTTTTATCACTTCTGTCAACATTATTGTCAAAACAAAAGTATGAGAAACCAGTTTCAAGTTTTTCTTTGTTTTTAACAGCTCATTTAATTTTTCAAATGAAGACTCATTTTTCAAAACATTAATTGCCGTTGAGATATTTTCTTGAGCTTCTTTAATAGCTTCTTCAGACCATCCAAAAACATCAGTCATCTTTTTCAATAGCGACATATTCTCAGAAAGAACATCAACTTTATCTTGAGTCTTAGCTAAATCCCAAGCCATTTTAGAAAAAACATTTTTTTTATATTCTTTCATAAAGTTTACAAACTCTTTTTTATCTACAAACAGAGTTTCTACTTCTTTTTTTTGAAATCTCTCCATTTCTTCACTAGTGAAACTAGTGCCTGGATGGATAACCTTAACAAACTTATTATCTGAAATTTTCAAATATAAAGAGCAATTAATATTATTTAAGCGATGTAACAATTCTATTTCTAAAGGAATATACTCAGTATGCTCTCGAGTGACCTCTTGACTTGTCATTGCTGACTTTTGGTCTAATGACGTCATGATCTTTTTTATCATCCCATACAAAGTAGAATCTGAAAATGGCTTCTCAATATGGTGAAAATATTTGGCATCATTAAACTCAGGATGTGACTTAGGGTTTTCAGAACTCACTAGGATAAAATCAAGACGAGGAAATTTCTTTCGAAGTTCAACAAAAACACCTCCACCATTAATTTGAGGCATATTGTAATCACAAAAAACCATATTCATATCAGGATTTTCGTAAACTTTCTGAAGACCTTCTTGCCCACTTACAGCTGTAAAAACTGTAGCATCTGCATATTCCATAGAAATCAGCATTTGTAGCAAATCAACAACATCAGGCTCATCGTCTATTAACAGTATCTTCATACTTAGAGGATAGGTTTTAAACATAAAAATGTCTAGTAATTTAGCCCTGCTAGACTTAAATCAAAGCAACTCAATTGATATTTTGAAGAAAAACACACCGACTTGAAACACTTTATCACACCTAAGTTTTGTCACAATTTTTCAAACTTACTTTTAAAAGTGTCTGGAAGATTTTCAATAATCTCTAAATTCTCATAATAAAACCTATCAAAGCCTTTCGTTCCAATTGGCTTCTTGAGTAATCGCTTTAAATAGTCAAGTCGAACAAAACCATTCTTATACCCTTTAAATAATTTCTCTCCAATTAACGAACCTAATAAATTTGCACACTGAATATAACTACTTTTTTTGTAACTTTTTAAATCAGACCTTATTGTATTTTTTCCTGAAAGAATCATCAACTCTTTAGCTCTCTGATAAAGAGCTAACTTTAAAGCTTCCTTATCATTATCCTTAACTCCAAATTGTAAAACTTTATTTTTTATATCCTTAATCGTCTCAGTTTTTCGTTTTGGATTTATCAATTTTGACCCAAAATAACCAATCCCTTCCAACCAAATCAAACTTGTAAAATCTCTCGGAAATGAAAAATTAAGTTTTCTTACTTTTAATATCTCTAGGTAAACATATTGCATAGCCAGAGATGAAGCATGATTTATTGTTAGACGTCCTAAATAACCTATTCCTAAATCAGGAATATAAAATGACTTTTCTTCTTCGATAAGTAGCTCATAGAAATTAACCTCCTCTAGAGAAAGACTATCTCTCATCTTTTTTAAAAATGAAAAATCCTCTGATGTATAAACTGATAAATTTTTTGCGCTTAAATTTAGCTTCAGTTCTTTAGTTATGACATGAATGTATTGAGCTACATAATCTGTAAAATCAATACCTTCCGACTGTAAATCGTAGTCATATTTTTTCTCAAGATACATCAAATAAGATTGCCATTTAACCCATGGAGGAACATTCATAAGACAAAACTCACGTGGATTAAAACTAATCACATCAACTTCATCTTCTTTATTAAGATCCATTAGTTTAAAATAAATCTCGTCTATATTCTGAAAAACCTTACAAATTTTTGTTCTTGGAGGAAATTTAAAAAAATCTTTTGATGTTAAATGCGATTCACCATAAATAACAATAACTTTCTCTGAGCTTTTCTTGATCTCTTTACTAATGATTTTAGCCGCTAATTGATCGCGTTTCTTCATCGAATCCTTAAAACCCATGAACTTAGTACTATTCAATGCTAAAATTCTTATTCTCTTTTGTCTGGCATACAAAAATAAGTCACGAAAGTGTTCCCAAGGAAACCCCCAATTTTTCTTCCAGTGAACTTTTTTTAGAAACTCTTTTTCTTCCAAATCCTCAAATACAAACTGGTCAACAACTTCTTGATGTTCGGTCGCAATACATTCTAGGGCAAACTTGAAATTTTCCTCTCTTAAGTTTTTAACTACTCGCAAATGTGATTTTTGAGATTGCTGTAAAGAATGAAAATCACCAAGAACAATAACCTGAGCTTTTTCAATCTGCTCAAAAAAAGAAGTCCTAGTTTCGATTTTCCATTGGCGCTTGCCTAGTTTGTTGTACTCATTACGATATGTCGATATTTCATTTTCAGAACTTCCCCATCGCTGTAACACATGACCGTAGACATGCTGATAAAGTTCTTTCTTAATTTGAATCGAATCACTGTCTCGTGCCACTCCGCATCTCCGATACCACTTCAAAAATTTTCATTCCACTTAAAACTCTTTTATGTTCTCATTAACCCATGGAAACAAAAAGTAAAAAAATAATTTCTTTCTCAATTTTTTCAACTCTAATAGCCTCAGTTCTTCACGCTTACTTAACCTACAAATACTATGGACTTAAGTATGGTTTTAGTACCTCAAACCTTTGTAACATAAACGACAAGTTCAACTGCGATGTCACATCTACAAGCTCCTATGCCGAGCTTTTTGGGGTTCCCATAGCTCTTTTAGGAGTCCTCACAAATTTAGTGATTTTCATCTTATCCTTGAATTTGTTTATTAACTCCCAGGATTCCAAACGTCCATTTAGGTATGGTTACTATTTATCTATTTTTACTTTTTTAGTCTCTCTCATCATGGGCAGCATTTCTACTTTTGTTTTAAAAGTTTTTTGTCCTTTCTGTATTGGCACCTACTTTCTTTCATTAACAAATTTAGTAGCTTATTTTCTGGTTATAAAAAACGATGCCTCCGGATTATTTTTTCAAGATATCTCTTACCTTTTTAACAAGAATAAGGCCAGTCTGGGCTTATTCTTAAGCATTCCACTATTAGGTTTTTATATTCACTGGAATATTGAAAAACGCTTCGTTGGCGAAAGACTTGATCTTTTCATAGCTGAAAGCCTTTCTCTTTGGGAAAAAAGACCTGTCGTTGATTTTGATAAGAACAAAGGCTTAATTGCTGGCAATGAGACTACAAAATTTGAAATTGTTGAATTTGCAGATTACCTTTGCCCTCACTGCAAAACAGCACTGACTCCTTTAAAAACTTTTATTGCTAGTCATAGTGATGCTAGATTAGTTTTTAAACCCTACCCTCTTGATGGAATTTGCAATCCGGGAATTGATTCTCAAAACAAGGGTAATGGTGTTCGATGTAGGTTGGCGGCTGCTTCTTATTGTGCACAAAAAGAGTTTTCTGCAGGGTGGGAGTACCACGAATACATCTTTGAAAACCAAGAGAAACTCCATTACGTTAACACTGCTGAAGAGGCTGACAAAATACTCTGTGAGCTAAAACCTGAAAATTGCGAGAAACTTAAATCCTGTATGCAATTGGAAGACACTGAAAACTGGGTAAAAAGTGCAGCTCAAGAAGGTGTTAAAGGTGGTATCTCTGGCACACCCTCCATTTTTGTGAACGGAAAAAAACTCGAAGGTGGAGCTAATTTGATGATCTTAAAAGCTCTCTATAGCCAAATAAAGTAAGGTCAACTTATAACCCAAACAGTTTAGCTAAATAATCCAAAATTTTCTCAGAGTAATCTGTAATAACTACAAGGCCTGTAATCGCCAGGCCTCTAAAAATTTCAACTAAAAACCAAGTCATCATCAAAACAATCGCAGAAACCCAAAAGGCTTTAATCACATAAATAGTGCTTCGCGCATCTTCAACTTGTAAGTCTTTTTCAATTTTTTCAATTCTTTTAAGCATGTAAACAAGTTCTTTGAAATGCTCTTTAAAGCGCTCTCTGAGTTCTTGTTGCTTAGCTCTAGTCAACTGATTAATTCCTGGAAAATTTCTTTTTGCTTTGATCGCAAAAATTAAGTCAATGGAGTGATTTATAAAACGTTCAATTTTCTTTTTGAAGGTTGGGTAATCACTTTCAAGAGCATAATATTTTTTTAAATCTTCAATGGCCTGTTCATAAAGTTCTGCAGCGACTTGAGTTAATACACGATACCTTAAGGAGTCTGACGAACCAAAGTCGCTAGCATCAACTCCAAAATCAGCTGTTTTTTTAACTTCCTGATTAAGCTTTAACTCACCCATGGACCTCTTATCGGACCTAAGGTCAGAGTCTTAAGTCTAGATTTAGGACCTAAGGTTGTTAAAAATGCTTCGTTTTGAGAAACTTATATCATGGAAGATTACAACATAATACATGGCCAAGCAGTGAATGTAGATTCTTTAAACTCTCCCGAAAGTACTTCATTTCATGAGACAACTAGGAATTCAAATTCCAAATCACTTGAAACTCTTTTTCAAATGCACGAGCTAGCCAATGAAAAACTAAAAATTAGCCTCAGGCGACTATCTCTTTCAGAAAATGAAATTGAACAACTCAGGAGACAGCTTAAAGAATTAGAGGAAAAAAATCAAAGTTTGCATGATCAAATATACCTATCCAATGACAAAGAAAAAAAGTTAAAAATTTCTTTTCAGCAAATGTCTGAGCAAGTTGAAATTTATAAAGTTCAATATGAAATGATCGCTACCAGAGAAGAAGAATTAAAACTGGAAGTGGCAAGATTAAAAAAATACCAAGAGAAAATAAATACACAGGTTAAACCCTATTTCAAACAACTTAAAGAGTATTCAAAGTCTCTTGAAACTCAAAACGAAAAAATAAGCTCTCAATTAGAACACAAAGATGTTCAAATTATAGAACTTAAAAACCAGCTCGGTGAAGTTATTAAAAACTTTCAATTCCAAACAGATATTGATAGAAGAAAATTTGAAAACACCCTAAATCATTACGAAGAACAAGTTTCAGAGCTTTCAAATACTTTGAGAGATCTCAAGGAGCAAAATAAAAATCTTGAATCTAAAATTCAAGAACATGAAGATTACCATCAAAGATTTTTAGAAACAGAAAATAAATTTATTGAGCTCGAAAGATTTTTCAAACAAAAACGTGAAGAATTTGAAACTGAGCTTTCCTCCAAAAAAAGTAAAATCCAAGAACTTACAAGAAATGAATACAAATACTTTACAGAAAGTGAAGACCTAAAGCTTTCCATAAAAACTCTGATCGAAGAAACTAAAATTCTCAAAGAAAATGTAAGCAATAAAGACAAACAACTAGAAACCATGCAATTTCTTTGGGAGCAAAAAAATAACGAGAATGAAAAGCTTAAATCGGCCATCAACTCTCTTGAAAAAATAAACATAGAGCTAAGTCAAAACTTTAATACAGCTAAAAGCTTATCCTAGTGAAGCATGTCCTTGGTTGACAAAGTCAAATTTTAGATGAGGATACTTATCTATGATTACAATTTTTTTAAAATCTTCACTTAGACCAATAACTTCTGATTGAATCTGATGACTCATATAAAGATCGTTAATAACGGCAAAAAATAACAGAATGCCATTAGATCCAACAAAACTTAAAGATGAAAAATTGAACACAATTCTTTTATTTTTAAAATCTTTTATCAAGACTTCACGTAAAAAATTAGTTTTTAAGAGATCAAGTCTTCCAATCATATTAATTTGATAGCCTGTAACTGTTTCAATTAGCTCTGTTCTCATAACACCTCTTAAAGTTCTCATCGGAAAAAGAACAAATCAATCAACTGGGCTTTGAATAAGTTTTTCCTCAGTACCATTTCCTGAAACACACTAAATCCATCACAAAGTTTTCATTTCCAGCCCATTTTTTAGTCACAACCACTTTCAACTCGACAAAATACCTAGTAAATGATTCTATTTTACAGATGAAACACACAGGGTTTCTAAACTATCGTTCTTACTATGACCAAATTTACTTGATATGCCAAAAAATTAGTTTTTTGGTGTTATTTTTTTGGTGCTTTGCTTTTCTCTACGCAGATGATTTAAAAGCTCAAAACTCAAAAAATCTTGACGATCCGAAACATGCAAACAAAGAAAGCTCTTTTTCTGCTAAAATTCAAGGTCTGCTGATTCAAGCTGACTCACTAGACCGAGACAACGAAAGTGAAATTGTTGATCTCAAAGGTAATGTTCAAATCGTCTATAATGAGTATCATATTCAAGCTGACAATGCCAAAATACACCTACGAGCCAAACGTATTCATTTCCAAGGTCGAGTGATTATGACTCACACCAAATCAGTCATCGGTGGAGATCAGATTTGGTTTGATTATGAAGCTAACACAGGATTGATATCGAAAGGATTTGTTCAGTCTGGAAATGTTATCTTTGAGGGTGAGTTAATTAACAAAACTGGTGAGGATGACTACTTCGTTCAGCAAGCTGACTATACCACTTGTAATAATTGTCCGGCTTCGTGGAACTTTCAAGGTTCACAAATCAGGGCTGAACTTGGAGGCTATGCCTACATCAAAAACTCGATATTAAGATTCGGGAATATTCCTGTTTTTTGGCTGCCCTATTTAATTGTTCCACTAAAAAGTGATAGACAAACTGGACTTCTAACTCCAGACTTTGAATCTTCACAATCTGGAGGACTAACGATTTCACAACCGTTTTTTTATGTTATCTCTAGAAATCAAGATTTGACTTATACATTTAAAAACTATGAGCTCAGAGGCCCAAAGAGTTTATTTAATTATCGCTTTGTTTCTAATAACGATAGTTACGGAGAATTCAATACAGCCTGGCTGCGGGATAAAGTTTTTCAAAATGAAGATCGAGTTAACACTTTTAAAAATCAGTCTGAAAAAGGAATTGGATTCAACCGCTGGTTCCTAAAATATGATCATTACATGGCCTTACCAAATGACTATACTCACCGTTTACAAATTAATAACGCCAGTGATTTGCAATATCCCAAAGATTTCTCCAAAGAAACAAGAAATCACAATGAACCCTCTTTTGAAAACCGAATGAGTCTAAGTAAAAATACTGAAACTATGCACTACCATCTAGACACGAGCTATCACATCAATTTACTAAAAAGTGACCCCCTAGCTGATAATGATGACAGCGTTCACAGAGCCCCAGAAATCTCTATCTCTAAAATGCCTGAGCTCATTGGAGAGACAGGATTTATTTATAATTGGGATTTAAACTATTTAAACCTGACTCGTGCAGGTAAGGCCTATGATGATCTGACTTATGACACTGAACTAAAAACGCGCTACCTAACTAACACCTGTAAATCGCCTATCTATGACCGTGACCCCAATTGCCAACTTATTCAAGACGCAGAATTCACACCCTACAGAGATTTGATCAGGAAAGGCCAACGCATCGACTTCAAACCCTCTATCGCCTATCCAATGAACTTCAGGGACACCTTCGATGTACTACCTAAATTGACTTACAGAGAAACTCAGTATCAATTTCCAATAGAAAACAACTCAGATGTTTATCGTCGTTATTTAAAAGCAGAACTAGGAGCAAGAACTCAATTCACTCGTGTTTATTCAACTTCTGATGATATCAAAAGTAATAAATATCGACATGAAATTATACCTCAAATTGTTTATTCCAAAACCCCCTGGATAGAAAAAAAGAAGCATCCCTTCTGGGGATTTGATAATGACTCTGCCTTAGATGTTCCTTTTACCAGCCAAAATGGCATTTCTGATGGAGACTTAAACTCAGCTTATGGGCTTCAGTTTGACTACCTAGACAGAAATTTAGAACGAGAAATTGTAACATTCTCTATCGTTCAAAGACTTACTGAAAAAAAATGGAGTAACAACAATACTCCCGTTTATAATCAACTTGCCAGCTTTGCATTGTCTCAGTCTTTTGATGTCTACCAAGCAAGCCTTAACACCGCCAATAAGCAACCATGGTCAAATATAGCTGCCTATTTAGATGTAAATTTAGATCAATTCACAACAGCTTCTCTATTCAACTACTTCCCTTATCAAAAAGTCACTAACATTGACTCAAGCGTGAAGTTTACAAACTCTTACGGAAACTTTTACGAATTAAAACTTGTAAAATCCCACCAAATTGTTCCTGGACAAGAAGTCGTAGCTGATAAAACCACTGAAGACTATATTTTTAAAACAGGACTCTTAACCAAGTATTTTAATATTATTGGCCAATTCGTATACGATGCCAGAAGTTTGAATAATAATTTTAATGATCGCTTAAAATCTTGGGCCTATGTCAGCCAATTCAAACCACCAGGAGACTGTTGGTTAATTACTTTAGCTCAGTATCGTCCCACTTCAGGATCGCAGGAAATAAAATTAAATTTTGAATTTACTTTTGATGGAAACTCCAAACCGCCACTAACAATTCAAGCTCTAAATGAAATATTAAAATAATTTTTATTTTTACAGCTATTTTAGAGAAAATACTAAATAGCACTGCGCTAAAACTTAAACATAAAATAACCAGTCACGGAGGCGCCTCCATCAATATCTACACCATCTGGAAATACCCAAAAAGTAAAAGGACTATCTACTTTTTTTTGAGTTAAATCTTGGTTTGATACGGATTTCTGATTCAATAACATCCAACCATAGAGCATTCCTCCATACAAACCCAAAGATGCTCCTCTTGCAATATTACCATAACTTTCATTAGGCTTTTTTTCAAAAACCAAACTAGCAAGGCCAAGACCAGCACCTGTTAAAGTTCCATAGCCACAAGCTGATAAAAAAGTTTTAATTTCTTCAGATTTAACGGCTTGATGAAAAAAAAATAAAATCAAAAAAATAATTTTAACTTGAGTCCTATGACAAAACATTAACTTTAGCTTCATGATTTTCTCTTTCTTTGTTAACTATTAGTCCAGAGGAATGATAGTGAGCTCTTCTTGATTATCCACAAACACAATCTCTAACTCAACATCCATTTTCCATTTAAAATGTAAAAACTGTCCTGCCTTTATTAGTCTTTCTTTTTGTCTTTGTCTTATTCGATAGTTCATAAATGCTTCATTCCCTAATGATTTCACCTCGATCAACTTTAAAAGTTTACCTTGTTTTAATAAAAGATCCACTTCAGCAAAAGGGGTTTTTATTCTTTGCCCGAGCAAAATCCAATTTTTATCAAGATAATAAGAAAGAACTATTTGTTCGTAACGAAGTCCCTTTAGATGCTCACAGTACATACTCTTTGACTCCTTTGAAAGAAAGTCGATGGAACCTAGAAGGCCCATTTCTTTCTATCAAGGAGCGATGCAATTCCGTGGCATAACCCTTATGTACTTCAAAACCATAGTTAGGGAAATCCACGGCCAGAGATTTCATAAGCCGGTCGCGGTACACTTTTGCTATAACTGAAGCCGCAGAAATTAAGCTCACTTTTTGATCACCTTTAATTACCGGAGCCTGGACATATCCTAATAAACCCGGAACGACTTGATTTCCATCCAAAAGCAAAATTTTTTTCGTACTTTTTTTTAATTCTTTTTTCTCTAATTCAAGAGCTTGCACTGCACGCTTCATTGAAAGCAAAGAAGCCTGAAGAATATTGATCGTATCGATCTCTTCTACCGTAGCAATACCCACAGAAAAAAGCAGCTTCAAAGAAAGCTCCTCGAAGAGAGCCTCACGTTTTTTTTCAGAAAGAGTTTTTGAATCTTTAAACTCAGACAATAAGGAAAGGTCAGTAAACAACACAGCGCAGGACACTACAGGTCCTGCTAGACAACCTCGGCCTACCTCATCAGTTCCAACAAAGAACTCATAAGGCAGTTCATTCCAATTTTCAATTTGTTTTTCAGATAATTGAATTTTCAAATTTTAAAAAACTATTCAGCAGTACTACCTGAGGTTTTTACCAGGTCAGACTCAATTCTTGCCGCCTTACCATTTAAGCCTCTTAAATAATAAAGTTTTGCTCTTCTTACTTTACCTGCAGATAATTTTTCGACTTTTTCTAGATTGCTGCTACGAAATGGAAAAGTTCTCTCAACACCAACACCAGAAGAAATTTTTCTTACTGTGAAAGATTTTGCAGATCCTGATCCTTGAATTTTAACAACCACACCTTTAAAAACCTGAGTTCTTTCTTTTTCGCCCTCTTTCACTTTAACGTGAACGTTAACAGTGTCGCCAGGATTAAACTCTTGAATGTTTTTACTAATCGGTTTTACGCTGATTCTTCTAATTAAGGCTTTTCCAGTTTTATTACCAAGTGTTTTTTTTGTAGTTGTTTGTTTTGTCATTAGTTCATCCTTTTTGAAACCATGTTGTCTACCACGGACCTAGCAATCGGTCAAGACAGATACTTACCGCTGATCGTACTGACAAGTGCCTATAATCTCTAGGGGGAGCCCCCTTAATACTTTCTAGCACATAGTGACAATTAGTCATAAACTCATCTGTTAAACCAAAACCAGTTCCGAAGATAACAAATACGGGTTTTTTTTGTGTCCAGAGTAAATCCCTTGCTCCGTCAAAAGTCAAAGGTTTTGCTCCATTAACTGCTCGGGCATGGGTTGCAATAATTACAGGATCTTCAATGATTTGGGATTCCCTCTTCCAAGCATCTATAGCTTTAGCAATATCCTCAGCTGTTCTAACTGGATTCAAAGCTGTTTTCCTGTAGGGATTAAACTTTGCACCTTGACCTACGCGCCAATGATCCAAAATCCTCTCTACAAACATTAACTGTTCTTTCATGGGATGAACGATAAAATACTTATCGACACCATAAACCGTAGAGGCCCTTGCGATATCGTGAATATCAAAGTTAGTAATATTTGTTGCTACAATTTTCTTTTCACGATCAACGATAGGATGGTGAACAAGAGCAATGGCCATCTGAGGAACAAAGTTATCAGTTTTCATCTCCCCTAATTACCATATCTTGAATTCCACAGACAATCTTTTCTTTATCACTTAAACTAGAATAAAAAGCCTCAACATCTATCAAACTTATTCTTCTTCCTGAAGGTAGTAAAATTGCCGATTTACTTTGAGTGTATAAAAGTAGTTCTGGTCGTTTCTTTAGTGTGACTAGAACACTCATAAATTCTTTCCATTCCTTAATGCGTGCATGATGCCCAGAAATAAGAACAGAAGGTACATCTAAACCTTGCCACTCTCCAGGGCGAGTAAAGCTTGGCGCCTCCAACAGACCTTCATAAAAACTATCCAGTTCAGAGGACTCTTGGTTCCCTAAGACTCCTGGAATTTTCCTAGCTATTGCATCCATCATCGATAGTGCCGGCAGCTCTCCTCCGCTTAACACATAATCACCCAGTGAATATTCGGAAATATTATTTTTAATAACAAACCGGTTATCAACCCCTGCATATCTACCACAAACGAAATTGATTTGATCATAATTCAAAAAGTCAGTAATTAACTCTTGCCTGAAAAGTCTACCCTGAGGAGACAAGTACACTGTTTTAACCTTCTGATTGGATTTTTGTGCAGGCTCAAGAATCGACTGGAGGGATTTCTCAAGCACTTCCGCAAGCATAAGCATCCCATCACCACCACCATAGGGCACATCATCAACAGTTTTATGCTTATCTTTTGTAAAAAATCTGGGATTAACGCTTTCAAATTCTATAATGTTTTTCTTTATGGCTTGCCCAATAACTCCTGAACGCATATGCACTTCAATGAGCTCAGGAAAAAGAGTCAAAAAATTAAACTTCATCTATCACTCGTTATTAATATCAATTAAACTCTCTGGAAAATCTAAAATTATCTTTTTATTTTCAAACTGAATTTCAACAATAAAATCATCAACAAAGGGAACTTCATAAGACTTACCTTGATTCTCAATAACTAAAATATCTTGAGCTCCATTGGAGGAAAATCCAGTAATCATCCCCAAGTCTTTCCCATCTGGGCTTTGAGCTTGGAAATTTTTTACCTCTTGCAGATAAATAGTCTCACCAGGAGAAGCAATCAAACATTGAGCATCAATATAAACCATCACCCCCTTGAGGGCCTCCGCTGCATTTCTATCCAAGACATTTTCAAGTCTTACAATAGCTCCATCTTTAAAGGCTTTAAAGTGTTGAAGCTTTATAGTCTTCACATCACCACTTGAAGCTTCAAGAAAAAACTCTTCGGCTGTATCTAGCCAACTAATGTCACCAGAAAAAGAAATAAAATATAACTCTCCCTTTAAACCATGAGCATCTTTTATTTTTCCGACTTTAACTTTTCCAGATAATTGATCCATTACTTTCACCCATTATACTACAACATCTCAAAATGACTTAACTAATACTCAAATACTAAAGACAAAAAAAAAGGACCTTAAAGGTCCTTTTTACTAAATATTTACTGTAAAACAAAAACTACTCTACGATATCTAAATGATATCTTTTATTTAGCTTGGTTCCAGCGGCTCTGATGATGGTTCTCATTGCAGCTGCTGTTTTACCTTGTTTACCAATTACTTTACCTAGATCATCTTTATCTACTTTTAAAGCTAATAAGGTAGTTTGCTGGCCAGGAATTTCGTCAACCTCAACTCTATCTGGTTTATCAACTAAAGATTTAGCCATGTGTTCAACAAGTTCTTTTAAGCTGTCCATCACTCTCTCCCCTAATTTATTCACTTAAGTCTATTCATCTTTAAGTTTCTTTAATATCTTTAAAGTATATTTTTAAGTCTTTTCCAATGTCTTTATAAAATTCTAGTTTTTATAAAGACCACTCACTATATTTAGCTTTAACACTTAATAAAAACGCCACCAAACAAACTGCCAAGTCTATGACAAAGCAATTTAAATCAATTTACTACCACTAAAGATCTCCTAAAAAAAAATATCTAGGCCTTAATAACAGTATAACTAACTCTTAATTTAATTAAACACTGAGTCTAACTTAAAAAACAAGAACTATTTTTGAGCCTGGGCTAATTTCACTACGTGCTTAACTCTATCTGTAGGCTTAGCTCCTTTTTTAACCCATTCTTGATATCTTTCAATATCCATTTGAACATGAGTCTCTTTACCTCTTGGAGTTGGGATATAAGAGCCAATAACTTCAATAAATTTACCAGTTACATATTTTCTTTGATCAGCAACAGTGATTCTGTATTTAGGATCATGTTTCTTTCCAGTTCTAGCTAGTCGAATAACTACCATTTTCCATCCTTTTTAGAATTTAACCTTAGTCTTAATATTTAAAAATCTACAAACTTTCAAGCATTAAATGCTATTTTCAAAAAAATCTTTTTCCAGAGCCAGGTCTACCCATTCCAGAGCCTAGACCCATCTTCATAAATTGACTCATCATTTTCTGAGCCTCTTCGAATTGTTTGATCAATTTATTGACATCAGATACCTGAGTGCCACTTCCTTTAGCTATTCTTAATCTCCTTGAACCATTTAGGACCTTATGATTACGACGCTCTTGATTGGTCATCGAATGGATAATAGCTTCTATCTTTTTCATTTCTTGATCTGGAGGAGCCATCGTTTTTAACTGTTTTGAAATTTCCCCCATTCCTGGTAAAAATTTCAAAAGAGTTTCAATCCCTCCCAGCTTTTTCATTTGCTGAATTTGAGCTAAAAAATCCTCAAGAGAAAACTCATTTTTTAAGAGCCTTTCAGTAGACTTTTGAGCTAATTTTTCATCCATTACTTCTTGAGCCTTCTCAACTAAGGAAAGCACATCTCCCATATCAAGAATTCTACCTGCGAGACGATCAGGATGAAATATTTCCAGTGCAGAAACTTTTTCGCCAACACCTAAAAATTTTATAGGAATGCCTGTAACCTCTCTGATACTAAGAGCAGCTCCTCCTCTAGCATCCCCGTCTACTTTTGTCAGAATAAGACCTGTCAAACCTAGTCTTTGATGGAATCCCTCAGCAACTTGAACTGACTGCTGACCTAACATTGCATCGGCTACGAGTAGTATCTCTTGTGGTGCCCAGATAGTCTTTAAATCACTTAACTCAGACATCAAAGCCTCATCAATAGTTAAGCGACCAGCCGTATCTACAATAACAACATCAAGCTGTTGCTCCTTGGCCCAAGCCTTTGACTGGGTCAAAATATCCTGCGGCCGTTGCCCTACCTGAGAAGAAAATGTAGGAAAATTATTTTGTTTTCCCAAAGTCTGCAATTGATCAATGGCTGCCGGCCTGTAAACATCTGCAGGCACTAACCCTACTTTTTTCTGTTTTTTAGTACGCAAAAAAAGAGCTAACTTCGCTGCGCTAGTAGTTTTACCAGCACCTTGAAGACCAACAAGAAAAACAACTGTAGGTTCAGCAGATGATGAAAAAATAATTTCAGAAGCTCCACCTCCAAGGGTTTTAACTAACTCATCATGAACAATTTTAACAAACATCTGGCCTGGATTGACATTTTCAATCACCTTTTCACCGATAGCTTTTTGTTTGACCTCGTCGATAAATTTCTTAACTACTTTAAAATTAACATCAGCATCCAAAAGACTTAGACGTATCTCTTTAATAACTTCCTCAACATTTGATTCCGTTATTTTATGACCACCTTTAAGTTTTTTAAGAGAACCTAAAATCTTATCCGATAAACTTTCAAACATAATAAAACCTAGAATTGGTGACTAAATTGATGAAATTTTTTGAAAAACTTGCGTGAGGCTTCTAAAATTTGATTGTCCGTAACACTATCCAAAGGTTCCACACCAACTAGGTACTTGTATAAATCATTTTTGTGATTCTTTTCTAAAAAGGTTCTAAAGTGGGTTTTTGCCATACCTGGACCAAACACCAAAAGTTCTTCAACATGACCAATTGACTCAGCGACTTCTTTAAAAAATTGAAGTTCTTGGTGGTCTTTATGAGCTTCCTGATTATTATTAGAGTGTGATTTTCCGTGGAGCTTGACTTCCTTTTTTTCTACTTTATCACTCGAAATTTTAAAAATTTTCGCATGTTCTGTGTCAATCCAAACTACACTTGCTGCCATTTATACCTCCAATAGTTCTTATATTATTGTATAGAATGGAATATTCATCAAAACAATACAGCAATCAACCAAAAAGACTGCGCCTTATTGCATTAGTAACTGACCAACACATACTAACTTCTGAGAGGAACTTCCTTTTTTTTCAGTCAGCAGAATAAACTCAAACTGGGATAAGTCCCGACTGATCCGAGTTTCTTTGGTGATATAAAGTCCAGTAGATGAGTTAGAAGTATAGAGTTTTGAAACCCACAAACCATCTTTTGGAAATAAGGGTTCCGCCATCTCTGCATTATCACTATACAAAAAACCTCTCCCATCGTCTTCACAGACTCTAATTTTTTTTATTTTCTTTGGAATCAAACTTTGGCATTGGGCATCTTGTTTAGATTGAAGCTTAAAAACAACTGAACGTTTATGACATTCTGAGGCTACAGAGTCCAATTGCCACATAATAACTGAAAAAAACATAACAAAACCAGGGATTGTTTTTGAACTCATTAAAACCATACTTCCTCCAGCTGAGGAATCCTTTTACTACATATCTCAATTTTTGTCTATGCAATTGAAAATTTGTCAAAAACTGCCGTAGGTTTTTATATGTAGATCTTCTAATTTTTGACACACCCATAAGTAGCAATATAGACATCACCATCCACAACTTCTCCGATAACCCTCCTGAGATCTAATCGTTGATCTGCCATTAATGGGATCGCATTTACGAAACCAGATCCCCTAGTATTCATCTGAGCGACCGAATTTACCGATAAAGAAAAACCTGTGTCACAAGTTGGGGTTGGAGCACCTGAAGATGGGCAAGTCAGCATAGGCCAAGCTGCGGGTGATGCATTTGTTGCCATAAAATTTGCATCTAAATCCTGCTTACAATGACCATACATTTGTCCCTTTATATACTGCGAGGCTGTTACGCTCGATGTTTGAATCTGGCTACAATCTATGATTTTTGAGGTCGCATCCGTCTTTAAAAATAAGGTCGCAGATCTTGTAAACTGACTTACCATGCCAGCTGAACCTTTGAATTCCACTCGCACGGAACCTACATATCTGTTCGTACCTATTTTAGAATCTACGTATAACTTAACAGAAGTTATTGATAAACTGTTTTGGTATTTTTGACCTGCTTTAAAAATATCAGTTGTTCCTAAACTGGTAGCTGTTGCCATATCCTTAAAAACGACATCAGGTTCAATCACTCTTCCCATAGAGTTAGGTACTGACTTACCATTAAAGTGAAGTCCACAATAGTTAGGATCAGTTAACATCCCAGAAACCAATTGCACTGCATCCTCTGCTAAATTCATATTCTTCATATGTGACATTCCCTCCATCGAAGTCACCAAAGCATAGGTGGCGCTAAGTGCTATAATCGAAGAAATTCCAATAGAAATTAATGTTTCAAGAAGAGAAAAACCTTTATTATTTATATGCACTTCAGAAGTTAGTGTTTTCATTCCCCTGATTTTAAGTGCTTCTGTGACAATTTCCAAATCTATTAAACTCACCGCCTCAATCAGAGGCAAAAAATGTTTTTTCAAGTAAAACACTGACCCAAACAAAAATTTTCCGCCAATAAAATCCTTCTATTAGATTTGTTGAATTTCACTACTATTAGTCAAAACTTTTGATACTAGATAATTTCTGATTACTTAACATCTCATTTTGAAATGTCACCTCAATCTCTAACTCTTGCCATTTTTAGAGCTTCTTATTAGTAAATCCCATTGAGTTTGTTTTTAAATCAAAACAAACTGGTATTTGTTGGTACCTCCATTGCAATAGTATTAAGACAAAGGCAGGATTAAGTTTTTTCCCCCAAAGACTACTGTCTTCCCCCCCCTAAAACCTCGTTTCCCCCAAACGAGGTTTTTTTATTTCTACCAATTAACCATTCAAATGAAAATCTGCCACAAGTTTGTCTGTAAAGATTTTGAAAAAAATCAGCTATGTAAGATAATTCACCAGCGGTTGAAGCTTGCTTTTTTTATTGCTAATAGACCTAATAGATACATAATCAAAATCCCCAACAAGGAAACCAATAAAGAGTTTTCTAGGGATACATCAGAGACACTCAAAACTCCAAACCTTAGACCATTAATCAAATACAACACAGGGTTTAGCTGAGAAAATTTTTGCGCCCATTCTGGTAAGGACTCAATAGAAACAAAAACTCCCCCCAAGTACAATAAAGGCAATAAAATAAAATTAGAAAAAGCCGCTATATGCTCAATGCTTCTTGCCCAAAAACCAGCACAAACACCTAGTAACCCAAAAAGAAATCCCCCTGCTAAAATAAAATAAATCAAAATTAACGGATGTTTAACTGTTAAAATCTCTTGGAATTGCAAATAATAAAAAATAATCCCAACAATATAAGTAATAATTGCAACGACGGCACCTCGCACTACAGCTCCCAAACCCATAGATAGTAAAAGATGGTGAGGAGTTAACGGCGCCACACGAAGATCTTCCAAATCTCCTGAAAATTTTGAAACAGCAATGGAAGAAGAAGAGTTTTGAAAAGCATTATTCATTAAACTCATCATCATCAATCCTGGAATCAAAAAAGCAAGATAAGGAACCTGATGTAAGTTATCCACTTTACTTCCAAGACTCACACCAAAAACTAACAAGTATAAAAAACTACTCATAAAAGGAGTGACTATGGTTTGCATCATCACCTTTAGAAAACGTTTCACTTCTTTTCTTAAGAGCGTATAAAAAGCTATCATTTCTATCCTGACCTTCCTCTTATTAATTTAGATACTGATACTGTTTTAATTTTAACATATCGAGCTTAATCTCTGAAAGCTAAGACTTCATTTCAATGGCTTTTTTGAAGGCCATCTCTAGAGAACCTTCTTGTGTTTGAATATCTAAGATATCTTCAGCTTTGAGCGATAATTCTTGGAGTAATTTACCAAGATAATTATTATCCGGTAAAAAATAACTATAATACCCTTGGTCCTTTTTTTCAAAAAAAGCATTGGCTTCATAGTGTGATTCTTCTGTTTTTGTTTTAATTAAAATTTTTCGCAAAGAAAATTGTTTGATGATCTCTTTCGTTTGCCCTACAAGCTTAAGTTGTCCCTTATCCAAAATCCCTATCCGCTGACAAAGTTCTTGAGCTTCCTGTAGGTAATGAGTTGTCAGTAAAACACTCATGCCTTCACTTTGTAATTCTCTGACGAAATTCCACAGATCTTCTCGGAGTTGGATATCAACTCCAGCGGTGGGCTCATCCAAAAGTAACAATTTAGGTGAATGCACTAAAGCCTTTGCCACCATTAACCGGCGTTTCATTCCGCCAGACAATTGCTTTACTTTTTTCTGGCGATGCTCGTAAAGCCCAAGCTTATGTAAAATATAATTAATTCGTTCAGAATTTTTATAAATTCCATAGTAACCTGACATAAAGTCAAGAATCTCTGTCACATCAAAAAAACCAGAGTTCACGATCTCTTGATGAACGACACCGATAAGCCTCTTTGACTGCATAGTTTCTTTTTCAATATCTACACCAAAAATTTTTACACTCCCAGAAGTCAGTTTTTCTAAAGTGGAAATAATAGAAATAATCGAAGTTTTCCCTGCCCCATTGGGACCCAATAAGGCAAAGACCTCGCCAGGAAAAATATTGAAACTCACTTTTTTCACGGCCTCAAATGTGCCGTAGCATTTAGTCAAATTTTCAATCTCTAGCGCTGCCAATTCTGATTTATGTGTCATTTGTTATCTAGCCCTACTGATCGAACTTACAAATTCCACGTCAGGATTTTCTCTTTTAGCCCAGTTTAAATCCCACTCTTGATTCAATAAAATCACAGGGTGTTCATTCATATCTCTAAAAATTTGAAACCCGCCCTTAAGCTGATCCGTTGGTTTACCCTCTTTATCTCTGGGCCATCTAGCTACGCTATATGGTAAACGATTCATTCTGACCTCTAGATTATACTCATCTTGTAATCGGTGAACTAAAACTTCAAACTGAAGTTCACCAACAGCTCCAATAATAGGGTCTTGCATACCCACAAAAGGGTCCACAAATAGTTGAATAGCTCCTTCTTCTGAAAGATGCTTCAGGGCTTCTTGTAACTTAGTACGCTTCAGCGCATCTCCCACCGTAAGCTTAGTAAATAACTCTGGCGCAAATTTAGGAATATCCTCATAGTGAACTTGCCCACTCACAGCAACACAATCTCCAATGGCAAAATTCCCAGTGTCATTCACACCCACGATATCACCAGCATAGGCCACATCTACCGTTGCTCGCTCGGCTGCCACAAATTGATTAGAGTAGGCTAAGCGAAGTTCTTTTTTACTGCGCATGTGCTGCACTTTCATTCCCCGCTCAAACTTTCCAGAACAAATTCTTAGGAAAGCCACTCTATCTCTGTGTCTTCGGTCCATATTAGCTTGTATTTTAAAAACAAACCCAGTGAAATTATTATCCAACGGATCCATTTCATCTCCCGTTTTTTTACGTCGGGGTTGAGGCCCGGGCGCATAGGAGCAGAAAAAATGCAAAAAAGTATCAACTCCAAAATTCTGTTTAGCGGAACCAAAAGTGACTGGAGAAATTTCACCACTCAAAAAAGCTCCCACATCAAAAGGAGGTAAGGCGCTCTCGATCAGTTCTAACTCATCACGAACTTGTTGAGCTGTTTCGACATCCAAAAACTCATCTAGTCTTGGATCTTGAATTCCTTGAAAGGCAAACTTTACAGTTTCATCTCCCTCACGCCTTTGATCATAAAACATCAACTCTTGAGTGATACGATTATAAATGCCTTTGAATCGCTGTCCTATTCCCAAAGGCCAAGTTACAGGATAACACTGCATCCCCAAGGTTTTCTCAATTTCGTCTATCAAGGTAAGAGGGTCTTTACCTTCCCTATCAAGTTTATTTACAAAAGTAAAAATTGGCACTTGCCGATAACGACACACCTCATAGAGTTTTTTAGTTCTTTCCTCGACTCCCTTGGCTACGTCAATCAGCATACAAGCCGAATCTACGGCCATAAGGACACGATAAGTATCCTCAGAGAAGTCTTTATGTCCTGGAGTATCTAGCAAGTTAACTCTTAACCCCTCAAAATCAAACGTCATCACCGAGGAGGTTATAGAAATACCTTTTTGCCTTTCTAACTCCATCCAATCAGAAGTCACAGCCTTAGTTCCAGACTTGCCCTTGACCTCACCCGTTTCATGGATAACACCACCATGATAAAGTAGTTTTTCCGTAAGAGTAGTTTTCCCGGCATCTGGATGGGAGATGATGGCAAAAGTTCGGCGTCTTTGAATTTCTTTTTGAGAGCTATTATCTATTAACATATAAACTTTTTACAATCAGCAGGCACTTATATCAATAGAGTTTTCATCTAGGCTTAGAGCGTTGGTAGACACTCTTTGACCTTTTTCACTGCCTATAGTATCAGCTTCTCTGAATAAACTATTTTGGGTTTGGAACCCAAGCTATAGGAGTTAATATGTCAGTTTACTATATCACCACGTTCTATCATTTTTTCCCGTTAAAAGCTCAAGGCAAAGAAGCAGAACAAGTCAAAGAAGAGCTAAAAAAACTAGCCGTTGAATTTTCTATTCATGGTCTTATTATTACTGGCTCCGAAGGATTCAATGCTACCATTTCAGCCATGTCATCTGAAAATCTTCAAGCCTTCAAAGAAGCGCTGATGAAACATTTCCATATTCAAATTAAAACTTTTAAAGATTCAACCTCTCACATTAAACCCTTTCGTCGTTTTTCTGTAAAAATCAGAGAAGAAATTGTAACAACAGGAATTCCAGGCAGAGTTCCTGAGGAGTTTAAAAACTTTCACTTAAGTCCCGAAGAATGGGACCAAGTCATTAAAAAAGAAAATGACTACGTAATGATCGATACCAGAAACTGGTATGAATATAAACTAGGAACCTTTAGAGGAGCCCTGAATCCAAACATTGAAAAATTCACTGATTTTCCTGAATACTTCGAAAAGCAAAACATTCCTAAAGATAAAAAAATTATGATCTTTTGCACCGGTGGAATTCGCTGTGAAAAAGGCATTCTTGAATTACAGGACAAAGGTTATGAGAAAGTTTATCAGCTTGATGGCGGCATCTTAAATTACCTCAAAGAAAAACCTAATGAAGAGTTCCTGGGTGAGTGCTTTGTTTTCGATAACCGTGTAGCTGTTGACCAAAATTTAAATCCTAGCCAAAAATACAAACTCTGCCCCCATTGCGGCCAACCCGGCGAAATCAAAATTCATTGCAAACGTTGTGACTCTGAGGCCTTACTTTGTGAGTCCTGTCTACAGTTAGACTGGAAAAAAGACACCTGTTCAAAAAACTGTGCCTATCAATATTCACAAAATCCTCTAAAGAAAGGAAAAAAACAAGAAAGGCCTTCAGTTTAAAGAAGGTCCTTTATTTTTTATTTGCGAGAACAAGGAACAAGAATTTCCGTAAGTAACTGTTCTTCTGGCGTTGAATTGGGGTCATTAACATAATTTTCAATAAAGAAGTCATCTCTTAAAGGTAAATTGATTTTTTTTACAATTTCAAAAACTTTTCCACAAGCCTCAGGCAACTGACTATAAGACCCTTGCAAGGTAAATCTTGCATAGGTACCACCCTTGAAATTTTGATAATTCATCCCATCTGGAATGGTTTTCTCGGGTCGCGCCTCTACTGAAACCCCAGCTCTGTAAATCATCTCCGGTTGAATTTGGTAAAGACTCATCGCTCCTGTTATTTTATGAGCTAGTTTAAGCTCTGACATTTTTTGATGTAACTCTTGCCATGCCTTGGGTGCTGTTTCCATAAAGGAACCTTTTTTTTCTATAAACAGGTAATGCATTTCCGTCCATTGAATTATCTCGGGAATTTCGGTTAATTTCATATACTACTTCCTCCTTGAAGTTTATACTCCACAATCTATAACAAAATTTGGCAATTATCATAATTTTACATGAATGGACTCTCAGAACAAGCCAAACTTCTGAGTCTAATATCTGAAAATCACGAAGACGACATTTTTGGTTACTTTGTCTAAAACACTACAGTGGTGAATTAAATAAAAATCATTTATTTTATGACCTCACCCTTACTGGAGTTTAGTCATGAAAAAGTCATTCTCTTCATTTATGGTTTTAATGAATTTGTTTGCATTGACTCTTTTCGTATCCAATACCTCTGGAGCTATAACCCTTGAGAATAATCCAGAGACTAATCCAGAAATTTACCAAATAACAAACAGCGATGATTATACTACTAAAAATGATGCTTATTTATCTAGTCAAGCCTGCACTGATTTCAAAAATTTTGCTCATGAACAAAAAGTTGATGGAACTTCTTTTGATGGGAAGTACAAAAAACTTGATCCCTTTAAAACCGATGGGCTCACTATCGTGAAGAATGGGCGCGTGGTTTATGAATGGTATGATGGTATTGTCACACCAAAAACCTCCCATGTCTTATGGTCAGCGAGTAAAATGTTAACTGCTACTTTAATTCACAGAACAATTCAGCTTGGGAAAACCTACAAAGGGATTCCCTTTGACCTAAAAACACCTCTTCATCTCTTTTTCCCATCTCCTCCTTTACTTGCTAACCAAGAACTATTTAACCGATATATAAAGGAAAATCCTCGCCTAGTTGAGAACTACAATTCTTTAACAATCAAACATTTGGTAGAAATGAGTGCCAACTTTAAATGGAATGAATTTTATGATGATGATATCACTAACTCAACATTTATTCCTATGCTGTATCTTAAAGAAAGATTCAGTATGCATCAATATTTCCTCTCACAAAATATAAGTCCCGAAGGACCAGATAACAAATGGAACTACAGTGGTGGTAACTCTAACACCCTTCAGGCTATTCTCGCCAAAATTTGGGGAAATGAGTATCTTTCTATGCCTAATGAGATTTTATTTAAACCCTTAGGCATTACATCTGCTCGCTGGGAACGAGATGGTAGTGGATATTTTGTAGGCTCCTCATATGCTTATTTATCTGCTAGAGATTATGCCAAGCTTGGGCAGTTATACCTGAATCAAGGTCAATGGGGATCCGAACAATTACTTTCGAAAAAATGGGTCCAAGAAGCCCAGGAGCTTACACCAGTCGCTACTTCTGAAGCCACAAGTTTTGAATATATCAAAGCACTGGGAGCCCAAAGTAAAAGATTATTTTGGCTCAATACTGACATTATCAAAAAAGGAAAAAAATTTTATGGCAAAGAGTTCCCTCTAGCTCCTAGCGATATGTACTTTGCAGCTGGTCATTATGGCCAACTACTCATCATTATCCCCTCAGAGAACTTAATTATTTCACGCACTGGTTATGACAAAACCTACTGGGATCATATTGAGCCACTAGCTCTTAAAACCATCGAATGCTTCAAAAAACAAATATTTTAAAATCAGAGGACCTATTATGAAGTTAAAAATTATCTACTTTTGTTTACTGCTTTTGGTAACCATTCAGTATGCCTTTGGCGTTGGTAAAGTTACTAACATTGCAAAATCTTTAGACTACATTAACTCAAAAGGTATAGCTGGAGCCGTTGCGGCTAAGGAAATCTGCTCCTGTTTATTTGTGTCTGACTTTATCAAATTAGGTGCCAAAAAAGGTGTTAAAACCTGTATCCAAAGAGATCCCCTCCTCGGAAACGCAAAATTAGCACTAGTCACTAGTCAACTTGATATTAACGTGGATGAAATCAAAAAAATAGTTACAGTTAACCAAGTTCGTTTAAATAAATATTTAAAGCCTCTTCTTGGAACTAAAAAAACATTCATTGGCTTTGTGGAAAGTGAAACCCCATTCGCAGGCTGTCAACTACTCGAAAAAAACTAAGAAAGGATTTTTCTAAAACGACTCACTGTTTCTCTGAGGCCCCATTCTAAAGAATAACAAATTATTGAATGTCCTATATTCAATTCCTTTAAAGACTTAATCTCTAGTATTTTTTTCGTGTGTTCAAAATCAAGCCCATGGCCAGCATGAACTCTCATTCCCAAGTCATCACAAAAACTAGCCGCCTGCTTTAGGCGTTCAAATTCTTTTTGTTTTTTTTTTGAATCTTTTAAAAGAACCCATTTGCCGGTATGAAACTCTATGGCATCGGCTCCCAATTCAAAAGCTTTCTGAACCTGGTTTAAATCAGGATCTAAAAACAAGGAAACCTCGATCCCTCGAGGTTGAACTTTATCAATTAGTTTCCCCAAACTTTTTTCAACCTGAAAAAGATCCAGTCCACCCTCTGTTGTTAATTCTGCTCTTTTCTCTGGAACAATACACACCCACTCGGGATTATTTTTTAAAGCAATCCTTGTCATTTCTTCTGTACAAGCCATTTCTAGATTAACGTCTACATTAGATGCATGGCAAACTCTTACAACATCAGAATCTTTAATGTGACGACGATCCTCTCGCAAGTGAATCGTTATTTGATCAGCTCCTCCTCGAATGGTCTCTTTCATAAGATGAATCAAATCAGGATAAGACGTAGTATTTCCTCTTACCTGCCTGAGGGTTGCAATGTGATCAATGTTCACGCCTAGGCGAACTTTTTGTTCTTTGTTTTTTTTCATTTAAGAAAGTTCCCTATCCAGAAAACTTGCCACTCTGTCAGCTATTTCTGAAATTTTAATTTTATTGGGCCCTTCAACAAGAACTCTAATAACAGGTTCAGTTCCAGAAAATCGCACGAAAATTCTTCCCTCTCCCTTAAGCTCAGCTTCCACTTCTTTGATGAGTTCAACATAACTTGGAATACTCTCTAAATCTTTTCTATTTTTCACACGACAATTAATCAACACTTGAGGAACATCTTGAATCAAGGAATTTAGCTCAGAGATTTTTTTTCCTGTTTGCTTCATCACCGCTAGAACACTTAAAGCCGCCACACACCCATCACCAGTAGTTGTGTGATCTAAAAATATAATATGACCTGATTGCTCTCCTCCAAGATTATAACCACTTTTTTTCATCTCCTCGACTACAAACTTATCACCCACATTGGTTTTTACCACTTGAATGCCATTTTCTTTCATTGCTTTTTCTAAACCAAAATTACTCATTTGGGTCACGACTAAAGTATTCTTTTTTAATTCACCGCGATTTTTCATAAAAAGAGCGCATAATCCAAGAATATGATCTCCATTCATTATCTTCCCTTTTTCATCGACAATAATGACACGGTCAGCATCCCCATCTAAGGAAATCCCAATATCAGCTCGGTAATTCAAGACTTCTTCCGCTAATTTCGCAGGAAATAACGCTCCCACCTCGTCGTTGATATTGGTACCATTGGGTTGATCGCCAATCTGAATTACCTCAGCTCCCAGCTCTTCAAAAATGGCTGGTGCCACCCTGTAACTAGCTCCATGAGCTGTATCTAGAACTATTCTTAAACCATCCAAAGTGTATTCCAGTGGAAATGTTGACTTAGCAAAAACAATATAGCGCCCTTGGGCGTCTTCAATTCTTTTTGTACGCCCAATCAGAGGTGAAGCTGGTAAAAAAGAATATAAATCTTCCTCAGCCACCAGTCGTTCAATTTCTTTTTCTACCTCATCGGGAATTTTAAAACCATCAGGACCAAAAATCTTAATCCCATTATCTTGATAATGATTATGAGAAGCGCTGATAACTATCCCAGCATGGGCTCTCATGGTACGTGTTAAGTATCCAATTCCAGGAGTTGGAAGTGGTCCAACCAAGTTCACATGAATCCCCATTGAATTTAACCCACTGGATAACGCCTGTTCAATCATATAACCAGAAAGTCGTGTGTCTTTACCAATCACTACTTTTTTCAAAGGAGAAAGACCTTCTTTTTTTTGATTCTGCAGAATCACTCCTATAGCCTGACCAATCTTTACAACCATATCGGCAGTTATCGGAAACTGATTTGCCGTTCCTCTGATACCATCAGTTCCAAAAAGTTTTTTTATTTTTTTGGTATTTTCCTTGGCAGTTTCTTTTTTATTTGCCTCTTTCATTCACACACTTCCATTCAACGAATTTTCTCTTTTCAACGAATTTATCAAACTTTTTTACGGCACTCCAGATTTTTCTTGGAGCTTAATTAAGGATACTTGCTACTCTTGAAGCTTTTTAATCTTATTATTGCTCTTTAAAGACGATTCTTCTTGACGAACCTTTTTGACTTCGTTTTCGTCTTTCTGCGCTTCCTGTTCATTGAATACTTTTCTTGAAACCACTGTTACCTCAATTTTTTGAGGTTTCAAACTTACCACACGAACACCTAAAGGTAGATCCAGTTTTTTTTCAGAAATTGGGATCTCGATTCTACCCTCTCCCAAAGAGGAAACATCAATTAACATCGCTTGATTCGAATGAGATTCCATAAATTTTTTTAATGAAGCCCTAGGTCCTGTGACTCGAACTCTGACACTGGCGTGAGATTGTTCAATAACCGACAATTGAGAAGATGTTTGAATCTCTAAATCAATGTTTTTACTATAAACAAAATCACGACGTCCTAGAATAGTAATCCACAAAATTAACGAAATAAACAGCGCAACAATCTTATAGGTTCCGTTCTCTGAAATACTCTCCCATAAGGATTGCTTGTACTTCATCATCATGGAGTTACCTCTGATTGAAAGTTTTTATAGTTGATACCAAAAACCTCATACAAAGTCTGACGAATCTCATTTTGATCTACATTTGGTTTTAGAATTCCACCTTGTACAATTCCTATAGATTTATTTTCTTCACTCACAACCAGAACTAAAGCATCTGTTTCCTCTGTGAGTCCAATGGCAGCACGATGACGGGTTCCTAAGTTTTTGTCTAAAGCTGGATTCTTACTTAATGGTAAAAAATTTCCAGCTGAATAAATTTTGCCAGAGCGTATAATTACGGCTCCGTCATGCATTGGAGCATGAGGATGAAAAATAGAGGCTATTAGCTCTGCTGAAACTTTGGAATCAATCTCTGTTCCAACTTCAATATGATAATCAACGATAATTTCTCTCTCAATGACTACTAAAGCCCCATAACCTCTCTGTGCTGAAAACATTAGGCCTTTGGCAATTTCTTCGATGATATGTGTCTCTTGGGCTGAAGAAGCTCCTGAAAAAAAAGGATTTGTACCTATTAATGCCAGAGCCCTTCGGATCTCTGCCTGAAACAAAACCACAACGATAACGAATAAATTATTAAAAAACTTTTCAAGAATCCAATTGAAAGTGTACAACTCTAACCAAATACTCAGGATATATCCAATAGAAAGTATACCAAGACCTGATAGCATTTGGATGGTGCCAGTTTTTTTGATTAAAATCAAAATACGATATACAATCAACCAAACCAAAAACATATCCAGCAAGTCTTGATATCGCAATTGAGTAACGATCAATACAAAACTATCAAGCCAATAATTGTAATTCAATGATCATTCTCCAACAAGCTAGGATTATATAGAAACAGGCCCAGGATTACCAACAGGGTCACTACCACCTTGTGATGGTTTTTTATTGCTGTCTGTAATATAGGCTGCCTGTGAAGCTTCTTTTTTATTCCCTCTGATTTTTTCAATCTCTTTGACATCAGCGCCATTAACCAACATCTCAACCTCTGGCCCATCTATAGTTTCAAATTCAAGTAAAGCTTGTGCTAACTTGTCTAACGCCTCTTTATTAGTTTTTAAAATATCAACAGCTTTGATATAACCCTCTGAAATAATTCTTGATACTTCCGCATCAATCTCTTGCGCTTTTGAATCAGAGTAGTCTTTTGTCTTTTGACCATATTGTAATCCTAAGAAAACTGGCCCTTCAGACTTCTCATAAGCTTGAGGCCCCAGCTTCGTACTCATACCCCATTCACAAACCATTCGTCTTGCAATGTCAGTAGCTCTTTCAATATCATTACCTGCCCCAGTTGTAATATCTTGGAAGATAATTTCCTCAGCAGCTCGTCCCCCAAATAGGAAGGCAATCATGTTTTCAGCTTTGTTCTTTGTTAAGTTTAAACTTTCTTTTTCTGGTAGTGTCTGAGTCACCCCTAGTGCCATTCCTCTAGGTATGATAGTCACCTTATGAATCGGATCTATACCTTGTAGTTTTTTTCCCACCAAAGTATGGCCTGCCTCGTGATAGGCAGTTACTTTTTTATCCTCATCACTAATCACCATGGACTTTCGCTCACTTCCCATAATGACTTTATCTTTGGCTTTTTCAAAATCTTCCATTTCAAGATAATTTTTATTAGAACGGGCTGCAATCAAGGCCGCCTCATTAACCAAATTTTCTAGATCAGCACCACTAAACCCTGGAGTCCCCCTTGCGATTTTGGAAGCATCAACATCGGGTCCCAAAGGAGTTTTTCTCATGTGAACACCTAAAATCTGCTCACGCCCTTTAAGGTCAGGTTTATTCACCACCACTCGACGATCGAAGCGACCAGGTCTAAGCAACGCAGGATCAAGCACATCAGGTCTATTAGTTGCGGCAATCAATATCACACCTTCAGTAGATTCAAAACCATCCATCTCTACCAATAACTGGTTCAGAGTTTGCTCTCGCTCATCATGACCACCACCCATTCCGGCTCCACGATGTCTTCCAACGGCATCAATCTCATCGATGAATATCAAGCAAGGTGCATGTTTTTTTCCTTGCTCAAAAAGATCTCTTACCCTTGAAGCTCCTACACCCACAAACATTTCTACAAAATCAGATCCTGAGATAGAAAAAAATGGTACTCCAGCTTCTCCAGCAACAGCTCTTGCAAGAAGTGTTTTACCCGTCCCTGGAGAACCTACAAGTAAAACTCCTTTAGGAATACGCCCTCCAAGACGAGAAAACTTTTTTGGCTCTTTAAGAAAATGCACAACCTCTTGTAACTCTTCTTTGGCTTCATCAACTCCTGCAACATCTTTAAATAAAACTCGATTTTTATTTTCAGTTAGAAGTTTAGCCCTACTTTTTCCAAAGCTCATAGCTTTGCCACCACCAACTTGAATTTGTCTCATAATAAAGAAAAACAAACCACCGATTAAAATTAAAGGAAGCCAACTTGAAACAAAATTCATCAAGAAACCGTTTGAATCTCCTCTTTCATATTTAGGAGTAATTCCTTTTGTTCTTAACTCTTCGTAGGCCTTATCACCTGGATTTCCAGTGAATGAAAATTGCAAACCATCAAATTCTTTTTCAAATTCAGGTTTTACTTCTCCTACAAACTCACCTGTATCTATATGAATCGTCAACTTATCTGGATTTACTTTTCCTTCATCAACAGCTGTCATAAACTTTTTGTAATTAAAATTGGGAATAGTTTTAGCATGTTTTTGTTGATAAAACTGTAAAAACATGATGGAAATAATCACAATTAAAAACCAGAAGGCCGCTACTTTTGTTTGAGATTTCATGAACTTCCTTTCTTCTAGTATCAGGCTATCACTATGTCGTATTTCTTGATACAATTAATTTGAGTTCTTAAAAATTAAATACTTTTCGTCTAAATTTAAGAACTGCTACTTTTAGTATTTCTCTGAAGGATCGAAACTCGCTCTGCGTTAACAACCACATCAAAAGTCTTGAAAGATAATGTGTGTTCGTTTTTTGATTTGTCCAGCTGCTTTATTATTTCCTCTATTTGCGTTCTCCTCACAGCCGTAAACTTTTTCTTATAGAAGAAATAAGCTAAACACTGCTTTTGCCTCTGAGAATCCAAAGATTCCCAAAAAAGCCTTGAGATACTTGAATCAAGCCAATTCCAAGGAAATAGTTTTTTCCTAGAATTGACTTTTAAAGTCTCTAAACTGTGAATTAACGAAAAAGCTAATGCCTTTTTGGAACCAGCTCTATGCTGCTCTAATTCTGGCAACCATTGTTGGCGTAACCAGTTTCTAAAGTAGATTTTTTTGGAATTTGTCGGATCCTCAACAAAAGAGATTTTTTTTTCATTAACATACTCTAAAATTTCTCTTTGCATAGTTCTGATCCAAGGTCGCCATTTGTATATTTTAACAGCATCAATCAAAAATGTGGAAAGTTCTAAATTTTGATTCAAACTTTCAAAGGAACAGCCTCGAATTAATTTGATTAACTGTGTCTCTAACCAATCATCCAAGTGATGAGCCAAGACCAATACGGAACTATTATGTTTCGTCATTAGACGAGAAAAAAAATCCATCCTAGCCTTACGACAATCCGATTCACTTTTTAAAAAGTCCAAACTTTTTTCATACTCTAAGAGTAAATATTCAGAAGTACAAAATTTTTGAACCAAAGACAACGCTTGATCCCTGAACTCTTTGTTAAAAAAATCGCCATGATGAAAATGAGCAACTACCATCTGACTCTTTGGAAACACCTGAGTCATAGCCTTTAGCAAGGCCATACTGTCCTTACCTCCAGAAACTGCAACTACCAATTTAGCAGAGCTACTTATGTCTTTTTGTAGAAATGTTTTATAAGAATTAAAAATAACATGTTCAAGATGAACTTGTGCTTTTTTTGAAATCATACCCTAACCCTCACTCAATCATTCTGTTCCTCTTTTTCATTAGTACTTTCCCCAATGAAGAGTGCGCACACTGCAAAACTCAAATAATCCTTGTTCTCCAAGCTCTCGGCCATAACCAGAATCTTTGATTCCCCCAAAAGGAACTCTAGCATCTGATCTTAACATTTCATTTACAGATAACATACCGACATCGATTTTTTTTGCTACCTGGGTTTTTTGAAATTTTTCAGGATCACCAAACCATGCAGCCCCCAGACCATAAGGGGACTGATTTACCCGGTGATAAAGCTCTTCTTCTGAATTATATACATAGACCAGTGCGATTGGAGCAAAAATCTCTTCTCTCTGAAAAGACTTATAAAAATCCTCTTCACTCCATCCTTGACCTGAATTAACCACAAAACATTGAGGTGGATAATAAAAGCCTTTTTCCGGCAATACTCTTTGTTTTAGTTTTTCCCAGAGTTCTTTCTGCGAACTGTCTTTATCTAATAGTAATTCTAATTTCTTTGCCTGAAGCGCTGCGCGCGAATGAAATCTTTTATGCGCTAAAGGCCCTAACTCTACACCAGATGCAAACGGATCTCCAATTTTTTTTATTAATAATCCGCGGACAAATAAATCCAAAAAGTTTTCCTTTTGAGCTTCAGGAACAAAAAATCTTTTGGCCGCAATACAACTTTGACCATTATTTACTAACTTTGCACTCAGGCAGAAATCCACCGATTTTTCTATATCGGCTGATTCATCCAAAATATAGGCGTCATTGCCACCAAGCTCTAGAACACTTTTCTTTAAGTTTTTTCCAGCTAACATTCCCACTCGTCGCCCTACCTCAGTACTTCCTGTAAAGGTCACGGCCTTAATGTCTGGCAAGCTGTATAACTCCTCGATGGTTGTAGTCGATAGCTGAACATTAAGAACGAGACTTCTTCCAGTAGCTTCCCTTACAAGTCGCTCAAAAATCAAACTGGTTTCACTGGTTATTTCCGCAGGTTTTAATAGAATCACATTCCCCGAAAGCCATGCAGGAACAGCAAAACGTAGAACCTGCCACAAAGGATAGTTCCAAGGCATAATACTTAAAACTACTCCCAAAGGTTCAAAACTGACTAAGGATTTATCATAACTTGTTTTTATTTTTTTTTCAGCAAGTAATATCGGTGCCACTCTTTCGTAATACTCAAAAATAGAATAACATTTTTTAACCTCGGCTATGGATTCTGCTAATGGTTTTCCCATCTCTAGAGAGATCATCTTGGCGAGTTCATTTTCTTCCTTCTTTAATCTATTCAAAACTAAACTCAAAACCTCTAGTCTTTGTTCTATACTTTGCAAACGCCATACGGAAAATTCTTTACTCAATTGTTCTATTTTATTTTCCAAAGCTTTCGGAGAGTCATAAAAGTATTCGCTTAAAAATTCTTCTGTACTTGGATTTTGAGTTGTAAAACCTGGTATCTTACTCATGTGAATTTTATACTATTATAAAATCAATTGATACAGATATTTTTACTAACTACCACCACATATTCAAATTTATTACTTGTGAAGCTCTCGTGATACCATCAGACACCGTCACCTCATAACTGCTATTACGATTTCTATCACCTGTTACAGTTAAAACCCCGGTGGTCGCATTCATTGAAATCGCTTCTCCATGGCTTGCTAAAATTCTTATAGAATAAGTGTATCTTCCCGTCCCTCCCGAGGCGGAAAAATTAAACACGGCTTGTGTTGAATTAACCCGTCCATTATTAGGAGGAAGAAAAGTATTGATCCCCCAACGTCTACCAACTGGCCCTGTCACAATCGCAGGTAACACTAAAATCGTTGGAGAAGGAACAAAACAAGCAACTTCAACCGACAGCGCCGAATTTACAGGATTTGTAGCCATCAAAGAATAAAACTGGGTTGAGTTCACTGGTAACCCACTGTGTACACAAGAATAACCTGTGGTCGAACAAACCACTACACCCGTAGCAGAACCACCAGCCACAGCAGAATGTTTCACAGTATACGAGATAGTCGGCGAACCTGCAGGCCTTGCCCATGAAAGATTACAGGCAGTACCAGTATTTGATACCATTAGTGTCGGAGCAGAGACCGGCTGCAAGGGATGACAAATAACTTCCGGTGTAGCAAATGCTGAAGCCTCCGTTTGATTGACAGCTTGAATTGAAAAGTAGTGATCCACATCATTTGCCAATCCCGTCACAAGACAATTATTAGCTGGAGTGGAACACACAGTACCACCTGTTGAAGCTCCCCCTGGAGTCGTCGAGGTCTTAACAACATAAACAATCGGCTTGGCTCCTGCAGATTCAGACCAACTCAATGAGCACCTAGCATCTCCAGCAACAGCAGCTAAATTTGCAGGAACAGAAATAGGAACAGCGCCACAAGCAACTATTCGTTTAGAGTTAGCCGGCGTGGCTGGATCTGTATAAAACCTTACGTTCAAGGGAATAACCCTCTGAATGCGGCTTGAACTTCCAGTAAGAGGAGTCACCATAAACTTCCCAATAAACTCTTCACTATTTCCAGTCGCTTGGATTTGACTTAAACTGATTCTATCGACAATAAGCTCAGGTCCACTGACTCCACCTACTCCAGTTTTACGAAAAACTTCAGGTGCTCCAGGTAAACAATTGAGTTTAAATCTATCAATATCTACAGAAGAACTAGCACTTGTAGAATCAAATCTTTTCCCCTGAAACTGACATGAACAATCCTGGGTACGAGCTAAAACTCCTTGCGCCATCTGCAAAGCTGTCGCCATTTCCATACGTGCTTTTATATTTCTCTGCTCTTCATTCATCACATGAAACAGAGCTGCTATTGCCATAGAAATAATACCAACAAGCCCCAAAGAAACCAGTATCTCGATTAACGTGAAACCCTCTGAGCTTCTATAAAAAAAAATATTCGCTCTTCTAGTCTTCATCAAACCCCTTACACAATAATTTTTTAAAGAGGAACACACGCAACTTCAGATGAAAAAGCTGTGGCCTGAAATGAATTCACCACCTGAAATGCAAAGTAATAACTTACTCCAGGAGTCAAACCAGTAACTAAACAATTTGATGTAGTCGTTGAACAACCAATAACCCCCTGAGAGGCTTCACCAGGTGTTTGAGACCACTTCACGTTATAAATCAGAGGCGCTTGCCCTGTCGAGGCTGACCAACTTAAGCTACAAGCCGCAGCCTGCGAAGATGAAACCAACCCCACAGGAGCAGAGATAGGTCTAGCCCCACATCCCTGAATAGTTACCTCTCCCCCACGCTCTGTAGTGTAAATAACAACTTCAATGGGATCAAGCTGTTTCATAGTTTGATTAGAGGCAGATTCAGAATACGCTCGTAAATCAGCGGTATACTCACCACCACTTCTAGGAACAAAATGACTTAAGGTTATTTTCTGAACAAAACTATTTGGTTCAACATCGGAACGAACACTACGAGCTCTGATAATTTCATCGGCATCTAACGAACATCCAGTTCGTAATCTTTCTAGCTCTAAAACTGCAGTACTAGCGCTTGCAACAGAAAAAGTTTTACCACTCAGCTGACAACCACAAGTAGCTGCCGTCGTCATTGCTTGCTTTGCTAACATCCACGAACTTTGCAATTCAAGATTGTTTACAAAATTTTTCTGAGCCAAATTTGTGAGCTGAGTCGTCGACATTAAATAACCAAGAAAGATCGTTACCACAACACTTACCATCATCAGTTGAATTACAAGAGAACCTCGCTGATTCCTTGGGTAATAACTGTGTTGAAGATTTTTAAAACGTTTCATTCCCATATCTATTATAATTGTATTTTAGCCTGGATAAAAACTGAAGTTTTATCCTCTGCGTAATACACTTATTAGTCAGTTCAAATAAGATAGCTTTGAAATTGCAATAAGTTAAAATTAACTAGTAAAGTGTAGCTTTATCTCACTTTGAAACTCCTTTGAATTTTGCGAACTATCAACAACCCGTCCAGCTGTCTAAATTTAATTCAAAAAAGTATTTTATTCATAAACCTATTGAAGCTTTGGATTTATTGACAAAATTCGAATAAGATCGCCCCCAGCATGAAGATTATCTCTAAATTTTACCTATTCTATCTATCCTTATCAGCTCTTGCGATAAACTCATTAGCGATTTCAACTCCTTTAATAGGAATTGATTCTAGATCAACTAAATCCAATTGTTTAGGTCACTACAAACAAGTTAAAAACTCCCCCAGCGATTATTTTCAAGGCCTAGTAGATCAAGATCTTCTTACATTTGTGAATGTGGAATTGGAGGCTTTAAAAACCTCATCAAATTTACCTCCTAACTTAAATTTGAATCAGCCTCAATTTCTTGCTGTTAAAGAAGTTAAGGAAAAATTTCTGGATCTATCGACACTTTCTGACCAGCGCCTTAAGCAAGAGTTAACAGAGGCTACACTCTCTCTTCTGGAGAAAGAAGATTCTATTTTATTAGAAAATAATTTATCCAGTAAAAAACGAATTGATAGTGTTTCTACATTGGTCGCTGAACGTATTTTAGACTCTTTATTTTTTCACCCCACTGTGGCTGAAATTCATAACGACAATTACCTAGTTCCAAACGCTAAGGAGTTATTTAAAGACGTTGGTTACTGTTTTGGAAGAGCTATGTACGTCCACGAAGTTCTGCTTAAATTAGGTGTTAGTAAAAATGCTATTAAAAAAATATGGGCTGTTGGACCTATGAAATCTGATGGAATCCTGTGGGATTTTCATGTTGCTACGATGGTTAAGTTAGATAATGGCAAATGGGCCGTTATTGATTCCATTTTTAAAGATAAACTCACGGGTAAAGCACGCTTACTAAGCCCCAGAGAATGGCATGAGAACTACGCCAAAGAAACTGACAATATGAATCTAAGAACCTATATCACGGAAGCCAATAAACTGGGCTCCTTACCTGGAAAGTACTCACCCATTCAATTAGGCCTACCACTTCCCAGAAACAGTGACGCTTATTTAGGTTTTTTTACTGATCTTCAACTCTGGTTAAAAACAATGGATATGGAAAAACTACTACGCTTTTTAAAGCTAGATCGCCCTCCTAAAAGACCAGATGTTTTTTATAGTCAAAGAAATCTGAACTACTACCAGCAGCCTCTTCCCAAAAAAAGCTTAAGCGAAGCCTATGGAATTCACAATTAGCTTAGTAAAGCATTAAAATACTAAGTAGATAATTTGATATTACTGACTTATACTTTTTACTTATTGAGATCTTTTTCAATCTCTCTGATACAAGTAGCGTTATCAAGATGACTTTCATAGCCAACATTGCCAGCTGCAACTTCTCTTAATGAGGCAACGATGTACTTATTACTTTTTAAAGCCACAGTAGCTTCAGAACCTTTTAGTAATTGTTTAGCTCTTTTTGCCACCATTAAAACAAGGGCAAAACGATTTGGAACCTTCTCTAAACAATCTTCAACTGTGACTCTAGCCATGTAACCTCCGGATATGAATGCAACTACATTCAAATAATAATGTTCAAGTAATAATGCTATCTAAGCAAATTTTCAACGATTTTTTTAAATTCAGCATAAGAAGTGGCAAAGTCATCGTTAACCAAACGGAAGTCAAAATGAGGCGCCTCTTTCATCTCGTTTTTTGCATTTTCCATTCTTATTTCAATATCTTGAGGCACTTTACCATCACGTTTAATAATTCTTTTTCTTAATTCATCAATTGAGGGTGGCAAAATAAAAATAGTCTTACATGTTGAAAACTTCTCCCTAAATGTTCGAGCCCCCTGAATATCCACATCCATAATAATGCAACGACCATTCTTCCAAGCTTCTTCTAATTGATACATAGGCGTGCCATAAAACCGAGTATGAACCATCGCCCACTCCACAAAAAAACCTTCATCAATCTTTTTCTTAAATTCAACCTCAGGAACAAAGTAATAGGGATGCCCTTGTGACTCCCCTAAACGCATAGCTCGTGTTGTATAGGTAATCGTATCCACAAGAAGCTCATTCTCCTTGCAAATCTTTTCTATAAAACTGCTTTTACCCGCTCCGCTTGGAGCAGCTACAATAATTAAATTTGTCTTCATTCTATATTTTGCGCTTGTTCTCGTAGTTTTTCAATTAAACCCTTAGACTCAACCACATAATTTGTGATTTGTGCACTTTGAGACTTTGACCCTACAGTATTAATCTCTCTAAGTAGTTCTTGCGTGTAAAAATCTATTTTCTTTCCTTCTGACTTTTTTGACAAAAGGAGGTTTTTATAATTTTTAAGGTGCTCTTCTAGGCGTTGAATCTCTTCTGCAATATCCGCTTTTTCAGTCAGAAAGAAAATTTCTTGCTGTACTTTTTGATCAGCAAGCAAGGCCTCATTTCCCTTGGCTTTTATCTTGTCTTTAAATTTCTGAACAGCCTCTTGGGAGTTTACTCCACGCTGTCTTTTGATTGAGGCCACCTGTATGGCTAACTGGTTTAGCAAACTCAAAAGCTCCTTACGAATAGAATGTCCCTCCCTAACTCTCTCTTGATAACACTTGTCGAGACTGTCCTTGAAGGTCTTCAAAACTAACTGAACCTCTGGCTTTGTTACTTCACTTTCCTCTTGAATTTTTAAAATAGGAGCCACCTTCAACAACTCCATCAATGATATCTCTGACAATGATCCTTCAGGTTTTAACTTAAGACTTTTACCCAATTTACTTATTTCAAAAACTATTTTCTGAGCTAAATCTACATCCATTTCAATTTTACTTTTATTCGTGGAACGTTTACTTTTACGGTGACAAAAAATATCAACAGTACCACGTTGAAACTTAGTATTAAGAGCTTTTCGCAGTTCGGGCTCAAGAAAAATGAACTCTTTAGGCAAATGAAATCTAGCCTCTAAAAAACGCCCATTCACAGACTTAATATTGAATTCTATTTTCAGGTCTTTATTTTCTGATTTGTGGGAGCTATAGCCCGTCATACTTATCATAGATGGATTATCCCGAACATCTTACAAAGCTGTCAAGCTCTGCTAGAATATTTTTTTCGATGTCACTTTCTTCTGATGGACTCCAGTTATTTATTTGTTTAATAGCTTTATCTCTCTGAAACCAAGTCTTCTGTTTTTTAATAAGCTTCATCGTGTTTTTAACAATTTCCTCCGAAAGCCAGTCTAGATCTCTACCCTGCTCTAAAAACTCAACAACCTCTCTATAACCAACACTACTTAATGGCGCCCATGAACTATAACCTTGAGTCAGCAAAGACTTTACCTCTTCAATAAGACCTTGGTGGAGCATTTTTTCAGTTCGATGAGCCACTTTTTTTAGCAAAAACTCTTTATCTCCGGTAATTCCCACCTTTAGCAAGGGATATGGAAATTTTTTTGCTTGGGCCTGAAACTCTCGCTGAATATCAGTGACACTTCGCCCCTCTGAAATCATCAACTCATAAGCTCTTTCTATACGGTAATGATCATTGGCTGAAATTTTAACGACATACTCAGGATCACGCTCCTTGAGCCAATCATAAATCTTTAAAAAACCAAGTTTTAAAATGTCCTCTTGTACCTTACTCTTAACTTCATCTTTGACAGGTTTAACTGGGTACATTCCCTGCTCTATAGCTTGAAAATAAAAACCAGTTCCACCGACCACAAAAATAACTGATTCCTTCAACGTTGGAATCAACTCAAAAAAATCTCGAGAAAATTGTCCTGCCGTCATCTCTGTGGGAAAAGACACGTAGTCGTACAAATAGTGTGGAACTATTCTACGATCGTTTTCGCTTGGCTTACTGGAGCCAATATTTACTTCGCGATAAAGCTGAACACTATCACAATTGACGATAACTCCTTGATATTTTAAAGCTTGCTGAAGTGCCCACTGAGACTTTCCTGAAGCTGTAGGCCCAGAAACAAAAATAATTTTTTTATCGAGCACTTCTTTAGTCGCTTTCATTCAGACAATTCTTCCAAAATCTTTTTCAATTTGATAGAAACTCATTTCCACATTCACAGGTCTTCCATGGGGGCAAAAACTTGACAATGGAAACTCGTCCATTTCTAAAAGAAGGTTTTGCATTTCCTCAATGCTCATAGCCTGCCCAGCTCGGACTGCCGAATGGCAAGCCATAGTAGCTATCATATCGTTGAGTTTCTTTTCAAAGACAAAACTTCCACCCTGTTCTTTTAATTCTTCTATGAATTTTTTAAGTAAAATAACTATCGCCCCTTCCTTAGAATAAGCAGGAATATAGGTGATACCAATAGTAAAAGGTCCTAATTGCTCTATTCCTATCCCTAGTTTTCTTAAATTTTCTTCATTTTCCAATAGAAGTTCAAAAGCATCAGGTTCAAAATCTACACTCAAAGGAATCAATAAATTCTGATGAAGAATTTCTTGTTTCAAGAAACGATCCTTAATTTTTTCAAATAACACTCGTTCATGAGCTGCATGCTGATCTACAAGAATCATTTTCTCATGATTTTGACATACAATATAAGTCAAATTAAGTTGTCCGATGACGTGCAAAGAGGCCCATTGAAAAACATTTAATTGATTAGAGTTCTCTTCTACAAAAGAAGCCTGATTAGTAGTTTCTCGTCTAGCTAATGCCCAAGGTAAAGTCTCCATCGAATAACCACGCACTTGACTTTGCTCTCGAAAATGAAAGTCTTTTTGTTGGTATTGACGTTTTTGTAAGTCGAAAGCAGGTAAGTGATGTTGTTCTGTATCCACAACAGTGTGACTTTGCGATGAGCTTGAAAATGTGTTTTGAGAATTTGTTTCCAAAATTTTCCAAGGCGTCTTCTCAATTTCACGCCTTAAAGTTTTGTAAATCAAACGATACACATTTTGAGAACTTAAAAACTTTACCTGAGATTTAGTAGGATGAATATTCACATCAACTTCTTCTGATGGTAAAGTTAACTTCAAAACCACCTGAGGATACTCTCCGTGCATTAATAGGTTTTGATATGATTCCATAATTGATGACACCAAAACCTTATCTTGAATCCATCTTTCTTGAACAAAAAGCCACAAGTTTTTAGCATTTTTTTCAACCAAATAAGGACTACTAAAAACGACATCTAATTGAAAATCTTGAGTCTTTTCATGAAAAGAAAAATGGGACTTCTCTTGTTTTCCAGTCGCCCCCAAAACCATCAAGGAACGTTCATACAAGTCAGTAGACTTAGGGAAATAATACAAAAGTTTTTTATTTTCAAAAATTTTGAATTCTATTTCAGGCTTTGATAGAGCCAAAGCTTTCAGGACTTGTCTAATTAATCCCTGCTCATACGCGGGAGTCTTTAAAAATTTAAGTCGCACTGGTACATTTTCGAAAAGGTTTTGAACCCTAATCTGAGTGCCCACAGCTCGAGAGGTTTCTATGATCTCTTCTTGTTGACCGTATTTAGCGACCAATTTATAGGCTTTTTCTTGTTCTTGTGTTCTACTTATGATTTCAAAATCACTGACGGCAGCAATTGAGGCCAAAGCCTCACCTCGAAAACCATAAGAGTGTAGGTGCCAAATGTCATCATAGTCTACAATCTTGCTAGTAGCATGTCGTTCTATAGCTAAGGACAACTCTTCCTTATTTATACCAACACCATTGTCATTAACTAGAATATTTCTACCACCCTCTTCAAAATGCACCTCGATAAGGGTGGATTTAGCATCAATCGCATTTTCCACAAGCTCTTTGACTAAATGAGAGGGCCGCTCCACCACCTCACCTGCTGCTATTTGGTCGATCACATTTTTAGGTAAAACTTGTATAGACATAGGGGGAACCTAACCTGAGGGACCGCTTCTGGACAACTTAATTTTTTAAGGATATTAAACATCTGACATATGAAGAGTCCTCTTATCCTGAGAGTGGCCCATTAAGAAGACTTGCGTAGATATGAACTCTAAAACTCGTAAAGTGTACCTAAATTCAAAGCAAAATACCTTTGCTTTTCCCAGTAATACTTTATGTCTGATCGCAGCGATATTTTCTGAATCCTAAAGGCAGCTCCTAACCTCAATACAATGCCCAAAGCCATATCGTCCATGGGATAGTCCACTGTAAAATTGCTGTTAGGTTTCTTAAGTTGCACCACTAAATGAGAAAAACGAAACATCGGACCAAACCCATAACTCAACAAAAAATTAGCACCGCGCTTTAAATAAGTATCATAGGTATAGCTTGAATGTAAAATCCACCCCTTAGCCTCGTTGTCTGTAACTTTTTTATAATAATTAGGAGCATTTAAATATAGTAAAATATTAGCATCAGTCGACATTTCTCCAGAGACTAATGTGTCATAACCTGACATTCTAAATCCAATGAATGTCAGGGGTGCACTTCTGACACTACCCATCGTGTCTTCTGTATATTGAATTGATTCTAGACTCAACCCTCGATATTTCTGCATATAGAATGGTTTTGATGGCTTACTGGTTTGTACTTTACTGAATCGATCTTTTTTCTTTAGGGCATTAAATCTTTTCTTATTTTGAGTCTTTGTCGTGGGCGTGTTATCCCTTGAGCTCACAGCAGCCTGAACTTCAACCTCTACATCAGATACATAGCCTTCCAACCCAGGTTTTACAAAAACTTTGTAAAAATAATTGGCAACTTTTTTAGAAGAAAGAAAATAAACTTTCCCTCTTTCAAGCTCTGTAAGAATAGGAGCATTAAAATCCGGTGATTGATAAACATAGGGGTACTCTCCACTGGCCTTAGCTTTAAGTGAATAACTAGTTTGAGCATGGGTCCAGAATGCAAAAAAAAAGCTAAGGAAAAACCTTAAGCCAAAAGTTCCACTCAGACTCATAACCACTTAATTTGCCAAACCTTATAAAAAGCCTCTAAGACAATTTTCAAAGACATTTTACTTTTTCCAACACGCCTGTCTTCAAAAACAATCGGAACTTCTTTGAAGGTAAATCCATGACGACAAGCCTTATATTTTAATTCAATTTGAAAACTATAGCCATTAGAACTGACATTATCTAAACCTATCGCCCTAAGTACTTTCTGATTCCAAGAGTTAAACCCTCCAGTCCAATCGTTGATGGGATAACCTAAAATCAGTCGAGAATAAAAACTTCCCCCTCGTGAAATAATTTTTCTCAAGATTCCCCAATTCACAGTTTCACCACCAGTCACGTAGCGGGATCCCATACAAAAATCGACTTCACCCCAAGCCTCTTTATGTTTTTTCAAATCAACAGGACGATGGGAAAAATCAGCATCCATTTCAATTAAAAACTCATAATTACGATCTAATCCCCATTTAAAACCAGCTAAATAAGCCTTACCTAGACCTTCTTTTTTTTGCCTTAACAACAGATGTACTTGCCCTGGATACTCTGACATCATAGCCTCAACCAGTTTGGCCGTGCCATCCGGCGAGTTGTCATCAACAACTAAAATATGAAAGCCTAAATTTTGCGCTAAAATACTTTTAACGATGGGTTGAATATTTTCTTTTTCGTTGTATGTGGGAATAATCACTAAAGCTTGAGTCATTGGGACAATTTAGGTTTTTTTTTACTAACTAGCAAGTGTTTTAAGATTTTCTAAAAGGTAATTTTAAAGGGAAAAAAACATTTTTAATCTCATCTTTTTTTCGTTCATCAAGTTTCTGTTTAACTTTATCGCATGCAAGGTTTTGATCCTTTACATAAAGAACAGGATCAAAACCACATTTTTGACAGATCACCGACATGCGCCAACGTATCTGCAAAATCATTTCAGCAACAATCAGATTCATACCAAAAATAAACAGAAAACTTGGCCCAAACTCAAATGTGGCGACATAATTAAAACACAACGCTAACAATAAAGAAAAAAAAGTATGAGTCCACTTTAAATGCTTATGTGCGTAGTACCACTTGGGAGATTTACAAAAGGCGCAAAAACCACGGGTTTTCATAGTTTAATCATAATTTGTTTTTTTCTATAAAAAGCTAAAAAAAACTATTTTCTTGATTATCTATTTTTTAGTCTAGTTTTTGCTTTAAAACTTATTTTAAATCTCATGATTAATGCTCCTATAGTTTAAAATAGAGGTATGAGATCACTTAACTTGAAAAGCTCAAAAAAAAATCAATTTTTACTTTTAAATTTTTTACTAATAATCTATTTTATTTCTGTGAAATCAATGGCTTCATCCTCATCAGGATTAAACCTACATGATTCCTCTATAGCAAGAGACGAGACTAAAGAGGAAACTTATGAGCTAACCTACGATCAGCTCCTAGAAAGAATCAAAAATAAACAAAAGAAGATCGTCCAAACCACAGCTCCAACCGCATGGGATCAAATCAATATTTATCCCAGTTTTGCCTTTATCCAAACAATGACTCAAGTACAAAACACATCTCACTCAAGCTACTTTCAAAAGGGCTTACAGATTGGGATTGGAATGGAGTTGTTTTCTAGCAATTGGTTTTCAGAAACCGCATATCGTAATTTTGGTATTACGAAAAATCAAGCAGACGAACTTTACCTGAAAGAATTGGACTTCAAAGTTGGTTATAAAAATCTACTTGGAAATGCTCTTGAGTTTCGCCTTTCTTCCGGAGTCTCAACTAGAAACTTTCGTTTGAGCAATGAAGAAACAGGATTCCATTTTGAAAGTAAAAACCCAGCACTTTTGCTGTCGTGCGGGATTTTTAGCAACACTCATCAATCCCCCCTCTTACTTGGACTTGAGGCGAATGTTAGAAATGTTCTCATCGCCAATGAAATTGATAAAGGTTCTTTTGGACTAAACTTCATTTTTATGGGATACTTCTAGCAAAGGAGCTATACCCACTCATGAGTTTTTTCAATAACCTCCAATATAAATCTAAGAAAAGTGTCGTATTTTTAATTTGGTTCTTTCAAAATCCTATAGAACAAATAAAAAAAATTCCTGATTGGTCTTTACGAAACTTACTCATCGTTCATTTTGTTTTTTCAATTTTTTCTGGTTTACTTGCAGGGATTGTAAGCTTTAATAAATGGAATATTCTTTTCGGTGTCCTTTTATTTCCTTTTATTTCAATGGTTCTAACTTTAGTTTTGTCGACTTTTTTCTATTATTACTTTCAAGTATTTGAAAAAAAGACGGTTTCATTTCTTCGTCTTTTATCTTTGATTGTCTTCGCAAATTTTCCTTTTTTTATTCTACAGATAGGTTCAAGTTATCTTCCTCCTATCAGCATCGTTGGCTTACTCTTCTCTGGGATGCTGATCATTGTTGGACTCACTGAAAATTTTCAAATGCAAAAAAAGAGATCCATAAGATTAGTTGGTATTATTTGGATGTTAATACTACTGGTCTGGATTGCTAACAGAATTTCTGTTTCTAAAATGGATCTCTAATTGTTCACTAAATTCCTGTAGAACCAAAACCACCAAGTCCTCGTTCTGTATTTCCAAGCTCCTCATGAATTTCTAAATTCGCTTGGATGATTGGGCATAAAACTAACTGAGCAATTCTGTCTTGATCATTAATCTCAATGGGTTCATTTCCTAAATTAACCAAAATAATCTTTACTTCTCCACGATAGTCGGCATCAATAGTTCCCGGAGTATTTAACAAAGTCATCCCTTGCTTAATAGCCCAACCACTACGAGGTCGTGCCTGTAACTCAAAGTTATCAGGAATTTCAAAACTTAGCCCTGTAGGAACCAAAGATCTTTCACCTGGAGCTAAAACTATTTTTTTATCAATTTGAGCTCTTACATCAAATCCACTTGAACCCTTTGATTGGTATGCGGGCAAATCGCCTTTGTAATGACTTAATTTTTTAACTTTGATTTTCATACTCTATCCTATTTTTTAATTAAACTGTTCCCACCATAGAGATTGATTTTCAACCTTTGGTCCTAGCAATATTCCCGATAACTTATCAATCTGCAAGTAGTTATCTAGATACTCATGAACAGAGTCATAACTAATTTTTTCAATCTCTCTTTGAATCTGCGCTACACTTTTAGGCTGAGCAAAGACCAACTCATTAACTGCTAAAGAGTTCATTCGATTCTCTATATCCTCTGAACCAAGCAAAATACTACCCTTAATTTGATTTTTATAAAACTCGATCTCTTTTTTACTAATCCCTTTTTTCTTAAGTAACTTTAACTCTTTTAAAATAACATTCGTCAACTCTTTGATTTTCTTACCATCCGAGGCCGCCTGTATCGTTATAAAACCTGTATCTTTTAAAGTATGTAAAAAGCTTTGAACGGAATAGGCAAGCCCTTTATTCTCTCTAACACTCTGAAATAGTTTGGAAGTCATTCCTCCTCCCAATAGAGAATTCACAATAAATGCTTCCATCCTTAGTTCATCTGTAAATGTAGAAGAAGGTAATGCTAACAAAAGATGAGTTTGCTCGGTTGCCTTTTCTCTAACCAAGCGACAACGATGGAATTCAGGTTTTTCAAAACCTTTAGTATCTAACAAAAGTTTTTTAAGAGTATTATCTTTAGTTTTTTTCTTACTTAATAAGGAGTTTAAATAGGACTCTACTTTTTTATGATTTAAATTTCCAGCACAACTGATAACTAAATTCTCACCCTGATAAAATGTATTATAATAATCATAGACCTGCGCCTCTTTTAATCGATGAATGGTTCCAATTTGTCCTAAAATAGGCTTTCCCATAGGATGATTTGGAAACAATGCTTCTAAAAGATAATCATAAATTATGTCATCAGGAGTATCTTCACTCATTCCAATTTCTTGAATAACGACATTTTTTTCATTCTTAAAATCTTTAGAGCTGAATTTCATATTAGTCGTAATATCTACCAAAATTTCCAACGCCTGTTGCCAGTTTTCTTTCAACACTAAACCATGAAAACACGTATGCTCTTTGGTTGTAAAGGCATTCAAATCCCCACCATAGGACTCCAAAGACTGAGCAATCTCAAAGGCAGATCTTTTCTTGGTTCCTTTAAAAGTTAAATGTTCAAGAAAATGAGTAATCCCTGCAATTTCAGGATTCTCAAAACGTGATCCCACATTTACCCAAAAACCTACAGAAAAAGATTTCGAGTAAGGATGATTTTCAGTTACTAATTTAGCTCCAGATCTCAATGTCGACTTTTGAAAAGTGATTTTCATAGGAGAGATCATCTTATTTTAGGTAAAAACATGCAAGCTACAAAAAACAT
>JABWCN010000033.1 GCA_013359135.1 Pseudobdellovibrionaceae bacterium | reverse complement strand
AAGGTTCTGGAATCCAGCATTTAGCTTTAATTACCAATGATATTGTGAACACTTTGGAAACAAGCAAAAGTCAAAATTTAGAATACTTAACACCTCCTCCGCAGACTTATTATGATATGATGAAAGATCGTTTGCCTAATGTGACCGAGGATGTGGCAAGACTTCAAAAGAATGCCATTCTTGTAGATGGAGATCATGATGGCTATTTACTGCAAATTTTTACTAAAAATGTGATTGGACCGATTTTTTATGAAATCATTCAAAGAAAAAATCATTTTGGCTTTGGAGAAGGGAATTTCCAAGCTTTATTTGATGCCATTGAGCGCGATCAACAACTACGTGGTTATTTATAAAAGGAGAAATTATGCACCAATATCAACAGGGTAATTTCACAACTCAAGGGCACAAAGGCATTCCTGAAAATCATTTCGAGGAAGAACAAGGACGTAAAGGATTCTTTGGGCCAGTTTCTCATTTGATTAAACCACAACCAAGTACTCGTTGGAAGTATATTGAAGGTCCTTTAAAGCCCCACCTATATGACTTGGTTGAACTAGCGAAGCAGTATCATCAATGGCAAAGATTATTTTATAATTCAGATGCAGGCATTTATCAAATGTGGGTTCCAAAGAAAACTAACGAGGAGCTTAAGTCATTTCGAAATGCAGATGGAGATACACTTTATTTTTGTCATCTTGGTAGTGGTGAGGTTTTCACAGAATATGGTTTATTAACTTATTCTCCTGGGCAATATATTTTGTTACCGAAGTGCTGTCAGCATACTTTTGTAGCTAGTGAAGAGTCTAAATTTTTGGTGATTGAATCAAAAACAAGTAGTTATCGCGAACCAGATAGAGGTATGGTTGGTAGAAATGCTTTTTATGATCCAGCAGCTTTTGGAAAACCTGATTTAGAATTGATGCACACAAGAAAAAAAGAATTAAATCTAAATGTAAAAACGATAGAGGTGAAACGGGCTCAGACAATCACTAAATTTTTATATGATGATTGTGTTTATGATACCGTTGGGTGGAAAGGCGATTTTTTCCCTGTTACTTTACATATAAAAGACATGATGCCAATGCTTTCAGCCAGAGTCCATTTGCCTCCAAGTGCTCATACTACATTTGTTGCAAATGGTTTTGTAGTTTGTACTTTTTTACCACGACCATTGGAAACAGATGCTGATGCCTTGAAAGTTCCTTTTTATCATCAGAATATTGATTACGACGAGGTTTTATTTTATCACGCTGGGAATTTTTTTAGTCGTGACAATTTACATGCAGGAATGGCTACTTTACATCCGGCCGGTTTCCCGCATGGACCTCATCCTAAAGCAGTTCAAGGGATTGGAAGTAAAACTCATACTGACGAAGTTGCTGTCATGATTGATACTTGGCAGCCATTGAATATTGATACAGGAATTGAGAAGGTTGAAATAACTAATTACTGGCAAAGTTGGATGAAGAAGTAGTTTAAAAAAAATCTGATTTGGAGAAACTTTGATTTTAAATAGTACTAATATTGATTTTAGAGCGAAATTGTTATTGGAGTCATTTTCATCTGAATTAAGATTACTTGCAACAGATCATCAAATCGATTTTTCACTAACAACTAATGAAGCTTTGGCTTTAGCTATCTTTGAAGCTTATCGAGGAAGTCAAAGAGTCGCCCCTAATCCTTGTGTTGGTTGTGTGGTGCTTGATCAGCATGGGAGGTTTCTTGCTAAAGGTCACCATGAGTTTTATGGTGGCCCTCATGCCGAAGTGAATGCACTTAATGGTTTGACGGAAGAGCAACTGAAAGAAGCACATGTAATTGTCACCCTTGAACCTTGTGCTCACCAAGGAAAAACTCCATCTTGTGCTAAAACTTTAGCTAATTTACCGATTAAAAAAGTTACCTATGGATTGAAGGATCCAAATCCTCTGGTAGCTGGAGCTGGTGCTGAAATTTTAAAAACAGCAGGTAAAGAAGTTCATTTGTACAATCCTGCTGGATATGATTTAGATTTGACTCAAGAACTTGAGGAAGTTGCTGAAATTTTTTTATTTAATTTTCGTTTTAAAAAAACTTTTTTATCATTAAAATGGGCCCAAAGTCTTGATGGTAAAACAGCTTTATTGAACGGAGAAAGTAAGTGGATTACAAATCCACTTTCAAGAGAATATTCTCATTTTTTAAGGAGTATTCACGATGCTACTATGGTAGGTGCCAATACTATTGTTGAAGATAATCCGTTGTTGAATATTCGAATGGAGAATGTAGATAAAAAAAGTAAAATTGTCATCTTTGATCCTTATGGAAAAGTTTTAGTAAAAGAGAAAGAGTTTCAGTTTACAGAAGTTCACCAATCAGAAAATATTTATTACTTAATTGATGAGTTAGAATCCAAAAGAATTAATCCCACTAAGCAGTTTGAGTCTATTTTGGAATCGAAAGTATCAAATATTATTTTTCTGGATAAAACTAAAGGGTTTTATGATCCTTTGAAAATAAATGACAAATTGTTTGATAAAGGTCTTAAATCTGTATTGATTGAGGGTGGTGCTAAAACTATTCAGTTTTTTCTTAAAAACTGTGAATGGCAAAGGATTTATACATTTATTGCTCCAATCATTTTAGGACAAGGACAGAGCTACAGCGAAGCTATAGTCAATCATTCTATGGAAAACAAGATTAGGTTAAATTACTCCAAAAGTTTTTCTTTTGGAGCAGATCTTTTATTGAGCGGAATTTCAGGTAATTACAATTGATCTTTAATAATTAATTATACCAATCCATTCCTGAACATTTTTGTTTAAACATTTCATAGCGAAGTTCGGTGGCGCAGCTGTTGTTAATACGGCTATCTTTTAAAGCTGCACAAATTTGATTTTTAACCTCTTCTGCGCTATTACCAGTAAACTTGTGCTCTTTTGTTTCACAGCCATTCACACTGAAATTATAAGAATCAGAATGATCTTCTGATTTGGATGAAGAATTACATGCTGAAGTAAATAACAAAAAACAAAAGCTCATTAAGTAAATAATTATTTTCATAAAATTCCCCTTTATGCGCATGATAGGATAGTCTTGTAAAAGGAGGAAATGATTTTTCTAATTTAGAAAATAATTTAAAAGTTTTTCCTTTTTCATTCGTAGATCTCTCCATAATTTGCTCATCTTAGTCACCTAATCTAAGAATTGGACCAAATTTAAGATTATTTAATTTTAATTGATGTTCAACTAAATGGCCTAGGAAGGACTTCGGAATTTCAAAACATGAAATCGAATTTTATATATGACTGTGTATCTAATTTGTTAAAAAGTAAGTAATAAGAGGGTGTCATGAACTTGTAACTAGACCTTTTTGTGAGGGTGCAGCAGGATATTTTGAGATAATAGCTAAATTATCAAGTTTTGAGGTTAAAAAAGTCATTAAAAAATATTATTTAGTCTCAGTATGGATCAATACACCCAAGCTATGTTATTATCATAGTGAGACATGAATGTACTGCATATCTGTGTAGTGGAGTTGTGTCTTTAGAACGGAGCTTTCATAAATAGTTTGTGAGGTAGTTAGGTTCTAGGTAAGGCTCAAGCCGGGAGTTTAAATAAAGTATGGGAGATGACAGTAGTCACTCAATAATTGATGCCATTAGGGATGGCTTAAAAAAGTTACACGAAAATCTAAGTGAAAAAAATAGCGAACAAAACCATTTGGATCTCGACAATCAAGATTTACTCCAAAGTATGGGACTTCATAAAAAATTGCTTGATCATGAAGTGAAATCTATCAATAGCGAGCTCGAAAAACTTGTTAAGAACAAAGAATCTGTTGATTATTTAATAAATTTAATTGAAAAACGGAACCAAATTTCTAAGAAAATCAGCACGATTAATCAACAACTCAATCAAATAGATCAACATCATCAAAATGGGGCTTAAACAACCTCAAATAAATCAATACACATTGCATATAACTCCTCTGTACCAGAGGAGTGTATTTCTTTGTGAGAAGACTCAATAACTTCTAAAAAAAGTTCACGTAAAGTAGTTAGTGTTTTTTTGTCTATCGTAAAAACTGATGAAAAGTGTAGATCATCAGCCGTGTCTTTTTCAATTGATTTAATAGCCTGCAATCTTCTGCTGATTTGAATCGTTTGATTCATAGAAATTTGTTTAGTGAAATGTAGTGATTTACCAGAGAACTCATAACGGTTTTCATTATGAGTAACCAGGCCTACATCACTCAGAAATTTTAAAGTCTGTTTAACAACTTGAGTATCTAAATCAAGACGTTCAGCTAGTTTTTCAACAGTTTGATATTGATTAGAGCTTGTTGCTGTATGCAGTGTTGAAGGAATCCAGGTCGCAAAATATCTTTGTGTATCTTCCGCTGAAAGATGAGATTGTTTAGAAGGAACCCGTGAATAAATTTCTTGGTATTCACCTTGTATTTTTTTCATTTTGTCTTCTAAAAAAACACGAAGTTCTGAAGTTCCAGCTCGGGATAGTCGTACCAATAAAAGAAAGTATTCTGTTTCAAGATCTGTGAAATCTATGAAGTGACAAAGGGCAATGGCCTGGTCTTCATTTAGGTCTGCCTTTCCCTTTAAAACCTGAGATAAATAAGCAGCTTGCACGCCCATTGCTTTCGCCAATTTTGTTTGAAAACCTCGTTCTGAGTGTAGTTGATTAATTAAAATTTGAAGATAATCTTGATAGCTTTTGCTATTAAAAAGTGCTCTCATGGCCCCTTATTAATTAATTTTTAATTAATAATCAATGCTATATTTAAATATTTTTTATATAGCATTTAGCGTTGTGATTTAATATAAGCAGGAAAAGAAATGAGGTTATTATGAAAAAATTAATTTTAGTATTTGGTCTATTAACATCTGTAAGTCTTTTCGCTGTTCCATCTCATGGTCCATCTATCAGTAATGGTACACAAGGATTTGAGTTTGTTCGTTGTCAAGGATCTCTTGAAATTAGTAAATCACAAAATGTTAATGCGGTTGTAAGCGTTGCTGCCTACCTTAATAAAGGAATTTTAGCTAAAGTCACTTTGGTTAACAATCCAAGTAAGCCGTTATTTTACGCTGTTGAAGCTAGCAATGATTTAAGAGGGACTATTTATAAAGATGCTTTTGGAAAAATCTCCATCTTAGTACCTAATATGCAAAATCACCAACTTCCATCAGGAGTCTATAACGCTGTTTTGAGTCTTCCTGAAGTTAGCAAGCATTCAGCACTACTTGTTTGTAGTAAATAAATGACTTAGTGGAAGCCAAAATTCACGCTGTTTTTTGGCTTGCTCTTTAAACATTAAATTTCCAGAAATATATTTAGCCTTAATGCTTTTTGCATAAGCTCTGGCTAAAGAACTTTCTTTATAATTTAAATCTATAACTAAGGTAGGATCTTTTATAAAGTCAGAGGGAGGCTCAGCATCAGGTGCGGCCGCCCAGATTAAAATTTCAGGATTTTTTAAGATTTCTTTACTATCTCGCTCTTTACCACTTCTAACTGAAAACTCGATAGAGTGAGGTAGAATTTTTTTAATAATAGGAAGAGTTCCTCCTCCACCCCAAATTGCTATTCTAATAGAATTTTTTTCCTCAATAAATTCTACACTTTTAGCAAAGCCATCTACATCTGTATTAGTACCAATGACTTCAAAACCATTTGGCTTTTCTGAGTTTGTAGTTAAAATCAAGGTATTAATAGATTTAAACTCAAGAGCCTCTGGATTTAAGGCAGGAACATTTTCAGTTGTTGTTTGCCTCATCAATTCATGATGATTTTCAGTAACAAGTTGAAAAGCTTTGAGTTTAAGCGGTGATGTCACGGCAGCAGCCCGTAGACCAAGTTGAAATAAAAAGGGAATAGCTAATGAAAAATCTTCTTCGCTTAGTTCTATAGCAAAAATTGGCATTTTATAAAAATGGAAGAATGATTGTTGTTCAATAGGAGTTTTTGAATGAGCTACGGGCTTTCCTAATAACGCCGCCCAAGTAGATATTTTTTGGGGCAAAGCTTGAGTCTGGTACAGTGTAGGTTGATCAAAAGCAGATCCTTGAGAAACTTTCCAAAAGTTAATTTTTTGTTTAAGACTCATAAGTTGTCTGAACCAACTCCATTGTCCATTAGGTGATCTGGGAAGAATAGACCTATTCAGTGGATCTTTTCTTTGCCACTCCCAAAGCATTATAAGTTCTTTCCATGTACTAATTACCGGTGATGCTTTTAAGTGAGGTCTTGATAAAGCTGCACTGAAATTATGAGTGTAGTTTTCCAGTCTTTTTAAAAATAAGTCTAATCCCTCACCCGGAAGAAACTCATGAAGGGAAATTGTATTTGGCTTTAAACTCGAAGTTAAATCTGGTGGTCCTAGTTCAATTGCCCAGTCAATAAAGATATGGTTTTTTGAGAATGAAGAGCATTGAAGTCTTATATGATCAAAAACTTCAAAAGATTTCTTTGCTTGCTTTATATCTCGAAAACTTAGGATTAAATGTTGAGGTGACAACAATTTAATAAGATCATACATTTTTTCATGAGAGAGCAAATCATCTCTGAGTTCAAATCCCGACATACCTATTTTTTTTAAGAATAATTTGTGTTCGTAGTTTTCTTCAGAGAGAGTTAGGTAAAAGTTTTGAAATAAAAATTTACTATTAAAAATATTTTCCTCAATTGTATTAGGATAATCTAAACCTTCTGATACAAAATAAATTTCGTCCGCTCTTTTTCTAAATTGAATTGCTCGAGTTTTAGATCTTAATAAAAATTCTTCAAGATCCGTGAGTTCAGGGTTGAGTCTGGGACGATCTGTAAAAATGCGACCACTTTCGTCAGAAAAACGCTGTAACCAAAGACAATAGATTTCTTTTGGGATTTTTTCTACGGGAAACCCACCGCCTAAGGTTAATACTAATTTATTATGATTATTTATAAGACTGTTGAAAATATCCCACTCATATTTTCTAAATGCAGCTTCGCCTTCATTTGCGAATATTTCTGAATTCGTTTTTCCAGTTAACTTTTCAATTTCTTGATCTAAATCTAAAAACTTAAATTCGGAATGTTTCCAGTAATGTTTTAGACGATTAAGAAAAGACGTTTTACCCACTCCTCTTTGACCAAAAATAACCAACTGATTTATTTGATCCATAGATGACATGCTAGTTCTCTTTTATTTCTTGTGAAATAGCAAATTTAAGTAAAGCCTCATTAGGTATAGTAATGACTTTAGGTTTTCCAGGAGCAATAAGAAAAACGAAATTAACTTGATTTTTTCCAGCAGCTTTCTTGTCTTGAAGAAGCTGTTTCTTTATACCTCCAAATTGATTTGCTTCATTAATAACTTTGCAAGCAGATTCTTTAGAGAATAAAAGGTTTTTGATTAAAAGACTTTTGTTTAAATCATCAAATCTCTTTTTTGTAATGACTCTTTTTTGTAATGAAAACTCTAAAGCAATTCTAATTCCATAATTAACAGCAATTCCATGAGGTATCTTAAGACTTGATTCAAGAACATGACCGAAAGTGTGTCCAAAGTTTAAAAAAAAGCGAATGCCTTTCTTCTCGAAAGGATCTTTTTTAACAATTTTATACTTGTAACTGATTAATTCAGGTAGAAGGCTCCATAGTTTTTGTGAATTTAAAGACTTCCAGTTTTTTGTTTTTTCCCAAAGTGAATTACCTTCTAATAGTATTGTCTTTATAATTTCACCTAATGCTTCTTCTGTTCTTTCTTCTGGTTGCGAAAAAAGTATTGGTTTTATTAGATAAATACTTTGAGCAGGGTAAAAAGTACCAATTTGATTTTTATAGCCGCCAACATTTAAAGCTGTTTTGCCTCCATGGGAAGAATCGATTGCTGAAAGCCATGTGCTAGGGATGTGAATTAAAGGAATACCTCTTTTAAAAACTGAAGAGAGGAAGCCAACAAAATCACCAACGCTTCCTCCTCCCAATCCAATAAGGGTAAAATTTTTTGTTCCGGTCTTTTCTACTAAATTCAATAACTCTAAAAATATTTTTTCAAAGCTACTGAATTGTTTGAGTTCTTCACCTGCAGTTACAGAAATTTTAAGTGGAAAAGTCTCCAACCATGTTTTTATGGCTGGTATAGTTAGAAGATGTTTATCAAAAATTAAAACAGGAGTTTGAGCTAAGCTAGTCGCTTTAGGAAATTGATTTTTAAAAATTATTTTTGATGGTTGCATAAAGAGATTCCTTAGAGATTTTTTTGCGTAAAATATTGAATTATGCGTTCTATTCCTTTTAGAAGTTGGTCGTCTGGTATAGTTACTGAAAATCTTAAATGATATTCACAACCAAAGGAAGCACCAGGTACAACTGCCACTCCATGTTGTTCTAAAAGTTCTGATGCCATTTGAGCAGAGTTTTTAGATTTATCCAAAACTTCAAACCAAATATAAAAAGCCCCTGCTGATGGAAATACTTTTATGAAGGGACATGAATTTAACTTTTGACTTGCTATTTGGTAGCGTCGATTTATTAAACTTTTTAATTCTAAAACAAACTGTGTTTCTTGTTGTAAAGTTTTCTCTAAAGCTATTTGAAGAAAATCAGGCATGCAAGTGAGAGTTTGGCTTTGAAATTCACTTAGTTTTTTTGATATTTCTCTAGAGGCCGCTGTCCAGCCTAAGCGCCAACCTGTTAATGCAAAACTTTTGGAAGCTCCATGAACTACGATTACTTGATTGTAAATATCTTCTTTAGAAGCTGACGATGACTCCATAAAATCAAGAACATGTGGAGCTCGATATTCAGAAGAAAATATTAACTGATTATAAATATCATCACAAATGACTGTTAACTGTGGACTTTGCTTTATAACCTCGGCTAATGATTGAAGTTCTTCTTTCGAATAAATAGCCCCAGTAGGATTTTGTGGAGAATTGAGTAATAACAACTGGTTTTTGCCTGTAATTAAGTTTTTAAGTTTAGTTGCGGAAAGTTTATAGTTCTCATTCGAACTACATTCAATAATTTTGATATTAATATTGGCTAGTTTACCAAGTGTTACATAACTTACCCAGTAGGGACTTGGAATGAGTAATTCTGTATTCTCGTCACCCAAAATTTGCAGTAATGAATAGAGTGAATATTTTGATCCTGGCGAGATGACTACATTTTCTGGTTGCCATTGTTGTTGGTATAAATCATTCATCCATTGACTGACTACTTTTCTAGTAGAGAGTAATCCCTGTGCTGGTCCATATTTTGAGTCGGAGTTTTCTATTTGATTAATCAATGCTTGTTTTGTTATTTGTGGTACGGGTGAATCTGGTTCTCCAACCGACGCTAAGATAATATCTTCTCCATTTTTAATTCGCTCTTGAGCATTAATAGTCGCTGCCATGGTTGCAGACCCTTTTAAAGATTGCGCTCTTTGAGAAAATTTCATGCCGACACCTTTACTTTTTAACTGCTATTTCTTAACGTATGAGAGAAGCTCTATCTTGACGTTGCCATAAAATGTGATCCATTATAACCATTTGTGCCATAGCTTCAAGAACAGGTATTGCTCGGGGAATAATGCAAGGATCGTGTCTGCCTTTTTTGGCAGTATCAAGTACTGTGGCCGTGGGTTTAAAAAATACCTTAAACTGAATAGTTTCACCAGTACTAATTCCACCACGTATTCCACCATAGTGAGCCTGAGTTTGTTGTTGATGAAATTGTGATCCTTCGGCGGCTGTAGCTTCATGACCAGCTCCAAGCTCTACACCAGTTGTTGCTCCAAGGCTCATGAAGGCAGATGCTAAATCAGACTTGAGTTTGTGAAATACGGGTTGTCCCAGACCTGACGGAGGATTTTTAATTAAAACAATTACTTCTCCTCCATAGCTTCTCCCCTCTTGTTTAGCTTTGACTAATAGTTCTTCAATTTTTGAATTCATTATCGCATGAGGGCAGCGAGAAGAAAATGTATCAACTTCATAAGGTGAAGTTATCTTAGTTTCTATTTCTAGACAATCTTCAGGTGTTAGTTTCAATGGGCCAATTTGCTTTGCGTAAGCTATGATTTTAGTTTCAGGAAAACACTGATTTAAAAACATTTTCGCAACAGCTCCACCCATGACTCTAGCCAAGGTTTCTCTTCCAGAGGAACGTCCACCACCACGCGGATCTGTGTGGCCAAATTTCATTTTCCAAGTATCATCTGCGTGACCAGGTCTAGGTTTTTGAGCAATCTCGTTATAATCCTGAGATCTAGCATCATTGTTGCGAACAAACATAGCTATGGGGGTCCCAAGAGTTTTCCCTTGATAGACACCACTTAAAATTTCAGGACTATCAAGCTCCTGACGATCGGACACAATTGAAATATTATTTACTTTTTGACCTGGACGTCTACGCTCTAACTCTTTTCTGAGTATAACTTCATCAAAAATAACCTCAGAAGGGCATCCATCAATGACAACTCCTAGGCCAACACCATGACTTTCACCAAAACTGATCAATTGAAATCTTTCGCCAAATAAATTTCCACCCATGAGTTCCATATCAACATGAAAAGGGAAGTACGAAAACTTATTTTTAAATTTCCAAGGCTAAGGACGCGCCTTTATGACATCCCAAAATTCAGGAAAGCTTTTTGAAACAACCTCAGGGCCTAAAATGTTAATAGGTATATCTTGTGATTTTACCAATGCCGCAGCAAAAGCTAAACGATGGTCATGATCAGTATCATAAGAAAAAGACTTAATTGCCGTAAGATTTCCTCTGTCTATTGGAAAAATAGTCATTCCATCACTTTGCGGGGTATTTTTGACACCTATTAGATTTAGTAATTCGGAAACTTTTGCGATCCGGTTAGATTCTTTGTAAACTAATTGTGGGGCTCCATAAAGTTGAGATGGGGTTTTGGCAAAGGCACAGAGAACAGCTAACACTGGAAAGAGATCAGGACAATTTTTTAAGTTAGCTTCTAATCCATAAAAATCAGATGTAGTTTTAATTTTTAAATAATCATTAATAATTTCAAAAGGAATTTTCATTTTCTTAAAGAAATCTAAAAACTCTACATCAGGTTGAAGACTTGGTAGAGGAAAATCTTTAAACTCACAATCCCCATTTAAAACGCTAAAAGCAGCTACTGCAAACAGAGAACTAAGATCACTTTCAGCGTGATAAGAGCTCTGGGTTATAAAACTGTTTTTTTTCACGATGAGTTGGCTGCCTTTTTTTTCAATATTCATTCCTAGTTGACTGACTAAATCGATAGTCATCTGAAGATAACCTTCACTCATTGGCTCACCCTTCATATCAAGAGTTAGATCTTCTGTAAGAGCCCAAGCATTCAACAATAATCCTGATGCAAATTGGCTAGAGACACCCCTTTGAACCAAAATAGGGTTATTAATATTTTTCCATCCTTCAGACTTAAGAGTCATCGAAGTTTTATTGATTTCATAATTGATACCTAAAATTTTGAATAGATCTAACAAATCTTGTTGTGGACGTTGAAGAAGCCTTTCAGATCCCTTTAAAATATGGGTCCCAGGAATACGACTCATCCTTAAAGATAAAAATCTAAGCACAGTTCCAGCGGCGCCACAATCATAAACTGTTGCAGGAATATTTACAAAAGATGAAGAATTTTGAAACTTTGTTTTTAAAATAGAGAGTGCTTCCTTCATTTTAATTACATCATCACAAGAGGAATCACCTGTGATGATGAGTTTTTTATGTCTTTCACTTTCAAAAGCATACGAAGCGCAAATCAATGCTCTATTTAAAATTGATTTAGAAGCCGGTATGGTTCCTTGGTAGTGAAAACTTTTTTTCATTTTATGAAGCTTTCTTGTCTAAAATTTCTGTTTGCACTTTTCGTCCCATAATTTCTCCCATTTGTACTAATTTTTTCATTAGCGCTTCAAAATCACTTGGAAGTAAAGCTTGAGGTCCATCAGAGAGAGCTTCTTCAGGCTTATCGTGCACTTCTATGATTAATGAATCAGCACCAGATGCCATACCAGCTAGAGACATTGGCGCTACAAGATGTCTGAAACCTGTTCCGTGACTTGGATCGACGACCACGGGAAGATGAGTAAGGCCTTTTAATATGGGAACTACGTTAAGGTCTAACGTGTTTCTTGAGAATTGAGTGTCAAATGTTCTAATGCCGCGCTCGCATAAAATGACTTTATCATTTCCACCCGCAAGAATGTATTCTGCACTCATTAACCATTCTTCAACTGTCGCAGACATTCCACGTTTTAATAGAATTGGCTTATCAATTTTTCCAAGTTCTTTAAGAAGTGCAAAATTTTGCATATTTCTAGCGCCAATTTGAATAATATCAACATAGTCCATCATCATTCGTAGACCTTCAAGGTCCATAGCTTCTGAAATAATTGGTAAGCCTGTTTCCCTAGATGCCTTTTGAAGAATTTTTAGTCCCTCTAGTCCCATGCCTTGAAAAGAGTAAGGGGAACTTCTAGGCTTGAAAGCTCCACCACGAATTATCGTAGCTCCAGCTTTTTTTACAGCATGAGCTATTCTTAATGTTTGATCCTCACTTTCAACAGAACAAGGACCGGCCATGATATTAAAATGTCCTGGTCCGAACATCACTCCTTTAATGTTAAAAGTTGAGCCATTAGGCTTAGCAGCTAAAGAAGCTAACTTAAAAGGCTTTGAGACCCTCATAACACTTTCAATTTCAGGAAAAACTTCAAAATCTTTTAAAGAAATTTTCTCGGTTTTACCAAGAACACTGACTGTCATTTGTTCACGACCTTCAACAATATGAGGAGATGCGCCAAGATCTTTGATTTTGAGAAGTACCTCTTGGATATTTTCAGGCTTTAAGCCTTTTTTTATAACAATAATCATGTATCCTTCTTTCTTCTTAAGTAAAGATGATTATAAATTTTTTGTCCTTTGATAAATAGTTTTCTTATTGAGCTAATATTACCTTCATCAGGATTTACATCTGAACTAGACTGACTTTCTGAATTTTCTTCAGTTTTTGATGTGATAATTTTTTTAACTAACCTTAGGTTCTCCTCAAACTCATTCAAAGCCTGAATAACATTTTCACTATTTCGCTCAAAGACAGGTGCCCACATTTTTAAATCTGAGCCATTTAAACGCAAAAACTCCCAGCCTGATTTTGGAACTACATGGAAATTCAATTCCTCATGTCTATTTTCAAGTGTTATCCCATAAATCATTGATAGTAATTGAAGTAAATGACTTGAATAAGATAAACTTTTATTGTGAGTTGAATTATTTCCACTAAAAACTTCGGCTCCAAGTGACATTGCAATTTGTTTTAAAGTTGAAAGCTCTAGTTCTGTAAAATTTCTATTGCTTGGAGAACTTAGATAAATCCATTTTTTGTAGAAAAGATCTGACTGTGAATTTTTAAAGCCACTTACTTCCTTACCTGCAAGTGGGTGAAATCCTAATACGTCTGGTAGATCTTCTTGATAGCTTCCTAAGTTTAAAACAATCTTATTTTTTTTTGTTAAAAAAGGACCTAATTTCCTATTAATATTAATAGGTGCAGAAAGAAAAACAATATCTAAATTGTTAAGCTCATCAAACTCAACTAATTTGAAATTATTAAATGACAATTTTGATTTTTTTTCTTGAGTTGTAATCCAGTCTTTATAATCATTAGTTGCTAAAAAAGGATCATGAATCAAAAAATTGCATTCTGGATAACTTTCTTTTAAGGATAGTGCTATTGATGCACCAATAAGTCCAAACCCTAAAAAACCAAAAGTTCCTTTTTTATCTAGAAAAGTCATTTTTTTTCCAGACTCTATGTTTTGATGAGCAGCTTCGGCGTTTCTGAAAAATTCTATGATTCCTTTAAATAAACTCTCAATTTCAAAACAACTAAGAGTAGTTCTAGGAATAAGTGCTATGCGTTCAAGTATTTGCAGCTCTCTGTTAGGGTCTAAAATTTCTTTGCCATTTTCTTTCTTCCACTTACCAACTTTAAAAACAAGAGAGGCTCTTTTATCCAACAAAGGAATCAACTGCTGATCAATGTTATCTATTTGCATACGCAACTCTTTAAGATTAGAATCAATTTCCAATAAATTTTCTTTTGAAGTTTCTTTCTTCGTATTCACAAGTTCCCAAGCGATAAAAGTTGATAACAGTTCTTCGGTCTAGGAAAAATAAACTAAAGTGGGTAAAAAATGTTTTATAAAAGCTTAGGTCTTATTTAAGATAATGTAGTTTTTTTTGACAGGTGTCATTCTAATTTGCACCATTCGACTAAAGAAAGGTCTATAGTGTTCTGATGATTAAATTAAATAGCTATAAATTATGACTTAAATACTATTTTGTTGTCATGAATTTTGCTTATTTTAATTGCTATGAAAATCAAGTTATTTAAGTATTTTATAATGCCGTCTGTGGTTCTAGGATTTTTGATTTTTTCATCTTCTACTGTTAAAGCTATAACTTGGAAAGATTTCTCTTTATCAAACATATCTCAACTTAAGAAGTTTGGATTAATGAACTTTATAGAGTTTGAGGTTTCAAAGGAAGATTCAGTTTGGACTCGAACCGTTACTGTAAGCATTCCTTCAAGTTTTGATATTGCGGGTTTGGCAACTGCTCAGATTCCATTTTTTAAACTAGATACCAATAAGGAAAATAGTGTTACTTTTGTCACAATACATTCAACAGAACAAGAGGCTAATAATATTTTAGAGTTTGTTGATTATTTAAATAAAATACCATACCGAGCCGAGAAAATTATTTCAGATTTTCAGATTGGTGAAGAAATTCGTTTTAAAACTCAACTTTCTTTTCTTACGGGGTTTAGTGCTTTGCCAAAGTTATTTATTTCACCAATGAAGATAGCAGGTGATACAGTAATAAGCGGAAACTTTTCTGTTATAATAAAAAAAATTTCCGAAACTGAAATTGAAATGTCTATGACACATATTAACGATCAGGAAAAAGGTGTCAAAGGTAACATTGGAACCAACTCAAATTTGAACTTCTTTGATATGGATTCAAAATTGAACTTGAAATTTAAAAAATTCATTCCTAGAGTTCTTGATTTTTCAAGTGTAGATAATAATATCTCTGCTCGCACATTTTCATATAAAGTAGATTTAAATACAGCAAATGGTAAAAAGTTTTATAATGATCTTTTAGGAAGTGCCCTTACATTAGAAGATTTAAAATCTGTTGTTTCAAAAAATGATGAATTGAGTTTAGAAGAACTAAAAAAATCATTAGTACATTCAGGAAAAAATCAAATAGGTGTTATATCTCAAGATTTTGGTGCTTTAAAGAGCGATGAGTTTAGTAAAAAGTTTAACTTAGGTTATTTATTTAAAAGGATTCGAACTCAAAAATATAGTAGGATTTGGTATCGTTTAGAAGATGTCAAAAAAGATCAACACTTTTATATGATGGATGAATTTACTTTAGCAAAAGGCGTAAATCACTTATTTGGTTATGGAGCTGTAGCTAATGAAAGACGTACTGGTAAAGCTTTTTATGAAACTAACTACGATGGAACTCCTGTTGAGTTTTTAGAATTTCAGTTAGTTAATTCTTTTGATTTAAAAGCAAAAGAAAGTAAGTATTACAATGCTTCATGGATTAAAATGATTGAAGATAGTTTTAGTTTGGAGGAAGTTAATTCGTTAAAAGAGTATCTTGACTTTGCAGAGCACACCAAAAGTCAGCTCAAAGCGAATGTTACTTTTTCTATTAAAGATAATTTTTTTGATTTTATAAGTTCTAAATACGGTCAGGAAAGCTTATTGGCTGGCAAGTCAATGACTAAAGACATAATGGTAAATCAACTTCAGCAGTTGATTTCTGATTATTTGAATAAAATTGAAAAAGTAGATGTTATTACTCTTAATTCTTGCATTGGAAGAGTTTGCGACCTCTTTTTGAAAAATAAAAACAAGAACAGTGAACTTTATAAAAAAGAAATTTATGAAATCGCTAGTGTGTTAGTTGAAATTATTGAAAGCAAGAAAGATCTAAAAAAGAAGTCTTTGTTGTTAGCTTCCTTGAGAAAAAATCCCCTATTCATTCAATTTCCAATAGGAATAACTTCAAGTTTAGTTGACGAAGATAATAAAGAAAAAATATTTAGTTATGAAATTAGTGTAGAAAATGTCACATCTAAAGAGAAAAAATTGATCAAGTTCGGTCGTCTTAAAAAAAACCAATCAAAGAGTATAATAGAAACTATTAAATTTTTAAAAGGTGAAAGTTTAAGACCTGTATTTATCAATAAGTGTCTATTGTTATATTAATTTAGTGTTGATACCTTTAGTTTTATATAGATTCTGTACTTTTCATTTTTTTTTCAAGTTCTTTGAGGCGATTTAGTTTTCTGACGGTTTGTTGGACCATTGTTTCGAGCATCTGATACTCTTTAACAGTTGGGGTATTTTGAAGGAGCATCCTTTTTAAAACACTATGAGCATTAATTTTTTTACTACTTAAATCAAGCCCTAAAGCCTCAAGCCAAAGCTTTAGTGACTCATCAGGAAGTATGTTTGGTAAGCTCTCAGATTCTCGAGGTTTTTGTTGTCCATCAAGAAGAGTTCTTTGACCACCTATATGTTGTCTTAGAATAAAAAGAGCTAAAAGAACAGCTTGAGATAAATTAAGGCTTGAGTTGTTACCAAAGGTTGGCAAGCAGCAACAGTAATGAGCATCTTTAATTTCTTCACTATTAAGACCAGCATCCTCAGCTCCAAAAATCAGATAAATAAATGTTTCTTTTTGTATAGAAGGTTGTTCGTTAATAAAAAAATGAGAATGACTTTTTAGCCATTGCATAGCTTCGTTGAAATCTCTAGACAGTCGACCTCGGCCATCACGCGCTGAAAAAGCAATTCTAATCCCCTCAGGTTCAGATGATAAAAATTGATTCATTGAAGTGTAAGTTGTGCGTTTTTGCAATGCTTCTTGCCCAGTAGCGGCAGCTAATTGTGCCTCATAAGTAATTTCACACTGGGGGTTAACTAAAATTAATCGATGAGCTCCCATGTTAGCCATGGCTCTACTTGAAGAGCCAATATTACGGTCATAAAGACTTCTGACCAGAACAACATTGATTTGGTAGTTAATATTATTATTCATTAAGTTTCAGAGCTTGTGTATTTCTAAAGCATCCCTTTTATTTGTGGCAAAATATAGGTTAGAATGAAAGCAAAGAGCAACTTAAAATTAGAAAGTAAGCCATTTTTTCTTAAAATAAATAATATTCAGTTTTATTTTTAACTATTTGTGATCAGCTGTAAGCCATCTTCAATAGAAGTTTTGTGGATTGGAAATTTTTCAGATTGTGTTTTTAGATATTCTAAAAATTTACTTTTTATTTCCATATTTAAGTTTCTTTTATGAGCTAATTCATACATATCTAAGGTTAGTAGCCAGTCTTCTTTTGATAAGTTTTGAATACTATTAAACATATTAGCTAGAGCCTTTTTAAGGATATCTCCTGTTTGGCCATTGTCTCTTAGAAATCTAACTTCTTCATAAAGCTTTTGAATTTGTAATTGTTCTACAGTGTATTTGGGTTGAGGTACTCGTAGAGCTTGAAAGTCTGTTGTTTCTCCATATGAAAATCTATCTGGAGGACCGGAAAAAACACTTGTAATTTTTTCGCCAAGAATTACATCGTAATAACCCCACTCAGGTTGAAATAAAATTTCATTTTGGTAGAGGGCACTAGCTTCTTTAAAGCGAAGTATGTAAGTCTTATTTTTAAGAACAGTTCTGCCAAGATAAATACCCTCAAGATGAAAACCACTTTCGAAGTCTAGTTTGGTATAACTTCCAAGTTGAAACCCTAGAGTTGCCCACTCAGAATCAGTAATATCCTGAGGATTTTTATCTAAACCTTTAATACGTCCCAGTGGAGTACTAAAGCCGTTGGCATGATACTCTTTATTATGGCCTGGAAGTTCTTTATCTATATAGGCTAATTGACAAGGTCCTTTGAACTTCAAAAAACTTACGGAATCTTTTTTTTGTTGTAAAGTATCTTTTTTAAAGCTTTCTAAACAACCTCCAATTTGAAGATGACCGTCGATTTCAACAGTGTTTATAACCTCTGTGTGAATTGCTTTACTTAGTCCTTCAACACCCCCAACTTTGAAGGCCATAGTTTCGGCCATTTGCTCAAGTACCAAAGTCAAAGTTTGAAAATTAGGGGTTACAAAAAGTTGTGGTTGAGGTTCTGTAATGTCATATGAATAATTTAGACAATCTAAAGAGAGAGGAATTTTTTTAACTGCATCGCTCAAGCACCATTTGGATTCACCAACACTTGACAACAAACCTGCTCCAAAAATTTTAGGTTTATCAAGACTACCAATTAATCCATATTCAGCGGTCCACCAATTCATTCGACTTAAAAGTGATGCCTCCGATACGTGTGTGATAGATTTACTTTTGAATTTCAAATTTTCTTCGGCTTCCATAATTTGTTCTGAGTTTGAATGAGGATTTTCTTTGATATCAGATAAAATACGAATGGCTTCATAAAGCTCTAGATCTTCTTTGCTTATAAGGGCTTTTTTTGCTACTTGAGCGTATTTTTTTAGATAATTTGAAAATTCGGGATGGATTAAAATCGGAGCATGTCCAGCAGCCTCATGTACGATATCTGGTGCCGGAGTATATAAAAGATGTTCTAGTGATCTCATGTCACTTGCAATAGGTAGTACACTCAGTGATTGTAATTCCATAAAAGCAGCTGGAGGAATAAAACCACTCACTGGTAAGGCTCTCCAGCCAAATTTTTCAAGATTTTTACTTAGTTCTGCTATGGAAGGAATTCGATCTTCTGTGATTCCAGTTTTTTCTAAACCTTCAAGATAACATTCATGAGCATTAACTTTTAAAAACTTTTTAAGTTGTCTTAGGATAAATCTCCACACAGCATGATCGATGGGAGTATATTTAGAATAGTCCTGTTCAACGATATATTTTCTTAAATGCTGTGGTAGATTTTCCATAATCACTAGTCCGCTTTAAGAAAAGCGTCTCCTTTTTCTAAATAGTTTTTTACATAATCTTCAATAGCCTTTTCTAGAGGCCATTCAGGGGATGAAAGATTTTGTTGAAACAGTTTTCCCATTTTTGCTTCTGTAAAATATTGATACTGATTTTTTATATTATCTGGTATTTCGATCCATTGAATATTTGCAGTTTTATTCATCGAACGAAACACTGAAGTTGCTAAATCAAGCCATGTTCTTGCCTTGCCAAAACCCATATTATAAATTCCACTTCTAGGTTTTTTATTCATAAGCTCCAATATCCATCTAGAGACATCTTTAACATAGACAAAATCTCTAAGTTGCTCTCCATCTTTGTATTCGGGTTTATGGGATTTAAACAACTGAACTTGGGAAGTTTGCTTTATTAAATGAAAAGATTTGTAAACAACACTTGCCATTGATTCTTTGTGGTATTCCATAGGCCCAAAAACATTAAAAAATTTCAATCCATACACTTTTTCAGGTAAAGCTACTTGCTTCATTAACCAGCGATCAAACAAAACTTTGGATTCACCATAAAGGTTTAGAGGTTTAAGTTTTTCAGAATCAAAATTGTCGTCAAAACCATTTTCACCGGCACCATAAGTGGCAGCACTTGAAGCATAAATAAAACCAGAATGATTTTTCTGAGCCCATTCATAGAGCTTTTGGGTGTAGTGGGTGTTATTTTCTAACAAGAATTCCCAGTTCGTTTCCGTAGTTGAAGAACAGGCTCCCATATGAATAATCCAGGAAACTTTTTTTAACACTTCAGATCGGTCTTTTGCTTCCAGTTGCAGCTCTTTAATTAATTGGTCTTTAAGAAGAAACTTAGCAAATTTTAGATGTTTTAGTAAATTACGTTTTTCTAAGGAGATACTATCTACAGCAACGATTTGTGTAAATCCAATTTTGTTCAATTGCCATATAATAACACTGCCAATAAAGCCATTAGCTCCAGTCACAATGACAGTCGAATTTTTTAAGTCAGAATTTATCATAAAAACCCTTCTATTGAATATTTACTCCAGTTAAGATTTTAAAGTCAACGCATTAACCTGGATCTAGTTGGTTGTACAATTTGTCGTCGACATTGAAAAATTAACATATTTTAGCCTTTTTTATTAGTTAAATTGTCTACTTTTAGGCGGCATGTGACTTGCTGTAATAATCTCTGGGTTACTAAATTGGTCACTTGAAAAAGTGATAGGGGTTAATTAAAGGGAGGGTCCCAGTGGTTCGTTTTGGGTTTGGGGTAAGCACTATTTTGCTTTTTATTCTGGGCTTTTTATGGTTGCAGAATTCGGGAGAATCAATTCCAGATGTTAATCAGTTTGGATTAGAGGAGCGGTGGGAAAATACTAATTTAAAAACTGAGGATATTTCCAATTTATTTTTAAATAAACATTGTCAGTTAAACAAAAAATCTTTTGCTGCTTGTATGAACGCCTTGTCACAGTTGGCAGAAAAAGAGTCAATGAGTATCACTGAAGATGGAGTTTTAAAACCCCTAGGGCAGATGTTGCCAGAGACAGAGAAGGAACGCTTGTTATACTGGGATCATCTCTATGATCAAACTAAAGGCAGAGTTTTTAATGTTGAAAAACTTTGGTCATCTTTAAAAATTAAAATCAAAGGGCAGAAGCGAGAACCATTAAGAGTAGCCCAAGCTTTTAACAGCTATTTATCGGTCCTAAAAGACCCACATACTTACATACTCCCAAAAGAATACTATGAAAAAGTTATTGCTCAAAGTCAGAATCAAATGACCTCGTATGGTTTTATTGTTAATAAGATCAACAGGAAATTTATTTTTACAAGAGTTTACTCTGGATCAGTTTTTGACAAAAAGGGTGTATCGAGGGGAGATCAGCTTTTGGAAGTAGATGGCCAAGATGTTGCCAATTTGAATGAAGAAGAATTGTTTAATTTATTCAAAAATAAAAGAAAAAATGATTTTTTGATTCTACAAAAAGAAAAAATACTTAAATTTTCTTTGGCAAAGGAAAATCAAACTATCAAATCAGTTCAATTGAAAAAGCTTTTATCTGAAAATAATAAAGTGCAATTTCAAATTTCAATATTTAAAATTGCAGATGGGGTCTGTAAAGAGACAGAAGATTATTTGACTCAAGCAGTGATGCAGAAGTCGTCAGGTGTTATACTTGATCTTAGAGATAACTCCGGTGGCTCTATGGATGAGGTTTTATGTTTAGCCGGCTTATTTGTTGGCAATAGAAAAATCTATGACCTTGAGTATTTTGATACTCTTTCTGAAAGAGGTCATCAGGCAACATCTGGTGCTAAATTTGCTGTAAATTCTCAGGAAGAAATTTTAAAACCAGAGGAGTTTTTTTCCGGAAAAGATCAAGTTTATTTTGGGCCATTAGCTGTAGTCATTAATCAAGGAACTGCTAGTAGTGCAGAAATCCTTGCTGGTGTTATTCAGGATTATCAGAGAGGTGTTGTTGTTGGTGAACGTTCTTTTGGAAAAGGGACCTTTCAAGAGGGAGAGGTTTGGGTTAAAAACTCAAAGATTCTAATTTTTCAAACTAAGGGGTTATTTACATTGCCTTCAGGTCGCTCACCACAGCTTTTAGGAATATTACCTGATGTGCCTTTGGATGAGAAAGAGGTAGCGCAAAGCAAGGATTTGGCATTACTTAAAGAGCAAGGGAGAGAAGAGGATATTTATTATAATCCAATTAGAAATCCATTAGCTTGGCATACCCAAGTTGCAGGATATGTGAATATTAATAATGAACCTGAAAGAGTTTTGGAAAATTCTACAAGTCTTGGACTCAAGAAAGTTCAGTTCAAGCCAAAGTGTAAGGTAGATTTTAGTGAAATTCAAAATGATGATCCTGCTTTAGGAAAAGCTCAAGCACAGCTTGTTTGTTCTTCTTAAGAAGCTACAAAATATTCTAAAACAAAGAAAAGTATTGAATTTTTTTTGAGAGAGAGCTATTTCAAGCTCTCTTTTTAAAAGACAACGATTTCGTTGAAACTACAAAATAGAAATGGGAGCCTCTTTTGTTAAGCTTTTCTTTAAAAACTTCGATCAACAATAGCCCTACAATATTTAATTCTTTAGCCCAAGTGTTAAACAAGAATCTTTTTGATTCGTATTTTATTCCAAGCAAAAAAAAATCTAAGAAACTAATGATTGTTCTGCACGGTAGAGGTGATAGTTACAAGCCATTTCGTAAATTTGATGAAGAACTGAACATTCCTGAAATGAATTATTTGTTATTAAATGCACCAAGAAAATTTTTGACTGGATTTTCTTGGTATGGAGAACCGCCTTATCAAAAAGAAGGGGTTCTAAGAATTAGAAGTAAAATGTTTGAACTTTTGAATCTTCTTGAAAATCATGGTTGGAAAACAAAAGATATTTTTCTTTTTGGTTTTTCACAAGGTTGTCTTATCAGTGCAGATGTAGCACTCAATTACCCTAAAGCATTGGGGGGAGTGATTGGAATTAGTGGTTATTTTCATTTTTTTCCTCGTTGGCGGGAATCATTAACTTTAGCAGCTAAGAAAACTCCTTGGATTATGACCCATGGTTTTAAAGATGAAATTTTAAAATATGAAGATACAAAGTTTGGGGTCGAGAAATTAAAAAGCGCAGGGCTAAACGTTGAGTTTGTATCGTTAAATAAAAAGCATAATCTTGAAGAGGATGAGTTTCCAATCATTCGTCGTTGGTTAAAAGAAGTAGCTGTTTCAACGAAATGAAGATCTGATTTAAATTCAGCTTATACTATTCAATAATAAATTCTCTCATAGAGAAAACCACTTCAGAGATTTTTTTCAAAGGAACAATTTATGTCACTTTGATATCCTTGTAATTGTCTACTTATATGACAATTGTAAAACCATTAATCTCATATTGAAAGATAACATGTTTCTTTGGCTTTATATTTAACCTATTCTGGCAAGATTATCGCATCATCTATTATTGATATGATTGTTTATAAAACAGATATGATAGGAGAACAGGTCTTATGAAAGACAATTATTCAAGCCGGAATTGCGATTTATTTTTCCTCATTAGGATGGCTTTTATATTGGTTACTTTACTTTCTTTAGACCTTAGTGCTATTGAGTATTACAGTGATCCTGCATCACGAAACAATTTGCTGAATATTGGTAGAATTTTTAGCAATTCTCTTTCGGAAAAAGAAAACTTAGGAATTTTTGGTATTTCAAGGCAAGATAAAACTCGCAATTCTACTTGGGAGAAAGTTTTTTTAAATCAAAATTGGCAAGGTGTTTGGGTCAGAATTTCTGCAAATGGTATAGAACAAGAGTCTATAAGTCTTAATTGTAAATCAGAAAAAAATGATTTTGATGAAATAAAATATTTTTGTGAATTAGTCTCTTTGGAGACTCAAGATGAGAATTATAAATCAAAATTTGATCAACAAAATCGGTTTCGTGAACCACCAATCACAAATCAATTAATTTTGTCTCAAAAAAGTTTTTTTTATGTTCCAATGTCGATGCGTTTTAGCTTATTTAATAATAACCTTATTGGTCTTGAGTTAGATAAAAATATTAATTTTTATGATTTTAATGAAAATCTAAAAAAAATGGGACGTGGAGAAATGCTAAGTGAACATAGGCATAATATTAATATGGAGTGCGATAAGGTCAAACATCCACTCAATAATCCATTAGGCATTTGTGCTTATATTATATTGAGTCCTAAAAAGTAGCAGATATCGATTGAAAAAAGATTGATTAAATTTCTTCATTAAATTCATGTAAATTCATAACAATTTTATTCCATAATGCTTTATCTAAATAATTTTCATCAAAGGTAGAAGTCTGGTTCAATCTTAGAGTTGATGAGTGCGAGAGATATTGAATTAATTTAGTAATAATGAATTGAATATTATGTCTATTGTGTTTAGATAAACCTTGAATCATATCGTCTACAGAGTGAATTAGAGAATTCCCTGTCAGAAAACCTTCGGGGTGAATTTTTTTTACTTGATCCTTGAATTGATTCATTTTTTGGATATTTGAAAATTTATTTATTTGCAAAAATAATAAGCTATAAGCATGAAGAAATTTTCTAACAAAGTGAGCTTTCTTTTTAATCCACTTTTCGTCTTTGTTGGTAGCATATTTTGTTGAAAAATGTTGATAAAAATCATCTACGGAAAAATCACGATCAATTTCTGCTTTCTGTGAGTCGAAGTTAAACAAAAAATTAGGTAATTCTCTGGAAACTTTTCTCATGTTAAAAAGTGGGAGTTGATTAACTCCATCAGGAACATTAATTTTTCCTTTTTTAGTTTTTAATGATTCCAAATATAAAAAATTCTTTTTTAGTTTTAAAAATTTTTTTTTGAAATTTGGAATTTTCTTACACTTTTGAAATTCTTTGTTATCAAGTCCAATTTTTTTTGCAAAGAACTCGTTTTCATAAGCATTGAGTTTATTATTAAATCTTGCTATTTCTGGGCAGTGATCAAAATAACTTATATTCTTTTTATTTCCTGATCTAAGAAAATCAATAGTTTGTATCATTTCTTTAACGATAAACTTAGCTTTTAATTTTTGTTCTTTTAGATTAGTAGAAAATCTATCTACGTCATCATAGCGATATTCATCGTGGCATACTCCAAAATGTCTAATACTTCCATAGTCTATAATGCCAGGATCAATTAGAAGATTGTCGCCATCCCAATCCATCCACACAAATAAATAATCAGACTCACATTGAGCTGTAAATTTAGCTAAATTATCTATAAAATAATTTAAAAAAATCTGATATTTTTGCAAAGGAAAATAATTTTTTCTTACTTGTAACTTATCATTTTTAATTTGCCGATCAATTACATAATCAACAATTTTCCTTAGCTCTGATAGTTTGTTTTGCTTCATATATAAAAAAACATGTGCAGGACGAATTAAATTTAAACCAGCTCTAACTCCAATCCCATAACCATCTCCAAGGTCAACGACGCAAAGTACTCTTTCTGTTTGAAAACCTTTATTATATAAATTCTCAGACATAATCGCTGATGAAAGAAGTTCGTCTACTTCTGCTTGACCACAGCCATACCCAGTATTGGTATTTCCAGTTTGTAAGGGTTTTTTCTTTTCAGCGGCTCCAGGAGATAGCATGGTAACACCAGTTCCTCTAGACGAAATATCCCAAATTTTTCCCTCATGCTCAATAAAACCATTCCAAATGCTTCGACCATCTCCTGAGGTGGCTCCACGTTTATTTTTGTGTTGAAGTTGTAAATATCTTGTAGCCATATATTTATTTTTTTTCAGAAACTTCTTATTGTATTTTTTTTTAGTAAGTATGTCGTATTCGTTTAATATTTGTATTGAAAAAGTTTTTAATAATTTTTCTTCTAGGTCTTGATTCATTAAGTTTTCATGATGTTTTTCAAGTAAGCCCATTTCTTTAGCTAAAGCAAAGTTAAAATAGATTATTTTTCCTTTATTTAGCTCTATAACTGGGTATTCAACGTAAGCCTGATTGCCAAGGAGTTTGAATGGATGAGTACCATCAATAGTATCAAACTTCTCATAAAGAGAAGATGATTTGTTAAGATTCTTATTCTCAGCATTCTTTGCGGATATTTGCTTAAATCCCATGTTGAAACGTCTTCGGCAGTTTATTTGCCTAGCTTGAATAAATGTTGTTTCTATGACGAGACAGTTATTGGAAAAATATTGGACCTTGAACTAGTTTAACACCTTACAAGCAATTATATTAATAAAACAGCAGTATTCATAAGTGAAACCAGATTGATGCCTAGGTGTCTTCGTTGCCTAAAAGGCCTTTTCTTTTGATCCACCATAAGACGATAGCAGAAATGATTACCATAGCAAAAATTGTATAGTAATAACCGAAGGGATGTTTTAATTCGGGAATATTTTCAAAGTTCATTCCGTAAACTCCAGCAATAAAGTTTAAAGGTAAGAAAAAAATTGAAAACACGGTTAATGTTCTCATTACTTCGTTGGTTTTAAATGATGCATCATTAATTTTTTGAGAAGTGAGTGCAATATGAAGGTGGATGAGATTGTTAACATTTTCTAAGACATCTTCACTGTAAAATAACAAGGTGTCCATAGAGTCTCTAAGGTCTTGAAAATCATTGGTATTTAAATCAGTTTTACTAACGAGTTTATTAATTATATCAATTGAAAGTTTAAGAATTTTTTTAAAAACAGAGGCCCGACGCTTAAGTATAAATCCATCTTTCAGAATTTTATTTAGTGTTTTTATTCGCAGCACATTTTGTTCAAACGCTTCAACTTTGCTTTCTAAATCGGTTAATGGGGCATCGTAACTCATGATTGATTGTGTGATAATCTCTTTGATTAAATCTTTTGCCATTAAGTTGTCGCCATTTTTTTCAACTTTAGCTCTAAAGGTTTTAATAAAATCTTGATCTAGTCGATGAACTGTCAAAATCAAATTTTTAGTAATTAACAGTGCTAATTTAGTAGTTAGATCTTGGATTGTGTCGGCAGTTGATTTTTTATGTGGATCATAAATTCTAATAATTAAAAATGTAAAAGAATCGTGAATTTCAAATTTTGGCAGATGTTCTGGATCAAGGCACGTCTCTAAAGTTTTTAAATTTAATTCGAATTTTTCAGCAATTTCTGATAGTTCATTGCGATTAGGATCAACTACATCTAGCCATTGAGAATTTTTAAGAGATAATAAAGTTTTTTTCATAAAATATTTTACTCAACAAATATTAGTTTTGCCATTTAATAGCTGCAAAACCACCGTACTTAGTTTTCAAATTTGTCACTTGCCCTTTGTAGACTCTTGCTACAACAAGTTGTAATTGGTCTTTGTAGGCATAGCATCTTAAATCATATTTAAACTTGTCTTTACCTTCGGGCGTTTCATGATCTATTTCTGGTGCAGAAATATATTCCTGAGCTAAAAATTCATTCATATTAAATTCTTCGAAAGTTTTCCTTGATATAGATGCTCCTTTATATGTTTGTTTAGATCCAAAAGAATTTAATGGCTTGAAAAAAAGTTTTTTCCTTTGCTCCCAAAGGTTTGATTTATTATTTGAATCGATAATTTGAGAAAAAGGGATGTGTTTCTGAAGAAAAAGTTTTTTATCTAAGGGAAACGAAACTTTTTCCCAGAGTTCTGTTGAGTGAATATCGATAAGCCTTTGTTTGTCAGCTTGCAAAAAATATTCATACGGATTTGGAGAGAAACAAACCTTTTTACTAGAATAAAGTTCTTTTAAGTGTGCTGAATTTGGTTGTGAAAAATAAAAATCTGTCCAGCGATTATAAATAAAATTAAAATCATATGACTCAATATTTTTGTAGTCAGCTATGGAACAACTCCATCCAAAAGACTTAAGAAGTTCTTGATAAACTAAAAATTCTATAAATAGTCTTTGTTGCTCAGGATTTTCATCGATAATCAAAACTTTTGGAGTCTGAGTTGGTGCCTTGTTTTTTTGAAGTTCTAACTCTTGCAAAAAGTCATTTTTTAGATCACTCAGTTGAAAATTTGTCCCTTTGGGAACTTGCAGCGTTTCATAGAGGTGATAGCCTAACGCTAAAAAAGCAGCATTGGTATTTACTTCTATAAGTTGAGGTTGCAGTTGTTCATCCAGATGAAAATCATAACTCATAAATAAAGACTTATTTCCTGGATCAACAAGATCGTTTTTCTTATATTTAGATAATAAGAAACTGGAATAAGACGGTGTTTCTCTTAATGAAAAAAAATTCTTAATAAAAGATTCAATATCAACCATCACTTGTTGAGGAAGAGTTAGAGTGAATGGACAAAGAAGATTTTCGTCTATAAGTTGATCAATATTATGTTGTGAGTTAATTTGAGGGTAATGATTTTTTAGGGATTGAAGAAAGCGTTCTTTTAAATTTGTTTCCATAAGTTAATCTGCTGAATCCTTATTTTACTGGCTTTAAGTGATGGTCACCTTTTTTCCATCCAGCCTGGCAAAGTTCTCCTGATTGACAGGCATTTAATACTCTCAAAATTTCTTTTGCATTTCTTCCTACGTCAAAATTATGAATGCTAATGTATTGAATTTTTTGTTCTGGGCTAATGATAAAAGTTCCTCTTGTGGCAATACCTTCTGTTTCATTTAGAACTCCATAACTTCTAGAAATGCTATGAGTTAAATCAGAAAGTAAACCAAAGCCCAAATTACCAAGGTCATCTCTAAGCCATCTTTTGTGTGAATGAACTGAGTCTATTGAACAGCCCAAAAGGATCGCAGAGGAATCTTTAAATTCTTTTAGGTGTTCACGAAACTGAGTAATTTCTGTTGGACAAACAAAGGTAAAATCAAGGGGATAAAAAAATAAAACAATCCACTTACCTTTATAGTCTGAAAGCGAAACTTTTTTAATTTCTCCACTGTCAAATACGGCTTCTGTAGAAAAGTCTGGAGCAGAACTATCGATAAACAGCATAAATTTTCCTTATTCGCTAGAAATTCTTTAAAAATAGTGTATTTTGATCATCATGAAAATCATCAGTTGGAATGTCAATGGAATTAGAGCTTGCGCCAAGAAGGGTCTTCTTGATTTTGTTAAAAAAGAGAATGCAGATATTTTTTGCATTCAAGAAACCAAAGCGCAAATAGATCAAGTAGAAGGTGATTTGAAATCGCTTGGTTACGAACATTTCTTATGGTCTTCTGCCAAAAGAAAAGGTTACTCAGGTGTGGCTACTTTTTCAAAAGAAAAGCCTTTGCAGGTGCAGACCCAGTTTGGTTTTAATGAGTATGAGGAAGAGGGTAGAACGGTTATTTCTGATTTTGGGAAATTTATTTTATTTAATATTTATTTTCCAAATGGTGGGTCTGGTGATGAGCGGCATCAGTTTAAACAAGTTTTTTTGCAAAGATTAAACGCCCATTTAAGTAACTTGATTCATAATGGCAAAGAAATAATAGTTGTTGGCGATTATAATGTTGCCCATAAAGAAATAGATGTTTTTGATCCTATTAGACTTTCTTCTGTTAGTGGGTTTTTACCAGAAGAGAGATTGTGGTTTGATAAATTTATAGATCTAGGATTTGTAGATTCCTTTAGACAAAAAAATCCTGGTGTTAAGGATAAATACTCATGGTGGAGCTACCGCGAGCTTGCTAGAATTTCAAACCGTGGATGGCGGATAGATTATATATGCTCAACAGTTAAAACAGCTATGAATTTAAAGCACTCAGATGTGTTAGATCAAGTAGAGGGAAGTGACCACTGTCCCGTTGTTGCTGAATATATAATTTAGAAAAGGAATTTTATGCCTTTATTGCTATTTTTTTTAGAAATTTTTATTTTTATAATTTTTGTCAATCAAATTGGTTTTTGGTATTCAGTTTTGGTCTATTTAATTCCAACCATTTTAGGGTTTTTAGTTTTAAGAGTCCAGAGTAGAAATTTTTTAATGGATGTGCAAACTGATGGTAATCCATCAAAAGAAGTCATTAAAAAAGGACTTACTTTTTTGGCCGCCATACTCTTGATCTTTCCTTCCTTTTTTTCCAAAGTTTTTGGTTTAACTCTGATGTTACCATTCATACGTTCTATTTTGGCCTGGGGATTTCAAGGGTTTTTGGTGAATAAAGTATTTTCTCAAACACAAAAATTTTCTCAAAATTTTGGACAGTTTGGGAATGGAAATTTTAAATTTTATTATAAAACGTTTGGAGATAGACCAGGAGGTGGTGTCAACTCAGAAGATTTTATAAATACAAAAGTTGAACCTCAAGAGAATGATATAATAGATGCTAGTTATAAAAAGATTGAAGAAATTCAGTTAATTGAAGATAAAAAAAGAGACTAGGTATAGAGTCCTTTTTTTATAAATTATCTCGCTGCTACACTTTTCTTTTTCATGAGAGGCTCAAAATAAGATTTAAACATAAATTGACCTATATAAGAAGATTTAACTGTCCAAAATTTTTTATTTACAGTGATAGCTGCTACGGCTAATTTTCGATTTTCTTCATCAGTTGCATAACCTATGAACCAGTCTACTCTACCTTTGGGATTGTCTCCTGTTAGGTGGCCTGTTTTTCCACCCATTTCTATTTCTTTGAAGCGTTTGTCTTTTACTAGTTGTCTAAAGCTTTTTCTGGAAGTTCCCCCAAGAACCGTTTGCTCCATCATTTGGCGCATTTGATTAGCGGATTCGACTGTCATAATAAAACCTTTGTCTAAAGGCTCACCTTTGTAGACAACTTCTCCGTGTTGATTTTTAATGTGATCAACTAAGTAAGGTATTTGCATTTTGCCATCGTTAACAACGGCCCCAGCGATCATAGCCCCTTGAATCGGACTTATCGTGTTATTTTTATTATATCCGGAGGCAACTTCTGTTAGTTCAAAACCTTTTTCAAGAGGGACTATTGCATTTCCTTTTTCAACTTCAAAGTCAGCTGGAATTTCTTGATTAAACATGAAGCGATTGGCAAACTCAAGTAAATCGGTAGGTTCAAGTTTCTCAAGGCTTAGGCGACCAAAAGCGGTATTGATGGATCTAGCAAAAGCTTCCTTGAGGGTTATTTTTCGTGTCCACTTTGTTACCTTGTCAGACATAACATTTTTTTTGTAAAGAGTGTAGTTTCCACCATTAAAGTAAATGGTGTGGTATGGAGAGACTCCAGCTTTTTCAACAGCGGCACTTGCTGTAATAATTTTAAATAAAGAAGCTGCAGGATAGCTTGCCCTTAGAGCCAAGTTGGGTGCTTTTTGATCATCTTTTTGAAAGCTAGAGAGTGCTAGAATTTTTCCTGTTGTCGCTTCCATTAGAACAACTGCTCCATAATCTGGTTTGTAACGTTTGAATAGACCATCAGCTTCTTTTTGCAATCTAGGGTCTAAATTATATTCAACAGAATACTTTTCTTGGGAGTCATTTTCCTTAAGAGCAAATTCAATTTCAGTTGGAAACTGATTTTTTTTTATATGTGGAGTGATGATTTTTGCGACAGATTGTCGTTCTTCAAGATTCTTCTTAATTTGGGATTCTACTTTTTCAACTTCAGTTTCTTCAGAACTGAAGGCAGTAAGTATAGCAATAGAAGTGAGTAAAAAGAAAAAAATAGGGACTGAGTATTTAAGTTTTGTAAAAAGTCGCATATCTTTAGATTTTAACACCTTTTTTTTACAGACTTCAAGTTGGACTTGGTGTTAAGTCTAAATAATTATTGAAGATTTGTAGACCTAAGCCTATATAGCATGGATATGAAAACTAAAGACAGAATTTTAGATACCTCAATTGAATTATTTAACCGCAACGGTGTCGTTGCTATAACAACAAATCATATCGCTAAGGCTATGAATATCTCTCCAGGAAATTTGTATTTCCATTATGACAATAAAGAGGAAATCATTTTGGAGCTGTATAAACGTATGTGCAAAGAAACATATAAGATTTGGCGCCCTAAAAGAAGCTCAAAATCCTCACCTATGCAATTCGTAGATGATAATTTTGAGGTTTATTGGAAGTATAGATTCTTCCACCGAGAAATGTATTCTCTTCGCAGAAAGGACGTTGGTCTGAGTAAAATGTGGAAGGTGCACATGGAAAAGATGATGAAGTTGATGAAAGTTCTTTATCGTCACTGGGTTGCAGAAGGTAAAATGGTAGAAGTTAAGAATGATAAAGAGATGCTTTATGTGTTTGAATCTTTGCTAGCCATGGCTACTACTTTTTTACAGTTTTTTGAAAGTACGGATAAATCTCCGGGAAGAAGGTCTATTGAGCGTGGTAAGACTCATGTGACAAGGCTTTTATTGCCATACACTATTGGAAAAACTCGTGAGGAGTTTGAAAAGTTTATCAATTCTGACCCAATGTTGTAGTTGAAGTTCGTTGTCTTTGAGATGAGTTGGACCTTAAATTGCTAGTTCTATTCAAGAGGCTAAACATGAACTTTTGGGAGGGTTTCTTGATTAGAACTGCAGTTATACTCTATATGAGTTTTATATTTTTTTCACATTATACTTGGGCTGTAGGAGCTATCGACACTGAAGTTACTAGGTGTAACGATCTTGCTGAAGAGGTAAATGCAATGAAGAAAGCTCATCAGCAGCTGATTTCTTCATTAACGGAAAGTTTAGATACAGCAGTCTCTAACTTGAAATCTACGCATTTAGATGCCGAGATGAATCAAGGCTATTTAGAAAAAAAGCAAATCCAAGATATTAAGTTAACAACTCAAGCTTTATCTATAAGAAGTGATAAATCTACTAAGTTAGCTGAAAAATTAAACAAAATATCTGATGTTTTGATTAATAAATTAGCAAAATGTTATGGTAAAAAATAAGATCATGACATTTGTTCAGATAAAGATTCACTTTTTAACCAAATCATAATAGATCCATAAAAATAACTAATAATATCAATAAGTTAAAAAATTTAAGTCATTTTAAGAAAAATCTTGCAATAATTTCAAAACTCGTTCTTAATAAGTCAGTTCCAAAATGGAGCTTCATTAAAGACTAAAGAAGTTTCATGAGTTTCCGATAAGAATAGTCAAGGATTAGAACTACCCGAGACTGTTAATTGGTAAATTAAGGAGGGGAAGTATGGCAGGGATTGCCGGTATATCACAAAAGTTAATAGCAGAGTGTAAGCAAAGACTTATGCAAAATAAGACTGATTTGCTTAATCGTGTAAGAGAGGCAAAACATCAGTTGGACGGTTTAGAAACTGGTGGAGATGAAGCCGATCAAACTGTAAGAGTTTTAGCTGAGCAAGAGTTTGTTAATATGCAAGATAGACTCAGAAATCAGCTCATGGAAATTGAAAGTGCCCTGGCAAGAATTGAAAATGGTACTTTTGGTCTTTGTGAAGAAACTGAAGAAGTTATCGAGCCAGAAAGATTAAGAGCGATACCCTGGACAAGGCTAAGTATTGAGGGGGCCGAGATAAGGGAATCGATGAATAAAAGGTATGCTCGAGGATAGGGCTATAAACATTGCCTTCTAATTTTGTATCAAACGCAAAAATATTTAGAAGTTGTTAGTCATTTAAGTGGTTTGATAAAAAAAGAGAGATGAGGGGTCTCTCTTTTTTTATTTTGAGCTTAATGATTAGTTAAAATACTCCATCCACAAAGCTTGTATAGTACTCTAGATCCAACATTTCCATCCCATTCAGAAGCTTCATCAATAGGTAAACCACCAGAAGAAACTTCATTTAAGTCGAAACCTATGATTTGTTTTTTGTTTTTATGTAGAAGTTGAAATAAATAAAAAACTTGATCAATAGAAAGTCCACCAGGTACTGGTGTCCCTGTGTTAGGACAATAAACTGGATCCAGTCCATCAATATCAAAAGAAATATAAACTTTTTCGGGTAATTCATTGAGTATTTCTTGGCAGATAAGATCCCAACTTTTACCATTGAGTAATTTCTTTTTAAGATCTAGGTCGAAAAAAGTTTTAATGTCTTCTCTGGATTGGATGTAGTTGAACTCTTCTTCACAAAAATCTCTGATACCCACTTGTACCAGTTTTTTGGGTTTTATATTTTCATTCATAACATTGTACATAATGGAAGCATGAGAATGTTTGAATCCTTGATAAGCATTACGAAGATCGGCATGGGCGTCAAAATGTAAAACTGCAAAATTCCCGTTATACTTTTCGGCAAGAGCACGTATTGCACCAAGTGGAGTAGAGTGATCTCCTCCAATCAAGCCCAAAAGTTTGTTTTCTGCTAAAATTTTTTTTGAATGTTCATAAACCCAATTCACCATATCAGCACAACCCGAGTTGACATCATTACAAAGCGAATTGATTAGTTGTTCATCATTAGATAAGTCAGTACGTAATTGAATAACTTTTTGCGCTTTTTCTTTTAAAATATCATTTTTTACTTTTAAATCCTCTGAAATTTCTTTCATAAAGTAACCAGCTTCGTAAGCTTTTCCTGTCTCAAGATCAAATAAATCAATCTGTGAGCTGGCCTCTCGAATTAAAGCTGGACCAAGCGATGCACCAGCGCCATAAGAAGTTGTTACTTCCCACGGAACTGGTAACAAAACAAGTTGCGAATTTTTTTCTTCAGTTGGTATTCCAAAAATACCAAATTCAGGAGAAACGGATGTAGATGGGTCAAATTGTATCATAATACCTCTAAAAAATTTTCTATCTTTTCCCATCTTCTGAAATATAATTTAGAGACTGTCAATAAGGACTTTGATTCAGATCAATTAAAAGGAAATTTCTTTATGAAAATTACTAAATTTTTGTTGCTGCCTCTAATATTTCAATGCTCTACGCAAACAATCTATGCAAGTAAATCTGTAGACAAAGTTTTAAAGGGAGGTTCAGTCGTTTTGTCTTTGGATGAAGAACCTGAATCGTTGCATCCTGTAAGTTCAATTTCGGGATACGCTAATGAAGTTCAAAGTTGGGTCTGCGATAGTTTATTGAATAAAAATCCAGAAACTTATGAGTGGGAGCAAGCGCTAGCTGAAAAATGGAAAATTTCTGATGATAATAAATCAATTACATTTACTCTCAGGAAAAATTTAGTTTTTCATGATGGTAAGCCTATAACAGCCCAAGATGTGAAATTTTCGATTGATGTGATGAAAGATGAACGTTACGATAATAAACATATTCGTAACTACTTTGAAAATGTAGAATCGGTAACTATAATCGATGAAAATACTGTAAAGGTTGTTTTCAAAACCAACTACTTCAAAAATATAGATGTCGTGGCTAAACAGCTAATCATCCCAAAACATATTTATGATAATCCAGAAAAAAGTAATTCCATGGTCCAAAGTTTAGTATGTTCTGGTGCCTATAAACTTTCTAGTTTTGTAAAAGGTCAGGGAATAGATTTAGTTAAGTTTGATCAACATTATACAAGCACCGATTCTAAGTATAAAAACTTATACAATTACGAGCAAATTAAGTACCGATTTTTATTGGATGAAAATATTAAGCTTGAGAAAATTAAAAAAGGGGAAATTGATTTTGTCGAATGGCGCAATTCAGAAATTTTTGAAAAAAAGGCGGTTGGTGAGTTGTGGGGAAAAGAGATAATAAAATATAAAATTGAAAATAAAATTCCAAAGATTTGGAGTTATATTGGCTGGAATCTAGAGAAAGTCTTATTCAAAGACAAAAATGTTAGGTTAGCATTAGCTCACTTAGCGAATCGAGAAGAAATTAATAAAAAATTTTTCAACAACAATTCCTTATTGGTTTCTGCCCCAATTTCTCCATTAAGTGAGTATGCACCAAAAACAAAACCAATTACTTTTAATCCCAAAATAGCAGCAGCTTTGCTAAAGAAGGCCGGATGGAAAGATGTTAACAGAGATGGAATTTTAGAAAAAGAAATTAATGGAAAAAAAGTAGATTTCAAGTTTACTCTAGTCTTTGCTAATAGAGAATATGAAAAACTTTGGACTATTTTGAAGGAAGATATGAAAAATGTAGGTATTGAAATGAATCTAAAAATTGTAGATTTCAATCAAATGCTAAAAATTAAAGATGAATTAAGCTTTGATGCGTTAGCATTATCGTGGGGTGGTGGCAGTGTTGACCCTGATCCAAAGCAAATTTGGCATTCTACTTCCGCAGTTAAAGGAGGATCCAATTTCATAGGGTATAGAAATTCCGAAGTAGATAAGTTGATTGATGAAGCAAGAATGACTATAGATCGGAAAAAAAGAATTGGAATCTTGCAGAAAACTTATCAGTTAATAGCAGAAGATGCGCCCTATCTTTTCATGTTTAGTGATAGATATTCATACTATGCAACAACAGTAAAAATTAAAAAACAAAAACCAACTTTTAACTATAGTGTAGGATCAAACTCTTGGTGGTTAGAGAAATAAGGTAAATTTTGGTCATTTTTTTTCTGAGAAGAGTTACAATCTTCATATTAACATTAATACTAGTGCAAAGCTTAATGCTGATGCTGGCACATAATTTTAGTTTAACTGCAAATAACTTTTTCAATTATTTAGTATCATTGATGACTTTAAATTTTGGTAAAAGCATATTTCATGGAGTTGATGTCTTACCGTTGGTTTGGAGTAAAATAAAAATAACTTTGCTGTATTTGATACTGGCATTTATATTGACATACATGATTAGTCTGTTATTTGCCGTCACTAAACAATTTTTCAAAAAAATAAAATTTTTTTATTTTTTTGAAAAAGGAATACTGTTGGCTCAATTTATTCCAATTTATGTACTAGCTGTCTATTGTTTGATTTTTTTTTCAGGTCGTGAATTTTTAAATATTTTTCCTTTGGGAGGAATTAATTCAGAATTTTATGAAGACCTTTCCTTTTTTGGAAAAATCTTAGATAGCCTAACGTATCTCTTTTTACCTGTATCGATATATTGTATTACGATTTTGGCTGAAGTTTATTTTTTATTGATAGGTGCAATGGCAGAGCAAGAAAAAAGAGAACATGTTAGATTTGCTAAAGCCAAAGGTCTTTCTCAATTTTCTATTATTGTAGCCCATGTGCTTAATAATTCTTTAGGGGTAATTTCATCTTCTTTTAGTTCCGTTTGGGTTACATTAGTTTCAACATCTATTTTAGTTGAAAGAGTTTTTTCAGTTAATGGATTTGGAAATTTGCTGTTCAACTCCATGCTAGCCAAAGATTTTCCTGTATTATTATGTTGTAGTTTTTTTATAGCCATTTCTGTATTTATTTTCAGGACGTTAAGTGACTGTTTGAATGCTATTTTTGATCCTAGAGCTAGAGGTATCTTTTCTGGTTATATAGAACAATCTAGCTATAAGGAAGTTGTTAAGTGAATTATATAGTTAGTTTCAAAACTTTCTCTAGAGCTATTTTTTTATTATTACTTATGCTGATATTTTCTTGTAGTTTGTGGATAAACGATAAGCCGTTAGTAATAAAATATAATCAGAACTGGTATTATCCTATTTTTTTTAACTATTACCCAGAAGATTTTCAACTTATTGAAGAAATTAATCTAGATTATAAGACTCTTGATCCTCGGAAAATCCAATTTCTTATAAATCCAATAGTTAATTGGAATCCATATCAAAGTGATATGTCTCTTGCTGAAATTCCAGCATCGCCATCAAGCAGTCACTTGTGGGGCACCGATGATAGAGGTAGAGATCTTTTTGCGAGATGTATTTATGCAAGCAAGACTTTATTATTTATCACTTTTCTTGGTGTAGGTATGTCAACATTTCTTGGAGTTATTTTGGGATCATTGGCTGGTTTTTTAGGTGGGGTTTTTGATTTTATTATGCTCCGATTTATTGAAGTCGTTCAAAGCATTCCCTTTCTATTTTTAGCTGGTAGTTTATTTAGTTTCTCCTCTGGAAGCTATTTAAAAACAATTTTAATAATTTCTTTTTTCTATAGTTTTAAGAGTATTTTACCAACAAGAGCCTTTGTGATGGATTTTAAACATCGGGAATTCATCAATGCCAGTCGATTACTAGGAATGAATTCAATACAAATTTGGTATTTTCATATTCTTAGGCATTGTCGTGAAATATTTCAAATGCAAATTCCAACAATGCTCTTACAATTTTGTCTTGTTTTGACTTCTTTAGAATATTTAGGCTTTGGAGTTCAGCCCCCAGAACCTAGTTTTGGAGAAATTTTTATGCAAGCACAAAATCAATTTTTAACTGCACCATGGATTTTATGGTTTCCATGTATCTATTTTTTTACACTGCTCTTAAGTATTTCTTCTGTTTTAAAGCAGATACCTAAGATAGTTTCTAACCAAATTACCTAGTTTATTGCTAAGTTATCAGGAACTTTATTGGAAACAATTTTTTTATAAAGAGCCTCATAATACTTCAGAATTTTTGTTGGATATATTTTAGGAAGATCTTCAGATTTTGCGATCTTTCTAATTTTTCCTATTCCAGAATTATATGCTGAGATGTACTTACTGGGATTATTATCGAAATAATTTCTTAATTGATTCAAATAAGCAGCTCCGATACGGATGTTTTTTATAGGATCTTTTAATGTCATAGTTCCTTGCCAGTGTTCCTTTACTTTTTGAGCTACTTCTTTGCCAGTTTCAGGCATCAATTGCATAAGTCCAATTTCTCCTGATGTTCCTTTCGCTTCTGGATTAAAGGAACTTTCAGTAGCTATAACTGACATGATAAACAAAGGGTCCATTTCATACTTTTTAGACTCCTGAATTATAGCCTTGGTAATATCTTTGGATTTATTTTTAAATTTTTTAGGTAGTCGTTGGTTGACTATATCGTAGATGTAAACATGAAGGAATTTTTCACCTTCAATTTTTGACAATGCACTTTTGCGATATTTTTTTCCAAGAATTTCTTGGGCGTGAGTTTTTCTTGCGGGTTCATCGATTAGAAATTTTTTATCAAGCAAGTTAACAAAACTAAAGTTTTGAAAAAAGAATGCTATTATCGCTAACATTATGATGATCTTTGTTTTCATACCAACCTCACTTTGGATGCCTTTATATGAGGATGTTTCAAGACTGATGCCTGTCTTAAAGCGCTATAATCAATGGATTGAAGTTAACATAATAATTTTGAGACACTTTTATTGGACACTGTCTCACATTGAGAAGGGGGCAAAAAAGTGGCATTACATGGAAAATTCCAGTGCATGAATGTAAACTCCAACTTTTTTAAAATTTTAAAAAGAGATACTTTCAATAACAGATCTGGGTGATTTGAGGGACCTTAAATAACTGTACTAACATATAGGGCAATATTGTAGTTTGTGATCACATCTTAAATTTTTCTATTTTTTTTCTTCTGGTTCAGGGATTGAGCGATGAATAAGGTACATCGTGTAGGTAGATATAAGTGCAATTATTACCATGATGTATCCAAGAGTATCAAAATGTTCTAGTTTTCCTTCAGCTCCTTCAATGACAATCATCCCCGCAACTAGAGAGGCTATTCCTCCTGAAAACTGCTGCAATGAAGAACCTACGGCCATGAAAGCACCCCGGCGGTCTACTGATGGGATTGCTGACATAAGAGCTTGTGAAGGAATCATACGTGAAAAAATACCTACAAACATAATAGAATTCACAGTAACAACCCAACCTATAGGAGTAATTCCTAAATTAGTATAGACAAGTACCATGACAATGCTAAGTACAGCTCCGAAAAGAAAAACATTAAATTTACCAAAGGTATCGCTAGATTTGCCAACAAGAGGCCCAATGAAAATAGTAACTATTCCAGTTAATAGATAAATCAGTGGTAATTGATCAATCTGAATCCCTAAATTATGAACAGTAAAAGCGCTACCAAAAGGCATAAGCATGTAGCCTCCTAAACTTAGTAATCCTGTAGTAAAAAAAGCTTAAATATAATTTGGAATTTTTATTGTTGTCCAAAGATGATGAAAAGCATTGTGATCAATTTTATTTTTTAAGTGCTCATTGACTGGCTTAAAGTAGAATAAAATAATCAAGCCAACAACAATACTTATAAGAACAATTAATATAAATGGGGAGTGCCAGCCCCAAAGATTAGATGCAAAGAGCCCAATAGGTATTCCTAAAATTTGGCTAGCAGCAAAAGAGGTTTGAATGAAGCCCATGACTCGACCTCGTTGTTGAAAGGAAAAGATATCAGTGGATATGGCCATAATAATGGCTCCGATGACTCCTCCAAAAATTCCCGTTACTATACGTGCTCCAAGTAAAAACTCATAAGTTGGTGCTATTCCACATAAAAGAGTACCAATAACAAAGCCTGTGTAAAAAAATAAAAGAAGTTTTTTTCGATCATAACGATCGGCAAAACCAGCAGCAAGAATTCCTGAAAGTCCTGCACTTAGCGCATAAGCTGAAACAACAATGCCAAATTGTGCGGGCGAAATTTTTAGTGCGGGCATTAAAATTGCCCCTAGAGGAGAGATTATCATAAAATCTAGAATGATAGTGAACTGCAAAAAAGCAAGTACTGCAATAACAAATTTTTGATAATAAGTGAAGCTAGGGAGATGTAAAGAGTGGCTTGTATTTTCCATTGTTAGAGAATATCAATGGCTTTGCTGTGAGTCGATAAAAGAGTCATCGCTGTATTCTAACTAGACTGCCAGATAAGGCTTGGTCTAGTAAATATGAAATTTTTATAGGTTTAGAATATAATACTGAAATTGAGAAGGATTTTAATAGATTGTTATATAGCTTTCTATGAATTTGGACTTCAAAATCATAACTTGTTGTGAAAAAATAGTAATAAGTGAAAGAAAAAAAATTATTAATTGCATTATTATTCTTCCAATTTTTCGTAGCAGTAGCTAACGCAGCAAGCTCAAAGTCTAACTGTACTACCTCGTTATCTAGTATTGTTTCTGGAGAACTGAAAAGCGAAACAGGACAAACTTTAAAAAAAGCACCCCTTACTGATGGGGCTTTAGTAGTTGATACAAATTTTTTTGTAGCAAGAGAAAAAATCAGTCAAAAAAGAGCTCAAGCAAATGACATCAGAATTGTTACTAGAATTAAAGCTTTGCTTCAAAGTGGAAAAGTTAAATCTTTATTTGCTACAAAAGACACTGTCAAAGAGTCAACTAGAGGAAACTCAACAATTATTCCAGACGGTGTCAGGGTTACTAGAACCAGCCTTTCTAGAGAAACTCCTGAGTATCAAGATATGGTTAATGAAAAATTGCTAAAAATGGAAGTTGGTGAACTTAAATTTAATTCAGAGATGGATAGAAAAATTGTTGCTGATGTCCTTTTTGCTCAGACAGAGAACAATGTTGTTCCCAAATTTGCAACAGGAGATTATGGCATTATAATGCCACTGTGTAAGATGAGTTTACGTTGCCGTTTTAGTAAAACAAAAGATGAGGTTTTGAAAAATTTTTCTCAAGGATTTGAAGTTCAGTTAACTGATTTAAGTGGAGTTGTGAGAAAGATGGTAGTACTTCCATTATGAAGAAATATTTTATTATCATTTCCTTAATTTGTAGTTGTTATTCAGAAGCTGAGTCTTATGATTGGATTAGGGCAAATGTGAACGAGTTTTGGTTCAATCAATTTGTTGGTAATTGCAGCTCAAATAAAAGTAAGTCTGGTGAAGTATTATCATTTAAGACTAAAGATCATAATTGCAATCTGACAATGCCATTAGGAGCTGATAATTTAGAGCTAAATCAACAATTTTTAAAACAATCTTTTTACGATGAATCATTGAAAGAATATTCAGTACAAAATCAATGTAAGTTTTCTTTTTGGGAAAAAATAAGCTCTGAGAATGACAGTTTTAAGGATGATTTTGTTAAAGCTAATAAGTCTTTAGCGAACCAGTTTGACGATTTAAAGACAATTAACAATGGACCTAAATTGGAGTTAGCTAAATCTTTGCCAAAAACTGCAGAGGAAATTAAAAATGCTAAAGAAGGACAACTGAAGATTGTATCAGAGCTTGTGAAGCACTCAATTCTTATTTTTAATAAAGAACAAGAAATTCAAAAAATGGCTGCTATTTCGTCAATATATTCAACTTCTTTTGTGGAGAAAAAAAAAGAGCAGTTTAATAAGTTAAATGCTGAATTAGCAATTTTAGAAAATTCGTATCCATTTTCAGAAGATCTAGATATCTCTGAATATGTTAAATTTTCTATACTTCCCAAAATTAGAGAACGTTTTAAATCGACGCGATCTCTTTCTCAGGAAGAGCTAATTGATTATTTTTATAAAGATAAAATATATAGTTTTCAAAACCGGGTTATTAATAATAAAATGAAGAGGATGGCTTCTGAACAGCAGAAACTCGCTGAAATTCAAGGTAGCTACGACGACAATTATGATTTTAAGGTTAAGGTTGTTCAATCTGGAATTGGTTCAAATCTTTTAAACAAAAAAGATAATCAGAAAATTAGTTACTCTCAAATTCAATGTGATTTAGATTCAAAGTATGGTCAAGGAGAGCATCTTGCCTCAATTGCTAACTCTGTAGTGGTTGGAGGAGCAACTGTTTTCATGGGTGGAACTAGTATGTTGTTGGTTAAGTTATCTCAGATCGGATTATCATCGTTGAGACTAGCTAGAGTGGCTCAGGTTGTTACGTCTGTTGCTACGCTTGGACTTAGTTCAGCTGAGCTTGCCAAAAGTTTATATGAAAGTTGTGCCGATGACAAATTTTCAAAACTTGATAGTGAAATTTGTGAAAAAATAAAGTCAACTGATATCAATGGAATGAGCTCGGTTTTGGATAAAGAATTTGATCACTCTCAATGTTTGATAGATGTTGGTCTTGCTGCTGTATCTGGCCTAACTGCATTTAAATCAACAACTCAGGCAAAGAAACTTAAAAAAGAAGAAAATTTATTTAAACTAGGGTTGAAAGAACGATATGAAAGCTTAGTAACTTCAATCAATAATAATAAAATGCTAACCTCTACTGAAAAAAATAAACTTATTAGTGAAATTGATAAATCTCTTAAATTATCCTCTTTAGAGTCTTTTCCAAGAAAGGAATTTATTGAAACCATGAGTAAGGAGGATCCCGTAGATTTACTCATGGCTTTGACTCAAATAAATCAAGAGTCTGGTGGAAATTGGAAAGATAAAGTGAAGAGTTTTATAAGAAAAAAAATCTTATCTAATGATGAAAGAATAGAGCTGGAAAATTGTCTTATTCAAACTCCTAATAAGACTTCAAAGTGTAGAGCTATTGAAAATAACTTGAGTACTTAGAAGCTACTTTAGGTAGCTTATTCTGATTCTTCTAAATAAGTATATCCAGAGAGTCCTTCTTCATAGTGTTTAATTAAGACTTTAGCTTCATGTTTGGTGATATTACCTTTTTGAATAAATTCTTCAGAAGCTTGTCGGACATTGTCAACCATTTTATTTCTGTCGTACTGAACATAAGATAACACTTCTGTTACAGTATCACCAGGAACATAATGATCTATAGTATATCCAGCTTCTCCAATTGAAACGTGAACAGCATCAGTATCACCAAAAAGATTGTGTAGATCTCCTAAAATTTCTTGGTAAGCGCCGGTAAGAAAAACACCTAAATAATATTGTTGAGTTTCTTTAAATTCATGAATTTGCAATGTACGTTTGTATTCACCAGTTTTAGTATCGATGAATTTTTCAATTTTACCATCAGAATCACAAGTTAAATCTGCCAACGTAGCCTCATGATCTGGTTCTTCTTGTAAACGATGAATTGGCATTACGGGGAATAACTGGCCAACAGCCCAAGAGTCAGGAACTGACTGAAATACTGAAAAATTACCATAATAAGTGTCACACAGTTCTTGGCGAAGAGTGCTCTCAATATCTTCTAAATCAGAATTGTTTTTAGAGATATTTAACATTTTGGTAGCAATCGAAAAGTACATTGATTCACACCAAGCTCTTTGTTCTAAATTGAGAACTCCATAAGTAAAAAGTTGCAGTGTTTCTTGTTTAGCTTGAGTTAAATCATTAAAACACTCGTTGATATTATCTTTATTAACCTTTTCATAAATATATTGAAGGTCATGCATAATTGTAGGATCTTTTTTTATGACTAGTCTTGGTGGCGCTTCTCGATGTAAATGATTGACTCCAAGAATATTAAAAACAAGAACAGAGTGGTGAGCGACAAGAGCTCTACCAGACTCAGTTACAATGTGTGGATGTGGAATGTTTTTTTCATCGCAGAGTGATTGTAGAGTTGAAACAACATCATTTGCGTATTCTTGCTCTGAATAATTAATCGATGAGTCTGAGTGGCCAGTACCATCATAATCCACCCCAAGACCACCTCCGACATCAATATATTTCAAGCTACTTGCACCATAGGAATATATTTCAGTGAAAAATCTGGCCCCTTCTTTTAAAGAAGATTTAATACTTTGAATTGATGGAACTTGAGAGCCAATATGATAATGAAGTAACTCTAGGCACTCAATCATATTCTCACGTTTGAGATGTTCTATTCCCTCAACAATTTCCATAGAAGTAAGTCCGAACTTAGACCTTGCTCCAGAAGAATCAACCCATTTTCCTGCGCCTTGGGTATTGAGCTTTGCTCTGAAACCAATTTTTGGACGAGCATTAAATTTTTTGGCTACATTGATGATAAGCTGTAGTTCTTCTTTTCTGTCTACCACTATTATCGTATTTTTTCCCAGTTTTTGTGAGAGGATGGCTGTTTCAATGTATTCTGCATCTTTGAACCCATTACATATAATCAACGCATTTGGGTTGATCATCATCGATAAAACTACTAAAAGCTCTGGTTTAGATCCACATTCTAGGCCAAGTCCAACTTCTTTTCCAAAATGCACTATCTCTTGAACTAAGTGGCGCTGCTGATTCACTTTAATTGGATAAACACCACGATACTCAGCTTTGTAACCGTGCTCGTTAATTGCATTTTTGAAACAAGAATGAAGGAGGTTGACTCTAGATTTGATAATGTCAGGGAAACGAATCATAATAGGGACTCGAATTCCACGGTCTAGAAGCTCCTGAGATAGTTCATGAAGATCTACAGAAGGGCCTTGGGTTCCAAAAGGAGTCACAGAAACGTTGCCACTTTGGTTCACTCTGAAATAACCATTACCCCAGTTATTGATTCCATAAAGTTCAGCACTTTTTTCTGGATTCCAGTTAGATGTTGTCATTCCAGAGCCAGAAAGCGAAGAAGTAGATGCTGATGCTTGAGAAGTCATACCAGTAAGGCTGTTTGACATTTCAGTATTCTCCTTTGTGTCACTCGATAATGAGTGATGCAAAAATTTTAAAAAATAATTCACTTAGAATAAGTTCTATTTCTTATTTTAAAAATAAAGTCCTTTCAAGTTTATTTTCAAAAATATCTCAGAGAGATTATTTTTTGTAAAAACTTGAAAGGATGACAAAAAAATACCCTTAAACTGAAAACTTATTTTACAAGTAGAAGTAAGATAGTCCCCTCTTTGTAAACCACTTTTTCTTTGCTTTTCCAGCTAGAGCATAAACTGTGGTTATTATCTGAACTGCTGGTTAGGTACTCAGGTTTTAAGAATCCAGAGTAAACTAGGGTGATTTTACTAGATTCCAATGTTGACAAAGAATCCCATTTTGCCAGACTGAAGGACAGATTGTACTCAAATAAAGCTTCCGGACCTTTTTTTGAACTGCTTTCAATAGGATAATAAGAATATGTCGCAACAAATGGAAAAATTGGCAAGTACCAGGAAAATATTAGTCATCGATGACGATCCTCAGGGAATAGACATTATTCTTGAACCATTGAAGTGGGAAGGCTATGACACCCTAGGAGTTCATAATTTGGAAGATGGATTAAAAATCATCGATTCATGGATGCCTTTGATTATTATTTTAGATTTTAAAGAAAAAAATGAACGTTTCGAAGCTCTTGCAAAAATTCGTGACATACGACCACTTGCATCTTTACTGCTTTTGAGTGACGAGTCTTCAACTGACTCTATAATCCACGGGTTAGATAGTGGTGCTGATGACTATATAGTTAAGCCTTTCGTTCCTTTGGAGTTGCTGGCGCGTATTAGGACACATTTAAGAATTCGCGATCTGCAAGAGCAATTGCTGTTTGCTAATGAAAAGCTCAAAGAATTAGCTGATACAGATGATTTGACCGGTTTATATAATATGAGATCTTTGTACCAAAAGCTTGATTTCGAGATGCAAAGAGCCCGACGTTTTGAGCGTCAGGTTTGTGTGATTATGTTCGATTTAGATCATTTTAAGAGTGTGAATGATGGTCACGACCATCTTTTTGGAAGTTTTGTTATTACCGAAGTTGGTAAAATTGTGCGTGCCAATACTAGAAATATAGATATTCCTGCTCGTTATGGTGGTGATGAGTTTCTTATTGTACTCACCGAGGTGAACTTTGATGGTGCTTACTTTTTTTGTGAACGTTTAAGGAAGTCAGTTGAAGGAACAGTTTTTCGAAGTGGTGAGGATAGTATTCAACTAACTATTTCAGTTGGTTTTGGGATGACAGATCCTAAAGAGAGTATTACTCCAAAAGAGCTAGTTAGAAGAGCTGACCATGCATTGTATGAAGCAAAAGAGAGTGGAAGAAATAAGGTTTGTTATTATAAAATGCCAGGCATTACTGAATTTACGCAATCTCCAAATCAACTAGTTCTTCCAGCTCAAGGTAATCATCAAGGCAATTTCAGTTCAACTTCGTCTGTTGGTACGCTTAATCTTAATAAAGAGAGCGAAGGAAAACCAAAAATTGTTGGAACTTCTGGTCGAAAAAAGAAGAAAGTCAGTTAACAAATCGTTATTGTTATTGCCAAGCTAGTTGATTGTTATTAATTAACTGGTATGAACACAATTAGTGAATCGCAAAGTGCCAAGTTAAGAGCTGCCAAATATAGCCTTGTCGTCAGTTTTATAGTTATATGTTTAAAATTTTTTGGTTATCGGGTTTCTGGATCAACAGCTATTTTTTCTGATGCGTTAGAGACTTTAGTGAATATCATTACCGCGGCAACAGCTTTGTGGGTTATCAACTTAGTAGCTAAACCAAAAGATCAAAATCATCCCTATGGACATGGTAAAGTAGAATTTTTTTCCGCTGCATTTGAAGGCGGACTGATACTGTTTGCTGCCATTTCTATCATGATAGAAAGTTACCGTTCTTATAGTGAAGGTAATAAAATGACTGATCTTAATTTGGGAATATTATTTGTTGTTTTAGCAAGTTTAGTGAATTTGGCTATTTCGCTTCACTTAAAGAAGATTGGCTCCAAAGAAAAGTCCGAGACGCTTCTAGCAAGTAGCGCTCATATCATGAGTGATGTCGTAACTACGGGTGGGGTAGTTGTGGGTCTTTTTCTAGTTAAACTCACAGGCATCTTTTGGTTAGATCCTTTATTATCATTTTTAATTGCTTTTCATTTAATTTTTGAAGGAATTAAAATTGTTAGAAGATCTATATCAGGATTAACTGATGAGTTAGATGATGAAACTTTGAATGAGCTTTCAAAGTCGATTCAAAAAAATTTACAACCTGGAATTATTAATATTCATAATTTAAGAACAATAAGGGCTGGTAGTTTTCATCACATAGATGCTCACTTGATTGTCCCGGAGTTTTGGAATGTGGCCCAGTCACACAAAATTACTCATGATTTTGAATCTAATGTAGTTCGTGATTATCCGTTCGATGGAGAATTTGCTTTTCATTTAGATCCATGTAAAAAATCTTATTGTGATAGATGTGATGTTAAAGATTGTCCTATACGTACAACTGAGTTTAAATCACATTATTCCTTTTCATCTAAAGAAATGATTCAGGGACAGAATTAATACGAACATAAAAATGGAGTTTGCTATGTTAAAAAGTTGTATTTATTTTTTGTTGGTTTTGAGTTTTACAGGCAATTTACTAGCATATCCTAAGTTTCCTGTAAGAAATGATCTTCCGGCCCCGTTTCCAATTACTAAAGAAAGTATTTCTTTTAGCCTGTTGCCAAATGAGCCTGGCCCAACTTGGGAATGTCGGCATGAACCAGTTCCTAATTTACCTTACGATTGGAAGGTGACATGCTTATCACAAACCTCGAAAGTGAAACTTAGTTTTCTTGTTCATTTTTTAGTGCGTGTATTTGGGCAGAAAAGTGACATTCTTGAGGTACTTTATTGGGTTGATGAGTACCCACAAGTTTTATATAATCGATCACTTCCTCAGAGCCATGGGCAATCAAGTTTAATCGGATTTCAAGATGGAATGTTGCCGAATAGAATGAGCTTAGGACAGTTTGTTCAGAATGGCACTTCAAGTTTAAATATTCTTTACTTCATTCAGTTAAAGAAAAAATAAGGAGCTATTTTCAGATAGCTCCTTAAAAAACAGACTAGATTAATTATTACTATTAGAATTTTACTTTAGGTCTTTATCATTCAACCCAACGTGGTGTCCTTTTTCTTTGATCATGATACTACCAACGACAAAGGTGATCAGGGCGATAGCAATGGGATAATAAAGTCCAGAGTACATATCCCCAGTTTTATCCACCAAATACGTTCCTATTAAAGGAACAAGACCACCGAATACTCCATTACCAATATGATAAGGTAGTGACATAGAAGTGTATCTAATTTTGGTTGGAAATAATTCAACAAGAAAAGCCGCTATGGGGCCATAAACCATGGTTACGAAAATAACCTGAATGAAGACGATCAGAACTAACACTGGTATATTAGGTTCATGGAGTGGTATTGCCGGGTTATCATGGTTAAACCCAGAAGCTGCTGCCATGGCCTTATAGAGGGGGATGTAGGAGATTGCAGCTATTAAGCAACCGGTCATCATAATTTTCTTGCGACCTATTTTATCAGATAGCGCTCCAAATAAAACAAAGAAGGGAGTTCCAAGAAGTAAAGCACCTGCAATAATATAGTTTGCTGTCACGAAATTTACTGTTAATACTGTTTGCAAATAATAAAGAGCATAAAACTGACCAGTGTACCAAACCACGCCTTGTCCCATGGTGGCTCCAAGAAGAGAGATAATAACCATCCTTCTATTTTCAGGATTCATAAAACTATCTCTAAGTGGGGATGTTGAAGCTTTTCCAGATGATTTTAGTTCTTGGAAAACTGGTGACTCGTGAAGCTTTTGACGAATGAAATAAGAAAGTACAACAAGTATCATGGAAAGTAGAAATGGCACTCTCCATCCCCAGGCTTTAAAGTCTTCATCACCTAGAGATAGACGAGTTGCCAAAATCACTCCCAGAGAAACAAATAATCCAAGTGTTGCTGTGGTTTGAATAAAACTAGTAAAGTAACCCCGTCGATCATCTGGAGAATGCTCTGCAACGTAGGTAGCGGCTCCACCATACTCTCCACCAAGCGCCAGTCCTTGAAGAAGTCTTAGTAATAATAGAAGAATCGGCGCAAATATTCCAATAGTTTCGTATGTTGGAAGTAATCCTATAACTGCAGTCGATCCACCCATAATCAAAAGTGTTACTAGGAATGTGTATTTACGCCCAACAATATCACCTATGCGTCCAAAGAATAAAGCTCCAAAAGGACGAACCACGAAACCTGTGGCAAAAGTGGCCAAGGTTAACAGTATGAGACGACATCATTTCCTTTTGGAAAATAGTGACCAGCAATGATTGTAGCTAAGCTACCAAAGATATAAAAGTCATACCACTCAATCAATGTTCCCGCAGAGGAAGCACCAATTACTGTCCAAATGTTATTTCTTTTTGTCTTACTCATATCGTGAGAACCACTATGGTGGCTGGATTGAGCAGCTGTACTTGACATAACTTTCCTCCTTTGAAAGCTTTAATTAATTTTGCAAAAAATAGAAAAAATTAATTATTTCAAATATTTAGGCTTAGTGTATTAATTTAAGTTGGTTAAATTAACTACAGGGACCTTACTTAAGTCTATACTCAGTTAGAGCATTTAATCTATAGAAAAATAGGATTTTAGATGAAATTTTCTTCATTTAACGGTAACAGATCTGTCATGACAGATAAAATAGAAAGAAACGTTTCAAAAAGAATTATCAATTTAACACGAGAATTACCAGTCCAAAATCAATACACTCTGGCATTGGACAATGAGTATAAGCATGTAGCTTTTAATGAAGAAAGGGCACCACTGAATAAAGGTCAATGGAGAGAAAAAGTTTTTCAGACTTCTGCGAATCAACCTTTAGATCTTGAAATTGGAACAGGTGCTGGACATTTTTTTAATTACCAAGCTCTAAAGCAGCCCGAACGTTTTTTGGTAGGCATGGAGTTAAAATATAAGCCACTTATTCAGTCTATTAGGAGAGCCTTAAAATCGGGTGCTAAAAATGCAGCTATTTGTAGATTTCATGCTTTTAATGTAGAGGACTTATTTGATGAAAATGAGCTGAATAATGTCTTCATTCATTTTCCTGATCCTTGGGTCACACCTAAAAAGCCTAGAAACAGATTAGTTCAGAAAAGTAATTTGGAAAAACTTTTTAAGTTACAGAAAAGTGGTTCTTTTGTTGAATTCAAAACAGATTCTTTAGTTTATTTTGAATGGGCTCTTGAAGAAATCAAGAATTCTCCTTATAAAATTGAATTTTGTACTTTTGATTTACATCAAAGTGAAAAAGCTTCCGAAAATTTTATTACAGGATTTGAAACTATATTTTTAAAGCAAGGAATTAAAATTAACTACTTTTTACTTAGAAAGTCCGAGGCCTAAGAATGAAGCCAATTGATTTATATGTATTTCGCCATGGGGAAACTCACTGGAACGCACAAAGAAAATTTCAAGGACATACAGATATTCCACTTAATGAGATAGGAAAGACTCAAGCGCAGACTCTTGTG
>JABWCN010000032.1 GCA_013359135.1 Pseudobdellovibrionaceae bacterium | reverse complement strand
CAGCAGCATCTAATACGGTATTTGTATCCAACACATCATTCTCATTAAGACTTGCAATTATTTTCAACTCGGCGGTTGAAATAGCAGAGTTACCAGTAATATCAATCTCTGAAATTCGCGTAGAAGTAACAATAGTGATTTGAAATTTATCTACATTTTTACTTACACTGACGATGTCATAGTTAATCTTAGAATGAATATATCTAATAATTTCATCCAATTGGGCATAAAAAGAATCACTTTTTAAAGACGAAAACTTACTTTTAACATCACTCACAATTTCTGGAGAAACATTAACAAATTCTATATGCTCAAAATCAGTCATTTTTTGACTTGCATTTAAACTGATACAAATAGTGAGCAAGTATAAAATCTTTTTAATCATCTAAACTCTCTCTTAAACTCTAAGTCTAGCCCAAAGACACTTTGGCTTTCTCGCTCATTAGTTTTAACGCTCTCTACTTCTTTACCTTCCCAGTTTCCAATAGCAGAAAAATTATTATTAAAAAAGTACTGCAATTTAACTTCTGAGTTCACATCAGCACCCAAAGATCTAGTCGCTGTAGCTTGAATTTTGTTGGTAATTTTCTTTGTCACAGTGGCCTTAAGAACACTTATATTTTTAGTTGAATCAAACTGATTAACAAACTGGATGTCTAAACCTAATCTATTTTTAATATTTTTAGTCAGAGCTGACTGTGACAAAACTGCCGCTCCAATTTCATAACCAGTTTGAGCTGCTTGATCCTTTGACTGAACATTTTGCTCTAACTTTTGAGATGTAACCCCAAGAGCCAGCAATGAAATTAATTCATTTTCAGCCAGTGGGGGGACACTTGTCATTTTAATTGTTGCCGTTTTTGCTGGCCCCTGTAACAACAGATTTATATCATAGTCACTAACGCGTGAAGTAGCTGTAATATATAGATCAGGATTAATTTCTGAGGAATTGGTAAAATTCACTAACCCCGTTTGTAAATCAAATACTTTATCTTTAATTAATAGCTTAGTCCCTTTTTCAATCTCTAACTTTCCCAAAATACTAGGCTTTGTTGGAGCACCCTTGAGCTGTAAATTTCCAGTTGCATATCCCTCCACTTGAGAGTTTTTAACTAGATATTTATTCTCAGTTATTAACAAAATATCAAAAATTAAAGGCTCAAAACTATCTTCTTTTAAATTTTTTGGCAGGTAAATACTCTGATGATTTTGGACTGCTGAAGAATCTTCATTAAATTCTTTTTCAAAAGCTCCACCATTGATAAAATAAGTTCCAGAAAGCAAGAATGGAAACCATTTACCAGTCAAGTTTAACTCTGCTCTTCCCGTTGACTTTATATTCTCAGGAACATTTAAATTTAAATTTTCTCCTTTAATTCTAATATTAATAGGAATATTTTTATATTCATTGAGTTCGATTTGCCCTTCACCTTTAAGTGTACCTGAAGCAAAAAAAGAATTTAAATTTTGAATAAAGATTTTTGATTGAGAAAAAATAACTGAAGCATTTATTTTCTCAAAAGGATGCACAAAATTCTTTATTTTCACATAGGAATTAATAATTTGAGCTTGGCCTAATATTTTAGGCTTATTAATAGCTCCGGTTATTTTTGCTCCAAGTTCAAAAGGTCCACTCAACTCTTCCATAAAAGGCAAAATAAAGTGGAATAATCGCAAGTCCGAATTAGCATTAATTTGTAGATTTAGTTTGTCTAAATTGAATTTTTCTCCAGAAATTTCAATCAAGTTATCTGGACCTTTTAAAACTAAGTTTCTTAAATTTAAAGTTCCATCTTGAGCAATTAATTGACTTGATTCTTGTAAATTAATATAGCTAGTTCCCCGTTGCAAATAAAAACTTTTAACAAAAATATCTCCGTTAAGATCTTTCAAGCTTAAATCTGATGACGATAAGTTAGTCCTCCCTGATATTGAGCCTTGGTATTCGTTTTGTATACTTCCGGCCCCAATCAAAGGAAATAAATAAGTTACATCAAAATCATTAAAATCAGAATCAAAAATAAAAGTTGCTTGATTAGGGGTTAATGGCAAACGAAATTTTATTTTTAATTTCTGATCCATTAATTGGTTATCAAAATCAACATAATTTTTATTTAAGAAAATATTAATAATAGAATCATCAACAATTTTATCTCCTATTAACGAATCGCGTATATCAATTTTAGTTAGCATACTTGGACTATCAATAGGTCCTTTTACTTTCATAGTAAAATCAAAGAAACCAAAAATTTGATTACTAAAGTCTTTTATAAATTCACTTTCTTCTAGTTTGAAGTTTTTTCCTGTTCCTATCAGCTCAAATTGTTTTTTTTCGTTTATAATACCATCAATTTTAAATTCTGATTTATTTTTAAAAAGTTTTGTTCCTGAAAAATCAGGAATACCATTATTTGAATTGATGTTTAAAATAACTTTATTAAAAGTATCCTTATGGATTTGAGCCTTTTGAAATTCTCCCTGCAGCTTGTAATTCATTTTCCAAAAATCTAAAGGACCACCAAAATTAATTTTTACAGAACCAGCCCCATCAACTAGAAAAGGAATTGGGATGATTTGTCTAAAAATTGTTGTCAAATCTAAAAGTGACGCTTTAGAGAAGTCAAGCGCTCCTGTTATTTTATTGTCATAAAGATTGAGATCTAGGGCCCCAGAAAAACCACTCGTATTCACACGTCCCAATACATCTTTAAAATAAAGAATGCCTTTTTCATAACTTAATAATGTTGTCAAATCACCTAAACGATATTTTTCTAGTTCTAAATCTTTTGCAGCTAAACTCATAGAGAAAACAGCACGATTTGAGTCACCCTTAGTGTTTCCCTTCAAAGCTAGCTCGCCTTTAAAATCTAACTGTGCTAAAGTGACAATGTTTTTAAAATTAAAATTCGGCGTTGTAAAATTAATATCAAAACCTTGCTCAAAATCAACAACTCCATCTGTAGTTCCTTGGCTATCTTTCATATTGATATTAGCAGAAAAAACGACCTTACTCTTATCTAAAGAAAACTCTCCATTAGCTTTAAACTCATCAACAGCCACGATTTTCGATGATTTTTTACTCATTTCTGAACGCACTTCAAAAGCCTTTGCAAATACAGAACCTTTACATAAGTTTTCAAAACTAATTATCTTTCCATGGCAATTAAACTCTCCATCTAATCCCATATCCAGTGGAATATTTTTCATATTTAATGATAAAAATAGTTTTTGCAAATCAATCCCATTAATAAAAACTTCACTATCAAACTGAAAACCTCCCTCCAATTCTACCTGGGTATTTTTCAACTTTACTTGTCCAGAGGGGTGATTAAAATCAATATTAGACAATCTTAACTTATTTTTTTGAATTTGAGCTGTAATATTAGCCGAACCAAACTCAAACTTATCAAAGGTTAGCTGCTCTGATTTAATATCTAAATTTCCATTAATTTCTTTAAATCCACTAAACTCAAAGTGTGAGTTTAAATCAACTTTTCCAGTGATATGACTTTTAATTTTTAAAATATTAAAGTCATTGAAAATACCAGTTATTTTTTCTCCATCAAAATTTGTTTTTATTTTTAGATGACCTAAAGGTGATTCTAGTATTTGTTCAAGTTTTTTAATTTCTCCTTCTATATTCAAGCTGATTTCTTTACTTTGAAAGTCAAAATTTCTAACCAGTAAATTTTCATTATTCAACAATGAATTAATCGAAAAACTGAAGGTTAAGCTTTTATTATCACTATTTTGCTTTAACTCATTTTCCTTAAAATCTACTTTTAACAATAATTTACGATCTAAGTAACTAGAGCGTACTTCACCATCTCTGATAATTAGTTCTTTTTTCATTTTATCAGAATTTAAGACCACATTTAAATGATCAACACGAACTCTTTCTATTGGAATTTGAGTTAGAAAGTGATGTAACTCTGTAATTGGAATTTTTTTCGAATCACTTTTTTCTTCATTCAAATAATCAACTTTAACATTAACACGACAGTTATCAGCCAGTAACAAATTAAAATTTAGCTTTCCTAAAATCAATTGAAAAAAATCAACTTTCAGTGTGACTTTCTCTATAGCAATGTTATAAAAATCCTTTTTTAACTCGTCATTTGAATTGATTTCAACATTGTCGATCTGCAAGCTTGGATTAAAAAAATGAATATCAAATTTTTCAAAAGCAATTCGTACATGACTTGACTTTTTTGTAAACTCACTAAGCTGCTTATTTGCAAACTCTGTAGCCATTGGAAAAAAAACAAGTTTAAGTACGAAGTAAAATAACACCAGAATACTTAATGGAGCCAGCAAAAGCCAGTAGACTTTCTTCATGCTTTTCTCCACTCTTCAAGCAAAACATCCGCTGACCTGTAATTTGGTCTTGAATTGATTAAACTTTCCAACACCTCTAAAGCACTATTTCTCTCACCTAAATGCCACAAACACTGCGCTCGATAATAAGTTGTTGCAAAAAAAGTCTCTGAAAAATCGGAAAATAATCTTTCTACTCTTGGAAGAAACTGAAACACCTCTAAATATCTTTCATTCAAAATTAACACTTCAAGAAAAAGCCAGATAAAATTAATATCGTTATTTTTTATAAAATCAATCGTGTCACTTTCTAAACTTATCTGTGAATTTTTGTTTTTATCTGCTAATTTTTGAAGGTAAACATAGCTCATATCTAAAGCCGATTTTTTTGATTCAATAAACAGAAAGAGAACAATAAAGTCTTTACATAAATAAACAAATTCATCACCACAGTTTTCAGCGACATGATAATTAAAAATATTTTCTTCAAGTCTTTCTTTTACTGAAACAACTTCAGGATTTTCAATATTTTTTTTTACATGATACCGCTCTTTGTACTTATACTTTTCAAAAATAGAATTTGCATCCATTTCAAAAAACGAACGAGACATTTTTTTTACTGAAAGATCTTCGGGAAAACTTTTTTCTAATCTTTTTAAAAATACTTTTGCCTGTTCTCTTAAATTTTGACTTTGAAACAAGGTAAACTTTTGCAACAAAAAGTCTTTACGTTTATCTCTTAATTTTAGCAAATAAGTTTTTGCCTGTTTTTTATAGGAAGTAAAAAAAGAAAACTTCTTCTCAATATTTTTTTGTAAAGCAGCTTGATAGATTTCATCTTCTTTACTGGTCTTAAGTTGAAAAGCCATGTTGACAATATCTAGCAGCTCTTCTTCCAAACTTGGATATGCCTTCATAAGAGAATACGCAAAGTGTGCCAACTTAAAACTAAAATTCTTTCTCTTAATGTTTTCAATAACAAAGTTCAGTAAAAGGTCATTGCGACCGGATTTTAAAAAAAACAAAAGAAGGGAGTTCGTTTCTTTTTCGTTAAGAACCACTTCAGATCCTAAATATTTGTGGTAAAGAACATCAGAAATATAAGAGACCGGATGACTCTCAATGAGTAAGGAAGAAATTTCGGCCTCAATATTTATCGACAAACTAATACTCCTATTAAAAACCTGAATAAAAAGAGTCACTTTAAGTTTAAGTGACTCTTTTTATTTTGCCGAATTATCTTGTGATTAATGAGACTTAATTTTGTGCGTTAAAGTAATTTAGACAAAAGGAAGGACGCTTATTTCTGACTGACTCTCTCAACGTAGTTACCTGAGTCAGTGTCAATCCTTAGAATATCGCCTTCATTAATATGTAAAGGCACATTTACAACTAGACCGCTTTCTAAAGTGGCTGGTTTTGTAGCACCCGTTACACGATCTCCCTTAATCCCTGGCTCTGTAAATGCGACTTTTAAATTAACAGCCTTCGGTACATCTACAGCTACTGGACGTTCGTTATATAGTAAAATAACAACTTTTAAATTTTCATGAAGATAATTTGAAGTCTCCCCTATTTCATCTGGAGTCATCAAAATCTGCTCATAGGAAGTCTGATCCATGAAATTGTAGCCATTGTCATCTTTGTATAAAAAGGTCATTTCCTTGTTCTCAACGTTTGGAATGCCAAATTTTTCACCAGACTTAATGGTTAACTCTCTGTTTTGACCGGTGAGAAGGTTTTTCATCTTGGTTCTGGTAAATTGATTGCCCTTACCTGGTTTAACATGCTGAAAATCAACAATTTGAAAAGGTTCATTTTCAAATAGAATTCTTAAGCCTTTTTTAAAGTCTGAGGTTTCGTACATACACTTAATCCATTCGTTAAAATTAGACCCTTGACCTTTGTCTTTAAAAAATCAGAGGGTAAATGAGTTTATTAGGACGCGCCTTATAACGAATTATAAATAAATAATTATTTCGTCAATCAGTTCGTCTAAGTCTTTAGGCTAATCAATCAATTTGCCGCATTAGGACATTAAAGCCTGAGTTATTTTATGTCGAGATAGTGATTCAAGGAGAATCAATGAAAATTTACTTTCGCTACAAAGATCAAATTCTATCCTCCCTCTCTCCAGATATAAATAAAAACTACACTGTCGGCCGAGGACTAAATTGTGATGTTCAGATTCCAATCAATTCAGTCTCTCGATTTCAGGGGATACTTTTCTTCCAGGAAGGCAAATGGCATTTCAAAAATGAAAGCGTGTCTAATCCTTTTGAGCAAGCTCTTACTGACAATCTAAGTGTTAATTTTAAAAATGGTTTTGAAATTCTGCTCGATACGTACCTGGCTAATGAGAAAACCCATTTTTCTGAGGCAATTTCTACTAAACCAGAAGAGACAGCTGCTGAATCAAACATGCCAGTTATAAAAAACAAACAACCTTTGCAATGGCGATTTGTATCGGTTTTGAGTATTGTCCTTACTGCTTTTTCTATTCTCTATTATTTTCAATTCCACAAACCCTATGATTCAAAATCTTTAATGGGATTTGCAGATAACAAAATTCTTAAGTTTGAACTCAAATTAAAGAAAGAACTCATTGAAAAAGTTAAAAAAGAAGCTGAACTTTCTGAGTCTGACTTTAAAGAATCCATAGGATTTTGTACTGGCTTTCTTGTAGAAAAAAATGTCATTCTCACAGCTCATCACTGCGTAAGTCCTCCTCCTGGCTTTGCTATTGAAAGCGACTTTGTTCTAAAAACCAACGATAATCGAGAGATCTATCCTAAAAAAATTCTTGGTTTTGATATTGCTAAAGACTACTTATTTTTAGAAGTCGAAGGCTTTAATGACAATCCGTATTTTAACATCACTGAAGCTATTGAAGTAGGACAAAAAGTTTTCACTATTGGCAACGTCGCAGGAGAAGGTTTAGCAATTAGAGAGGGTATTATCTCTGGTGAAACGGAAGATGCAAACGATCCTTCTATAAAATACATTCGTTTCTCCGCTGCAGCAAGCCCCGGTAACAGCGGCGGTCCTTTATTAAATGAAAAAGGGGAGGTTGTTGCTTTGGTTTCAAGAAAAAATATGGCTGAAAACTATAATATTGGGATTTCATATAAGGATCTCAGGAATGGATTTCAAAATTTTGTTCTAAACAGAGCAAAAAAAGAAATTATATTTGACGCCAAAACCTCTGATCTTAGCTATGGTGGTCTTGAATTCCAGCTCGCAAAAGTTTTTCGATTACCTCTTATTGAAAAACTTGAAAGCAAACCCCACATTCAAGAAAATTTGAAAAATTTTATTGTGAAATTTGAAGTACCTTTTGATTTTAAAGACAATCAAGAATCCTATTTTAATAAATTTCATGCCGTCGCAAAAAATAAAATATATGAGGTTGCTGACCTTATTCGTAAAGAAAATCTCCCAGGAATAACCTGGGAACAGCAGACAACAGAAGAGCTTCCCTATGTTATTCCATCTGCAACAAGTGACGGATCTCAGTCCTTTAAAATTCTTGCTGATAACACAATTGTTCCAAAAACACTAGGCCTCATAGGCAACAGTGGTTACTATGGATACGATGCTACACTTAATGAATGGAAAAAAGAGAAACTTTACTTTTATAATGAAGGATTCATGGCAACTAAAGGTTTCTTAATTGAAGAAAGAATTAAAAACTCTGCAGAGAACAGCTATCTTGTTTACTCTTCTGTAAAAGATTCTAAAGAAGCTTTGGATATTTCACGATACTTTGTCACAAGTCCTGACTTTTCAATTGTCTTTCTTAACCCTCAATTATCAAATGAAAATAAAGACATCATCCTAAAAAAAACAATGAAGGACATTTTCATCGGTCCAGAAGGTGCTATCGTCTCTTTAAAGTTTTTTCCATTTTTACGACCAAAAGCTAAATCTGACTTCAAAGTTAAAGACTTTCCGGCTGGCATAAAAAAAATAAAAAACTTACAAGACAATAAAGGAAGAGATTGGGAGTATTTCATTGCTGACTTTTATGATTCATTTTATATCGAATTCTTTTGCCTTGAAAACCCTTCCGTTAGCCACTGTTTATCTACTTTTCAAGAAGGATCAGTCAATAAATTACGTGATGACATCGTTAAAAATTTCGTAATTTCTGAGCTGAGTGAAAAGTTTCCCTTAATGGACTTCTATAAACCTAAAGACTTAGCTCATGAAAATATGACTCAATTTTTGTCACACTCTGAACCATTTAAAAAGTTCAAAATTCATAAAGACAAAAAAAATAATCTTAAAGTTAAGCTTGATGATTTTGACTATGAACTTAATCTGGGAGAAGAACAAAAAATTATAAGCCTTCGCTTTATTCCAGGAATAAAGCAGGAGCTTGGGAAAAACTATGGGGAATGGAGTTCTTTTGGAGTTCAATTTATTAGAAAAATTTCTTCAAAAAAAGAAGTTCAATATGAACTTTGTACTTCTGGAATTCAATTTGATGAACTGAGATATAATGCCATGTTAATCAAAGAGCAACTGAATCAAAAAAACTATAGAACTATCGCTAGTGAGTTTCCTAAAGGACAAAATAAAAATATTTCGATGGACTTAGACAAAGAAAATGTTTGGAAAAAGAATTTGGGTAAAGATACTAGAGGTTGGACTAAGCAAGCCTACGGCACATGTCAAAAACTTTCTACTCAACCAGAGAGCCCCGACAATTTAGTGACTAAATTTGAAAATAGGGCCCTTAATCCAGAATAATTTTAGTAGAAAACATCAAAAAAAAGAGTTAGTCATCAGCTAACTCATCATCGTTAACTGTACCTAAATTATACTTTTCAATACGATATCTCATCGATCGAAAAGTAATTTTTAGCAACTTAGCAGCTCTTTTTTTAACACCACCTGCTTGATGAATCGCTTTGATAATAATCTCTTTTTCAATTTGACCAATAACTTTGTCTAACTCAACACCCTCATCAGTCATCTGAATATCACTTGTCGAAGCCATTTTCTTGCCAGAGCTAGTCATCACTAAGGGAGGTAAACTTTCCGGCAATACAGTTGCTCCTGCCTCCAGAGCTACAGTTCTTTCCATCAAATTCTCAAGCTCCCTAACGTTACCTGGATAATCATATTTTTTAAGTATTTCCATAGCTTCATCGCTAACAGAATTTACACTTTTATTTAGTTTGTCATTATACTTCTTCAAAAAATGATGGGCTAATATAGGAATATCTTCTTTACGATCTCTTAGTGGTGGAGTTTTAATATGAATCACATTCAAACGATAGTACAAATCTTGTCTGAAAGTTCCTTTTTGCACCATATCTTCTAAATTTCTGTTTGTAGCTGCAATAATCCTTACCTCTACCTTAGTATCTTCAGTAGCTCCTACTCGTCGTATAATTCTTTCTTGTAGAGCTCTTAAAAGTTTTACCTGAATAGAAAGAGGCAACTCTCCCACCTCATCTAGAAATAAAGTTCCACCATCTGCAACTTCAAAAAGACCCGGTTTATCAACAACTGCTCCGGTGAAAGAACCTTTTTTGTGACCAAACATTTCAGATTCCATAAGATTTTCTGGAATAGCACCACAATTTATAGTCACGAAAGGCCTATCTTTAAGTGGGCCATTGTAATGAATCGCTTTTGCGATAACTTCTTTACCAGTTCCAGACTCTCCTGTAATTAAGATATTAGTTGGAGCTTGAGAAACTCTCTTAATTAAGTCAAATACGTGATGCATAGCTGGAGAATTACCAATTACATTCTGAAAAGAAAACTCCTTGCCTAGTTCCTTTTTCAAACTTCTATTTTCAAACTCTAAATTTTTTGATTTTAAAGCATTAGCAATATTGATTCTGACTTCGTCAATTTTAAACGGTTTAGTCAGATAATCATAGGCTCCCATTTTCATTGCCTCTACGGCAGTTTCTGTAGTACCAAAGGCAGTGATCATCATGAATAAGATCTCTGGATAATTTTGTCTTACATACTTAAGAAGATCAATCCCAGTCATATTAGGCATTTGCAAATCAGAAATAATCATATCAAATGATTTTTTTTGCAAAATATCTTTAGCTTTAGAGCCATCCTCTGCTAGGGTCACTTCGTAACCTTCTTTTTTCAGCATAATTTCAAGAAACTCTCTTATGGACTCTTCATCATCAACAACTAAAATCTTTGCCTTCATATATAAAATTCCCCTTATGTCTATTTTGTCGATAACTAGGCATCAAAGCAAGGGAATTCAAATTCGAATTCTGTCCCTTGACCTAGTTCACTTTTAACAAAAATTAGCGCCTGGTGTGCTTCTAATATTTTATGTGTCACTGCTAGACCTAGACCTGTACCTTTTGACTTTGTCGTATAAAATGGCTCAAACAATCTCTTTAAAGTTTCTTCTTTCATGCCATCTCCACTATCCTTTATAACTACTTTCCACCGATTTTGATTCCTAACAATACTTACTTTTAATTGTCCTTTTTCCTTCGATGCCATCGCTTGAAACGCATTTATAACAATATTTAAGAATGCTTGCTTTAGTTTATCACTATATCCTTTTATTAGAGCTTTCTCTGGAAAATCAACATCAAGAACCACATTCTGATTAAGCTTACTGTTAGCTTTCACATTCTCAATAACTTCTTTTAAACAAAAAACCAAATCACATGGATCTACAGGTGGCTTTTCAGGTCTAGAGAAATCTAAAAATTCTGTAATTAAATTATTCAATCGATCGATTTCTCTAAGAATAATTTTCATCAATTTCTTGTCATCTTCATTTTGAGTCGTTTGGGAGAGCAGTTCAATACTTCCACTAATTCCAGCTAAAGGATTTCTTATCTCATGAGCTACGCCAGCTGCTAACCCACCTACAGCCGCTAACTTTTCATTCTGTTTTAAGCTGTATTCCATTTTTTTATATTGAGTCAGGTCTTCTATCAACAAAAGGAATAAGTTATTACTCTTAGATATTCGAGTAACTCTTAATTTCAGGATTTGCAGATCTTCTTCTTTTTTGACAGCAACTTCTTTTAGTAATTCTTCTGGCATTTCTAACTTTTCAATATCAGACCATAAATCCTTTATTGCTGGAAAAAAATCTAAAATTTTATCTTCAGTTTTTACTAAAGGGAAAAAAGAAAAAGCTTTAAAGTTCATCTGAACTACACGCGATGAACTATCAAAAGTCACCAAACCTACTGGAGATTTATCAATAATTAACTCGTACAAATCCTCTAAGGATTTCAACTTTTCATCTTTTGAAACCACTTCTTTTTCAGCATTAAACAATCTTTCACTAAGATAACCTGCTAGGCCTGCGACCCCAAAAAAAGATAAATTATTTATAGCTAAGACAAGTAAAAAAGACAAACTTTTATAGTCCGGAGCCATCATCTGAGACAAACTAAATGTAATACTTGTTACCAATGCAATAGCTAAAGAACCAGCTCCTTTAAATAGAAAGCTTGCTAAAATAATGTTAAGCAAATGAAAAATAACAAAAAGACTCTGATAAGTTCCAGATTTATAAATAAAATAAGATAACAACAAAGAATCTATAACAAAACTTATGAACAAAAAAATTGAATCTTCTTTCCAATCGTCTAGTTTTAAAAATAAACATAAATGCAGCAAAAACCCAACTCCCAGAGCTAAAAATGAAGGCCCCAGGATAACCCAAGAAATAAATGGATTTTGCATGTTATAGAAAACAACTAAAACTAATAAGCAAATAACATAGAGAAATACTCTTAGACTTTCTACCCTCCACTTAGTTTTGCTGTTATCTAAAGAAATATTAGCCTCCAACATTACCTGCCATCGAAAATATTGGTAAATACATAGCAACTACCAGAACTGCGATCACTCCCCCTAAAATTACCATTAATAATGGTTCTACTAAAGAGCTCAAGGCTTTAACAGAAGTTTCCACCTCGTCATCATAGAAATCAGCAATCTTCGACAGCATATTATCTAAAGTTCCAGATTGTTCACCTACACTGATCATCTGAACAACCATATCTGGAAAAACCTTATCTTTTGCCAACGGATTAGCAAACGGTTTACCTTGAATCACAGAGTCCTTACATTTCTGTAACGATCGCTCCACCACAATATTACCTGCAGTTTTAGCAGCTATATCAATCGCGTCTATCAAACCAACACCAGAAGATAATAGAGTTGAAAGAGTTCTGGTTACTCTTGCAATGGCCCCTTTTCTAACTAATTCACCAAATAGTGGCGCTCTAAAAATAAAAGCTTCAAATGCTATTTTTCCCGCTGGCGTGTCAATCCATTGTTTTAAAAAATAGGGACCACCAATTAGCACCAGTAAAACCAAATACCAATACTTTATCATACTATCAGAAAGGCCAACGACAAGTGATGTTAAAGCTGGTGGCTCTTTTCCAGCAGATCGAAAAAAGTCTTGAAACTTTGGAATGATAAATATCAGAATGGCAGCTATAACAAAAATAGCAACTACAACTATTACTGCAGGATAAACCATAGCTCCTTTAACTTGAGCTTTGATTTTTTCATTCTTCTCCATATAAGTTGCAAGTCTTGCCAAAATACTATCTAGAATACCAGCTTCTTCACCGGCGTGAATCATATTAGAATATAATTTATCAAAAACATTAGGGTTTTGCGCCATAGAATCAGATAATTTTTTCCCAGATTCTATACTATTTTTTACTCTACCTACTGCATCTTTTAAAACACCTGGTCTTTGCCCCTCTGAAAGAACTTTAAGTGCGTCAACCACCGGAATTCCTGCGTTAATTAGAGTTGCAAATTGTCTAGTAAATATCTGCAAGTCTTTAATTTTAACTTTAGGGCCTCTCGTCAACATTTGAGAAAGACTTTTACCATGACCTGGTTTGGCGACTACTGACACAACATTCATATTCATTTGTCGCAATTTCGTTCTAACTTCGACTTCGTTCAAACCATCCATATCGCCAGTAATCATTTGTCCATTTAGATTTTTAGCCTGGTAACTAAATTTAGCCATCTAAATACCTACCTTTTTTAAGAGTAAATCTAAGTCTCCTGGATCTTTTGAAATTTCAAAAGCTTTTTGAACTGAAATTTTTCTACGGATTAACAATTGTAACAAACTATGATTCAGAGTAACTACTCCTGAATCTTCACTTGAATTTCTCATTTTTTCCTCTAACTGATCAATTCCTTTTTCAAGGATAATTTTTTTTAATTCTGGAGTCATTAAGACAATTTCTCCTGCTAAAACTGGATTTTTTGTTTCTTCTTCAATTTCAACTTGAGAGTAAAATAAAAAACTTTCATTTAAAAACCTCCATAGTAGGTGTTCTCTTTGCTGAACTAAAAACAAACTAAAAATTCTATGTAATGCACTACTAATGGTCGAAGTTGAAATATGTACAAATACAAGTCTTCCATCTTCAGCCATTTCAAGTGCAGCCTCAAACTCTTCTTTCTTTGAAATATTCTCAAAAATGAAACAGTCAGAATTTTTGGTAGTTTCACTCAGTGGTTTTAAAATTAGATCATCATAAGAAATAGGATTCCAGAATAAATCTTTATACCCTATATTATCTTTTAAAACTATAGTACCAAGACTTTGCGTTTTAATTTGTTTTAAATTTTCTGAAATGACTTTGAATGTTTTTTCAAAACCGGAATATCGATTACCTGCAAACAGAATAATACCATTAGTCCTTTTTAAACACTCTAGTAACACCAATGGAACATTAACAGTTTCTATGTTTGTAGATTTCATTATATGTCCTTTATTGAAGAGTTAATCACTTCCTCTATAGAACAAAGACCTCTCTTTAACTTTAGTAAAGCACTTCTTCTTAGAGTTCTTAGTCCTAATTCTCTGGCTAGATATCTTATCTGAGACTGATTGGCTCCTTTTAGAATGGCATCCTTAATTTTTTCAGTCATAGGTAAGAGTTCATAAATTGCTAAACGCCCCTTAATTCCAGTATTATTACAATTGTTACAACCTTTACCTTTAAAGACTTTGTATTCTAACACTTCATTTTGAGGGACACCTAAATTCATAAGAACTTGCGGAGTTACTTCGACTGGCGCTTTGCAGTTTTCACAAATTTTTCCAACAAGCCGCTGCGCCACAATCAAATTGATTGTCGAGGTTAAAACGTAAGCCTGAATTCCTATTTCTGTAAGTCTAATTATGGTGGATGCAGAATCATTTGTATGTAAGGTTGAAACAACAAGATGGCCAGTCGATGCAGCTTTAAATGAGATTTCTGCGGTCTCCAAGTCCCTGATCTCTCCCACCATAATGACATCAGGATCTTGCCGCAAAAAAGTTCTCAGTGCTGATGAAAAATTAAGATCAATATCAGGATTCATTTGAACTTGATTAATTCCTTCTAAATTAAACTCCACCGGGTCTTCCGCAGTGGAAATATTAATGTCAGTCTTGTTCAATTCAGCTAATGCAGAATAAATCGTTGTCGTTTTTCCGGATCCTGTTGGACCAGTTATAAGAACCATCCCCTGGGGTAGATTAATACACGACTTAAAAAGTTTTAAATCATCCTCTTCGAAACCTAACTTTGTCATATCTAATTGTAAATTTGACTTATCGAGTAACCTTAATACGACCTTCTCTCCCCAAAGTGTGGGCATCATGCTTACACGAAAATCCATATCTACTTCTTTAGTTCTTACCTTAAGACGACCATCTTGAGGGCGCCGTCTTTCAGCAATATCAAGCTTGGATAGAATTTTTATTCTAGCAGCTATCGATGGCGCCCAATCTCTTGGTGGTGCTTTTGCTTCAAGCAAGATACCGTCAATACGGTATCTTACTCGATAATTTTTTTCATAGGGCTCGAAATGAATATCACTTGCTTTTTTCTTCATAGCTTCATTAAGTATCGCATTAACAAACTTAACAACAGGTGAATCTTTGTCTGTAATATTATCTATTGTCTCGACTTTTTTTTCGTCACTAACTCCGACATCTATATCATCTTCAGCTTCCAAATTATCTAAAACTTTTTCAACACTAACACCATAATATTTTTCAAGAGATTGGCTGATAGCAATTGGGTTAGATAAAATGGGTTGAATAACTTTGGCCTTAGTAATGATCCTTATGTCTTCTCTGACTAATAATTGTGTCGGATCAGTAAAAGCAACAACAAGGGTTGATAGCTTATTCTGATTATCCAACATTTTTTGAATAGGTATAATATTGTGTTTATTGCAAATTTCCTTGGGAATGAGTTCAATAACACTAGAATCAATTTGAAACTGGTTTAAGTTAATTCCTTGGACTTGATAGAATTTTTCAAGAGCCTGCTGTATCTGATTTTCTTGTATCAAACCCATATTTACTAAGATCTGAGTGAGTGAGTATTGAGATTTTTTTTTCTCTTCAAGAGCCCGTTCATATTGCTCAGGTTTTATCAACCCCTGTTTATAAAGAATATCACACGTTTTTTTATCCCAACTCTTAATTTCACTCATAGCTTTTCATTGTAAAAGAATGGGCAAAGATTGTTACTAGTCAATAGTCATGATTTCATTATAATTACTTAAAAAATGGTCTCGTTCCAAAATAGACACGAATCCTAACTTTAATGCATTTTGAAATTCATAGTAAGAAATAAACTCACGACGTCCCATGGATCTAAGTCCAGCTTTCTCTGCTTCAAAAAGAAGAGGGTTAACTGGCGATCTAGACTCCAACTCAATAACAATTCCTTGTTTGGTCATAAAATTAAAATAAGCCAAATCAGTTAATAAACTGGGATATTTTTTTAAATCATATGTGTTAATCATCAAGCTCGTGCCAATATTAATCTGTGTCACATCTTCAATTTTTATAACTTCTAACTCCATACCCATATTGAAGCTTCTAAGTTCAACATCATTTTTTACTGAGCCCTCTTGATTAACTATAATTATTTTCTTATGACCTAAGCTTAAAGCAAATGTAACAAAACCTTTCAGTTCGACGTCATTAGTTAACAATACCGCAGCTTCATTGATCTTATGATTTTTAAATTTTTGAACAAAAAACTTTCTTAAATAATCAAAATAAAAAAGACGCGGTAGTAGTTGATTATTTTCTAAAATTAGACAATCAAAAATTCCAGAGAATCTAACATTCTCAGGAAGAATTTTTATTTTACTTGCTATTTTTTCAGCTTCAGTTTCATCCATTCGAATGTAACTATATCCCAATTTTTTTAAAGCTAAAATATCACTGTCTTTTGAAAGAGTAACCATATCAAATGGCATATCTACATCTTTACTTCTTAAATATTCAGATAATCCTTGTAAAGTCGGAAATAGATGGCTACTTTTACTTGTACAGCCTAATTTCACATTTTCCTTCTTTCATTTATATCGATCTGAATTTGTGTTTTAAGTTCATCTAATGAATTAAATTTTTTTTCTGCTCTTAGATAAGACCTAAATTCAATTTGAATTATTTCTCCGTAGATATCTTGATTAAAATCTAGTAAATGACTCTCTACTTTAACGCGCTCATCTTGTTTAAAAGTCGGCGTTCTTCCAATATTGGTAACACTGTTGAAGAACTGGCCGCGTAACTTTACGCGCGTAGCATAGACCCCTAGATGGGGCAAATGTGTTTCTTCACTTTGTTGTAAATTAGCAGTAGGAAAACCAATCAATCTTCCTCTTTGATCGCCCTTAACAACGACTCCTTCAACATAAAAATGACGTCCTAATAAATTAGTTACCATTAACATATCACTTTTATCTAGTTGCTTTTTAATTTCCGTCGTAGAAACAGTAAGCTGGTTCAGTTTAATTTCTTCTATTTTTATCAGCTCAATCTTTTTCTTCTCGCACCAATTCTTCAGCTGATCATAGGTTCCGCCTTTGTCTTTACCAAAACGAAAATCATAACCTATCACAATTTTTTTTATATCCAATTTCCTCTCAATCATCTCTAAAAAGTCATCATACTTTAATTGAGAAAAAACTTTGTTAAAAGACAACTGAACAAAATAATCCACTTTCATTTTTTCTAACTGTTCAATTTGATCTTTATAACAAAATAATTTTTTAAAATTTATTTCTGGCCTGAAAAACTTAATTGGATGTGGTTCAAAACTAATAATCAAAGATTTTAAAGTAGAGTCTTTACAAAGCTCACTGACAAGTTGTTTATGACCTAAATGAACTCCATCAAAGTTTCCAATTGTTAAAGCTATTGGCCCTAAGTTATAGTTAAGAGTGTCTAAGGAATTAAAAATATGCATAGGTTTAATTTATACTACTTTTTACATCGACGCCACCAGTTATTTTAGAGGTCTATTGGCTTAACTTACATAAAAGTATAAAAGAATGCTATGTCAAACTTACAAGTACAAATCGCACCTAAATTTGATATCTTCTTAAGGCTGCTTATTATTTGGCTCCTCTCTCTAATTATTTTAAAATATGACCACAACATTAATTTTGATAACCGTTTTCAACTGCAAAGTAGTACCTTAAAGAATAATGATATTGTTATCATAGAACTAAACCCAAGTAACCTTCAGTTTTCATCTAATTTTGCATTAAAAAACCTCATCTACCTAAACGATAATTCTCAAATCAATGATAATTACTACTGGGATTCACGTTTTTGGTATGAGTTGATAACATATCTACTTAACCAAAATCCGAAAGCAATCACAGTTTCTTTGAATTTACTTCCAATTATTGAAAAAGATATGAGTTCAACTTTTTTTTATAGCACACTTTTTAATCCCAAAGTTTTCTGGATTAAATCTGACTCATTTAACATACAGGATTTTAATTATAAAACTAATTTTCTTAATGAAGTTGGGTTGATTAAAGATCCCGATGGAATAGTAAGAAACTTTGAAAAACAGTTGCCAATTACCCTAACTGAACGAGTTTCTGGAAAGCTTTCTCCATTTATTCATGTCGCCCATCCTATAAACTTTAAAGGTAGCGCTGAAAGATTTGAAAAACTTCAAATTGAAGACTTAACTTCTTCTAAAAATAACTATCTCAAAGATAAATATGTCATCATTGGTGCAAGGACAAACAATGAAATTGAGTTTAATACGCCTTTGGGCTTATTTAACCGCTCGACTCTACTTGCACAAGCCTTAGAAAATTTTATATCAGAACAATGGGTTAAAACTCATAGTTATCTTATTCATGCTTTAACTCTAATTTTTATCGTACTTGGAACTTACTATCTGACCATCTTTTTTGTTCAATGGAAATCTATTGCAATTTTGCTGACTTCTTTATTTTTTTATTTTTTGATAAATATTTTTATATTTAATCATTTTCATTTTTGGATGCCTCTTCTTAGCCCCATAGTAACATCCTTTTTGACATGGTTTATTTTAATTACTTATAAAGCATCTCAAATTGAAAAAAATAATTTTTTACTTATTCAAGATCAAAAAAATGCCAACGAAATGGAACAACTAAAAAATAACTTTGTTAGTTTGATCTCTCACGACCTAAAAACTCCTTTAGCTAAAATTCAAGCTATTTCTGATAGACTATTACTTAGCCCATCTCCAAATCTAAAAACAGATATAGGCTTGATCAAAATAGCTTCTGAAGAACTCAATAGTTATATTAGATCTATTTTAAACATCCTTAGGGTTGAATCTAGAAATTTTAATATCAATCTTGAAAGCTGTGACATGAACGAGTTAATCAATAAATCTATAGAAATTCTATCCCCACTTGCTCTTGATAAAAATATAAAAATAAACGCTCAACTTGAACCTCTTTTTCCAATAGAGGTGGATACAACTTTAATTAAAGAAGCACTACAAAACATAATTGAAAATGCAATTAAATACTCTAGACATGACTCTGAGATACTCATTACAAGTAGTGAGATTAATGAGTGGATTAAAGTACGAGTCAAAGATTTTGGAGTTGGAATTTCAAATGATGATTTAAAAATCATTGGTCAAAAATTTGTCCGTGGTAAGCATCAAGATTACCACATTAAGGGCTCAGGACTTGGCTTATATTTAGTTAAGTATTTTATTGATTTACATAAAGGTAAGGTTGAAATATCTTCAGAAGAGGGTAAATATACTGAAGTTGTTATTTCATTACCAGCGAGGTGAAAATGAGTCATTTAAATGTTTTAATCGTAGACGATGAGTGTGAACTAAGAAAATCACTGCGCGAAATTATTCCCAATTATTTTGCCGAAATCTCTTTCTCTTTTGAGGAAGCTGAAAATGGAAAAATAGCCCTAGAAATAGTTAAACAAAAAAATTTTGATTTGGTTTTAATGGATGTTAAGATGCCAGAGCTTGATGGTCTTACTACCTTAAAGGCCATAAAAGACCAAGATCCTAGAATTTTTGTTGTTATAATGACTGCTCACAGTAATTATCAAGATGCAATAAAAGCAATTAAAGATGGTGCTTATGATTATTTTGAGAAACCTATACAAAAAAACTCTCTAATTACTGTCATTAACAACTGCCTTCATGCTCGAGAACTCATAAAAGATATTTCTATTTCAAATCCTATTTTTGATGACGATGTAGAAACTGAGTTTGTAGGAAACTCTTCACAAATGCGCGAGATCTTTAACTTAATTTATAAGCTTTGCAAAGTTGAAACTACAGTTTTAGTCAGAGGTGAGAATGGAACAGGAAAAGAACTAGTCGCTAGAGCCATTCATATGAACTCACACAGAAAAGATGGCCCTTTTATAGCTGTCAACTGTGGTGCTATCCCTGATAATCTCATCGAATCAGAGTTTTTTGGTCACGAAAGAGGTGCTTTTACTGGTGCCATAGAGAGAAAAATAGGTAAATTTCAAGCTGCAAATAATGGAACTCTTTTCCTTGATGAGATTGGTGAACTAAAACCTGAAATGCAAGTTAAACTTTTACGTGTGATTCAGGATAAAACATTTACGCCTATTGGTACTAATAGAGAAATAAAATCAAATACTCGCATTATAGCCGCAACCAATCGTAACTTAGAAAAAATGATTGAGTCTGGAATCTTCAGAGAAGATTTATTTTATAGATTAAATGTACTCCCAATTTTTCTACCACCTTTAAGAGAAAGACTTGAGGATATTGAACGACTTGTTTCTTATTTTATTAAAATTTTTAATAAAAAGTTCAATCGTCGCATTGAAGGTATCACTCCAGAAACTCTTTTAGCTTTAAAAAAGCATAATTGGCCAGGAAATATTAGAGAACTTGAGAATTTTATTGAAAGGTCTTTTATTATTGAAACTGGAAATATGATTACAAACAAGTCTTTACAAAATGAATTAAAAAGAGAGCCCCACTCAAACTCGCAAGATAAAAATGATGGCAATCAGAATACTACATTTAAACCTCTGGATTTTGATCAATTCAAAGAAGATATGGAAAAAGACTTTATTATAAAGGCCTTAACTCAAAATCAAGGACGCATAAATCAAACTGTTGCCACAGCTAATATTCCTAAAAATACTCTCCTTAGAAAAATAAGAAAGTATGGAATTAATGTAAAAGAGTTTCTGGGTGAAAAAAAGTAATTCTTATGTATGTTTTAGGGATGAAAAAAATTGTGAAACAGACTGCTTCCACTCTGCTCATAACGACTTAAATCCTCTACTCGTATAGACTCCAGAGCCATATCCATTTCCTGCTTTGTCAAAGCAAAGCCAGTTTGTTGGATTTGGCGATCATTAAGCTTTTGTAATTCTAAATATATTTTTTCACTCATCTCATTGATTTGATATAAAAGCCTCACAAAACCCCTTGGAGCTTCAGGAGGGATAGATAAATTTAAAACTCCATTCACCATAGGCCAAAGTGGAGTTTTTGAAATAGGATGAATCAAATAGGTCAAAAAAAATGAGCTTAAATCATGATGTAAGCCATAGTTCTTTGTTTTTATCCAGCCAAAAATATTTCTTAAAATAGCATCTCTCATCCTAGAGTCTGCAACTAATCGATAGTCTTTAAATTCTCCTAAAAGCTCAAAACGAGAGTCAACTTCCATATCGGCTGGAGAAAGCATTGGCCCTTTGGTTATACCAGCCATATCAAGAATTGGATTTAGTTTTTCAGAAACTTGAGAGCTAGATTCAGGAATTTTTATACTTCCCTGTGAGGCTTGATAGAAAGCCCAATAAGCAATTTCAGAACAAGTCATAGATTTAGGATTTTTCAAATTCATTGCAAAATCATATTTGGTTCTTTTCTCATTACCATTCTTTTGCTTTAAAAATTTTTGATACATAATCTCAGCACCAGATTTGGCTATTTGTGTAAATCTTGGGCGTAGATGTAGAATTCGAGCATTTTCATTTTTCAATGCAAAATCAATACTAAAAATACCAACACCCCCCGATTGTGCGTAGGACTCCATAGTCTCAACTGTTTGATCATTAGAGTTCTTATGAACTAAAACAAAATGACTAAAGTCTCCTGGATTTTCTGTTATTGAAGACAAAGTAGCACTAAAGAAACTAGCTCCTCTTGTGACCAGTAAGTCACCGGACTCAAACTGTGCTTGTTGCGAAGAATGATCATTCTTTTTTCTAAAAAAACCATAATTAGATGAAGCTTCCATCATAGGAATTAACTCTTTTTGAAAGTCAATTCCTGCAGAAGTCTGGGACTTAACTCCTGAAAAAGCAAAGCCTACAAGATCTTCCATTCCTCGAAGTTTAAAAATCAACTCTCTTACTGTTCCACGGCAAGGTATAAGTTTTGATAGTTCTTCATTAATCATTAGCCTCAAGTTCCATGATTGCCAGAGGAATAAATACATATCCTTATTTTTTTGTTCGTTAGCTTCTTTTTTAATTTCGTGAAGTAAACGATTCTCATTAAAATCGGAAACGTGAGCAGTTAATGTTGCACAAGAAATATGATTTCTTAAATAAGAAATTTCTTTATTGATCTGAATCTCAGCAAAAATATTATTAGACATTAAAAGAACTATAAACAAATAAGAGATATCAATTTTTTTCTTCATATGACCTCTGATGCTTTATAACTCATTTTTCTTTAAACTTCATTTAAAAGCTAATACTTTTTTTAAGAGATCTAAAGCCAGTTTATATAAGAAATGAGGTCATTTCAGAAATTGATTTTGAAAAAAATTCAAGGTAGGTAAGCTATCCCCTAAGAATTAAAGGGGATAGCCACTATGAAAATGTAGCAACTAATAATTATTTCTTTTCTTCAGCTGGAACTTTTGATTGATCAACGGTCACTTCAATTTCAACTCTGCGATTTTGCTTACGCCCATCAGAAGTTTTGTTATCGGCAACAGGATTAGCAGGTCCCATACCCTGAGTTCCCACAACATCTCCTCCCAAGCCAGCACCGACAAGTTCCATTTTCACGGCTTCTGCTCTTTTATGAGAAAGTTCCTCATTCGTTTTTTGTGACCCTGTACTATCTGTATAACCTTTAATTGTTAATACATTTTCAGGATATTTTTTCATAATTTCAGCCATTTCTTTTAAGTTCTTTTTTGCTTCAGGCTTCAAGTCTGATTTCCCTGTATCAAATAAAATATCACTTTTGAGTTTTGACACTAAACCTTGTTCAGTTCTCTTCGTCTCAGCAATTTTCTCTAATTCCTTTGCTTGTTTATCCATTCTTTTTCCAGCATAGCCACCGATTGCCGCTCCCATGGCCGCACCAATCAGAGCCCCTTCATTTCTCTTTCCAGTTTGATGCCCAATGACACCTCCTAAAATAGCTCCTGCCGCAGCACCAATACCAGCACCTTTAACTGTGTTTTTATTTTCTCCTGTTGTTGAACAACCGACCGAAAAAAGAAACAAACTCGCTAAACCTAAAATGAAAAACTTTTTTTGCATGAATAACTCCTTTTGTGAATTTAAATTGAATAAAAAAATATCGAAAGTGTCAATTTCTTGTTAAAGAATTAGACATAGCAAAATAGTATTTCTCTTTATTTTGACTACTAATTATTCATTGTTTTTTTGAATTAAAAGTTTCATAGAAAACTTGCTTTTTACTGAAAATGTTTTCGACAGATGAAAAAAATAAATTAAATGCTTTTTTATTAAACTTAGCAATTTCAGCTAGATAACTCTGTTTCATCTTGAGAAATATAAGTTTTTTGAGCGTCAAATCAAACACTTACTTCTCTTCAAGAAATAATTTTTCTTATTAGCTAAACTAAACCTATGAGGAGGTCAAGATGACCTTAAAAAAGAACATTACAAACAAACTTCTAGTTCAACTTATTGTACTCACCTTTACAATAAGTGCTTGTCAGAAGTCAAATGACTCTTTCTCTTTACTTTCTGAAGAAAGTACTTTTCAACAATCCTCAAGCTTTCAGCCTAGAAAAATAGATATTCTATGGGTAATTGATAATTCTGGAAGCATGCAAACATCACAAGAAAACTTAATTACCAATTTCAATTCATTTATCCAAAAGTTTAAGTCATTGAATTATGACTTTCACATGGCAGTAACAACCACTGATGCCTACTTAGATACTGTAGATACTGGAGGATCATTTAGAAGTTATTACTGTAGAGCTTTCAGTAATAAATGTTCAGTTTTAAGAGACGGACCAGGCAGGGACATGACCAGCAGCTTACATAGCGGCTTCAATGTTTTAGATAAAAATACAAGTGATTTAACAGCAGCATTCAACTTGAATGCTGCTCAAGGTACTGCAGGTTATGGCGATGAGAGAGCTTTTCTTAGTTTGAAAACAACTTTGAGTAACACAACAAATTCTAGTTTTTTAAGACCAGATGCTTTTCTGGCTGTGATTATCGTAAGTGACGAGGACGATTTTTCTCATGATAGCATGAGTCCAGCTCTTGAAAGTTTAGCTAACAATGGATACCTAACTGATTCAAGAATTCACAAAGTTTCAGATTATGTTACTTACTTAGATTCAATAACACATTCAACATCAACCATGAAAAACTATGCAGTAAGTACAATATCTATCCAGGACGAAACTTGCAGAGCAGCACTTAACACCTCATTTACTGGTCGTAAAATTGGCTATCGCTATATGCAACTTGCAGATCTAACAGGAGGTTCAAAAGCCTCTCTTTGTGATGACTTTGGGAGCTCACTAGAGCTTATTTCAAATTTGGTTCTGACATTAACTTCCTCTTTTAAATTAAATAGAGAGCCAGACCCTGCAACCATAAAGGTAACTGTTAATAACCAAATTATTATTGAGGATGAGCTTAACGGCTGGACCTACGATGGAACAAACTTAACAGTTAACTTTCATGGTAATAGCATTCCTGCAGCCGATAGTTCTATTAGTATTACATTCGATCCTTTAACTGTAAAATAAAGTCTTTAAGGAGCATCCGTCATGAGCAGTCACAATCAACAGCAAAATACAGGTTTAAAAAGACAAGAAGCAAAGTGGTTCATTTTACAGGGTGATAATAAGTATGGACCTTTTGACTATTCTTTTATGCTAGGACTCGTACAGCGAGGGGAGATTTACGATTACAACTATATTTGGTCTCAACATTTAGAAAGCTGGACTCCAATGGGTGAAGTCCCAGAATTCTCAAAAGATAGACTTACCATGCTAATAAAAACAGATGATCCATTAAGCTTTGGTTTTTACAGAAGAACTGCAGAAAGAGCTGAAATCAAAGTGCCAGTCCTTGGTCACAATGAAGATTATTTTTTTGATGGAACTTCGGTCTCCCTAAGCTCCAATGGGGCTCTTGTTTTGCTCAATAATCCACTACTTTTACCTGGACAAAAGCTTATGTTGCATTTCAAAGAATCTGAAATCAATTCAAAATCTTTTAATGTTTTATGCCAGATTGTCCGAAAAAACTTCAGCAGACAAAGACTAAATGTCAAATCAGGAATTAACTACGCTGTGAGATTCTTGAAGCACCAAGAATGGGGCGAGGAACAAATAAAAAATTTAGTCGAATTGTTTCACAATGCAAATTCAAAGGAGTGATCCATGTTTAGTTCAATTTTTGAGTTTTTAAGAGAAGCTGGTGTTTGGGGAGGCCTAATCGTAATGACTGGCTGTATCTCTATATTCTTTATTTCTGAAAGAATAAAAGTTTTATATTTCCAATATGGACTCGATGTTAATGAATTCTCTCAAAAAATAAATCAATTCATTCATTCAAAAAAATTAGATGAAGCTATTGTCCTTTGCTCTCAACTAGAGACGAAACCCATGGCTAGAGCTTTTAAAACTATTTTAGAAAAAGCAGATAGAGATGATGAAACTATATTCCAAACTCACGACAATGCAATGAGTGAAATTATTCCGCTTTATACCAGACGTTTACACTATTTGAGTATGCTCGCTAACGTAGCAACGATGATAGGACTTCTTGGAACAATTTCTGGTCTAATTACTTCATTTAAAGCTGTTGCTAAAGCAGATGCAGCGCTTAAGCAACAACTTCTTTCTAGTGGTATTGCTGAGTCTTTAAATACCACTTTACTTGGACTTGTCGTTGCGATTCCAGCTATGGTCTTTTTCTCTATTTTAACTGGACGACAGAATCAACTGATTGAGCAAACAACAGAAAAATGTGGAAAGCTAACTGAACTTCTAACATCTGCTCATCTACCTCAACTTAATAGACAAAACGTTTTCCCTGATATGCCAATTCCTCCAAGTGTACAAAATAAAGTTTCTTAAATTTAAAAATAGAGAGGATATATGGGTATAAAAAAAATTAAAACTCATTATGATGAATTTGAACTGGATTTGACTCCTCTTCTTGCTATTATAATGAAGCTGGTTCCTGTACTCATAATTACTTCTTCTTTTTTACAACTTACACAAATTGACACCGACTTACCTCAAGTTATAAAAGAGGCAATCAAGAATCAGGATGCAAATAAAGATAAACCCTTTTCACTTGTTGTCTCAATTGATAAAACAAGAAATGTAACTATTTCTGCTAAATCAGATAATAAAGAAGATAACTATGAGGTTAAGTCGTTAAACCAGCAAATTGACTTCAAAGGTTTTAATGAGAAACTTATTCTAATCAAAAAAGTAAATCCACAAATTTTTAAACTTACTTTAACTCCTGACGAGTCTGTTGCTTATGACGAAATTGTCAAAATTATGGATGAGGCCAGAAAACCAAGAGAATCAAAAATTGAATTCCTATTTAAAGACAGTCTCACTGGTAAGGATGTAAAGACAGATTATATGTTTCCCGAAGTTGTTTTCGGAAATATATTTAACTAACGATCACTGTTAAGGAGTATTTATTGTGTCACGAAGACGAAGATACACCCCTGAATTAAAGAAAAATTCAAATATCACTGTAAATATAACTTCTTTAACAGATATGTTTACGGTTATGTTAGTTTTTCTTTTACAAACATACAACACTTCTGAAGTACAAATTGAACCACCTAAAGATGTTAGACTGCCATCGTCGAAATCAGAATCTGTATTAACACAAAGCTACCAAATTTCTCTAAGTCAAGATGCATTGAAGGCAAATAATGAGGTTTTAGCTGAACTAAAGAATAATGAATTTGAAACTAAAGACCAAGAAGAAAAAGACCCCAACTTCATCAAGCCTTTATTTGCACACTTAGATAAAAAAATGAAAGAAAATTCTGATAAAAATGTAAAAGAAGGAAAACTTTCACTCTTAGTAGATAAGGCCCTTCCTTACTTAACAATTAAAAAAGTGATGTATACGGCTTCAATGGCTGGATTTCCTCAAATAAAGCTAATCACGACCAGTCAAAATCAATAAGGTGCTTATGAGTGGAAAAAATATTATTTTTAAAATCTTTTTCCTTATTTTAATAGGAAATAATATCTTTAGTAATGCTGAAACAAAAAAAAAAGGGACTAGAGGACTTCTTCCTGAAATTAACAATAATAATGAAAAAACTACGCCAGAGGCTAATGACCAAAAACAACTAAATTCAGAGTTACTAATCTCTAGAACTGAAAATAAAGCTATTGAAGCTTTAGAAAGTATTCTTAAAAAGAAAAAAGGAAGCCCACAAGAAGCAGATCTTTTAAATCGCCTAGCGGAACTCTATATGCGTAAATCAAAGTCTGGACGTTTTTTTGATTTACAAAGGCAAAATAATAAAAATTCACTTTCTTCATTTCCGATTCCTGACGAAAAAGGTGCTGACTCTATAAAAAAAGCATTAATTCAATATCAGAAAATATTAACACAATTTCCTAAATTTGAAGAATATGACTCTGTACTTTTCAACTCAGCTTTTGCCTACCAGCAAATAAATGAAAAAAAGAAATCAGAGACTAATTACAAAAATCTTATTGAGTCTTTTTCCAATTCAAAACTTTATACAGATTCATTGATAGCCTTGGGGGAATTGCTCTATGACCAAGGAAAATTTAAGGAAGCTGAAGCTTATTTTGAAAAGATTGAAAAATATCCTGATTCAAAAGTTTATTCCTATGGAATATATAAATTGGCCTGGACTTATTATAATCTTAAAGACTCATCTAAGGCTATCAACATGCTAAAAACTGTTATCTCTAAAAATCCTGCGACAGAAGAGGCCATGAATAAAAAAGGCTACTACTTAAGAAAAGAATCATTACGAGATATGGTTCTCTTCATTGGCGAAGTTTATGCTGCGAAAGATCTCTATCAATTCTTCAAAAAAATCGCAACAGAAGAGGAGCTTGGACCTGTTTTATTTGATATGGCTAAACTTTATGATTCTTATGCTAAACTCAAAGATATACACATCTTCTTGAATGAATTTATCGATAAGGAAAATAGTAACTCCTATATCGTAAGATCTCATTTATTATTAGCAGATACTTACGAGACTTTAAAAAAGAGAGATTTTGTCTTACGTCATCTTAATTTAGCTTCTGATTTGTGTGTCATTGGCTCTGATTGGCGTGCCAAACAAACTGAAGAGGAAGTTCTAAAGTCATGTCATTCAGATTTTCGTAGAGCGACTTTAGAGCTAGCAAAAAAATGGTGGGAAATTTGGCAAAAGAATAAAGCTCACCAAGAGTTTTCTGAACTTACTGAAAAAATTCTTCGATTAATACTAAAAAATGAGCCTATTGACTCTCCTGACATTAAAACGAGAATGGCTCTTGCTGAGTTACTATTTCAAAAAGGAGATTTTGAGCAAGCATCTGAGAACTATAATCTAGCCTCCTTAAAAGCTATTACTTTTATCTCTCAAAATAGAGAACTAACACCAGAGCTAAATGAAAACACAAGTCTTAACCAGAAAAACTTAGCCACACTAGCACATGATTCTACTTACAGTGCTCTTTTTGCTAAGGAAAAAAGCATTGAAAAACAAAAAACAGATTCAAAAAGCGAGCAAAGAAAAGATATTATCACTCGTTATCTTAAAACCTTTCCTAAAGGTGACTATTTTTACGAGGTGAACTTAAAGTTAGCTATTATTTATTATGAGGAAAATAAACTGAACGACTCTGCCGTTATTTTGGAAGATTTGATAAATCAAAAAACAAGTCAAGAAGTTAAAATAAAAGCTGAAGATTTACTACTAGATATCAAAAACATTGAAAAAAAGTATTCTGAAGTAAAAAATTTATCTATTAAATTTAATCAATCATCAACTGATACGTCACGAAAGAAAATACTGAATAAAATTTATGAAGAATCACATTATTTTGAAAACAAAGAGCAAATTAAAACAATGGATGCGCGATCTTCAGCTTTTAAACTCTATGAGTACTACCAAGCTCACCCACAATCTGAACTTGGTAAGCAAGCTTTTTTGGATGCTCTTAATCTTTTAATTAAGAACAGATTTTTAATCGATGGAACTCAAAAAACCATCGAGTTTATCAAGACCTTTCCAGAATTTGATAAAAAGTTATTGTTGAAGAAAGACTTAATCACTTCTTTAATTGAAATAGGTGATCTTACCAAAGCTGCAGAATACTTGCTTGAAATAAGTAGTGAAGATAAAGAAAATAAGTTAAAGAATTTAGAAGCAGCAGCTGATTTTATGATTCTCGATGGAAAAATGAATCAGGCTAGATCTATATACCATCAACTTCTTTTAGAGTTACCAAAGGATCAACGAAGTCGTATTTTTCTTAAAATTAAGTCAAGCCTAGATCAAAGTAGCAATCAAAAAGAAATTGATAAAATAGAAAAAATAATTAATGAACTAAGTATTGAACCCTATGTTACAGAAGGGTTAATAAAAAAAGCCCAAAATCTCTTTGATCAAAAAAAACTTACAGAATGTTATGAACTAACAAATAAAATTCTAAAAAGAGATGTTGATGCCAAATATAGAGCTAAAGCTCGCTATTTGCAAGGATTGATCTTTGAAAAAGAACTTTTCAACCAAAGTGTTAAGACCTCTAAAGAAGAAAAAATAGGACTTATTATTCAAATTAAAACTGAACGCCTTGATAAAGCCCAAACCGCCTATCTAAGTGTTACAAAAATGACAACTGAAAAAAGTCTATTACTAAAAGCGTTTGAAGGCGTTGATAGAAGTTTAAATAACTATATTTTAAGCCTTTCCGAGCTTACTCCCCCAAGTTCACTAACTGAAGCAGATCAGCAAGAATTGAAGAAAGAATTAAAAAAAATTACTGAGCCATTAATTGAAAAAAGAAAAGAGTATGTTGAACAGATTGAACAACTAAAAACCTATGCTTTATCTTCTGATAGTAATTGGAATGATTTAGACCCTAAAATTCCATTTCCTATCAATTTTAAAAAAGAAATCCAACTTGAATATAACTACCTCAACCAAAATAAAGAGTTAAAAAAAGCCTATGAGCTTATTAGATCAAAAGAACGATCAGTTAAGGACAAGGAACATATAACTCCTATCGTTTCAAGTGACTACCTTAACAAATCAGATTTTCATGCGCTTGGTGTCTTTTATTTAGCTTTAGAAGCTGAAAGTAAAGGATTAAAACTAAAAGCTAATTGGTTACTTGAAAAGCTAAAAATTGATCCCATCAACAAAGATGCGATCCCTTCAATTCAATTTGCTCAATTTGTAGTTTCAAATAATCATAGACTACTAGATAGTAAATATTTATTAGAAATTGAAAAAATTCATAGCGATGCTATTTTTAAACTAGAAAATCCTCATGTCGACTACACTGTTTTTAGGATCTGGTTAGCTAATGCTGTTAATGACAAAGTAAATTTTCAAAAAAATTGTCAAATTCTAGAACAAGGCAATCTTAAGGACATTGGTCATGCTCTTCTGGAATACACTTTACCACTTTGTGTAGAATTTTTTGCTAGTAACAAAGATCTTCAAAAAGCTGAAAATTTCTTAAATCTAATTCCTTTTAAAAACTGGAAACAAAAAGAGTATTATTACTTAACTCAAGCTAGACTAGAAGAATTGTATAAAAATTCTCCAAAAACAGCATTAAATTTTTACGAAAAAGCTAATAAAGAAGCTACTTTATCCGATATGAAGAAATGGATAGAGAAAAAAATAAGTCTATTAAAACTTAACTAGTTCTTATTATCAAGGTTGATGTTTAGTTTAAGGAAGGACAATATGAGTTTAAAAAAGTGGAATCTTAAATTTATATTCTTACTGACTTTTTCAATCTGCGTTTGCAATGCTCAAAGCAAAAAAAAAGTACTACGAAAAGTTCAAGAAGTTAACTTTTCCGAAATGAGTATCAAAGGCACCATAAGAAATCCTGACGGGGCTTTTTTAGTGCAAAAAAAAGGAATTAAATTCATGCCTCTTGTTGATGTGCAAAAAAACATGGACAAAAAAATACGAGAAGCAAGCTTTTACGTGAGATAAAATATGAAAACTCTTATTGTTGAACAACATCTTCAAAATGGACAAACTAAAGTTTGGAAACTTAAAAGTGATAAGAGCTATTACACTTTTGGTTCACAAAGAATTGCAGATCTAGTTTCAATTGATCCAAGTCTGGCCTCTTGGGAGTGCGCTTTTGAATTTGATTCCAAAGGTTGGAAACTAATTGATTTAAACCCAGAAAATTTCGAAAAAAACATCTACCCAACCCATTTCATAAACGAACCAATCACTCTTGTTAGGAAAAATTCTAAACTCATTCTTAAACCAATAGAAAGATCAGTCACAATTAATGAGTTTCAATTAACTCCTAACGTTAGCAATAATGGAAAAAACTATCAAATATTTCAAATATATTACTTTGATCAGTTAGTTGAAACAAAAATTCTGCCCTCAGGGAAAAAGTTTATTACTAATTCTATGCCTCAAAGAAGAACTTTTGAATCTATTCCATCTTCATCATGGCATATTCAAAAAATTAATGACTACACTATTAAACAAAAATCAATTGTATTTGAAAGCCCAAAAAACCTGGCTAAAGTTCAGTGGACTGAATTTTTAGAAAAAAGTGATCAACGAAGTTTTTTTGCACTGTTTTTAGTAGGTATTTTTTTATTTACATTCATTTATTCTTTGCCACGATCCCAAAAATACCTTCCAACAAACTCTAAAAGAGCTATAGCTTCAGAAGTCATTATGAAGTTGGAACCAAAAAAAGTTCAACCAAAAGAAAAGAAAAAAGAAGTAGCTCAAAAAATTGACCCAGAAACTATCAAAGAAACAAGTAAATCAATAGAAACTAAACCTGCTGACAATAAGCTAACTAAGGTAGCAGGCCTTCTTAAAAATGTGAATACGCAAAGAATTTCTACACTACTTGGCAAGGTTTCTTCTCAAGGTCAAAAAAGTAAAAATATTATCCTCTCAGATGGCATCACAGCTGGTTCCGCAAGCTCAGGTAGAGCCTTGTCAGCACTTGGAAAAATTGACAAAGCTGGTGGTGACTGGACTAGCGAAGCCCAAGGAAAGAACTTTAAAATTTCAACCAAAGGAGTTGGTGGTGGCAACAGCATCTCTGGCATGGGGGCATTAAAAGCTGGCAAGGTGGGACAAGGTGGTGTTGGTTTAATTGAAGATGAATCCGAAATTGTTGGCGGTCTAGATAGAGAAGAAATAGCAAACTATATTAAAACTCAACTGGGTCAAATCCTTTATTGTTACGAAAGACAGCTTTCAGCAAACAAAGAGTTATTTGGAAAGGTTTCTGTAAAGTTCACAATTTCAGGAAATGGAAAAGTTGAAGCTCAATCAATCAATGATACGAGCTTAAAAAATTCTCAAGTTGAAAGCTGTATGTTAAATAAAATTTCAGCATGGAAATTTCCGACACCAAAAGGTGGTACTAAAGTAATTGTTACTTACCCATTTATGTTTAAGAGCACAAATTAGGTCGATGAATTTAGGGAGGAATATGTTAACCACAGAAAAAAAAGCCTTGTCTTTATTATTATTGTTATTAATAGGTTTTAGTAGTTTTGCACAAAACTCAAAAGACACTAATAAACCAGATGAAACTAAAAAATTTGAGAGTAATGACTCAGACAAACTTGATATACAAAAATTAGAACAAAAATATTGGTCAGCAAAAGACGATGACTTCACTGTTATTCAAAATAGAGCTTTTCAAAAAGAAAAAAGATTTTTTCTAACTGGAAGTTATGGTATTCCTTTCAATGACCCCAATGCTGTTGGATCTTTGATGGGTATCAATTTCGGTTATTTTTTAAACGAACGCTGGGGCTTTGAAGTTTCAACCGTAAATGCTAACTTTAAATTTAATGATACTGTAGATTACTTCAGAAATAGATATGGAGTTCTTCCCAATCATAATACGTTTAAATCAGCAAATTCAATCATGGCTTACTTCGTGCCAATTTATGCAAAAATGAGTCTACTTGATAAAAAAATCATCTACTTTGATATGGGAATTGGATTAGGCCTTGGGCAAACCAACTACGAAGAAAACTCATGTACACTGGCCGAGGGTTGCACTGCAGGAGCTAGTATTGATAAAATAAACAAAGCAAGTAAGTCTAGTAGCCATTATGCTTTCTCTATTATGCAGCAATTTTTCCTTTCAGAACACTGGGCTGTAAGAATTGATCTAATTAACAGATATACTAATGAAGATCGTATTGACTCTACCAATAAGACTTCAATAGGGAATAAATTAATCAATGACACCGCCTTTCAAATAGGTGTCACTTTTTGGAAATAAAACTAAAGGAATAGTTAATGAAAACCATCAATTTAGTATTTATAATACTTTTATTTTACCATCCAAGTTGGTCACAATTTATTAAAAACTCTGAAGCTAAAATGCCTGGACGTAATTTAAAACTAAAGCAATCTAAAGTTCCGGCCTATGACTTTCAAAAAAAGAAGGACACTCCAAGGCTTGATATCGGCCTTGAGGCTAGCTTGCAATATGAGCCCAAAGAATTGCTTATACCAGAGAAACCAAAAGTTTCAGCACAGATAAATAAATTGCCCTCTCCAAAGATGATTGAAATAGATAAAAAGAAATGGAATTTAACTGAAGCTTCTGCTGCAAAACCTTTTGCTAGCCAAAAAACTCTGACGCTGATACCAAAAGTCGATCCCTTAAGTGATACTTATCAAGCAAAAATTAATGATTCTCAATTACAAACTAAAGATCTTATAGTTTTCAAAGACCAGCAGTATCGTCTGCTTGAAGGGCAAATCTATCTTGAATCCATTAAAAATAATGAAATGGCTTTAGCCATATTTGCTGAACTCTTGAAGGATAAAGAATTTTCTTTAGAGGCATATTATTTTTATGGAATTGCTGCATTTAAACTTAACCTACTATCTGAGTTTAAAGAATCAATGCTAAAAATTTTAAAAAATTCCAAGAACTCCGAACTAAAAAAAGAAACTCTGGATGCTCTAACTGAAGGCATTGACAAGTTAGAAATTGCTGATATTCAAGAAATAGACCCTTACACAAGCAAAGAAGATTTTGATCTTTCTTATAAAGATAAATATAACTTCTATAGAGCAAAATACTTTCTTGAAGCCGGAAAGCTAGACATTGTTGAGGAAGCTTTGGGTTTCATCACAGAAAAATCAGAGTATTTTTGGGAAGCCAAATTTATCAAAGCTATTTCTTCCTATAGGCAAGCTAAGGTTGATGACGCCAGGGGCCTACTCGAGGAACTTCTTGTTAGTAAAATCAATCTTGGAAAACTCAAGACTCTAGCTAGCTTAACCTTAGCTAGAATTTATTTTCAAAAGCAAATGTATAAAGAGGCATCTGAACTTTATTTACAAGTTGATAAAGATCATCCTCTTTGGCTTCAAGCTATGGTGGAACAAGCTTGGACTCAAATTTTAGTTAAAGATTATGTTGGAGCTGCAGGGAATATGTTTTCACTTCACACTGATTTTTTTAAAAATGCCTATAATCCAGAGTCCTACGTGGTTAGAACAATTAGTTACATGAATCTTTGCCAATTTGGTGATAGTCTTCAGGTACTCACTGCTCTTGGAAGAAAGTATGCACCTTATTATGGTCGCCTTGATGCCTACACTACTAAATTTGAAAAAAATATAGATTACTACAGCACAATTAAAACTTGGCTAAAAAATCCTGAACTAAAAGAAGTTGATGGATTACCAAGATCTTTCATTTTGGAGCTAGCAAGACACCCTAGTTTTGTTTCTATTCAAAAAGAGATCAATAAACTTGAAGATGAAATTACTCAATTTAACCAAGTGACTTTAAAGCTAATTCAAAGAGAAAAAGACTTGATACAAAAACAAGCAGATCTTAATAAGGAACTAGCTTTAATTAAGCAAGCACTTGGTGATCCCAAAAAAAATCAAGCAGTACTCAAAGAGCAAGAAGCTTTAATTGCAAAAAAGACACAAAGCTTCAAGTTCCAGCAACAATCGATCAAGAATTCAAGAGAAAATATTAAACCAATCAGAGAAATAGCATTCAAAAGAATCGACACGGAAAAACAAACTCATCGAGAAAAAGCTGGCCAAGCCTTAAAAAACAGAATGATTAGTTTAAAATCAGAATTAAAAGAATTACTGGATCAAAATGAATTATTGCAATACGAAGTATATTCTGGGGCTGGTGAGCACTTACGTTTTCAAACTGTCAGTCAAGACACTAAAAATAATGATACTCATTTACAAGCTGAAAAAATAGCAGCATTATCTAAAGAGAAAGATAAAAAAGTTAAATGGAATTTTAAAGGAGAAATTTGGGAAGACGAAATAGGTCATTTCAGATCGTCTTTAGAAAATGTTTGTCCCAAGGAAGAGGAATAGGAGCATTTATGAAAAAAATAATATCACTTATGTGTCTTGTGATTGGACTAGTAAATTTACCTAACATCGTAAAAGCTCAAAATAAATTAAAATCTGAGCAAAGTTTAGAAAAAATTAAATCGAATATTGAAAATTCAAAGCTGAATCTCCAAGATTACAAGAATAATCTTTCTTTAGTTGAAAAAAATATACAAGAGGTATTCAAAGCTAAAAAAGAAGTTGATGAACAAAAAAAATTAGTTAGTTCTCAAGTTAAAGAAAATATTGCTTCGTTAAAAAAAGTCGAACAAAATGAAAAAGAAATTAACAATTCGATTGCTGACGAAAAAAATAAAATCTCTTTAGAGGATAAAAAGATAAAAGACTTAGAGGAACTCATTTTAAAAATTAAAGAAAATCAAAAAAAGCGCGAACAAAACTTAAAAGATTACGATTTACAAACTGTTCAAATTCAAGAAGAAAAAAAGCTTTGGAATACACGCTTAGAGAATCTTAAGGACCAAGAAAAACAAGTTATGGAAAAAGTTAAGAATATTTCAATTCAAGAGAATGAATGGAAAAATAAGAAAAAAGGCTATGAAGGTGAAATCTCTCGCTGGAATAAGGAAATTGAAAAACAGCAAAAAACTTATGATAATTATAAAAACATGAGTGATCTTAGAGAGTAAAATCGCTCGAATCGAAGTTTGTCTTAAAGTTAAATTTTCTATAAACGAACAATCTCAAATCTTGAGTTTGCTCGTTTATCTTTAATATCAACTTTCCACGTAGTCATACAATATTTTTATAACTTGATTACGAATTTCATCTTTCTCAAAAAATAATTCATGATAAGATTCTGGAAACTTTATGATCTTACAATATCCTGGATTATTTTGACAGATCTCATCTTGACCACGAAAGTCAACAACAACATCCCTTCCTGCCTGTAAAATAAGTATAGGAGTTGTCAGTGTGTTTATAGATCTTCTTCTTAAGTCCCAGATATAGTTCAAAGCTTCAAAAGACCATCCAATCGTCGCCCCTCCTGCCATAAGTTCAGGCCTTCTTTTTATGAGCTCCAGGTAAGATGAAAATCTTATTTTAGATGATGTCAGTTGATACTCTTTACCTCCAATTTTTGGAATTTCCTTAATCGTTGGCAGTGATTCTTTAGCCTTTCCAAGTAACATGAGGCTAGTTAAAAATAAAATTACCTGACTATCAGAATAGCTCAAAGTATTTATCTTAAACATAGGAGCACTCATAAATACTTTATTGAATAAATTTGGATACCTTTCAAGAATACCCAAAGCAACAGCTCCTCCCATAGAGTGAGTTATCAATATTTTTTTTGTATATTTTTTATTTAAAAGCTCTTTTTTTATAAAAGAATCATAGTCATCTACATATTTTCCAAAATTATCTACATAAGCTTTTTGTGTTTTATCACTTAGTCTGTCAGATTCTCCAAAGCCACGTTGATCCATAAAATAAATATCGTAACCCCAGTTAGAAATATCAAAAAACAACTCTGCGTACTTATAGGAAAATTCAGACTTACCATGAATAAAAAATAAAGCCCCTTTTGGATTTGAAATTGTTAATTTCTTGTAAACTAAATTCACACCTTCTTTGGTTTTAAATGATTGTTTTGTAAAATGAGATTCAAACCAGTGACTTAAAGCAAAACTGGTATTAGAGTTTAATAAATTTTCTGAAATAGCATTTGCTGTTGACTGATTTAGCAATAAACCAACTAGCAGTGGGATAACCAGATTTTTTTTCATAAGTAATTCAAGATTAATCCCTGTTTGTTCACCCAAGCAACTACATATTTGAATACTTATAAATCTTCAATTTAGTGCGTTATCCAACAGCAGAAACTTTTGAAATTTTCTCTTCTATATCCTGAATAAGTTCAACCGTTTTTTCTGATCTAACTGAAAATTCGCCTACTGGATTTAGCAATTTTTCAACTTGTAACTCATTTTTTTGATGAATTAAGTCAATAACTTTACCCGCTATCTTATGAAATTCAGCGTGTGACGCTCTAAGTGCCTCGTACTCACTAGGTAACAATTGTCGATACTGAGCACCGTCATTATAAATCCATTTCCCAAGAGCGCATTGGTTATCTTTACAAACATGCGTTGAGTTAAGGGTTCCATCTGGATTTTGCTTGTAATTTAATAGTTTCATTTTCCAGTCTTGGTGAGCTTTAATTGCCGATTTAAAATCAAATTGTTTAACTTGCTCTTTTACCTTTAAGTGTAACTGTTGGCTTAACTCAATAATATTTTTACTGATATCTTCTGATCCATTTGCAATGGACTGTGACGTAGTATAGGTAACTTCGGAAACTTGACTAATACTTTTTGAAGAACTCATTAATTCATTTAGACTTTGCGAAATCTGTTTTACTCCAAGACTTTGCTCTTGAGTTGCATTTAAAATTTCTTCGGAAAGCACAAGATTTTGACTAACTAACTTCTTTTGAAAATTAAAGTTTTCAACTACATGAGTATTTTTATCAAAAGCATTTTTTAAATTTTCAATAATATCATTTGTGGCTTTTTCTAAATTAGCACTGATACTTTTAATAATCTCCTGAGCATTTGTCTGACTTTGACTTAGAATAACCTCTATTTCTTGAGCCGCGGAACCACTACTTTTGGATAGCTTCTCTATCTCTGAGGCTACTACAGAAAAGCCTTTCCCATACTCACCAGCCCTAGCAGCTTCAACAGAAGCATTAAAAGAAAGTAGTTTTGTCTGAAAAACAATCTCATTAATAAGGCTTGTTTTATTTTTTATTTGGCTCATTTCATCTTGAATTTGTTTTAAGTTATTCAACGAGGAGAATACCACTTCTTTAAGAGCATCACTATCCTTTTTTATTAAATCCAATAAATTCGATAGGTTGTTAATCTCTGTCTCGCCATTATTAATTGTATTTTCTAAATTTTTAGAATTAACCTCTAAGTTTTTAGCACTTTCAGCTGTTTTTTCTGACATACTAGAGATTTCAACAACGGCAGCAGAGGAATCTTGAATTGAAAGGTGTTCATTATGTATTTCTTTCTTAAGCTTTTCACTATTCCCAAAAAGATCAATTGCTGAATCTTTAAACTTATCAAACTCTAATTTTAAATTGGAAAAAGAATTTTGTAATTGCTTCCTGCCATTTAAATCTTGACCAAAAATCAACCATAAATAAGAAAGCGTAAACAAAACGATCGCAGATATTAATAAATTTTTAGAAGGATAGAAAAATTCTTCAAAAAAAACTAAGCCTACAAAAACTAGTGGTATAACTTTCTTCATACTTATGCTCCATCTGAAACCTAAAAATAATAAAATGATCTAGGCAACAATCTTTTCTTTTCTCGGTATCGGCAACTCAATACAAAAAGTTGTGTTACTTTTGGAATTATCATAAAAAAAACGTCCCTTTGACTCTTCAATCATTTTCTTTGAAAGACTTAAGCCTAGTCCAGTACCTTTACCTGGACCTTTGGTCGTATAAAATGGCGTCATTAACTTTTGCGCAATCTCTGAAGGAATTCCTTTGCCAGAATCAATTATTGAAATTTGGCACTTATTATCTTTTTCTTCTATAAGAATTTTTATCCACTTTTCATCTAACTTTTCAATTGCATCAATACTGTTATTAACTAAATTAACCATAACCTGGGATAATTGTAATGATTTGGCTTTGACTTCTATATTATCAGGACAACAAAACTCATAACTTATGTCTTTATTTCTTAGCTTCTGCTTAAATAACTCTTGAGTTTCCTCAATTAACTTTTTTAATTGGAAAACCTCTAGTGGATCTTTTGTATTATCTCTTGATAGATTTCTTAAACCACTCACAATATTTGAGATTCTATAAACAGTTTTTTCAATAATATCCAAGTCTGCCTTAATTACATCTGGTTTGTCATTTCTTTCTAATTTTCTTTTTAAAAGTGATACTCTTGCTAAAATAATCGTTAATGGGTTATTGATTTCATGAGCAATTCCACTAGCCATTTCTCCCAGTGATGCCAAACGACTAGATTCAATGAGAGTCATCTGTGCTTTTTTCATTTCGGTAATATCAAAGGTAATACTTACAAAATTAATTATCTCTTTATTTATTCCAAAAATTGGGGCTATCGTTGACTGCACCCAATAAATATCTCCATTTTTTTTCTTATTTTGTATTTCTCCAGTCCAAACCTGACCGTCTTTAATTCTATCCCACATACCTTTAAAAAACTCTTTAGTGTGTAATCCCGAATTTAAAATACGATGATCTTTCCCAAGGAGTTCTGGTTGTGAATATCCCGAAAGTTCACAAAACTTTTCATTTGCATACATGATCTTACCTTTGAGATCAGTCATAGTCACAAAAGATGAAGAGTTCAAAACTTGAAGTAACTGCTCAAAATTATTGTTACCGTCCATTATCATTAGATCGGAAATTTTTTTGATAATATGACAAAAAATCTTTAGATTAGGTGTTAATTTTTCTTAGTCCAAAATGTCTCATTTTGAAATACCTATTCCTACTTAGGGATTAAGAAATTACAACAAAAACGTGAGTTTAATTCTAATACATGGCACATGAGCTTATTATTTTAAATTTTCTTAGCCTCAAGCTGGCTCCAGCGATCATACAAATCAACTATTTCTTTTTCTAATTGATTTATACCCACATAGTACTCGTTCAACTTTAAACTATCGCGCTGAATCTCCTCTTTTTCAATCAACTCTTTTAAAGCAGTTAATTTGTTTTCTTTTTCTGAAATAGTAACTTCCATTTTTGAAAACTCAAGTTCTTCTTTATAAGAAAGTCCTTTTTTTTTGGGTAAGCTCTTTTCTTTTATTTCAACAGTTTTCTCTATTTGATAAACATCATTTTGCTTTTCGCGAAACCAAGACTCCCATTGAAAGTAATCACTAAAAACTTCATAGTCTTTATTTTCTATCGACAAAATCTGATTACAAACACGGTCCATAAAAAAACGATCATGAGAAACTAAAACAATTCCTCCAGGAAATGTATCTAAGGCCTGCTCTAAAGCCATTAAGCTTTCTAAATCTAAATCATTCGTTGGTTCATCTAGCAATAACAGCTGGGCTTCGGTCAACATAAGTTGGGCTAATCTAAGACGACTTTTTTCTCCACCGGAAAGTTTCTCTGCAACTAGATCCATTTGTTCATAACCAAAGTTAAATCTTTCTAAATAAGACTTAGCAAAAATATATTCACCTTGAAAATTAACATAATCTCCTTGCGGACATATATTTTTTAACAAAGATACTTTACCATCGATAGTTTCCTTGTTCTGTTCAAAATAAGAAACCTTTATTCCGTCAGTTACTCTGACCAAGCCACTTTCTGGAACAATTTCACCACTAATTAACTTCATTAGGGTACTCTTTCCTGAACCATTTTTTCCAATAATACCTAATCTGGATTTGCTAGAAATAATAAAGCTAAAATTATCCCAAATTTTTTTGTCATCATATGCAAAGTTCAAATCTTTAAATTCCACTAGCTTTTTAGGCCCTCTTTGTTCACCAAAATCAAACTCAAGGTCTTTAATATTTAATTTATTTTTTAGATCTAAAACCTCTTCTGACAAGGCTCCATGACCTTGAATCCTAGCCTTCTGCTTCGTTTGTCTTGCCTGAGCACCGCGCCTTAACCACTCAGTTTCTCTAGTCAGAGTATTCTTCTTCTTATCTAATGTCGCTTTCTGTTGAGTCAGTAATAAATTTTTATTTTCTAAGTGGGTTGCAAAATCTGTTTTTGAATTCAATAAATAATTAGGGTTTTTCTTATCTAAATCTAAGATTTGGGTACAAGTTCTTTCTAAAAATAAACGATCATGGGTTATCATCAAAAATGATAACTTTTGTTCAGCAAGAAAATCTTCAAGCCAAATAATAGAGTCAATATCTAAGTGATTTGTCGGTTCATCTAAAAAAAGAAAATCTGGATTTTTTGCAAGTTCTCGAGCAAGAGCCATTCTTTTTTGCATTCCTCCAGAAAATTCACTGAATTTTTTCTCGCCGTCAATTTCAGACAAACTTAATCTTGAAATCCATTCAAAAGCATGGGCATAATCGTCGGTAACAGCTAAAATATTTTCTAACCAAGATTTATTTTCATCAAAACTAGGTTGTTGTTCTAAATAACCAAAGCTTATACCTGTTTTATGTATAATATCACCTTTATCTGGTTTGATTTTTTTAAGGATAATCTTAAGTAAAGTCGATTTACCAACGCCATTAGGACCAATAAGACCTATTTTATCTTTCTCATTGATTCCAAAACTTATATTTTCAAACAAAGTCCTTCCACCAAAGGAATGACTGACATTCTGACAAGAAACTAATAAACTCATCGTTTTTTTATACCGTTCAGCCTCAAGAATAGCAATGCAAATGTTAGTTTGCTACAACCTCATTCAAATCAGTAGAAACACCTTGAAGAATACCTGTGGCTTGTTCAATAGAATTGGTAACTTTATCATTAGATTCGACAACGGCTAAAAGCTGCTGATTTACCTCTTCCATGTAATGAATAGCTTTTGTAGCCTCTTCACTTCCAATTGCTTGTTCTTTATTAGCCTGCGAAATTTGTTTTGCTAAGAGTTTAGACTGAGTCGATATATTAACAACTTCATTTAAGGCATCTAAAGATTTTTTAGATTCATCCATACCTAAATTAACCGTCATCCTAATATCTTCCATTGTTTTTTCTAATAAATTTTTTACATTGACTGAAATCTGCGAAACTTTGTCTTGACTGCTATTTACAATTTCGGAAATTTCAACTGCTGAGGATCCACTCAGTTGAGCCAACTTTCCAACTTCTTCAGCTACAACTGAAAAACCCTTTCCAAGTTCACCTGCACGCGAAGCCTCAACAGAAGCGTTAAAGGATAGTAATTTAGTTTGTAAAACAATGTCATTAATAACTTCAGTTTTAAGTGAAATACTTTTCATAATTTCTGACATCTGTTTGATTTGCTCCAAACTTTTATCTAGATCTCCTTTTAGTCTTTGCTCTAGCTGTAAAACTTTTTGCATCGATGTGGACAGTTGATTTAAACGATGAAGACTTTGCCTAGAAAGCTCATAAGTTTTATCCGCAATTTCTGAAGAGGTTTCGGCCGATGTTGCTGTCTTACTGATCATCTCATTCATTTGAGTCATAGCAGCTGAAGTCTGTTGAAGTGACTCAGATTGTTTTTCACTAGCTACTTTTAAACTCTGTGAATTAGCACTCATTACTGCCACAGTATTAACAAGATTGGAAGTTTCACTATTAAGTCCAACCACAGATGATTGGATTGGAAAAACTAATTTCACTAAAAGTCTTAGACCAACTAGAATACTAATCACAGATGCTAATAAACTCCCAATGACTAACCAACTAACCGATTGCTCTCTTGTCTGTTGAATCTCTTTTCGTATGTTGTCTACATAAACTCCACTACCCAAAACCCATCCCCAAGGCTTAAAAAGACTGACAAATGATGACTTTGGAATTGGCTTATCTTCTCCTGGTCTTGGCCATAGATAATCAACATAACCACTACCAAAAGACGTAATTACTTTATTCATCTCGACAAACAAAAACTTTCCTTCAGGATCCTTTATTGTTGATAGATCTTTACCATTAAGCTCTGGTTTCATCGGATGCATTATCATTTTCAAATCTAAATTATGAAGCCAAAAATACTCATTTCCTGAATACCTCAAGTTCTGAATCACTTCGGCAGCTTGTTTTTGAGCTTTGTCCGTTGGTAATTCTCCACTAATCTCTTTATTATAAAAAAAATCCAAAATTTTCTCTATAGAGCTTACAGCTATTTTAATTTCGACTTTCTTACTATTTTCAATTTTTTGTTCTAATTTTGGCAATTCTATAAATAATATAACTAATGACAACGGGACTGCCGAAAATAAACCACCCAATACAAAAATCGCTAAACTTTTCCAGTTATTCTTTATCTTTTCCATATACCCCACATTCCAAACTGATAATAATATGGTAATTTTATTTTTGTTAAGATTCAATTAACTCCAGACCAAGAAGTATTTAAATTATTGAATTCATGTGACAATTAAATTCTTACATTTTGAAGTCTACGTTTTAATTCACACTTTATTTTCTTCGTCTTCCTCATTAAGTTGAAGCAGTATTCTTTCTGCCAAAACTCTACTAAAACCTTTGATTTGAGTTATCTCTTCAGGAGAAGCCGATTTTAAATCTTCAATAGAATTAAACTGTGTTAACAATTGCTGCTTACGTTTTTCCCCTAGACCAACGATGTAATCTAACTCACTTTCAAGAGTTCGATCTTCTCTAAGTTTACGATGAAAAGTAATCGCAAAACGGTGAGCCTCATCACGTATATTAATTAAAATATTTAATCCATCAGAGTTCTTTCTGAAAACGACAGGATTTTGCCGACCTGGTAAAAAAACTCTCTCTTCTGATTGACTCACTTCTAGAGCTTTGAAATCCGATTCTGTTCTTGCTTTTGCTAATCCTGCCACTGGAATCGATGATTTATTTAAATTTTCTAAAATTTTTACAGCTTGAGACAACTGCCCCTTACCACCATCAACAACAATCAAATCAGGATCATCCCACTCAGCATGTTGAAATCGCCTCCCAAGAACTTCAGACATAGATGCAAAATCGTTTTGCCCATCTACCGATTTAATACGATAACGACGATAATGTTCTTTAGCTGGGACACCCTCTTCAAAAACCACTTGAGAAGCAACCGTTTCAGTTCCCTGAAATGTGGAAATATCATAACACTCAATACGTACTGGCCGTTGGGGCAAGTTTAATTTTTCTCTAATTTCGTCAAGTCCTATATACTTTTCTTCATTTTGTTTCAGCTCTTTTTCAAAGTGGGCTTTTGCATTATCTAGGCACATCTCTAAAAGCTTTCTTCCCTTCTCGTCCGTTGGATAACGAACTTGAACCTCTTGTTCTGCTCTTGACTCTAAAACCTTGCTTAATAGTTGATTTAAATCATTACCAAAATCTGAACCAACAAGTACAGCATCAGGAATGATGTTTTCCTCGTAGTATTGATTAATAAATGAAACAAACCATTCACGTTCATCCTCTAATGGATCCTGAGGATTAAGATTTAAAAAGTGTGAGCGGTTGCTGATCACTTGTCCTTGTCTAATATGTATAGTTTCCACCACACACCCGCGTTCATCACCAAAATAAGCAATTACATCTTGATCCTTACCTGACTGTTCATTAATAACTGCTTGCTTTTCTAGAATACTTTTTATGGCCTTTATGGAATCACGAAGTTTTGCTGCCTGCTCAAATTTCTCTAGTTCAGATAATTCTAACATTTTTTCGGTAAGGTTTTTAATAACTTTTTTATTCTGTCCCTTCAGAAATAATAATGCTCCTTCAACCTCATTACGATAAGCTTCTGCATCTATATAATTCACACAAGGTGCCGAGCATCTACCTATTTGATAGGTTAAACATGGTCTTTTTCTAGACTTAAAGACATTATCAGAACAATCTCTAACTTTAAAAGTACGATTTAAAAATCTTATCGTTCCACTCACTGCATAACCGCTAGTATAGGGACCAAAATACACACTTGAATCTTTTTTTACTTTTCTACTTAAGAACAATCTTGGAAACTTTTCCTTCCAAGAAAAGCGAATATAGGGATAACTTTTATCATCTCTTAATCGGATGTTATACTTAGGCTTGTGTTTTTTTATCAAAGACGCTTCAAGTAAAAAAGCTTCAACTTCAGTTTTAGTAAGAATGTATTCAATATTTCTTATATTCTGAATTAATGCTTTCGTCTTTCCTGTATGATCTAAATTTTGAAAATAACTTCTGACTCGATTTTTTAAGTTTTTGGCTTTACCAACATAAATAATTTTATCAACTTCATTTTTCATCAAGTAAACACCACTTTGAGTAGGATAGTCCTTGATCATTTCTTTAAGTTGTTCAAATGTCTGAGTTTTATTTTTCATCTTGGTCTATAATACCATCATGAGAACTTAACTCAACAATTTCAAGACGCTTGATTTCATCTCGAACTTTAGCGGCCTCTTCAAACTCAAGGTTTTGAGCATGTTTTCTCATTTTCTCTTTTAATGAAGAAATAGCTTTTTGTATATCCTCTGGACGCTTTTTAACTAATGAATTTTTTTTATTTTCACTTATCATGTCAAGTGCGGCTAGTGAGCCGTCAAATAAATTTCCAAGTCCTTCTCTAATTTTTTTCCTAATGGTTTCAGGTGTAATACCCATTTGATGGTTATGCTCATCTTGAAGTCTACGTCTTCGCTGAGTTTCTGCTACAGCTTTTTTTATTGAATCTGTCTCCACATCAGCATAAAGAATAACTCTTCCACTAGCATTTCTTGCTGCTCTTCCAATAGTCTGAATCAATGACCTCTCGGAACGAAGAAATCCTTCTTTATCCGCATCTGTAATAGCCACAAGACTGACTTCTGGAATATCTAATCCTTCTCTTAACAAATTGATACCGATCAAAACATCAAAGACTCCTAATCGTAAATCTCTTATAATTTCTGAACGTTCAATAGTTTTAATTTCGCTATGCAAGTATTTAACTTTAATTCCAACTGACTCATAATACTCTGTTAAATCTTCAGCAGATCTTTTTGTTAATGTTGTAATAAGAACACGCTCTTTTTTAGGAATTCTAATTTTAATCTCTTTTAAAATATCATCAACCTGAAATCTTACAGGCCGAATCTCTATTTCTGGATCAAGCAATCCAGTGGGTCTAATAATTTGCTCGACAATCATTCCTTCCGATTTTTCAAGTTCATACTTGGCAGGAGTAGCTGACACATAGACAACTTTGTCCATAACTTTTTCAAACTCGGCAAAGTTAAGAGGACGATTGTCCAAAGCGGAAGGTAGCCGAAAACCATGATCTACAAGAGTACTTTTACGTTGCCTATCTCCTCGATACATTCCTCCTAGTTGTGGCACCGTAACATGTGATTCATCAATAAACGTTATAAAGTTCTTAGGGAAGTATTCAATCAAAGTCGGTGGTGGTTCACCTGAACCACGACCTGTTAAATGCCTTGAGTAGTTTTCAATACCTGGGCAGAATCCCATGTGTTCAATCATTTCTATGTCGTAGTAGGTTCTTTGTTCCAACCTCTGAGCTTCAAGCAGCTTCATTTGGGTTTTCAACTCTTGTAATCTCTCTAAGAGTTCTTCTTGAATAGACTTGATAGCTTTCTTTAAATTGTCCTCACTTGTCGCAAAGTGACTACCAGGATAAATGCCAATTTGATCTAACTCTTCTAGAATTCTACCCGTCAAAGGGTCAAACCACGAAATTCTTTCTACATAATCTCCAAAAAACTCTATCCTAAGTGCTCTAATTTCTTCATAGGAAGGAAATACCTCCACAATATCGCCTCTAACCCTGATCATACCACGATGGAAATCAATGTTATTTCTTTGATACTGAATACGAATTAATTCCCTAAGTAAATCATCTCGACGTAGTGATGAATTACTCACTACGTGGACCATCATATTTTCATAGGCTTCAGGACTTCCAAGACCATAAATACATGAAACTGAACTTACAATAATGACATCTCTTCGATCAAACAAAGATCTTGTTGCTGAATGTCTCATTCTATCAATTTGCTCATTGATCGCTGAGTCTTTTTCAATGAAAGTATCCGTTGAAGGTATATAGGCTTCAGGCTGATAATAATCATAATAACTGACAAAATATTCTACAGCATTTTCTGGAAACAGTTCTTTGAATTCCGAGTATATCTGCGCTGCTAAAGTTTTATTTGGAGCCAAAATTAACGCAGGTTGATTTAACTGTTGGATCACATGGGCCATAGTAAAAGTCTTCCCACTCCCAGTAACTCCTAAAAGCGTTTGATGTTTTAGTCCTTGATTAAAATGATCAACTAACTGCTTAATAGCCTTTGGCTGATCTCCTGCTGGTTGAAACGAGGACACTAATTTAAAATTTTTTTTATAACCTTTTTTATCAGCCATTCTATTTTCTTTTATTATGATATAAAGTAAAAACTAATTCTTGGTATTTCCTAAACACTCTGGAGAGTTAAACTGCAAATCTGTTTTGATTTTTTCCCACTCTAAAGGAGTATAAGTTCTTTGCGATAAAGCATGAACCCCTGAGTTTAACTCCAATGCTAAAATTTTAAAAACAAGTTGTTGCCTTTGTAATCGGCTTAAGTCTTGAAATTTTTCTGAAACAATCAGCAATTTAAAATGAGTTTCTCTACCCTTGGGCCCCGAGTGCAAATCCGACTCATTCTCTATTTGAAGTTCTATAGGTAACAACTCCAAAGTTATTTTCTCTTTGATTGCTGTTTGTATTTTCATTTTTTTAACTTTGATTTAGCAAACTCAAAACCCATTTTTGCTAAAGAATACGCTTGAGTATTTTGTGCTTTTTTCTCTAGCTCTTTAGCCTTCTTTAAAGCTTTGGCAGCAACAATTTGAGCCAATGGATGCCCTACCGGCAAACCTTCAAAATCACCATCGTAAACCCAGTCTGTAGCGACTTTATCAAGCGCCTCAAAGGTCCTTTGAAATTTACTTCGCAAAATGAAACTACCAGGGAAATCAATTTGAATCTTTTCTTGGTCGTGTCCAGACTGAAAAGAAGAAGTATCAGCCATTGAGTCACCTTGAACAGCTGATGTCTTTGAATTTGATTCTTTTGGTTCTTGATTAGCATTTTTTGTGAGATTATCTTGCTCCAATTGAAAATCTTCACTCTTTGACTCTTCAGCCAAGACTTGATCGTTTTCTGCTGACACCTGTTGTCCATTACCTTTCAAGTCTTCTTTCCTTGGTCTACGAGAATGAGCATCCATTTTTGTCTCTCCTTTTTTTGCTTCCATTATTTTATGACGATTAACTCTGGTATTTTTGTTTTTTAAACTCTTAGATTCATCGGCCTTCACTTCTTTAGAAGTTTTTTTCCCATTGGTCTTTGTTTCAAAGTCTTTGATAGAGGGCATAGTAACTCCTACTAATTAACTATATAATTGTTATAAAATTAAGTTTTGAAAACCCAAAACTTCTTTAGTTAATAAATCATAGTCTTCTTTTATAGATGATTTATTAGAAAAAATTGACTTTGCTGTACCTAAAATATTTTTTGCTTCTGAAGATGATCTCACAAAGTTTTTCATCATTATTTCAGGATATTTTTCTATAAAATCTTGCAAAAACCAGGAGCTCATTTTTTCTCTGCCATCAAACTTTGTAAAAAGAATTTTATAATTAAAATTCAATTTAAAATCTTTTTTTATCTCATCAAGTTCCAGCTTGTTCTTTTCAAATCCTAAAATAGAAAACCTATCTGGATTAACAGGTAGAATAATTTCATCAGAAGCTATAGTAACAGCAGTGTTGATTGCTGAAAGAGCTGGAGCGGTATCGATTAAAATTAAATCATAATTCCAACGAATTTGTTCTAGAGGACTTTTAACGGCCATAGACCAATTACGATTAGAGTTAATCAAAACCCTTTCAAGAACAGAATTATTCAAACTAGATGGAATCAACTCTATATTTTGGTTAATCTTAACAATACTTTCTTCAATGGTTTTTCTTTTTTCAAAAATATCTAACCATACTGGTGCTGCTTCATTTTGGTGCCCTAGGGCAAAACTTAAGTTTGCTTGCTGATCAAGATCAACGAATAGAACTTTTGCTCCATACATAGCTGCCCTAATCCCTATATTCATAATACTTGTGGTTTTAGCAACACCACCTTTTAGCATTTGTATGGAAATAACTCTTTGAGGGTATCTCAAATTTTTACTAAGAAGATATTCACGAACTAGCTCTGGCGGCAAGTAATGAGAGACAAGGTTTAGCTGAAGGTTTTTCTTTACATCTTCTTTAACCCACTCTATCTTTTTTCCTAAAAATTCAGCCAAATCAATCAGTGATAAACTTAAAGAGGACTTAGCAGAAAGCATTATTTTATCGTCATTTAAAACTTCCATACATGAAACTTCCTTTTTACCAAGTAAACCCCAAGAATTTATTAAGGTAAAGCAATTGTCATTTTAAACAGGCGCGTAAAAGCAAATACTAACTGGATTCACAGACCAACTTTAAAATCTTCTTAACAATATCGTGTTTTACTTTTAAAAGGGCAGGAACTTGATGATTTCCATAATAGGAGTTAAACTCTTTCTGAAACAAAGAATTCACAAAAGACGAATCTATTTCCTGGGAAGAACAATTCCCTTTTAAATACTTAAAAAATATCTCTCTAAACGGCAAAAGATCAACATTTTTAAGATATACTTTCCTTTCTGCCTTGTCATACATAGATAATGGCATTTCTTCTATCTGATAGAATTCTTTTGCTATTTTTTTTATGATTTCTTTCTTCACACAGTATTGCAATTCTTCTTCATAAAGAGTGTTTTTTAAACTCAAAAAAAACTCATTCATTAATAAACTATCAAAGCAACTAGCAATAACCGTCTTTTTTGCCCTATCTAACCATTGCTCTTCTCTAAGTTGAAATTCTCTTTGCAGTTTTTGTTTTTGTCGCGTAGGCAGCTGACATTCTACGTGATTAAACTCAAGCTCTCCATAGACTATATTTTTTAAAAACAAATATTTCCCCAAAGAAATCTCTTTAAGCTTTTCAGGTTGAAAACGGTAGGCAACGGCTGACTCAGCAAAATCTTCATCAGGATTGGTTTGTGCATACCCAGATACAAACCTTGCCGTACTAGCATAGCTCCAATGCTCTTGCCCGTTCATAGTGCTGTTTAATCTCCAACCAGAGATTGATTTCCATGCCTCTGACTCATCTAAACGGAAATCTCTTCCATGAGCAAAATTATGACCAAATTCGTGAAAGGTTGTGTAGATTTTAAAGTTATCTGTTGACGCTGACCAAGCATCGAAAAAACTCATAGTTGCATCAGAGTATAGCTTATTAGCTGGAGCTGTACCTAATTTTACTTTAATCATTTTTTTGTTTTTTTCAAAAACAGCTAGATGCTCGGGAACAAAACTTAATGCTTTCAACCAAATATTTAAATCTTTAAGTTCTGGCATCTGAGCTTCTTCATAGGCGAAAGGAGAGGCATTTAAATTAAATCTTTGACTTAAATATAACATTGGCAATCCAACATCATGTCCAAAGATAAAGTCCAAATAACAGCCTAATGTAGCACATTTTTTTTCATTTAAATTTATAGGTTTATTATTAGGTATCACTTCTCCTAAGAAATTCACCTTAGTAATTAATTTTTTTATCATAGAGAAATATGAAGCTGAAGAATTGGAATCAACTGCAGTACTAATCAAT
>JABWCN010000094.1 GCA_013359135.1 Pseudobdellovibrionaceae bacterium | reverse complement strand
ATCTCTGAAAGGCTATACCCAAGCTTTTCCGTCATGAGAACAATACTGCGACGATGATAATACCAAAGCTTTTCTATGTCTTTTTCTATATGAACATCAAAACCATAGGTCTTTAAAAATAAATTTGCCTTATTTTCTGTATCGATTTCCAAACCAGGGATATCCAAAGCCGATTTTCCCCCGGCAATAGTATCTAAAATTGGCCAATTAAAATCTAAATTTAAATCCATAGTTTTCCCATGCGTTGCTTCCAAAAAAAACAGTGCAAATTTACAGAAAATACTATGATCTATTTATATTCTAGTCTAGCTTTTAATATAAAAAAAAAGCCTCTAAAAGACTTACTATTACCCACAATTTTTCTAAATTGTGGGTTTTTAGTTTAAAGAGTAAGTATTTCATAGACCTCAACCGCGGACATAAGTTGTAGCCAGCCTCTCCAAATCGAGATCATTCCTGGCTCACCATCATTTTTTCTGCCTAAAAAGCCTCCCTGCATAGCGATCCAGCGAACTGCTTCGTAAACGCTTGGTGGCTGTTCTGGTGGAACAGGTTTAAGTTCTCCAGATTTTATTTTTCGTCGATTCTTTTTTAACCACAATGTTTTCCACTCGTTTTCCGTTAGCATCGTCTCACAACTTGCCTCTGGAGTATGGCGATTTAAAAATGTCATCCACAATAAGCGCCAAGCAAAAATAGATTGAAGACCAATATAGCTCATTAACTTACGAGCATCATTCATTCGACAAGATTCGATATTACAACCTGTTTTTAAAGTTTTAAAATAGAGTTCTATTGTCCATCTCATTTTATAATAATTCATTATCTGAAGAGCACTTTTTTTATCTCTAATCTCAATAGTTGATATAAGTGTCCATACTAAAGGAGACTCCCCCTTTGGTGGTGAAGATTCTCTAAAATCCACAACCCAAACATCAATATCACTTCGCTGAGATACTCGACTCGTTTTAACTCCACGCGGTTGTGATGCTAGAGTCACTTTTGAATAACAAATCTCAAGCTCTGCAACCCTCTGAGATCGATGTCCTGAACTGGGTATTTCTACCTGAACATAACCACTAATTTTTTCTAAACCTAAGCGATCATAAATTTTTAAATCCCCATAGTCTTCATCATCAAGAACTCGGTCATGCTGCAGCCGTACCACTAAACCAACTCCCCTATCTAGAGCCTCTTCAAAGAGTTCATAGATATCAGCCTCTCGATCACAGACCATCACAATCTCCGTATCGGGATGAACTAAATTATGTGCTGACCTAAGTCCTTCAATCCAGCGAAAACTTTCTTTCTCTGATATGGGAACTTTCGTATGTTCATGTCCTTTTGCTGACTGTTTTTTTCTAGCCCAGATGCTCTCTGAGAGTAGACCTAATGGAAGTCCTTTTTCCGATAAAGCTAGGGTGGCATGCAAAATCAGCCCCTTTAACTCCACTCCATCATTAAAGGTATGAATCATTCCTAGATCTTTTGTTTTACTGTGCTTTGAAAAATCCATTACACTTGAATCCTGCACAACAACAACTCGATCATGACCTTTGGTTCTTAAGGAGGTATTTAAAATATGAGGCTCTATTATTTTTTTAAAATCTACTTTTTGATTTTGAAAAAATCTGTAGGCGGCTTTGGCTGCGGCCCAATCGGAACTGGCTTGGTTAATCGGTAGAGAGGGATATTGAGAAAGCTCTCTGGCTATCACTTGAAATCTTTTATTTAAACGCAGTTCATTAAAATCGGCTGCCGATAGTTCACTCTCAACCCAAGATCCATCTTCCTTGATGGTATTAGTCATACTTATTTGCTCCTTGCTGAGCTAATAAAGTACTTTAAAAACTAAAAACCCACAATTTAGAAAAATTGTGGGTAATAGTAAGGATTTAAATCGCCCTTTTCTTAGTCACTTAGTTTTACTTTAAATTAAAACCCAAAGAAGTTTGTCCACTGTGGGGAACCCGCTGTTGCAAAAGATAACAGCTTATATTGTTTGATAATTTCAGTCCCTGTAGGTCTTGAAGAAGGATCGTTCTGAGCAACCATTCCTGCCAAAGAATATAAAGTCATACCATGAGCTCCACGAGTAGCTCTAGTGTATGCATCAGCGATCAAAGGACTTGTACTTGGAAACTGATTATGAAACACAATAGGATCTTTACCGTCTCTTAAATAAGTAGATAAGGCTTCTTGAGCCGCGATTTCTCTATTTCCTACTCTTATGTTTTTCTTAGCAACAACAAAGTATTGTCTTGGTTTGCCATTTGGAAAAACAAATTGATACTCACCCATAGCATTAGCTTTCAATTCACCACGAACCCAGTTTCCTGAAGTTTGATATCTGTAGTAAACATCTGCAGGTTTAGTTCTAGTAACAACACCCAAAGACGCTGCCGCTTCGTTATTTTGAACAAGACCTCTTTGAACGCCTTCAGTTGGATATCCATACATTTGGATAACTTGGTCAAT
>JABWCN010000031.1 GCA_013359135.1 Pseudobdellovibrionaceae bacterium | reverse complement strand
GTGCTATTAGAATTTTACTTTGGCCGAATGGAGACAAACTGTATGGCCCTCATTTTATACAAATAGCTTTAGCTGTTGCCTCAAGCATTGTTGGCGTCGTGATGTGGGGTTCTATTTGTGGTTCTATGCTTCCCATTCTACTCAAAAAATTGAAACTTGATCCTGCTACAGCTTCTGCACCTGGAGTTGCTACCATAGTAGATGTAACTGGACTTGTGATTTATTTTTCAATAGCTAGCCTTTTTTTAAAAGGAATTTTACTATAGGTTTTCTCTTCAGATATTTAAATAAAATCATTTAAGAATATAGGCCTAAAACACTGCTTGTTAGAGGCCCATAGAAGTTAGTTGAATTTTTTAATATTACCGTTTGATACTTTTAAGAAAATTTTCCTCTTTATCAGAACCATTCGAGCGAGTTCGATTTAGACCTTCTGTACGATGATTTAGATCAATAAAACCGTAAACATTTGCGACAACTCCTCTTGGTAAAAAAGCGTCGGAGCTTTCAATGGAAAGCTTAGTTTTCCCATGTTCAATACGAATTCTATTTTTTTCTGCAATTCCAATTTTACTTGCACCCTTAAAAGGTAAATAACTAATATATAAGCTTCCCAAGTATGTTGTGATTCCATAGTAAACATTATCACCTGAAGAGTTATCAATTCTTGAAGCCCACAAGTTTCCTTTACTGTCAAATATCGTCATACGTGTTGAGTTGATAGCTAGCTTACCAATGTCTTTAGCATCGTCATCACTCCAAACCTGAACTCTAAATTGAACTACAATACGTCTATCAGGTTCCTGAGATAAAACGAAAACTGGAGCTTGGAAATTTTCAATTTCAAGTTCTTTTTCCTGCAGAGTTTTACCAAAAATGAATTTATCCTCTGAAATTCTTTTCATTGAGTCATATTGTTTAAATTTTACACTCAAAATTCCCGATTCAGATAACTGCCATTCATGATTAAAATGTAAGTCAGGAAGTCCTTTTTGGTTTAATTGCCAGTAACTGGAAATAGGTTTTTCATTGCCAAAACGCCATTTTCTTTCCTCATCAACAGAGAATAATAACTTTTTCCCTTTACTATCAAATACTAGAACCTGACCTTGAACTTCAATTTTATATCTTAGTTTTGAGGACTCAATGTTTTTCTTTTCCGTGTTTGACTCTGTAGTCGTAACATCAGGGTCAGCAAAGCTCAAACAAGTTATTCCAAAAAAAAGTAACACTAGAGATTTTATCATTTTTAACTCCTTATTTTTTTCCAATAATTTAAAATTGGGTAAATTTATTAAGTCAGCTGACGCTAGTAATTGGAGTAAACTGATTCGAAAGTTTCATCTTGTTGAATTTTTTTTTCAACAGCATAATTTACATCATGATCAACCCAATTTTGAGACACTCTACCAATATAAATACCAACAAGAAGTGCAGCAACCACTCCCCACCAAGGTGCTGTTTTACGGATTGTTCTTAGTATTTGCGCAGAGTTATAGCTTTGCCATTTTTGTTTTTCGTCCTTAGGAGCCTTTACATTTAATCTTTGCCCCCAATTTTTGATTTCAAGAAGATCTTTTTCTCCATTTTTATTTTCATTATTGTCATCCATTATAGTGACACTCCTTTAGCTTCAAAAATTAACTTCATTTTTTCTTTGGCTCTGTAAATTTGATTTTTTATAGTTCCTAATGGTATTTCCAGGATTTTTGCAATTTCCTCTAGCTTTAAAGTTTCATCCATGTACAGTGTTAGAATATCTTGCTGCTCTTCAGGTAACTGCTTAAGTGCCAAATGAAATTGAAAATGTAATTCTTTCTTTTGATACATCTCTTCTATATTTTCTGAGCTTGCCATTTTATCCCAATCTGGATCCTCTTGCATAATGGATTTTAACTCTTTCACTCGCTCTAAAGAAACATAATAGGCTATACCAAAAGCCAATGACTCTAAGCTACCTTTAGCTGCATCCACACGGCCTTCTTTCCAATACACCCACAGTCTTACGTAGGTTTCTTGGGTAAGATCGCCCGCTGATTGATAATGTCCTCGCCTTAGAAAGTAATTATATAATCGATCACCCATTTTTTCGATGAGTAAATTCCATTCCAATTTATCCACAGATACCTATTGTCTTAAGTTCAAAAAAAGTTTCAATTTATTTTCAAATATCGTCCTAATAGTGTTAAGGCACCAGACCGAATATATTCATAGCAAATGTATAAAGTTTTAACAAAAGTAAAATAAATTCATGTTCCTTTATTTTTAACAAAAAAGATTTTTATTTTTTTATTTTAAGGGCGTATGAGTGCGTCTGGGAGGGTTTTATGCAAATTTTAACAGTAACTCTATTTATTATCAATTTTGTTATTAGTTCGACTGTTTATTCTCAAGTTATAGATACAAGTAAATTTACAAGTCCTGATTTAATGGATGGTCAATGTCATAGCATCGCTGACTCTAAAGTTTACCTTAGTTCTCTTTCTAATGATCATCTTCAATGGAAAGAATTAAAAACTCAGTTAAGCCCCAAACGATTTAGTCAGTTAAAAAATACTGATGAAACATCGTGGTACTTTTGTAAACTTTTATGTTCATTAAATCATAACAAATCACTGTTATGGATAGCCCTCACAGATAGAAATGAAAATTTTAAGAACATGAATGGATTTGTTTGTCCTTTTTTATCAATAACTGATGTTCAAGCTACTTCCACTTTATCAATCACTACAACCATTGCAAAAAGCTTTTGGGCTGCTGATTCTAATCTAATTGATTTAAACTACTATTTAGTAAAAGAAAATTATAAAATTTCTGATGATCTTTACCAAATGTTTTTAAAAAACTTTAAAACCAAGGGGGAAGAACTAATAAAGTATTATTTAGCTTCACAAAACTCTGAAATGGTGGGTGCTGCTAAAATTATTGATCAGTGGATACATGCAGAATCTATAGACAGTGTTCCTGAAATGAAAGAGAGAATTTCTTATTTAATTTCTATCCACTGGGATAAAAAAATAGAGCTCAAAGATTACCTTCGTGAAGAAAACTTAGTGGATAGCTTTTTAATACAAAATGCTCGTTTTTTTCAATTCATCAAAGATTAGTCTTTACCAAATATCAGCATGTTCTATCCACAAGAAAGGGAGGTACCGCAAGATGTACAAACAAAACAACCTCCTGAATTTTGTGTGAGTTTTCCACACTCAGGACAGTTAGGTGTAGTTGTAAGTGGCTGCACTACTTTACTTTTATCTCTATAAACACTTATAGACTTTAAACCTAACTTCCATGCAGTAAAATAAATTTTTTCTATATCCTCTGCAGTGGCTTCAGTTGGCATATTTACAGTTTTCGAAATAGCTCCGCTGACAAACGGTTGAATTGCACTCATCATTTGCAAATGTCCTTCAGCCGAGATCACATCTTTTCCAACAGCTGTTCTGAAAACCTCCAAATGCTTTTTTTCTTTAAGAAGATACAAAGGAAAAGTCCCAGTTTCAATTAACCTACGTTCAATAATATCTATTTCGTTTAGCGAATAACCCATTTTATTTAAAGCAACTCCAACAGATTGGTTAACCATACTGACTTCATTACTCTGTCCAATAAGTTTTTTGAATTTAACTAATGAAAATTCTGGTTCAATTCCTGTGGTTTCACAATCCATCATAAAAGAAATTGTTCCTGTGGGAGCCATTACCGAGGCTTGAGCATTACGAAGTCCACTGCGTTGAGCAAGATATAGCACCTGATTCCAAACCTTCTCTAAATTGTCTTTAAAATCTTTTGGTAAAAACTGATAACTTATTTTTCGTAGGTGAGCCTTGTGCTTTTTTAAAACTGAAATCATCGAGACTTTATTTTTACTAAACTCTTTAAAAGGCTCTTTTTTTTGAGCCATCAGTGAACTAAAATAATACGCATATCCTGTTAACAAAGCACTCAAGCTGCTAGCCCAACTTCTGGCCTCATCAGAATCGTAAGGAATAGCTTTACGCATCAAAAAACTTCCTAAATTGGTAAAACCTATTCCTAAAGGGCGAAAACTTTGAGAATTTTTTTTAATTGCACCGGAGGGATAACTAGAGAGATCTATCAATAATTCCTGAGAGAAAAACACTACTTTAATTGTATGAATAAAGTCTTCAAGTAAAAACTGCCCATTTTCATCCAAAAAAGCTACTAAATTTATTGAAGCTAAATTGCAACTAGAATCATCTAAAAACATATATTCAGAACAAGGATTGGATGCGATGATGGCTCCACTGTTTTTACATGTGTGCCACTGATTGATGGTATCGTGAAATTGTAAGCCTGGATCCGCACATTCATAGGCAGCTTGAGCTATTTTTTTCCACAAGTTGCGGGCTTTAATACTTTTAAATTTTTTTAAATTTCTGCGATAACGAAGAGAAAAAGATTGATCCCTACTAACAGATTTCATAAATCTATCTGTCACCCTCACAGAGTTATTCGCATTTTGTCCTTGCAGAGAACTTGTAACCTCACCATCTAATCCAAGACTATATCCTGCAGACTCTAAAACTTTAGCTTTTTTTTCTTCTTTGCGTTTTAGATCAATAAAGTCTTCAATTTCAGGATGATCAATATCAACGATAACCATCTTTGCCGCTCGTCGCGTGGTCCCTCCGGATTTGATGGCTCCTGCAGCACTATCGAAAATATTCAGAAAAGCCATTAAACCAGATGAGTATCCCCCATAATCTAACTCCTCAAAGCGACTTCGAAGAACAGAAAAGTTCGATCCAGAACCAGAACCGTATTTAAAAACCTTGGCTTCTTTTTTAAGAAGATCAAAAATTCCTTCTAAAGAATCATCTACACTTTGAATAAAGCAAGCTGACGTTTGAGGATGTTCAAAGACTCCTAAATTAAACCAAACAGGACTGTTAAAAGAGGCTTTTTGTGAGAATAAAATAAAGTTTAACTCTTGTCGATAAGTCTTAGCCTGTTTAGTAGTGAGATATTTCTGCTTGACACTCGCCTTTTCTAATTCTCTGGACACTCTATTTACCAATGTAACAAGTGACTTTTCATTTCTTTTTTTCTTAAAATATTTGGTTGCAGTGATATCAAGTGCTAACTGTGACCAGCAATCTGGAAAGTATAAGAAATTTTTCCTAAAATAGGGGTCTTCACTAGTAAAAGACAAAGAACATTTTCTTTTTGTCCATCTAAAAAACTTTTCAGCCATTTTACCTTGGGTAAATCGACTATCTATAAAGAAATCCTGTGTCATGTTCACCTTTTTAATTTTCATTCTATGATAAGCTCCTATAATGGACAAGTATGACTAGCCCAATGATTTACTTAGATTACAATTCATCGACACCTGTGGATCCTAAAGTTTTAGAAGCCATGTTACCCTATTTTAAAGAAAATTTTGGTAACCCTTCAAGCCAAGGTCACTCTTGGGGCTGGACAGCAGACCATGCTGTTCAAAAAGCCAGACTGCAAATTGCAACCTTATTAAATTGTGAATCAAGAGAGATAATTTTTACATCTGGTGCAACAGAAAGTAACAACTGGGTGCTTTTTGGAATTTTTCATCAATTTGCCAGACTAAATGAGAAAGTACATATAATCTCGTCTCCCATCGAGCATAATTCGGTATTAAACACTTTAAAATATTTGGAAAATCTAGGTGTCGAAGTCGATTTTATTAAGCCTAATTCACAAGGAATTATTTCAGTTGATGCGGTAAGAGAAAAAATAAAACCTAACACAAAACTTATATCTCTTATGTGGGTTAATAACGAAATTGGATCTATAAATCCAATCCAAGAGTTAAGCCAATTATCTAGAGAAAGAAAAATATATTTTCACACAGATGGGACTCAAGCTGTTGGAAAAATCTCTGTCGATTTACAACAAACACCTGTGGATTTATTATCTTTTTCTGGACATAAAATTTATGGTCCTAAAGGTGTTGGTGTGCTTTTTAAACGGAAAAAGAATCTCCTTGTTCAACTTGACCCCTTTTTAGTTGGTGGAGGCCAAGAAAATGGAGATCGTTCAGGAACTCTGAATGTTCCTGGAATTGTAGGTATTGGCGAAGCTTGCAAGCTCTTTCAGGGACGACTCACTGAAGAAATCACTCATTATGAAAAGCTTTCCACTTTACTTTACCAACAACTTAAAAATCTTTTTCCTGAATTGAAACTTAATGGACCGGAATTGGGAAAACAAAGAAGTCCTATGAATCTCTCTTTGACCTTTCCATCTGTTACAGGAACTGATATTGCCTCTAGGCTCCCTGGACTAGGTGTTTCTTCGGGCTCAGCGTGCAGCACTGGGAAAATAGCTTCAAGTCATGTTTTAAAAGGTATAGGGGTTAGCCATGAAGAAGCCGCTCGCACACTGCGTTTGAGCGTCGGCAGATTTACCAAAGTTGAGGATATTGAAGTGGCTGTGAGTCATTTTAAATCTTTGTTAAATAGCAAATAGATTTCCATTTTAAATCCATAGATTTGTAGCCATTCCTGTGTTAGATTGAAAGGCTCGTAAATAGTGAGGATTTATGATACAAATTACAGAAATGGCTGCAAAAAAAATTGAAAATTTAAAATCAGAAGATCAACAACCTGAAACGGCTCTTCTAAAAATTGAAGTAAAAAAAGGTGGTTGTTCAGGACTTTCTTACAAAATGAATTTTGTTAGTGAGCCTTCACCAGAAGATAAGATTTTTGAAAGAAATGGAACCAAAGTCGTGGTGGACAAATCAAGCTACCTTTATTTAATAGGTATGACTTTAGACTATTCTGGTGGACTAAATGGTAAAGGTTTTGTCTTTAATAATCCTAATGCCACAAAAAACTGTAGCTGCGGTTCAAGTTTTAATGTCTAATAAAAGGGTATGAAACCCTTTGTTGATAAACTTGTAACACAGCTTAGTTCGGTTATTTTTGATAAAGACGATGAAATTTTGATGGCCCTGACATGTATTTTTTCGGAGGGTCATCTTCTAATTGAAGATATCCCTGGAGTGGGTAAGACGACCCTTGTTCAAGCCTTAGCAAAATTATTGAGCTTCAATTTTTCTAGAATTCAATTTACCAACGATCTCTTACCTTCCGATATCATTGGTAATATGATCTTCGACCAAGACCTGAAACAATTTAAATTTTTTGAGGGGCCTTTATTTAGCCACTTGGTTTTAGCTGATGAGTTAAACCGTGCCAATCCAAGAACCCAAAGTGCTCTTCTTCAAGCTATGGAAGAGTTTGAAGTTTCCCAGGATCGAAAAACCTATCCACTACCAAAACCCTTTGTTCTTATAGCAACTCAAAATCCAAAAAACCAAATTGGAACTTTTCCTTTACCTGAAAGTCAGTTGGATCGTTTTTTAATGTCAATGGAGCTCAATTACGCTAAAAAAGAATCTGAACTGAAAATTTTTCAAGGACAAGATGTCAGAGGACTAATCAAAAATTTAATGCCTATTATTGACCATAAAACTGTAATAGAAATTCAAAAAGAAGCTCAAAAAATTTATCTTTCTCCTTCCATAGCTGAGTACATTTTTTTAATTTTAGATCACTCAAGAAAAAACTCTCAATACTCACCACTATCTACGCGTGCTGGCTTATCTTTATCAAAATCAGCTAAAACTCTTGCCTATCTGAGTGATCGTGACTTTGTGGTACCAGAAGATATAAAAAAATTAGCCCCATATGTTTTAGGTCACCGTTTAGGATTAACTGAGGGAGTTAAAGTTGGAAATAAAATGGTTACAGACATTCTCAACCAAATTAAAATCCCAGTTTGAAAATAGGCGTAGAAAACAAAAAAACCAGAAAAGGCCTTATATTATCCCTGCAAAATTTGGATTTTATTTTGGCAGCGGAATACTGATCTTATTGATTCTGGCCTTTACATACGCTAACCAGCTTATTTATTTAATCGCTTTTTTTTACTCTAGTTTTATTTTTATTGTTATGCATTTAGCTAATAATAATCTTAAAAATATTAAAATAAACAGTTATGAAATACCTTCTTATTTTGCTGATGAACTAGGTTCTATACAAATTCAACTTACCAATGAACATCACAAGTACCTAACCAGGTTTATTCATATTGAAATAAATACATCTGAATTTGAAATAGAAAAAGAAATCGAAATTATAAAAAATAGAGATAATATCACTGTTACTTGTAAGATATTAAAATCATCTCGAGGCTTATTTCCCTATCCAAGAATAAAAATTTATTCAACATTCCCATTTGGTTTATTTTACTGTTGGCAAATACACGACTGGCAGATGAGTTACTTTGTTTATCCTGAGAGAGTAGGTGATATTAAAGTGCCACAAGCTTTTGAAGAGATTGAAAAGGAATTAAAACTACCTTTATGGTTAAAAAAAGATAATCAAAATGATGAATTTTTTATGCACAAAGAATATAATGAGAGTGATAATTTTAAAAGAATTGATTGGAAAGTTTTTGCAAGAAAAAATAAATTTTATACCAAAATATTTTCAAGTGCTGAGCCTAAAATTATTTATGTTGATCTAAATTCGGAGCTTGACCATCTCAACGGTATTCCAATGGAGATAAAGCTAAAACAAATCACTAAATGGTTATTTGATGCTCACAAAATCAACACCCCCTGTTTAATAAAAACATACAATGGAAAGTTTTCTTTATTAAATGGAAAGAACGATTATGAACTCATTTTTCAAACTCTAGCCTTACATTCTATCAAAGGTGGGGTATCAATTGATAACTAAACCATTAAACAAAAATAGTTTTATGATTTTTATTCCATTGGCTATATCCACTTTAAGTCTTTATCAAGATATTCCTCTCTGGATTTTTCTAACATCGATAGTTTTTTGGCTATGGAAACTAATTATTATTTGGTTTAATCTTAAAAATCCTACTCGTTTTCTAACTGGTTTTTTTTCTTTTGTTTTTTTTGTACTCATCTATCTTCAATTCAAAACTTTTATTGGGAAAGAGGCCGCAACTAGTTTTATTGTGGTATTAGCTAGTTTAAAAATTTTAGAATTTGAATCTTCTGAAGAAAAAGATTTTCTTATCTTGCTTGGTTTTTTTATGACTACAGCTAAATTTTTATTCTCTTACGACTTATTCTACATATTCATTTCTATCCCTGTCTATGCCTATCTAACTTATAATCTATTACCTACAGTTTGGATCAGAAAATATAAAAAAGAATCCATGATTTATACACTAAAAATATTTACCGTTTCTGTTCCAATGTCTTTGTTACTTTTTTTTCTCTTTCCAAGAGTTACAAAAGAATTAAATGAACTTAATATTAGATCTAAAGAAGGAATTTCTGGCTTTAGTGACAATTTAACCCCAGGTTCTATTTCTAATTTGTCATTAAGTAACGAAACAATTCTCAGACTAGCTCTAATTGATGAACAAAAAATAGATATAAAAAATTTCTATCTTAAAGGTCTTGTTCTTCAAAAACATCTAGGATTTCTTAATTGGGCATCTGAAAAAAACACTACCACCTACAACTTTACTGAAAACATTGAACAAGTTGATTATAAAATAACGCTAGAACCAACTCAACAAAATATTGTTTTTTCTTTACCAAACACAACTAACTTATTTTCTGACAACTTCAAAATCTTTTCAGACACTGATTATATCTTCAAAACCTATAACCTGATTGATAAAAGAATTTCGATTAAAGGAACTATTGGAAAACCAATACTTTATAAGTCAAATACGGCAGAAATAAATATAACTATAAACAAAAATTTCATTTCTGATAATCAAACTTCAAAGAATCTTCTACTCCAATTACAAAAAAAATTAGCTTTTGACCATTCTCTCAAGCCTAAAGAAATCAATGCAAAAATATTAAGTTTTTTTGCTTCTAACAACTTCCACTATTCCCTAAGCCCTGGCCTTCAACCTCATTTAACATTAGATCAGTTTTTATTTAAAATTAAAAAAGGTTATTGTGAACACTATGCCTCTGCACATGCTTTGCTTTTAAACTCTGTTGGTATACCAGCTAGAGTAGTTATCGGCTATCAAGGTGGAGAATACAACTCAATGGGAAATTTCTGGATTGTTAGACAAAAAGATGCTCATGCTTGGGTTGAATATCTCAATGAAAACAATTACTGGGTTACAACAGATCCTATAACTGTTATCCAACCTGAAAGAATTGAATTAGGAGGTCATCTTTACTCTACAGTAATAGACCAAATGCTTACAAAAGAAGAAATAAAAAGTCTATTTCAAAAACAAACTTTTATTACCAAAACCTCTATGTGGTTTGAAAATCTTAATTATCAATGGAACAATTTTCTTCTTGAGCATGATTTTGAAAAGCAAAAAGAACTTCTTCAAAAATATGATTTAAACATTACCTTTGCTCTAGCTATTGTCGCACTAACAGCTATTCTAAGCTCTCTTATTATGCAGACAAATGTATTAAATAGGAAACATTTAAATAAAGCCCAACTCATCTATAATTTACTACAGCAGTGGGCTGAGCCTTTTAATCTTGTCAAAAAGGACGCCGAAGGCCCCTTAGAATGGAAGGCGCGAATAATAAATTTTTTATCAGACCCTTTGAAAAAAGAATTACTCATAGAAATTTTTGATCTTTGGATTCGTCTCGCTTATGGAAATAATACCTCTACAGAGCAAGAAAAAATATTCAAAACTCTTACGGCAAAAATGAAATTGCTAAAACAAAAAAAATAAAATCATAGCTAATAATACTATTTAATGCTCATGGCATGAATATTCAATTCTATTCGGAAAAGCTCTTCTGGACTCAAGCTCACAGTCTTTAAAATAAAACTGTTTTCTAATAACTTCTCTCATCGGCATCCCATTATCTATTGAAAAATTATCCATCCCATAACTTGCGGGATGTGCTCTACTTACTTCTTGCTTATCATCCGAAGCACAAGAGATAAGAAAAAAAATAAGAATCAAAATACACGTTATCTCTAGGATAGATTGCTTCACAATATTATTTAATCCAATCTCTTTTATCATAGCTATTTACTTGTAAAAATCATATCAGAACACCTAGACCCAATTGAACCAAGTGTCTAGACCCGTTCACAATTTAGAGTAACATGTGTTTAACTTTTTGACATATCAAGAAGTTAAAATAACTTTATACTGCCTAATAATTGGCCCAAGGTTTGAACTAGTTTTAAGTGTTTTACTAACAGCTAGAGAATAGGCATATATGAAGTCGAACGTTTCAACTTACATTCTACTAATTATTTTAGGTATTAAGATTCCCCTTTGGGCTCAAGAATCTAATAAAAGTGCATATTCTTTTTCTGGTCCTTGTACATCTCAAGGTATCTGGACCCAGAATGCTATTGATCACACTAGCAGTCTTAAAGATGTAATCTCTCAACTTAAGAACTCTCCAGAATGTAATGGGGTTAAAAACAGTTTAAATGCTTCACTTAACAAATTACAAGAAAAAATTAGCCAACTTAATAAAGTAGCTGATGTTGGAACTTATATGCAGATTCCTAACGAAATTTCAGGACTAAGGAGTTTTGTAAGGGAAAGTTCTATTTTTAGAGGCGATGTCGTTCAACTGATTTTAGGAAAAAATATTCAACAACAAGCTCTTTCAACCCGAATTCAAAACTCCACCCCCGCATCAAGAGATGGAGTCGCTCAATCTTTAATCTCTTTGGACGAACGAGTTCGAAATGCAACAAGTGATGGTTTATTTCTAATTAACTCAACAATCAATGATATTACAGCAGCTAGTGCAGGTTGCCTGGATGACACTAACACTGTAGCTGCGATCTCTGGAACAGTTCAGATGCTAGCTTCTTTTGCCTCATCAGGTGCCTCTGCCAATGGTTCAGCTATGGCCAATGCTGTCCAAAATATAGGTCAACTTATCTCAAGAGATAAGAAATATATTGATGCTTTAAGAAACTTAAATGATCGTGAGTTTTTAACATCAATGTCTTGCCTTTTAGAAATTACGAGTAACAACTATTGTTCAGCCCTGGATGCAAGATACTTGTTAAAAGAAGTTTTAAGTAACAGTCGTTTTAATAAAATTGAAGTTATGAACCAAGTGACTGGGAAAAAAGATGTAAAACTTGTTGGTGAAAATACAAACTTTAAATCTTTTCTAGAAAAAGGCCCGTTAGCAGGCTATTATATTTTATCAAGACAAGTTCCTGTTGTTAGTAATTGGATTCAGAAAGTTCAATACGGTATTGATCCACAACTTCCTATGGAAGCTGATTTTAAAATACAAATTTCTAATAATGTCCAAAATCACATTAATAGTCAGTATAAAATTATGGGAGAACTTAATCAAAGTCTAAGTTTCATGAAGGACATCAAAGAACACGCTATCAAACAAACTTATTTGATGGATACCATTATCAATATTACTCTAGGGATGGGAATTGCTGGTGGTATGATACCTACAGGAGGAGCTTCTAAAAGTGAAAACTTTTTCACACGTGTTGCTTCAGACAATGAGATGCTTTTTAAACTAATAGGAATTCCAGTACCAGATGCAGTTCTTGGTAATGGAACAGCAAGTGAGAATAATTTTGTTAATGATCCCAACGGATGGCTCAAAGCAAAATATAGAAGTATTGCGCAATTTAATGACCCAGAAGCTCTTGCTCAAATGGTGTTGAAAAACTTAAGAGATATTTTTGAAGAGTCTTCTAGAAATATGATAACTTATTATAATAAATTTTTTATCGTTGATAAAATTCAAGTGATAAATGATTCTTTGCTTGGAATGGATACAGATGTCAGGTCTGCACTGATGAATATTGATGACTATCTGAATAATCTTTCAAAGAGAATTATTAAAGAAAAACATGATCCAACTTTAATTCCCTCAATCCAACAAACTCGGCTAAGAATTCAAAGAGTATTACAGAAGTACAAAGAAATCAGACAGGAAGGAATTGAACTTATAAAGAAAATGGAAGATCCACAAACCCATGGTAAAATAAACGGTCCTGAACTAGATAGAAAATTGAAAGATCTTGGTTCTGAGTTTTTAAAGATCGTTTATGAGCAGTTTGAAGTCTATCTTGCAAGGGCTGGATGGCTTTCTAAAAGACTTTCTGACTTTGTAATGTACGACTATACTTTAACATTAAGAAAAAGAGATTTCTTCAATCCCTATATTGAAGACATAATGTTCACGACTGGTTATAATAGTCTTCAGCAAATGACGAATATGTCTGAAATTGAATTTACAAAATCAAAACTTGATATTGAAAGAGCGATGAATATCTATTTGAAAAATATCAATGTTTTAGAAGATATTGCAAAAGAAGTATATACTCGCAATATATTTCAACTTAAAATTCGCTCAGAAAATTCTGAATTAACAACTGAAAAATTATTTGAAAAATCATTAGAAGCAAGTTACGAACGCGGCAATGCAAAACTTCCAGATGAAAACTCTAACTCTCTTCAACGAGGCCTCCGTGGATTATTTGACAGGTTGTGGACAGACGTGACAGGTAATGATAAGTACCAATTCGGAATCGATCCTTGGGATAAATTACTTTTTCCAGTTAAATCACTTTATAACTACATGCTAGGTAGAAATAATAAAATTGTTCTTTTAGGTACTGGTGAGTTCGATTCTGCAAAAACAGAGTTTTCACTTCTATGTACTCAAACTCTGATGTTTCCAAACTTAAGGTATTTTTGGAGTCTTTGTAAAAACTCTGTTTTAGAAACTCCTTTAAAAAAGGACTCTATAAAAGACCCTGAGCTTATAAGATTAATGAATGAATATCTTTCTGTAAATTATGTAAAAAAAGCATATCAGTATCTTGAACCCGGAAACAAAATGCCGACTCAATTAGAACGAGGCTACAATCTTGATGCTAGAATTTGTGCTTTAAGAGACTTTCATCGTAGAAATGAAGTGGTAAAGTTAACGGCCTCAATGAGACAGGATAGCGAAAATTTCAATCACAGTTTTGGAGTTCTCAATGAAGAACTTGCACCAGATCAGCCAAGCAAAGCTTCTGAAGATCTAGAAAAAAAAGATACTCCAGATACCTCTTCCGCCTCCCAACAGGGAGTCAAGCCTGATAATACTACCGGGTTGAACTCACCAAAAGAAAAAGCCTCTAATGAGGCAGTCCAAGAGATTCCAATTCTTGAAGAGACTAACATCATACCTGTTAAAAAGAAAACCCAAGATAATGGAATGGAGCCTCCTAGAGGGTTTTAGTTTTTTAGTTAGACATTTATTTGTTGAATTGCTATTTTTTCAAGATGAAATCTATAAAGCCTGTATATATTCTAATCCCAATTTTTATTTTTAGAATTTTTTTTGCTCTCAATGTGAACTTGATCGATGACGAAGCTTATCATTGGTCTTGGAGTAAGCACTTAATGCTTTCTTATTACGATCATCCAGGAATGATTGCCTGGCTCAACTGGATAACAACAAGAATTTTCGGAGACACGATTTTTGCTATTCGCTTACCTTCTTTTATTTTCTATTCTTTATCGCTATTAGTTTATTGGAAATTAGCAAAAGAGCTTTTTGATGAAAAAGTTGCATTCTGGGGAGCAATGCTATTTCTTTGGACACCTTTTTGGGGATTTGGTGGTTATGTCAACTCTCCTGAGCCTGTATTTGTGTTTTGCTGGTTACTTGCTTCTTGGATTTTTTGGCAAGGTGTTCGCGATGATAACAAGCGTTGGAGTCTTAAAAAAACTTGGATTTTTTTAGGTTTAGTTATGGGGGCCGGATTAAACTCTAAATTTATTATGGCAATGCTTGCTTTCGGTTTTGGTTTTTTTCTTTTATCTGATAAAGAATATAGAAAAATGCTCCTATCTAAGTGGCCTTGGATTGGATTTTTAATAGCAACTGTTCTTTGTATTCCTATTTTTGTATGGAATATCAACTTCGACTGGCCAGGTTTTAAATATCAATTCCATGACAGACATACAGGCGAAAGTTTTTCTTTAATGCGTTGGTTGACATGGTTTGTAACTCAGTTTCTTTTTTACTCCCCGGGTGTCTATTTATTAATGATGTTGTCTTTTTTCTATTCACTATTCCATTTTAAAAATAAAAAAATTAGATTTTTGTTTTTACTTGCACTTCCTAGTTATCTTATTTTTTACATTCAACCATTCTTTGCTGACTATAAACCTCATTGGTCGGGTACAGCTTCTTTTTTTGTTAGTCTTATTGCTGGTTATCTTTTTTATAATGGCTTCAAGATCAAAAAAAATCAGATTTTAAGACCAAATAATAAAGTTATCAAAAACATAACTATTGGCTTTCTTCTGATTGTGAATTTGTTTATCTATTTGCCTTTTATCTATCCTTTTTATCCCAAAATATTTCGCACATTTAGCCATAATAAGGAATGGAACCCTAGATATGACCTTTCAAATGAGTTTTTTGGTTGGGAGACTGCTGGTAAAGAGTTAAGAAAGATTCAAAGACAATTTCATTCAGAAATAGGTAATAAGCCTTTTTTAGCAGCCATTAGATACGAAACAACGGCTCAAACTATATGGGGAACTAAGGCAGAGGAAGAGATTTTCATGCTTAATACATTTGTTAGTCATTACACCGTAATTCAATCTAAATACCATACTTTGGACAAATTTTTAGGTTCAAACGCTGTAGTTCTAACAACAGATAAATATCCAGATAATCCTTTAGAACATGCTAAATTTGACTCCTGCCAAAAACAGGAGTTCAAATATTATCGAGAGGATGAACTCTCAAGAGTGTTTTACTTTTGGAAGTGTTACAACTTTCAGGGAATTACTAAAAGCTAATCAGCGGCAGTATAAGTTGCCGTTATAGATGATGTAACCATCTTTTCTGATTTTTCTTGGATCATAATGAACCCAATGAACTAAACCACCGAATTTGGTCCAAATAAATTCTCCGCCAACAGAAACTACATCACCAACTCTTACTGGAATCTTTTGGCACATATCTAGGTTAGAAATAATTTGAACAGTTTGACCTGTTGAAAGCTTAGTTACAAATTTTTGGTGCTCTCTTCCTGATGTATCATCAGGTAATAACTCAACAACAACAAGATTTGCAGCTTCAAGATAAGTTACATTTCTTTTACTGTTAAGTGCTTGCACTAATGCAGTATCAGAGTTAACCGGAGAAACGAACTGTTGTTTAGGAGCCTTTCTTGGATTCGCATATGAATATCCACTATAGGAATAAGAAGAACAAACCGACAGAAAAATACCTGTAAATAGTACAAAAAACTTTTTATTTAACATTTTAGAGCCCCCTTTTCCTAAGGATTTCTCATTGGAAAAAGTAAAAATCAAGTTATAAACAGTTTTTCTTTGTAGTGATTTGGTTAGGATGTTTTTTTTATACTAAAATTTTCTCAAATGGCAAACTTAACCCCTAGGAACAGAGATCCCTTTTCAAACAATCTAAACTCAGTATTATTTTCACCATGAGAGCTTGTGATTTCTATATAGTAATTCCAAAAATCATTTAGCGCAGAGTCCCAAAGCATTTCAAGCGTACCTGATTTGTCATTTATACTTGTGATATACCTAAAAAAAAGTGTCGAAAGCTTTTTCTTTCCCAAGTCTGGCAATCTATAGCTCAAATACAAATAGTTTTGAGTATAAAGCTCAAGACCTGGTTTCAAAGCTAACTCTAAGTTCTTATAATAGAAAAGCTGATTCATAGCTAAGGACCTTCCAAGATAGCTAACCTCTTGATCATCATAACCAGCACTGTTGTAGACCCACTCTATTCTAAAATCACCCCTAGCTTCAACTCTGAAACCTAAAACAGCTAATGTCTGTTGCTTTTGTTGTTTAACGGAGTCCTGCATTAAAAGATATTGATCTGAAAAAAGCTGTTTTGGATAATACGCATCAGAACCATTTTTAAACTTAATATCTGCATAAATAGAGTATTTCTCTTGGAAAAAATAGTTAAAATAAGTCCCAACAAACTTTTTATTTTGCTCCTCATTACCTAAAGTTATTCCAAAGTAGGTATTCGAGTCTTTCAAACTTCTTTTTTCCCATTTTATAATTGATTTACTTTCAAATTTTTGTGCAGCCATCCAACCAGGTTCGTTGTTACTAATAGGTTCATTAATAAAAATCAAACTGTGAGTTTTTAAAAAACTTAAATTAGTTCTTAATAAAACTTTCCCTTTTGCACGGTAGAAAATGGATTTCTGATCATTTTCAAAATGGAATAGTGAATTAGATGGACTCATAACCTCCGCTGGTCCCCACTGATAATTTTGTAATCCAAAATTAAAACTTACAACATCTGTAGCAAAATATTCTCCAAATAACTCGTTTATATCCCAGTTTCCCTCATTCATATTCAGAGATTCTTGAGAATTAGGATAATAAATATCGAAACTTGTTCCTTGAAATCTGGGTCTAAAAACAAAATTTACACCTGAAAAATATTTTAGTCTAAAGTCTCCTCGAATATCTGTTTTTGCCAGACCTCGAGGAGTTTTAAATATTCGATTATCTGGATTCAAATCTGAATCTGCAACCTCTCTAACTTGAACTCCATTAATCCATTCAAGACCACTTTTAAAGTTATAAGTGGCGCCATTCAACTTTAATGATAAAATTTGTATAAAAAGAAAAAATATATTTTTTTTTAATTTAAGCATGATTCAAATTTTCAGCTGCAGTTTTTTTGAGCGTATTGTTTAAAACTACATTACAACCAATAACAGACAATAATACTATTCCAAGGGTTACCAAAAAATAGTTTTGAAAATCAACAGCAACTAGCATTGGAGTTGCTTCAACAAACTGACCAGCTTTATAAGTTATGTTTAAACTATTAATTAACAAAGTCAATCCCAAGGAAACAGCAGCTCCAATGAAGCAACCAAATAATGCTAAAAAGACAACTTCAAAGTAAAAAATATTTCGAATAGATTGTTTATTAAAACCTAGACTACGAAATGTTCCAATCTCTTTTGAACGCTCTTTTATGTTTTTCAATAAAGAATTTGTGACACTAAGAGAAACGACTATAAAAATAATAATAGCAACAAAATTTTTTAATAGATTCATTAAACCTATTGTCCGCCGATAAAAATCACCAATAACAGGATGCTCCTTCCATAGAGTCATCTGCAGCCCACTTGGCAGCTGTGAATTGAAAAAAGCTATTTTAGCAGGATCATTTTTCAGATCCTCACTAGCAAAAGTCATATAACTTACACCATTGGTATCATATAACTTTTGCGCTTTTTCTAGGCTCACTTGTAAAATCCTTGCATCAATATCAACAAAACCACCATCAAATAACCCAACTAACTCAACCTCATCGGAATTAATTTGGCCATTAATAGTTAAAACAGAAAGATTAAAATTTTGTCCATTTTGACATTCAATTTCTCTATTGTATTTACCGTAACCACTTCTTCTGTATAAATTTTTTGCAGACTTATCTTTTTTCTCACAATCAAAATTTTTAGCTAGTGTTTGCCCAAGTAAAACACTCTCTTCAATTTTTACCTCATGAAGTGATTTTCCAAAAATGGCATTAACTTTCCATTCAGAACCCCTGAGTTTAACACATCCATCCTGATCAAAACCTGAGCCTATAAATAAAAATTGCTGATTTTTTTTCTGAATCATTCCTGAGATTCTCAGTACAGAACAAATAGGTAATTCATTTCCTAATTTATCTATCAAGAGTTTTTTAACTAACAATTGTTGTTCTTGAGTGATATAATATTTCCAAGGTTCTTTTTTAGCAGCAGGAGAATAAGATTCTTTATTTTCAATAATAAAATCACCAAACATAGATCTTTTAGAATATTCATCACTCATAACTAGAAATACATCTTTTATATATCCTTGAAATAGAACAATTGACATAAAAGCTACAGCAATACTTAACAAAGTAGACTTGCTTTGCTTTGAGTAATTAATAATATTTTTAAAAGCAGTTTTTATAAGTAAATTCATCGGCTAATATTATTTATATTGAAAATGTTATCTGAAATTTTTTCAACAACAGGTTTATCATAGTACAGAATGCTTTTATTGCTGTCTTGAATTGCATCTTGAATAATCATCTCTGAAACAAATGGGATTTGTTTACCATTAAATTTGATTGAATTAGAATATTTAAAAATAGCAGTTTTAAATACTTTTCCACTTAAAGTAAGAAACTCGGCCTTAATACCTAGCTTTTCTTTCTCTGATATCCAGTATTTTATTTGATCATAAGTCATAGTTTTATTTTTAGCTTTTAATAGTAATACGAAAGTATTTTGACCATTAATACTTTCTTTTTTCAACAGCTTAGGAATATAGTCTCTAGCATAATTAGTACTAGCAATATCGCCATTAGCCGCCTGCCCAGAGAGTCTTTCTCTTGCAGAAATAGAAACTGGTTTTTTTAACGACGGTTTAAAAAACCAGATAGTACGATCATTAAACAAATAAATCTCTCCTTTAAATCGACCAATATCAGATGTTTCAACATAAGCATTGACATCTTTTGCTTTCACCTGGAAGTTTCTTTCTGTTTGCAATTCATTTTCCCAAGATTTAATTTTTACATTCCAAGATACACCCTGCGCAACTCCCCCCCTGGCACGATCTGAAACCTTTAATAGTTCTTGTAAGTTTTGTGCTTTGACCTGAAGTGCTAAGAAGAGGAATAATAATATCTTCATTTGTATACTCCCTGTTCATTAAGTAACTCTGCAATATTAAAGTTAAGCTTTTTCTTGCAGGCAATAAAAGATGTTAGATAACTAATAAATAATATAATACAGGCATGAGCAAGCATTATGCTATTACTGATATATATAGTAAAGTAAACATATCCTGAGCTACCAGCGGGCTCAAAAGGAATCTTCAAAGAATTGATAAAACTCGAAAGTACATAATATAGAATTGAAGAAATAATAATAGCAAAAAACGTTAACATGATTACCTCAAGTGAAAACAAATTGGAAATTTGATAGTTATTAAATCCCATACTTCTAAGAGTACCAATTTCTTTAGTTCTTTCATTAATCCCCATAGTCAAAGTATTAACAATAGAAAAAATAGAAACTAAAGCAATTAGAGAGTAAAAGAAAAAACCAATACTATTAATGAATGACATTGTCCCTGTATAATAAGCTCCAATTTCATCGGAGTTGTATGAGTATATCTCAAAGCCTTTTCCTTTTAAGGATAACTTTAATTGTTTTATAACTTCCTCAATTTTCGTTTCATCTTTAAGAAAAATTGAGAATGTCCCTATTTTATCTGTCGCTAATAACTCTTGTAACTTAGGCAATGACATTTTTGCACTCACGTCTTCAGCAAAAGCTAATCCCGTTGTATGAACACCAGTAAGTTTATCACTAACACCATTCAGATATCCATCCAAAGTTTTGGTCATAACTTGAACATCAATAGGTTGTGCATTCACGTCATGACCTAACATCGAATACAATTCTTTGGTTAATGAAACGCCATCCGAAGATTTTATTTTAGACAGTAAAGTTGGCAACCACTTTACTAACTGAGGATGATTTTCGATATAGGCAGTCATCCCTTCAGAATAAGCTTCAATATATATTGGAAGATTCTTCTCAGCAGCTGATAACAACGCAAATGCGGTAAGCTTTTTAGAAACTTTTTCTATATTTTCTTTTAAAAAAGGTATCTCTAATACCTGTTCAATTTCTTTTTGTTCTTCTGAACTCAATAAATACTTTTCGGGATTTCGATAAGCATCTTCCACAGATCCTGATTTTAATATCCCTATATGTCCAACCATGTTTAGATATATGGTCTGAGTGCTAACAAACCTATCAACTACTTTTATATAACCTGAAAGAAGTAACAATCCTGTAAATCCAAAAACTAAAGCAAACCCTGTTGCCAAAGTTAATCTCTTATTTCTTTTTAGGTTTAAGAAAGCCCACTTTAAGAAAATCACAATATAAGTCCATCCTTTATATGGATTATTTTAGAAACTCTATCCATTAATTTTTCATCATGTGTTGAAAAAAGAAAGGTAACACCCTTTTCTTTATTAAGCTTCAACATTAAATCAATTACATTCATAGTCGTTTTTGAGTCTAAGTTAGCTGTTGGTTCATCGGCTATTATAAACTCAGGATTGTTTACAAGAGCTCTAGCAATAGCTACTCTTTGCCTTTGCCCACCAGAAAGCTTGTTTGGAGTTGAATATACAAAATCTTTTAAACCAACCTCTTCCAAGCTCTCTATCGCCTTATCTGTCCTTTGTTGCTCTGATAATTTCTTATTTAACAACAAAGGAATTTTTACATTTTCAAGTACATTCAAAACTGGAATTAAATTAAATGATTGAAAAATAAATCCTATTTTTTCATTTCTAAATTTTGCTTTTTCATTTTCATTCAATTTAAATATATTAATATCTTTAAAATAAACTTCACCATCATCAGGGTCGTCTATTGTTCCTATCAAATTCAAAAGAGTACTCTTGCCTGAACCGGAAGCACCTACTATTGCTGTGAAATCACCTTTGTATATTTTAAGATCAATACCCTTTAAAGCTTCTATGACAGTATCACCCAATGGATATTTTTTTTTTAACTTTAGTATAGTTATTAGCTGTTCCATATTATGCTTTTACCTTTGAAATTTTATTTTTAAAAATCCACCTACCAATTAAAACTCTTAGTTGTTGTATGGGATTTTTAAATCCAAATGGTATCCAAGAAATTTTAACTTTTTGAACATATGGATCAACCTGCATAGAATAGGGAGCACAAATTACCTTGCCTCTTTTCAGCAATATCTTAAGGATTTCCGTAGCAGCTAAAGCTGATGCCATTTGACAAGCTATTGGAGTTGATGGGAGCTGCTTTTTTTCAAAATCAACTATTTCTGGGTAGACTAAATACTCATTTTGAATTCTAAATGGAGACAAGCCTATGACAAATAGGATAGATTTATCTTCAACCGTTTTTACATTCGAAAATCCAAAATACTCATCAAAAGTCATTTTTCCTGGCATAAAGTTAACTACTGTACTGCCCATTCCTAAAGGAGCTGCTGTCACCGCAGGAATATGATGATCATAGCAATAAGAAAATAGAATAGACCTTAAATCAAAACAAAAAAAATCTAGTCCATCTAGAAATAAATCAACATCTTTCAAAAAGGCTGCGCAATTTTCTTTTGAAACTCCTTCTGGAAATTCTTTGATATTTACTTGAGGGTTGATATCTTTTGCAATCTCGACCATAGTTGTAAGTTTTGACTTTCCAACAGTAGATATAAAGGCTCCTGCTTGTCTATTAAAATTATGGAGCTCATAAAAATCAAAGTCAGCTAAATGAAAGTTTTGAAAGCCCATCCTTAGAAGTGTTACTAGGTGAATACCACCAACACCTCCAAGGCCAGCAATAGCTACGGTTTTAGCTGCTATTAACTTTTGTTCTTCTGGAGTCACCCAACCTAAATTTCGTGAAAAAGCTTTTTTATAATCAAAGTTCATTTCTTACCTTTGAATCTAAAGTTAGTTCAATTTTTCTTTTAAGCCAACCTTATGCTGCTTTTTTAATAATAAACTCTTTTTCAGACTGGGCTTGAGTATAGATATGTTGTTCTAAGTTTAATATAAATTGCTTCCAAGAATCATTAACCTCGGTAATCATAAAAGAATAATGATTCTCTTTTGCATTTCTAATAACCTTAACTCGCAAAAATTTATCAATAGGTATCTTAGCTGGAAATCTTAAAATATACTCACCTTCTAGGTTTACTTTTTTATTTAATTTAACGAGTAAACCCGAACTTGAAAAGTTCATTACAAATCCATTTGCTTCAAACTTAGTTACTAATATTTTACGTTCACCTGGAGTTTGATTTAAACTCAAAATCTCTATTTCATAGTGTGATAAATATCTGACACCATTTCTAGATTGCCTTTGGGTTAAAAGCTTCATCTCCGCTTCCTCAAAAAATTCAGGATAGATTTGAATATAAGCATTTAATACCTCAAACTTTTCTTTATCAGATAAGCTATCAATAATTCTCTCTTTTTCTCTGAAGTAGTTTGTAAAGCTATCTCTATCGAAACAATAATTTATTGGTAAGTTGTATTTAAACTGGTCATAATTTCCTATTTCTCTAAAATCTGTATGGAAGTAGAAATGATATAAATTCTTATTTAAAGGCTTACTGTTGTAACATCTTAAAAATTTTTCTTCAGAGTCCCCAAGACTCATATACAAAAAATACGATGGAGAATCTTTTACAAAACCATGAGCAATTTTTTTTGTTTTAAAGCGTTTAAAGAAGAAAATGGCTTCGTAATAACTTGCAACATTATCCCTGACTCCAATGATCCAATAATCAACACCGGCAATCTTATGGGCATAATGAAACATGTATCTGGTCAAAGCGAATAATAAGGCATGAGAGCGACGAAAACCTTTTCGAACAGCTAAAGAAGAGACCTCTGCAATTCGATTTCCTTTCTTTCTCATTTCGGACAAATCTATGGCTGAATCAGATGGTAAACCCAACTGACTATCTAATACATGAGTCACTGTTCCAATAACCTTACCATCTTGAAGAGCAACAATAATCAAGCTTGTTGGCAAACAATGATACTTTGTAATCCTAAGTTCATGCTCTTTAGAGTCCATAAGACCATTAGAAACATAAGATTCATGTAAAAGACGAAAAGCTTGATTTATTTCGTTCTGGCTTTTAGCCACCCGAATTTCAATCCCTTTGAGTTGATCTTTATCAATATCTAATGAATCTCTAATCAAAGAACTTCTTATTTTCTCCGGAATCAAATCTACTATTTTCCAAATTATTTTTCTTGGTGAAAAAGCCATACTTTGGTATCGAATAATCTTTTTAAAACTTTAGACCAAAGTCGTTATTTTTTTATTTCTCGATCTGAGACTATTTCAATCCAGAAACACGAAACATAAGTGATAAATCTCTGTAAGTCTGTAAATTTTTTATACTTAATTTTCTTACTTCGTCATTAAATAATTGACTAAAATTCATGTTTTCTTCAGTCGTTAGAGACGGAGTCTTCATAATCATCAGAAAATTTGCCAGTTTCGTGTGATAAATTTTAAAATCAGTATGCACCAACTCATGGACTTTTTTAAAATGAGCTAAGCTAAAAGCAGCTTTTAACGAGTTTAAGTATTCTAGTCTAAACAGTTCAGGCTGCTGCCAATTTAACTCTAAAAGATAGTCAATACTTTTAGGGTTCTTTAATAAAATAAAGTCTGTTATGTATAAAGCCTTAGGTCCTGATAAAACTCTCTCTACCTGATTAAAAACAGCATATAAGTCTTTTTCTGTTGAAACATGATGTAGTGCTACGGAACTAAATACTCCATCAAAGCTTTTATCAGCAAGTTTACTAAGTTGAGTGATATCATCAGCAACGAACTCAACATTGTTAATACCTGATGACTCCTTATTCTTTTGAGCCAACTTCAGCATATCCTCTGATAAATCAACTCCAACGAAATGAGTTTGTGGATTTAGTTTGGCTAAAAGTAGTAACTGATTTGCAGGTCCACATCCCAAGTCAATAACACGCTTACACCCAGAGAAACTTTGACTTGCCCAGTATGCATGGAACAGATATGCAGCTCTTAAAGCCGAGTCAGCTTCTCCATAAGCACTATAACTGAGAACTTGTTCTCCAGTCATAACCATTTTTTCGATTTCTCTTTCTAACAACTTCTTACTAAATAACTCACGCAGAATTGCTAATATATGTTTCATAAATTCCTTTACAGCTAGAGCTTAAACTATTTATATTTATAGAACTTGGCGTTTTTTTCCAAGACTAAGGTAGGCATGAGTTCAAATTACGAATTAAAGACCTTTGACTTAAAAGCTTCAAATTATGAAAACCTATATAAGAGAATTTCAAAGAACCTGCTCTGGATTGCCAGAAAACATAACTACCCTAGAGGTTCAAATACCTTTATAGATACTTATGGTAACTACTGCTTACTGATTAAAGCAGATCTAAAAAATCAATCCTTGAATATTTCTATAAATCATCAATCATACCTCTTATCTGGAAAATTTTTTTTGTATATTCCTCCATTACAAATTGTAAAATGGGAAATAAATTCTAACTATCTAGAGTGGGAAATGTTTGTTTTCAGAAAAGAAAACAACACTTTTCCAGACTTCACTTCTGTTTATGAATATGAATACATTAACTTAACAGAAGTGGAACAAATCAGTCAGTTATTTAAGAATAAATTTAAAGTGATTTATACATTTGATAATAACTTAAAAAATTTGATTGCTATAAAAATCAAAGAGTCTATTGACTCTTACTTTAACCAACCAGAATCACTTAATCTAATAGCAAAAAAAATTGGAATTTCTAATTCTCAACAAACTAAAATTTTCAAGAAAGAATTTCTCTTAACGCCTGTAGAGTACAGAAACAAATTACGCATTTTTGAAGCAATGTATGTATTACTCAATGAAAATGTAGATTTAAATATCACGCAAGCTGCATTTAACTCAGGTTTTAACGATTTAAGTCGATTTAACAAACAGTTTAAAAAAGTAACTAACACTACTCCTTCAAAATATCTTTTTAAATAACAACTTAAACACATATTATTTATTTCTGTATAAAATCAGTTCTGAAATAATATCTTCACCTAGTGTTTTTGAATATTGTTCTAAATTTTTAAAATAGTAACCTTTTCTTTCGTAGAGCTTTCTAAGAGTTTTTTTACTATATAAAAAAACATTTTCTAAACCCTTTGTATTCTCTAAAATTTCATAGATATTTACTAATAGCAAATTTAGTATCTCGCTCCGATGAGCATGCTTTACATCGATAGAAAGTCTTCCAATTTCAATCGATGGTGTCTTTCTTTGAATCTCTATTCCTAATTCTAACTCCAGAGCTAAAGGAAGCTCAGGACTCATGGAGGTAATTAAGGCAGAGCCTGCAACCATCCTTTGAGAGCTTAGCTCATACATTAAGAGCAAGTGAGTTTGTTTCCATATTTTCTTATTAGTGCGTTTAATAGTATCAATAAAAGAGCCAGATTTATCCAAAGACTGTGGATAAATAAAATTTAGATAATTATAAGCTTCAGTAAATAGCTCATCCTGAAAACTCATTTGTCCTAGCGTCAACAAAGCATAGGAATAAGCTCCTTTATGATAAAAAATGCTCTCTTGATCTGTACCAAACAACTCTATCCTCGGTATCATCAAAGAATCATATTGATTGAGAAATTTTGACTTTAATTCCATACCTAATACTATTAAGTTTTCTTTAAAAATTCTACTGTAGAGATTTAAACGAAATGCCTAATTTTGTCCTATTCCTCTTAATAGCTTCGTATAATCAGGGCCGTGGCAAACTTTTGGCTATTTGTATTCAATATGAGTGATTAAAATCACCTCTTCTTGATCATTTGGCTTTTTAATAACAACTTCTTCGTTTACTTTTTTTCCTAAAAGGTGCTTTGCTATGGGAGATTTCCATGAAATCTTGGCATTCTTAATATCAAATTCATCCTCACCGACAATTTGATAGGTCTGCACCACTTCTTCTTCATTAACATAAGTAACTGTGGCTCCAAAAACCACCTTGTCTGATTTAATTGTCTTGGGGTCCACAACTTCAGCCTTATCAAGTCTATCGGTCAAAAACTTTAGTCGTCTGTCTATTTCTCTAAGTCTTTTTTTACCATATTGATAATCCGCATTTTCTGACCGATCACCATTACTAGCCGCCCAAGCCACTGTTTCAACAACTTTGGGACGCTCTTTATGCAAAAGCTCAGAGTATTCTCCCCTGAGCTTTTCAAATCCTATAGGTGTGATGTAGTTTTTTTGCGACATTAACTACTAGATGCCTAATGGCGCTGTTACCATAGAGACACTACCAAAATTAAACCCTGCTTTAATCAACGGACTTGGGTCTTGAGGTCTAACATCAATCACTTCTGTTTGGTTTTTATCTAAAACCTTACCTTGAAGTTCGTACATCAGCTCTTTAACCGACATGATTTTATCCACCAAATAAGCTTTACTTCCAACAGTATATAATTCCTTTTCATTTACATTTAATTCAATTGAAGAAAGTAGACCATTACAGATACAAAAAGTTTTTTCATTCTCGTGCTTAGATGGACAGAAGCCTTTATTTAATAAATAACCTTTATCGCACTTAGGAGCTCGCTCTCTTTTTAAGGCCTCTTGGTAAAATGGAGATTTTGTCAACACCCTAAAGAGCATTCCACAAGGAGAACCAGGCTTAGATGCAAGTTCAATATCTTGCTCGGTAGAATCAACTAATAATTGCTTATATCTTGAGTTAGCACCAGACTCATGAGTTGCAAGGAACCTAGTTCCCATTTGAACTCCTGCACATCCCATATCCAAATATGTTTTGATATCCTCGTGGGAGTAGACTCCACCTGCAGCAATTACAGGCATTGATCCCCATTTTTTTGCAACAGCAAGTACATCTGTTAACAAATTCTCTAATTTATTAGCTGGATCCAAAGCTTCTTCGACGCTTCTCCATGCAATGTGTCCACCTGCTAAAGGACCCTCAACAACAACAGCATCAGGTAAACGGCCAGAACGACTCCAGCGTTTACAAATAATTTCTAGAGCTCTTCCAGAGGAAACTATCGGGATAAGCGCTAAATCATTAGCGCTTGGGTGCTGTAAAGCTATCTCTGGTAGCTGTAGAGGTAGACCTGCACCGCTTATAATAGCATCAACGCCCCCATCCATACTACCTAAAACAGAATCTTCGTATTGGTTGATTACAGCAACCATAATATTCATACCAATAGCGCCACCTTTACCCAGAAATTTAGCATCTCTAACATCCTGAGCAGCAGCTTCTCTTGCTTTAAATTTTTTATTATGTCTTTTGGAAACAATTCTATCCAATGCAGCACTAGAAAGCACACCCATTCCACCTTCTAAAGCCACAGCTCCAGCAAGTGTGTAGCTAGATAACCCAATACCCATTCCACCCTGGATAACTGGTACGTTAAATTCTAAATTTCTAATCCTTATTGAGGGTAATGCCATTCCAATTCCTTTAAAAAAGTTGTCGAGAGAATAACCTTATTACCTTAGGCTGTAAAATTAAAAAATAAATGAGAATTAATTTCACATTAGATAGTTCCGTTTTCACTGCGACGGGTCAACTAAAGACGAACCCCTAGATAAAGGTCTTAAGACTCAAACTCTTTAAAAATGTACCGAGATGATATTGCTAGGAGTTTATGAAAACGAATTTTCGTCGTCTATTTTGGGCTTTTTTTCTTTCTGGAAGTTGCTTTATTGCTACTTTCTTGTGGTCCAATGCCCAAGAGAAAAAATTCCAAATCACTGATAAAAATAAAATTGCACAAGTCACTTACACTAACGAAGATGCAAGAAAAAAAATAGCTAGAAGCCTTCAATGGCTCCCTATTAGCAGTGGTGACACTCTCTATGATGGAGACTCGATCAGAACCTCAGACAAGAGTGAGGTTAAAATTAGTTTTGATGATGGCAAGTCCATCGTAGTTGATTCCGGTTCAACTATTGTCATTCAAAAAAATAAAAGTGAAATTTCTTTAGATCTTGTTGAAGGTTCTCTCTACGTTGATGCCAAGCAAACTGTTGCCACAGATGGAGATGACCGAAAAACTAACAAAAGTGAAATTATTTTCAGATCTGACAAAAATAAATTTAATCTTGATGGGACTAAAACTATTCTATCCAAAAATAAAGGTCAACAAACTCAAGTAAATATTCTAGACGGGCAAGCCAAGTTCAACGATTCCAGTGGCAAAGTCAAAGAGTTAAGCAAAGGACAGTCTCTCACCGTCACTCAAAATGGAATTAAAACTAATCTCGAAATCAAAATTATTTCACCAAGTCTATTCAAACCTGGAGATCAACTGTCCCAAGTTTATTTTATTAATCCAGAAGCTGATCCAACAGTTCGCTTTAAATGGAAAGGCTTCCCAAAGGAGCAAGAAATCAGTTTATTAATTGGTGATTCGAAAAAAAATATGGTTGAAAAAGCCAATCTTCCCGTAGCTTCTGACTCGGTAAACACTTTACTTCCACTTGGAACCTACTACTGGCAACTTATTTCTAAAGATCCAAAAACTAAGAACAAACTACATTCTTCAAGTGTCTATAAACTAGAAATTCACAGTCGTTATCCGCCAATCATTTTAGCTCCAGAAAACAACAAAATATATGAAGTTGAAACATTGCCTTTAGGAGTCAATCTTAAGTGGCAAAAACCGCAAGATGTTAAAAGTGTTTTTTTAGAATTAAGTAATCATCCACAGATGCTTTCGTCATTTTTGATTTTAAAAAATATTAATGTAAGCCAAGTTCAAGACTACTTAGTAAAAGACTTGAAAGAGGGAGATTACTACTGGCGTCTATCAACTAAGTATCACGATTCAGATTTATCATTTCAGACTAAAATACAAAAATTTTCTATCAAGAAATTAATAAAAGAACCTCCAAAACCACCACCTGTTTTGGCCTGGACTAAAACTCCTGAAAAGCAATTTTACCTAAGTCAACCCTCTATTGAACTTAATTGGGAAGCCCAAACTCGAAAAAATGAAATTACACAATGGAAAATTGAAGTGCTTAACCAAAATAATGAATCTGTAGCTCAACAGGTATCAGAATTGAATCAATTCAAAGTTCAGTTGACAGCTTCTGGACGTTACATTGCTTATGTAGAAGCTCTTGATAAAGCAGGGCAATCAATGGCCAAATTAAGTCCCCGCTCGATTGAAATCTCTGAATTTCCTTTAGCCAAGGCTCCGATTTTTAAAATCGAAGATTTAAAACGCAATCAGCTAACGAATAAAGTGTATTTTGAAAATGGAATTCTTGATGTCCAATGGAACAATCAACCTATTGTAAAAGAGTATGAAATAGAACTTATTGCTAAAAAAAGTAACGATACTGAAAAACTAAACTCTAATAAAAATCGTTTTGAATACAGAGGTAAAAATGGCACAGGTCTTACACCAGGTAGTTATGAGTTAGTTGTGACTCCCATTGATCAACATGATCGACGAGGACCTGCTAGTGAAAGTTTCGAATTTGAAGTTCCTTCTCAAACCTCACTATCAGCTCCAAAATTGAAAAACTTAAATATAAAACAGAGTTCGGATTAGATGATGCAGTACTTAAACTTGTTACTTTTTTTAATAACTTTTACTTACTCTTGCTGGAGCCAAGAGGTTTACAAGAAGACCATTTCTTTTGAATGGGACCCAGTTCCAGGAGCAGTTAAATATGAAGTTAAATTTATTAATTTGAAAAATGGTTCTGCTGTGGAAACCAGTCAGTTCACTAGTACAAACTCATACTATGGAGCTATTCCTCCAGGTATTTACAAAATGACTTTGCGCTCACTTGACAAAAGAAATGTTCCTGGAGTGTGGAGTCCAGAGGTGGAATTTCCAGTTTTACTTGATAAAGTTAAAGTTCAAGTACCAAAAGAAAAAGACATGACTTTACAAAGTCAAAACGATGATTACCAAGAAATTGAGTTTGCTTGGAATTCTGTTCTTGGAGCAGATAAATATATTTTGACCATCAAAGACCAAGAAAGCAATAAAGTGGTCTATGAAAATCATTTCACCGAGCTTTTTACCAAAGTCAACTTACCTGTAAGTCAAAAGTATATTTGGACACTTACTGCTCAAGATAATGCCAATTTAAAAAGTGATGAAGAGGCTTCAGGCGACATCACTATTTTCGGAAAAAAGTTAGGAGTTCCTGAGGTTCAAACTCCAGAAACCCAATTTGTAAGAGAAATTGTTTGGAAAGAAAATCAACTAGTAGATTCCTATGAAATCAGCTTGGAAAAATTAAATCCTCAAAAAAAGAAATGGGAAGCGAAGATCACTGAAGTTAATTTCAAGGGCAACAAAGTTATGTTCGATGACCGCTGGCCTGGTGGAACTTACCGTATCAATATTACTGCTAAAGCTAATTTACGCCCTAGTTCAGACAAAAAATCATTAACCTTTAAAGTCAAAAATGGCGATCGTTCTATTGCCGCAGAATATACTTATGTCTTAAGAAAAGCTATTGACCGAATCAATGGCTTATACATGAATGCAAGCTGGTTACTAAGTATGATCAACTACTCCTCTTCTTATAAAGGACTAAATCCAAAATACAACGCTTTTGGTGGTACCGGAAGAGTAGGTCTTGGATGGTTCAAAGAAAACCAGCCGATTGGTTACTACTTGAATTGGGATCTGAGTGGTTTTTTAAAAGATGAGAGTTACCAAAGATCTTTCATCTATCACTCGATCTCTGGCTCTGTAACGTACAGAAAAACTGTTAGATCAACGGATGAGTTTAGAGTGAACACTGGAGTTTTTTATAAAGAAATTCCACAAACAATTGCAGATTTAGATGAAATTTCCACATACTTCATAAACAACAACAGAAGCATTAGCGGTTTTAAAGGAACAAGTAATCAAGTAATTTCTATGGCAGGACCTCACTTTGGTCTTGAATATTGGTTTTCACTAACTCCCAAACTAGGATTCCAAATGAATAGTCAATGGTACTACTCGATGTCTGCCATCAAGTTACCTAACAATGGAAAAAACTTTAAACCCACGATATCCAGTCAATATGGAGTCTTAGGAAGTTATAAATTCAACAACAAGTTTACAGGACTGATGGGGTTGACCTATAAGAAAGACCAAGCTGTATATACTGACGACTCAACTTCTCAAGGGAAATTTCAACTTGGATCTGCTGATGCACTTTATAATAGTAACACGGACGTCAGCACTAATATCGATGGTTACTATTTGAGTTTATTTGCTGAGTACGCCTTTTAGGGAGGATTTGTGAAAGTACCTATTTCGATAAAGCTTATTATAATTACAACTTTCTTACTGATAGGTGTGACAGTACTTATTTCAATAAAAACTTCAACAATTACAAAAGCAAAATTAATTGATGCTAACCAAGATAATAATTTGGAACTTGCAAAGTCTAAAGCTAGAGAACTTGATCACATTTTTAATAACTTAAAAGATAAAATCACGCTCAATGGACGTCTATTATTAAGCTTAAAAGAAGCTGAAACCCTTATGTCTAAGCAAATCAATAATACCTATGATTTAGCTCAGAACTACAACAATCTTAAACGTGATATAGATAACAATTTTAATCTAGATACATTTATTTTAGGAATTGAAGCTTTTAAGTTTGAAAACTCAGTAGCTACGAAAATTAATGCTAAATATAAAACTAAGTCTGATAACAATTTAAACTATAATGAAAAAATATCTAATTATCTCCGTGAAAAAAATCCTATTAGTTTTACAAAAATCGTCGAAGGTAGAGGAAATTTTTTATTATTCAATAGCTCTATAAAAGGCTATGAACCAGTTCTTACTATAGCCCTACCTCTCATTAGAGATGCTAATAACAAAATCACCCATGTTGCCATTGCTGACATTTCTCTTGCTGTATTACAAAAAGCTGTGGTTGAAAATGGTACTACGAGTAGTTTTTTTATCACTGACTCACAAGGAGTTGTCCTAGCTCATCTTGATGAAAATAAAAGTGTCACAAAACAAAGTTTAGCTAGTGAAGAAATTGTGAAATACGCCAAACAAAATCTAATGATGAGTGGAATGAAGTACATTAAAGAAAGAAAACAAACAAAAGCCTTTTATTCAGCCTTTGCAAAAACTAGCTATGGCCCAATCGTTTTCGCACAACTTGATGAAGACATAATCTTAGCTGTCATTGATGAGCTAAATACCACAATTATCAAAATTGTTGGATACTTTTTATCTGGAACTTTACTACTCATTTTTCTTTTTTCAATGTCACTGACAAGCCCTCTGGAAAAACTAAATGGCCTAATTAGCATGGTTTCTAAAGGAAACTTCAATGTTAAAGCAGCACAACAAATTAACTCTTTTCTTAAAGACGAAGTTAGAGAACTAGCTATAGCTTTTGATCAAATGACTGAAGGTTTGAAAGAACGTGATAAGGTTAAAACTTTATTTAACAAATTCCATGGTTCTAGTATCACCGAAGATCTAATGAAAAAAGATATCAGTATTGGTGGCCAATCAAAAGATGTGATTGTTTTTTTTAGTGACATAAGAGGTTTTACCGCTTTTTCTGAAAAGAAAAACCCTGAAGAGGTCGTTAGAATGCTTAACGAGTACTTTGCTGTGATGGTGAAAATTATTAACCAACATGGTGGTATCGTTGATAAATTTATTGGGGATGCTATCATGGCCGTTTGGGGAGTTCCAAAATCAAGCCCAAAAGATGCGCAAAATGCTGTAAAAGCCTGTCTAGAAATGAGGAAGGCACTAGCTGAGCTAAATGAAAAAAGACTAAAACGAAATGAAAGTCCCATTCAGATTGGAATGGGGTTGCACTATGGAACTGCAATTTCTGGAACTATAGGTTCTGAAGAGCGAATGGAATATACCATCATTGGAAATACCGTTAATACAGGTTCCAGAATTGAGTCCTCAACCAAGGCTTTTGGGTCAGATCTTTTAGTGAGTGATACAGTACTAGAAAAAGTTAAAGATGATTTTTTATCTGAATTTGCTGGCGCTGCCGAAGTCAAAGGCCGAAGTGAACCTTTAAAACTTCACAAGATCAGAGGTTTTAAAAAGGTTAATGGAGAATTTGAAATCGTAGTCACCCCCTACTCTGATTATGAACCAGAGGCTGCTGACAAAGTCAAAATTGCTTCTTAACTAGGGCGACACTCTCCCTATACTTATTTATAAGGTTCTACCATTTCACCAATGATTTCAAAACTAGCATCGCCATACATTGATTTTTTGGTCACTATATTTAACTCGCCATGAACCCAGATAGGCCCCATAGGCACCTGTGCCTTGCTTGTATTTTTCATTTTTACATAGACCATTTGATTTGGTGGAGGAGCTGGTACATGAATACACGCTTGAGGTGTAGGCACCAGTAAAAACTCACTCACTTCATTCATATTGTCTTCTAGTGGGACCATAAAACCTGGAACTTTAATGGCTTGGTGATTCAACTTCTGTAATTCATGGGGAGCTTTTCCTGTAATGTAGTCCATCTCCCCAAGAAGCTTCCAATCCACTTCGACTCCACTTCCTAAAGAACTCACTTTAAAGGCATTGAAGTACAGAACTACTGCCAACACCACAGCAAAAAGACATCCAGCAATAAAAAACCATTTATTAAATATCGACTTCATCATGTTTGATTGATATTAATGGAAATATCTGAAGGTAGCAATAAGGATTATCCAATGCAAAAAGTTAGAGGCACACAAGATTGGCTTGAGTTAGAAAGTTCGTATTTTAGGTCTATGGAAGCTCAGTTCTTTAAGAAAGCTAAATCCTATGGATTTGGCGAGATCAAAACACCTATTTTTGAACATTCCGATGTCTTTCACCGCACTCTTGGCGAGAGCTCTGATGTTGTCAGTAAAGAAACCTACACCTTTAATGATCGTTCTAATGATTCCCTCACTCTGAGACCTGAGGGCACGGCTGGTATTGCGCGCTGTTTTATTTCTGAGGGCCTTGCTCAAAAGATTCCGCTGAAACTCTATTACTGTGGCCCCATGTTTCGCTATGAACGACCTCAAAAAGGGCGTCTAAGACAGTTTCACCAAATTGGTGTGGAAGTTCTAGGACTTGATAACCCCAGCGTAGATATCGAATGCTTAATGCTAGGTCGTGAGTTACTAAAAACCATTGGTATTGAAAGTAAATGTCAACTTCATATCAACACTCTAGGCGATATAGAGTCACGGGCTCTGTACAAAGAAAAACTTGTTAATTATTATCAAAAATTTTCACAGGACTTATCCCCTGACTCTAAAATTCGTCTGGAAAAAAATCCACTACGTATTTTAGATAGCAAAGACCAAAAAGACATTGAGATTAACCTCTCGGCTCCTAAACTTATTGATTCCTTAAATGACTCTTCAAAAAAATATTTTGATTCCGTGATCCACTTTTTAAATAAATTAGGCTTTAATTACCACCTTGATGATAAATTAGTTCGCGGTCTAGACTATTATTGCCATACTGTTTTTGAGTTCATCACCAGCGAACTTGGAGCCCAAGGGACCGTTCTTGCGGGAGGACGATACGATGGCTTGATTGAAATGATGGGAGGACCAAAAACTCCTGGTGTCGGATGGGCGGCTGGAGTAGAAAGACTTATTGAACTTGCCGATAAAAATTTGCTGACTCAAAATGCACAGCACATTTCTTTAATTGCAGCCGATGAGTTAGGTGAACTTGCTGTACTAAAGCTAGCTAGTGATTTGAGACAAGCCCCCAAAGAGATGCTATCTTTGCCACTAACCACTGAAATTATCTATGGTGGGAATGTTGGAAAAAAAATGAAAAAAGCTTCTAACAAAAACTCTCAATTTGCTATTATTCTAGGTGAACAAGAGGTAACTAACTCTACTTTGGTCATAAAAAATTTAAAAACTGGGGAGCAAAAAACCATACCTAGTTCACTAAAATCACTCAGTGAGATTTTAAAGACATAATGTGCTTAAGACATGGTCTATTTCTAGACTAGTTTTTAATAAAACATTCATTAACATTATTAGGGCATGTCTTCTTTTAACATGCCCCGAATTTTGCAACCGAAACAACAAGGATGTCTATGTCAATAAAACTACTTAGTCGAATGACTCTATTAAGTATATCTTGCCTATCAATTCTACAAGCAAAAACAACGAATACTTCTAAAATGGCAACAGCCACTGCGGCCTCAAGTGAAATTCCTGAACGTAGGGATTTTCCCATCAGTCCTGAACTTTCTCCTTGTGAGGATTTTCATAAGTACGTGTGCTCTAAGGTGGAATCATCATTTACCCTACGCCCTGATCGTAGTAGTCACACTTTCGCTTTTAATGACTCGTTTGAACGTATTTTAGAAAAGAAAAAAAGTTTTTTTAAAAATATTGCTAAAGAAAAATCTTTGAACCCTAGAGGACAACAACTTAAAGATTTTTATTTAGCTTGTATGGACGAAAACGCAAATAAAAGTGAAGAAAAGAAAGTAGTTAAAGAAATCATTCAAGAATTAGAGAAAATAGACTCTATCGATAAATTAATTCAACTTGATAGAGAAAATCTGAAAAAAGGTAAGTACTCTTTACTGATCTTGGATAGCTCTGCCAATGCCGATAACCCCGATAAGTACGATGCTTATATAGCTAATAGTTTCATGAATTTACCAGATCATTCCTATTATGAAAAACCAGAGTTAGTTAAAGATTTTAAGGCTCTGTTGCAAGCTTTTTTTAAAACCATTTTTCCAAAGATGACAGAAAAAGAACTAGCTGAAAAAGTTGATAAAATGTATCTATTTGAAACTCAGTTTGTGGCCAAATATCCCAAGGCCGCTGAAAGAAGACAACGCTGGAGTGAAAAAAGAGATCTACCTCAAACTAAAGTCATCACTGACTTCCCTCGTTTAAAAATCAAAGAACTTTTTGAATTGATTCCAAAAGATGTGAACGTCAGAGTGAATATCCCTGAAGCCTTAACTTTCCTTAATGATAGTTTAATTGCTGAAAATTTAGCTACTTTAAAAGACATCTATCTGTACAAATCAGCCAGCGGTTTAATGGATGATGGCTACCCTGAGTACTTTAAAAAGAAGTTTGCTTTTAATAAAAAATTTCTTGGTGGACCAGAAATCAGACCTGTCAGACAAGAACGCTGTACCTTACGTATGATGGCAGAGTTTGAAAAAGAAGTTGATGAAGTATTAATGGACAGATTATTTCCCAATTTCCCCAAAGATAAAATGGTTGAAATTTCTGAAAAAATTAGAAGTTCGATCTTGAATGGAATTGATAAAAACAAATGGCTTTCAAAAGATTCCAAAAAAACAGCCCAGGCCAAAATCAAAGATTGTCGTCTACAAATTATCGCTCCAACCAATGATAAAGAATGGAATTTCAATCCTATTCAAAAATACTCTGCAAAAAATCCTATCGAAAACACCCGCCTTCTACGCGTAGCTCAGTTACAAAAAGTTCTCAAAGAAATGGGAGAACCTGTTAATAAAGATGCCTGGGCTATGGGACCTTTAACTATCAATGCTTACTATTCCCCAACTGAAAATAAATTTGTTATGCCCATGGGAATTCTACAGTTTCCTTTTTTCGATGCCAATGGAAGTCTTTATGAAAACCTAGGAGCTGTGGGTGCAGTTATGGGCCATGAACTTGGTCATGGTATTGATGATCAAGGTTCTAAATTTGATGAAAAAGGAAAACTAAATCAGTGGATGAGCATGAAAGATCTTGCTGAGTTTCAAAAGCGTGGTGAAAGAATGGTCAATCAGTTTGAAAAAATTGGTCACAATGGCAAACTGACTCTTGGTGAAAATGTGGCCGATCTTGTGGGTTTAAGTTTTGCTTACCAAGCAGCTTTCGGAGACAAACAAGGAAATAAAGAAGAGAAACAAAAATTCTTTATCGCCTATGCAAGAACTTGGTGTGAAGTTGCAAGACCAGGTGTTATCGAGAAAAAATTAAAAACAGATCCACATGCTTTAGGTTGGGCTAGAATCAATGAACAGGTTAAGCACCAACCTGGATTCCAGGAAGCCTTTTCTTGCAAAGCAGGTCAGGCAATGACTCTTTCTGATTCGGACCGTATTTCCATTTGGTAGTTTTTAGAAGCTACTTTCTGCTGAGCTTTAGGGATTGAACTTTGCCCCAACCAGGACTCATCATGGTTCCTGTTCTCTGCCAAACAATTCCTAAAGCCAGAGCAATGACAGCCATTGCAATACTCAGCCACTGGCCTCTGGTTAAATCAAACAATTGATATCCAATATGAGCATCTGGCATTCTAAAAAACTCATCGACAACTCTGACAATAGAATACATCATTCCAAACATGGCCGCTACAGTTCCAAATTTTTTGGGTGTTCTCCAAAATAAAAATAATACTACAAATAAAAATAGTCCTTCTAAAAGAGCTGCATACAATTGCGAAGGATGTCTTGGAGCTAATAAAGGTTCTACTATAGCAGCGACCTCTTTATTACCCCCTTGAATAGCCTCAATAGCTTGATACAAGAAGTGGTTGATTGAGTCCCTAGCTGTGCTTTCCACTTTCATCTTATCTATCCAACTTAACCATTGATCCTTACTACCACCTAATTTCACATAAGCTTCAGTCAAAGCTTGAAATTTATCTTGATCACCGTAGGACCAACCTAACATGTCTGCTGGAAATTTTACAGCCCAAGACACTGCCGATTGAATTGGTCTACCTACTAACTCGCCATTAATAAAATTAGCAATTCTTCCAAAGAAGATACCTACAGGCCCACACAAACAAACTAAATCTAATAAATAAAGAGTACTTAAACCTTTTCTGTGTGCAAACACAAAACAAGCTAACACCACTCCAATCATTCCGCCATGGGAGGCCATTCCTCCTTCATTCACAGCAAAAACTCCCCAGAAAGGAAAATCAGGTTTAAACTTTAAAAATAAATCTGGCGAATAAAACAAACAATACCCAAGACGCCCACCAAGCATAGTACCAACAGCACAATAAGTTACAAAATCACTGACCATCTCACCTGACAAACCTAACTTTTGTTTTTCAGCCAACCATTTAATTAAAAAATAGGAAGCAATAAATCCTATCATGTAACTAAGTCCGTACCATCTGATTCCCAAGTTTCCAGTAAAGTGAATAGCGAAAGGACTTAAATCATGAACATAGTATTTTAAAGAATCCAAAGGTTATCTCCTGAATAGTAAATAAAATGAAACTTAAATTTTTCTCATTATGATTCAGATCGAGGCTTATAAGCAATATAGGAATGTTTTTTTTAATAGGAAGTGATGCGTAGAGGCAACATTCAGTCTCAGTCGATTGAAAAATTCGATTAAATATTTCAAAGAGATCAGACTCATCTGTTACAATGGTTCTATGTTGCTAGAAAAAGTTAAAATAAAAACTCATTTAAGCCTCAACCTTTGGATTGGACTCCTAAGTTTATTTCACCTCTTAGGGGTGAATAGCTTGGCAGGATCGAACCAAGCGTCTTCCTCTTCTTCAAATTCAAACTTTTTAGAAAAGGCACAAAAAAGAGCTGCCAGCCGCTGGACCCTATCAGAGTGGCTTGCTCAAAAAGAAAAAAGTAAACTTATGGATATGTGGTTAGCAATGAACTCGCCATCTCCTTACGAGTTTATGCTTGGAGCTGCTAATAATAATTATGAAAAAATAGCGACAGAAACACCTTTACAAAAGCAAACCATTTACAGTTTTCAAAGTTTGGCTTATGCAAAAAACTTCGGCATCGGCATTGAGTACGACAACAAAACTCCTGAAAATTCTTATGACTTAAGTGGTTTACTAAACCTCAGACTCCTGGGAAACTCCATTCAAAACACCTCCTTACAAATTCATTTAGGACAACGAACCAGAAAAATAACAACTGACACTCAGAGTTTTCTCATCCGCAACACCCTTGGACAGATCTCACTACAAATTTATTTAACACCCTACTTTGGAGTGAATTCTTTTTACAGGGCCTATCAACCCTATGAAGATCAGACTCTTGGCAAAGTCACAGGAAAACTGGTTTCTTATTCTATCTTTATTGACTTTAAAATACTCCGTGTCTTTGGTGAATGGTATAGCGATACTCAAACCGTAGATTCTACGTCTTTAGCTTCCCCCTTACTGCCTTCGGAAACCAAAATCAATGGCATCAAAACAGGAATTCAATTTTACTTTTAATCTTGGTTGGTCTAATGAACTTCCGTGTAACGGGGTCGAATACCACATGGACCTTCTTGAATTTCTAAATCACTCAGTCGCAGATCAGAGTATATAGCTAAACACCGATTTAAAAGCCGTTTGTAAATATCGCGGTTGGCTTGCACGAGCCGATCGATTTTATTTTTAGAATCTGACTTCTGAGGTAATGGACCATTTAAAAATGGAATACCATTCATGGCAAAGATCCAGGAATTAAGACGTGATCGAGACAATTTCATATCAGAATGAAGATAAAAATTGGCAATGACTCCACGTCGATCGCTATTTAATGGAATTTTAATTTGCTTTACATAAGTTACCAAATCGCGCACTGAATCGTCTGGCAAATCCACCCTCTTCTTCCATTCTGTGAAATCTAACCCGGTAATATTACTATCTGCAGTAAATTGCAATTTTTCGATTTCATTCATGCGCGACGGTTCGAAATCTAGTCTACGTCCTGAAACTGAGCCAGAAAACCGTTTTACAAAAGCATCGTTGACCGCTGCCAAATTCTCAAGAATATTGAGATCGCTGTACGCCGAGCTAACAAATTCAATTAAATCAATAAATTCGTCTTTATTCTCTGAAAACCACTGAGGACCGCAGCGATAGATGTAACTGCGCTTCCACGATGCGTATATCGAATCATCCAATGTGTATCCGTCGAGACTACCGAGAATTTTGATTGATCTTGGTTTATATTTCTTCCGAAATTCAGGATCCAGAGTTGACTCCCTATAAAGGCGTGCGATTTTGTCAGCGAGCGGTTTACCTTCGAATTTCACTTTCTCATCATAGTAGGCAATATCTTCAATACGAATTGCTTCATGACGGATCAGATCAATAGCTTGGTTACGAGACCTACGACATTCAGCTAGTGTACCTACACTTTCTAAACCATATAGAATTGCTTGAATTCCCAGATCCTGAGCCGCACGAATGATTAATCTCCTACAATTCTCTGAAGCGCTCGTTCGGAGTCGACCAATCATATCGTTGAAATCCATAGGGAGACTTCGACTAGTAGATATTACCCCACCTTCTTCGGGAGGCTTTGCACAGTTTAATTTTTTGTACATCATTTCTAAGGTGGCTCTCTCTGTTTCCTTATAATCTCTCGTCACATCTAAAATAAGCGTGCCCTTAGCGATTGTGATAACGTATAGCTGAGGTTTTTCACGCCCATACCACCGTGAGCTAAACGGGTCCATAGCAACGTATTGACCGGGGCCCATGTCAACTTCAATAGCTCGCGGATTGAAGTATCTTTCTGCCCAGCCATTTGTCAAACGCATCTTAACTTCGCTGAGTGATTGAGGAGTAAAGGACTCTCCTGACTGATAGTTGAATGTAATCATATCTCGGTCCAAAGGAATAATTCTAGAGCGGAGAATATCCTCTAAAGACTTCAGGTCAGGAGTCATTGAATCTTCGATAAAGATAAAATCATTTTGTGACTTGTCACTGCTCGCTGGCAACCTGTCTCGATCCATCACAAAAAATTGGTGCACACAAGCCGTCAAAAATAGAAAACTTAATATCACTATACCTTTTTCAAGTAGATTATAGATTTTCATCACCCACTTCATAATGAACTCTCCTTAAGGTGCAGTTGCTTATTTTAACTCTTCCATTTTATGTTCTAAATCCATGCTCCAACCTTTGATCATTAAATCAGTTGGTTTAAGTTCGTTTTCTTCAACATAGAAAGCATAAATCAACACTTTTCCCTCATGATTACAAGGTTGAGCTAGCAGTTTTTCTTCAATAAAATTTAAATTTTTTTGAACAGCACTTTCCCATTTAAACAAAGGCAATGGTTGCTTCAATTTACTAACTTCAATCAAATGCGTATTTTTAAACTTAGGAAAACATTTTGGATTGAGCCCATAGACATTAGCTAATTTCCCTTCAGGACGATAACCCAAAGCCACTAGATCGACATTTAAAACAGGCTGTTGCAAAACTAAATCTACAATCTCTTTTAACTGTACCTTTGCTTCTGCCACTCTTGCCGACTTTTGATAAGAAGCATCGTTTGTTCTTATAGCAATCAAAGCTGGAATTCCTGCAAAAAGACTTAGTAGGATTGGAAATCCCATGACGATATATTTTAATGGAAACTCTTTTTTTTCACCCATGGGAAAATCCTTTGCTGTTGATATTATTATTTTAACCAAAGACTATGAACACCACGTTCTATGGCTACTTGTTTAGCTTCTTCGTACCCCGCATCTAAATGTCTAAAAATTCCCATGGCTGGATCAAAGGTGAGAACTCTTTCAAGTCTTTTAGCTGCTGATTCAGTCCCATCAGCGACAATCACCTGTCCAGAGTGTTGACTGTAACCCATACCAACACCGCCACCATGATGTAAGCTCACCCAGGTAGAACCACAAGCAACATTACCCATAGCATTCAATAGGGGCCAATCGGAAACCGCATCACTCCCATCTTTCATAGCCTCGGTTTCTCGGTTTGGTGAGGCCACACTTCCACAATCTAAATGGTCTCTACCAATAACTAAAGGTGCTGAAACTTTTCCTTCTTTCACTAATTGATTAAACAACAAACCAGCTTTAGCTCGTTCACCATACTCAAGCCAACAAATACGCGCGGGTAATCCTTGAAAAGCAATTCTTTCTTCTGCCATTTCCAACCATTTTAATAAATGCTTTTTATGAGGGAATAGTTTTTTAAGAGCCTCATCCGTCACTTTGATATCATTGGGATCTCCTGATAAAGCCACCCAACGAAACGGTCCACTCCCTTTACAAAAAAGAGGTCTTATATAGGCTGGAACAAATCCAGGAAAATCAAAAGCATTTTTTACTCCAGCTTCAAAAGCTCTGGCCCTTAAATTATTACCATAATCAAATGTAATAGCGCCCCTCTTTTTCATTTCCAACATACCTAAAACATGCTTTGCCATACTCTGATAGGCTCTTTCCAAATAGTTTTTTTGATCTTTTGATCTGAGCTCAGCTGCTTCCATGAGATTCAGTCCCTCAGGAATATAACCTACCAAGGGATCATGGGCCGAAGTTTGATCAGTTAACAAATCAGGAATAAAATTCAGTTCAATCAATTGATGAATCACCGTCGCCATATTCCCACAAACAGCAATTGATTTGGCTTCTTTAGTTTGTTGATATTTTCTGACTCTTTTCAATGCGTCTTCTAGATTCTCAGCAACTTCATCGATATATTTAGTTTCAAGTCTTTTTTGGATGCGTGTAGGATCCACTTCCACAGCTAGAACAATAGCACCCGCAAAAACACCTGCTAATGGTTGAGCCCCACCCATTCCCCCAAGACCAGCTGTTAAAATCACTTTTCCAGAAAGATCACCGCCAAAATGCTGTCGTCCTGCTTCTACAAAAGTTTCATAAGTTCCTTGAATAATTCCTTGAGTACCAATGTAAATCCAGCTTCCCGCGGTCATTTGTCCAAACATCATCAGACCTTTTTTATCGAGCTCATGAAAATGCTCCCATGTCGCCCACTTAGGAACAAGGTTGGAATTAGCCAATAAAACCCTTGGCGCGTCATCGTGGGTTTTTACAACGCCAATTGGTTTTCCTGATTGCACTAAAAGTGTTTCATTATTCTCAAGCTCTTTAAGCGCAGACAATATTTTATCAAAGGATTCCCAGTTTCTAGCCGCTTTTCCAATCCCTCCATAAACAATTAACTGTTCAGGGTGCTCAGCCACACTGGGATCTAAATTATTTTGAATCATTCTGTAGGCAGCCTCTTGCTGCCATCCCTTACAAACTAAGTTTTTTCCCGTTGGTGCTTTAACAAGCCTTGAGCTTTTATTCATATATACCCCTCCAAATAAGGGGCATCATATAACTACCTTTTAAGCAAAATCAAGGTTTGGAGTCAGATGACAAACAATTTCCTGGGTCATCAACGTTTTCAACTATTGTAGAAAGATTCTGTTTTAAAATATTAGCCTCTTGTACTGTGGAAAAAGAAGCTAGCACTTTTTCATTAAAGTGATAAATGATTTTCTTCGGACACTCAGTCAGCTGTAGTTGATACTGAGTCCTATTAAACTCTGGAAGTGAAACTATAGAAACTCCGTTCACAAAATGATTTTTAACTAAGTGTTCTTGCAAATGAAAATAAACGATTCTATCTGCCGTAGAAATAGGAAGTAGACCTCCATCAAAAACAAGTAATTGAAAAAATAATGGTATTTGATTTTTCTCAATTTTCGCTTTTAAAATTTCTAAATTTTTGCCGTAAAGTCTTTCGGCTTCCTGTATCTCCCATGCTTTTAATGGCTCATAGGGGCGGAGATAATTCCAGCCATATCCCCAACGATAAGTGCTAGGCATCTTATTACTTCCTCCAACGTCAACTCCCAACTTGTAACTCTTTGAGACTATCTTTGCTGGAATGTCTCCATACTCTTGACTCACTTTGGATTTAATACAACTAGCCAGTTCTTGATCAGCATCGTTTTTCATCTCTTCTGTGCCACCAAGCCAATAAGCCACATCGTGAAACTGACAACAGGAAGCAATTTGACTTTCAAAAAAAGAATTAGGACTTAGACTGCAACCATCAGAAGTAAAGGCCCTAAGCTGCTTACTCTCAAGGGTTGAAGTTTTTGGACCAACTTCTATGGCAAATAAAATACTGGCATTCTTAAATTGTTCTGAAAGATCAAACGCCAAAACCTTAAAAGAGATCAAATTAATTCCAAATAAAAAAAATAACCAGTATCGTTTTTTATTCATAACTTCCTCTTCTAATTAATTATCATTGTAGATAAACAATGTCAGAAGTTAACTCAATCCTGGATTTTATTCACCTGTAGAGATTTAGACAATGTGACAGTTTTGGCGGGCTAAAATTCCAGCTCCCCGATTTCTTTCTCTATTACTTGAATTATTTTTCTTGAATCTATCATAGAGGAAATAGCATTGATGTCTTTAAAGAAAATTCTATCAACATCAGCAAAAGGAACTTCAGTTCGAATAAGTGCTTTAACTTTTTCTAAGGGACTTGAGGTTTTCAACGGATTTAAAAGATCAAGGCCTTGAGTTGAAGACAAAAACTCCATAGCTAAAACATTTTGAACATTTTTGATAATTTTTTCTGCTTTTCTTGCAGCTATAGTTCCCATAGAGACGTGATCTTCTTTTTCAGCCGAGGTAGGTATGGTATCTACGCTTGCAGGATGAGCTAAGACTTTATTTTCTGAAACTAAAGAAGCTGCCGCGACCTGAACGATCATGTGACCAGAGTGAAGGCCTCCATTTTTTGCCAAAAAAGCAGGTAAATCTGACATTGCAGGATTTATAAGTTTAGCAATGCGACACTCACTTATAGAGGCAAAACTAGACAAGGCAATACCCAAATAATCCATAGCAAAGGCCACTGGCATTCCATGAAAGTTTCCACAGGATAAAATTTTATTCTCTTCTGCAAACACTAACGGATTGTCAGTTGAAGAATTAGCTTCTATCTCTAAAGTTTTTATCACCTGATTAAGAGTATCTTTAACCGCTCCATGAACTGCGGGCATACATCTTAAAGAATAAGCGTCTTGAACCTTGTTACAATGGGCATGGCTCTCTGAGATTCCACTACTTTCAGTTAAAATTTTCATCAAATTTCTGGCAGTTTTAGCCTCCCCAGGATGTTGCCTTGTCGCAGAAATTAAGGGGTCAAAGGCTTTACGACTCCCGCGTAGTGCCTCTAATGACATAGCTCCAGCAACATCCATCAATTTAACTAAGTCACGGGCTTTAAAACAGTTTAAAAGACCGATAGCTGTCATAACTTGACAACCATTAATCAAAGATAATCCTTCTTTTGCCTTAAGCACTAGTGGACTGACATTTTTAGCAAGTAACATTTTTTCTACAGGGATAACTTGAGTTGCATCTGCAGTCCACACTTCGCCTTCACCAATCAGAGCTAATGCTAAATGTGACAAAGGAGCTAAATCACCACTAGCTCCCACACTCCCTTGGCAAGGAATGGCTGGAATTATATCATTATTATAAAACTCTAAAATTTTCTCAACCACTTGAGGTCTAATTCCACTTCTTCCTGTAGCCAAAGCATTAGCCCTGAGTAACATCATGGCTCTACTCTGTTCTTTAGTAAAATAATCACCCACACCAACGGAATGGGAACGAATCAAATTTCTTTGCAGAGCTTCAATTTCAGAATCGCTAATTCTTACGCTAGAAAAAGCACCAAATCCTGTATTAACTCCATACATCACTTCACCTTGAGATATTCTCTTCTCAATGTAGTTTCTTGAAGTCAGCATTCTTTCTTTTGCATCTGAAGAGAGTAGGACTGTCACCTGAGTTGAGCTTTGCGGCCTTACCATTGTTATCAGTTGGTTTAAATCAAGAGTTTTGCCATTAATAAACACAAGTTACCTCGCCTATCTGTCTTCATTTTTTGTTAATAAAAAGTATATATATAAGCTTCAGACCTAAGTCCAGAGTAAATATTCGAGTCAATTAGGAAATCTTTTTTTTGTAGAATTTTAAGACAAAAAAGTCTCAATTTAAAACTATTTTTCAGGAGTCAAAAAACTCAAAAAAACTTTCTATTCCCTTTTAACAATTTATTAATGTGAGAAAAAAGCTATCCGATAGGGATGCAGATGTTGAAAACACTTTTTTTACAATGCTTTATTTTAACAACACTTTGGTTCTTATGCTCTTGTGAGCCTAAAAAGGAAGAACTTAGAAGTAAGCCAAAACCAGTAATTAGAATTGGCATCATGGACTGGCCAGGTTTTTACCCCTTAATGCTTGCTATTCATGATGGGGTCTTCCAAAAAACGAGTTACCAAATAGAAATCGTCAAAGGAAAAGATAATTTTGAACTCAATTCCTTCATTGAATCGGGGAAAGTGGATCTTTGTTTTGGAGTTTTTGCTGATCATTTGCTAATCAGAGGCAATGGAAAAAAAATAAAGTATATCTATGCCGCTGATTTCTCTAAATCGGATGTGCTTGTTGTCGATAAAAAAATTAAATCTTTCAATGATCTTATTGGAAAAAAAATTAGCATCACTGATATCAACTCTTTTTCTGAATTTTTTATCTTACGCATGCTCGAAAGAAAAAAAATCCCTGAATCTAAAGTCTCATTCAAAGTTTTCCCTTTTGATCAAGTCACTGAGCAACTAGACAATAAAACCATCAGTGCTGGACATACGTGGGATCCTGAAACTGCTAAAGCTTTAGCCAAAGGATATAAAATTTTGGCCAATGCCTATGAACTTAAAGGAATGATCACTGATGGACTCATGGCCACTGAGGAAATTCTTCAACGTCAACCAGAAAGTGTAAGTGAAATTTTATTCCTAATAGACCAGTATGTCGCTAACATCAAAACCTTGAATCTTTCTCAAAAAAATTATCTAGCTCTTTTCTTTAATACCAGTATAGAAAATATTGACTCCAGTATAAAGACCGGCGTTGAATTCTTGAATCTTGAAAAAAATCAAGAGCTCTTTAAATCCGAATCTAATGAAGGACTAACTTATTGGAGTCGTGAAATTTCAAACTTCTTTACTCAGCGGGGACAGATTAGAACTAAAGTGGCAGTGACAGAAATTTTAGATCAAACCTTTATTGATCAAGCTTTACAGAAAAAGAAAACAAATGAAATTAAGAAGTAAAGTTTTCATATTTCTAATTGTATGTATCTGTCTAACAACTTCGATTGTTGGGATCTCAATTTATAAAAAATCAGAAGAACTTATTGAAAAAATATTTATCCAACTTATTGCTGATAACCAACAAGCAATTAAAAAGAATATTCAAAGTTTTTTCAATGAGAAACTTTCAGATATTGAAATTATCGAACAGCAGAAGTACTTTCAAGACATTAAGTCTTATAATGAAATTAATAAAGAATTACTTAAAATTAGGAATGCTTATAAAAACTATGAGTCATTTGAACTCATTGATCAAAATCGAATTCGCAGACTTCATACCAGCCAGCTTGACCTTAATGAAGTCTATGAACCAAGAGATGTTATTGAGAAAATTTTCACAGAAAAAAATCGCGAAATTAAACTTAGTATAAACTCGTCCTACCATAAAGGAAAAATACAAATTTTCTCGCCCATAAAGGATCAGAATAACAATGTTAAGTACATTCTGATATCAAATATCCCTATCGATAAAGCTTCCGATGCTATAGATCTACCAGAGTCAGAAATATTAAAGTTCATTAAACCTAAAATTGAGCTAAGAACTTCTGATGATAAAATTATCTTTCAAAATCATCACGATGCAGACTCTATTAACATAGCGAGTTTAACTGCAAAAAAAATTAACGACTCGAGTTCTTTTTATAACTCCAGCCAAAACCTTATAATTGAATCTAGCTTCCCTATTAGTTACTACAATGAGCAATTTAATTGGAAAATTTTGACTAAAATTGATACTCAGGAAGTGGTTAGACCATTTAAAGATTTGTTTTCAAATATAATTATTTTGGGAATGCTCTTTTTAAGCTTTCTCTTTTTCATTTCTCATAAACTCATCCATAACCTTTTAACTCCCTTAGAATCTTTGTCGCTATATATGAAAAAACTGGCTGATGGACATTTTGAAAAAATCCCAATGAATGATAAGTTTTCAACAGAATTTATTTCGTTGATTAATGGTTACAACTTGATGTTAGAAAAACTTAAGATGTCCCTTGCCGAAAGTAATAAAAATAGTAAGTTTGCAGCCCTAGGACAAATGGCAACAGGAATTGCTCATGAAATCAATAACCCACTAGCTATTATCAAAGGCCTCTCCTACAGTTTACCTAAATTTATAGAATTAAAAAATTTCGATAAAGCTAAGGAAAATGTAAAAAAAATCGAAAATACTGTTGATCGTATTGCTAAAATTATAAAATCACTAAGAGCTTATGCAAGAGATGAATCTCAAGATCCTTTTAAAAAAGAAAACATAAGAGAAATTGTCGATGCTACACTTGATCTCTGCCATGAAAGAATCAAAAATCAAGGACTAAAATTAATCTTGGAATACGGTCAAGAAGACCTCTATGTTCCAGCCCGAGGCTTTCAAATCTCGCAAATTTTGCTTAATCTCTTAAATAATGCAGCTGATGAGTTAAAAACAACAACAGACCCGTGGATCAAAATCACCAGCTTCAAAATCGAACCACAGAAAATTAAAATCACTGTTGAAAATAGTGGTCCAAAAATTCCTGCAAGTGTTGCTGAAAATCTCTTTGTTCCGTTTTTCACTACCAAAGAAGTTGGTAAGGGCACAGGACTTGGTTTGATGATTTCTCAAAATATAGCTCGTTCGCATCAAGGTGAACTTGGTCTGGACATGAGTGGTGAGCACACGCGGTTTGTTCTCATACTCCCTGAGTTTATAGAGTCCGCATCTTCCCCTGTTGATCCTCCAGAAACTTCAGCTAGCAAAGAAAAAAAAGCCGCTTAAACTTTGGAGTTTCTTCATATTTCTAAAATCTTCCTATTTTTTTTTCCTCAAAAATGTTATGAGGAAAAACCCTAAATTTGAGTTTTTATTTCTTATGAATCTCAGATTTAATCCTTATAAATAAAATATGAGTTTTTCTCGAGGAGTTTTAATGGAATTACTGATGCCCGCGGGTTCACTTGAAAAATTAGAATATGCATTGCTTTACGGAGCTGATGCCGTCTATGCAGGAGTCCCCTTTTTTAGCCTAAGAGCCCGTGAAAATGAATTTAACTTTGAAGATCTTAAAAAAGGAATTGAATTTGCTCACCAAAGAAATCGCAAGGTCTATCTGACTGCAAATATTTTTGCTAGAAACCTAAAGCTTAAACCCTTTACTGAAGCTCTACCTAAATGGATGGAACTTAATGCTGATGCGATGATTATGAGTGATCCTGGTCTCATCTCTATGGTTAAAGAGAAGTATCCAGAAATGCCCATTCATCTTTCGGTTCAAGCCAATTGCATGAATTGGCAAAGTGTCAAGTTCTGGCAGTCTATCGGAGTTTCAAGGATAATTCTTAGTCGCGAGCTCCGAGTCAGCGAGATCAAAGAAATTAAGGACAAAGTTCCTGATATGGAGTTAGAAGCATTTGTGCATGGGTCTATCTGCATCGCCTACTCTGGACGTTGCTTACTTTCACACTACATGAGCTATAGGGATGCCAATCAAGGTGTTTGTGATAACTCTTGTCGATATGGCTATAACGTTCATGCCTATGATCCTGAAAAAGTAAAAAATCAAACTGAGTACTATCTTGAAGATCTTAGGGATCCTGGTCAGTTCTACCAAATTGATGAGGATGAAAATGGTACCTACATCATGAATGCAAAAGACCTTTGCCTTCTTGAAAACCTGGCCGAACTCAAAGAGGCCGGAGTGATTTCGTTCAAAGTCGAAGGCAGAACCAAATCAGTGCATTATGCAGCTCACGTGGCAAAAATTTACCGCCAAGCAATTGATGATTTACAAGACGGTAAACCTTTCAACGTCCAGTTATTAGACGAAATTAATAAAGTTGCCAATCGTGGCTACCACAAAGGTTTTCTAATGGGACAGCCCTCGCATGAAGCTCAAAATTACAAACACTCGACCTCTAGAGAGTTTACTCAGAAATTTGCTGGACTAGTTGTCGGCGAAAGTGAACCAAATCAAGTTAAAGTCAGCGTAAGAAATAAAATTAGAGTAGGAGATCTAGTCGAGATCATCGGTCCCAAAAATAATCATCATGGGAAAGTAACAAAAATCGTAACTTCTAAAAATGAAAATACTGATGCCGCTCATGGTGGCGCTGGAGAATATCTTTTATCCTTAGACTGTGATATGATGAAAATCGAACCCCATTCCCTTATCAGCCTTCTCTGATAAGGTTCAGGAGCAAACCATGAAAACAACTCTTTTCAACGACATCGCTAACTACGATAACGAGATTCAAACACTTAGAACTCAAATCAATTTAATTGATGACAAAATAGTTGAGCTTCTTAAAGAGCGTTTAACTTTAGTTTATCAAGTCAGAGAAATCAAAAAAATTGAAGGAATGCCTTTCTTCTGCCCCAACAGAGAAGAAGTCATTTTAGCCAATGCCACCACTAACACTAAAGGGCTAGAAAAAGAATACATTCAAGATATTTACCAAACCTTGATTGAAGCGACTAGAAAAGTGGCTGATCAAAAGTTTTCAAATTAATTGCGATTCCATTTGAATGACAGTGATTTTAAAAACTTAGATCCTACGGTTAAAAAACTTGGCGTGGTTTCATTTTTTGCCGACGTTGCCAGTGAAATGCTTTATCCCATCACACCGATCTTTTTAACAACTATCCTAGGAGCTTCGATGAGCTCCCTAGGAATTATCGAAGGCACAGCCGAAGCCATCGCTAGTTTACTAAAAACATATTCTGGGGTTTGGTCAGATCGACTTTCAAAACGAAAACCTTTCATTATTTTAGGTTACCTGCTTGGAGGTATTTCTAAGCCATTTATAGGAATCTCAACTAGTTGGTTTCAAGTACTTTTTCTCAGAGTTCTAGATCGAACAGGAAAGGGTTTGCGATCATCGCCTCGGGATGCACTGATAGCTGATGTTGTATCTCCCTCTCAAAGAGGATCCGCTTTTGGTTGGCACAGATCAATGGACACTTTAGGTGCCGCCGTTGGTCCCCTACTTACAATTACCTTACTTTCCTTAACTACCCTGCAACTTAGAAGTTTATATTTTTTTGCATTGATTCCAGGTCTTCTCTCTGTTGCGATGGCAATGACCATAAAAGAACAAAAACATCCTTTACCCCGTGTTGCTAATACAAAAACAAATTGGTCACTCAAGCAACTAACTCCATCGCTTAAAACCTATCTGATTGCTTGGACTATTTTTTCTGTCTAGCTTTTTTTAGTTCGGACTTTTTGGTTTAATTTTTAAGAGAATTTATTGCATATTTTTCAATCGATCTTCAAGGTTTTTTTGTTTTCTATTTG
>JABWCN010000071.1 GCA_013359135.1 Pseudobdellovibrionaceae bacterium | reverse complement strand
GTGCCGATCCCCTCCATAAGATAAGGCAAGAATAACATCTTCGGCACCAATAATTCCAAGATCACCATGAGAACTTTCTGCCGGATGCAAGTAGACTGATGGTGTTCCTGTAGAAGAAAAAGTGCTAGATATTTTTCTAGCAATCTGGCCTGACTTTCCAATTCCAGTAACAACCAACTTACCTTTACAGCTCACAATTATATTAACAGCGTCAACAAACTCTTGATCTATAAAGTTTTTACACGCCAGCAATGCTTGAGCTTCAATTTCTAAGACTTCTTTAGCTTGTTCTAAGATGGAATTTATCAACTTCACTCTCCACTTTTACAAAGGACTTTGTTTTTCTAGGACTCAGTTTATCTAAGCTAGCTTTGATAAAATTAACAAACAAAGGATGAGGTGCCAAAGGTTTAGACTTAAATTCAGGATGAAATTGAACTCCTACAAACCACGGGTGATCTGGTAACTCAATAATTTCAACAAGATTTCTATCCTTACATACACCTGAAGTTACAAAACCTTTTTTTTGTAATAAGTCTTTGAACTTATTATTAAACTCATAGCGATGACGATGCCTTTCAAAAATTCTTGGACTTTTATACACTTGAAAGGCTTTGGTACGAGGTGAAATATCACATGGATAAGCCCCTAAACGCATAGTCCCACCTTTTTGGGATTGATTTTTCTGCTCATCCATAAAATCAATTACAAATTGTCCATGTCTTTGACTATCTTTAACAAATTCTCTAGATGTGGCTTCTTTAATACCACAAACATTTCTTGCAAACTCGATAGTTGCTAATTGCATTCCCAAGCAAATTCCAAAAAAAGGAATTTGTCGCTCTCGAGCATATTTTATTGCAGATAATTTGCCCTCAACTCCCCTGGTGCCAAAACCGCCAGGTACCAAAATTCCATCAACATCAATCAACGCTTGGGATACATTTTTATCTGTTAACTTCTCTGAATCGACATAAACAATATCAACATAAACGTTATTTGCGATTCCCCCATGAATAATAGCTTCATTCAAAGACTTATAACTCTCTTTAAGATCAACGTATTTACCAACAACGCCAATGCGAACTTTCAATTTTGGATGCTTAATTACACTTACAATTTTATTCCATCCATGCAAACGCAAAGCTGAAGTTTTAAGCTCGAGTTGTTTAATAATCAGATCGTCTAATTTCTCTTTATGTAAAGCCAACGGTACTTCATAAATAGTTGAAGAGTCTTGAGCCGCAATTACATTTTCTTCATCTACAGAGCAAAATAATCCAATCTTTGCTTTTGTAGCTGCATCAATACTTTTTTCACTTCGGCAAATCAAAAAATCAGGCTGAAGTCCAATTTCTCTAAGTTCCTTGACCGAATGTTGTGTCGGCTTGCTCTTTAACTCTCCAGCTGCTTGAATGTATGGCACATAAGTCACATGTACTAGAACAGAGTTATTCTTACCCATTTCGTGTCGTAATTGCCTAATAGCTTCTAAAAAAGGTTGACCTTCAATATCACCAACAGTTCCACCAATTTCGACGATAATCACCTCGGCACCTTGAGCACAATCCCAAACGCGCTGTTTGATTTCATCTGTAATATGAGGGATTACTTGAACCGTTCCACCAAGGAAATCTCCCTTTCTTTCTCTTTGAATGACCGTATCATAAATTTGCCCAGCAGTAACTGAGTTTGATCGAGTCATAACCGCTGAAGTAAAGCGTTCGTAATGCCCAAGATCTAAATCAGTTTCAGCACCGTCCTCGGTAACATAGACTTCACCATGCTGAAAAGGCGACATAGTTCCCGGATCAACATTTAAATAAGGATCGAATTTCATAATCGTAACACCAATTCCTCGAGCCTCTAACAAGGCTCCCAGGCTAGCCGCGGCTAAACCTTTTCCTATAGAGGAAACAACCCCCCCCGTAACAAAAATAAATTTTTGTTGCAGTTCTTTTTTTGTGGAAATTTTTGTAGATTTTTTAGTTCGACCATTTGAAGAGAGTTTCTTCGCTGAAAACACCTGCTTATTTTTTGAATTAGTTTTTGCCATGAAATGAGTCTAACCATTTTTCTACTTTTTGTATATCCTCTGGAACGTCGACTCCTAGAAAAAAATGATTTGTTTTTATAACTTTTATCTTGGCTCCCAAATAAATAGCGCGTAATTGCTCTAAACTTTCCCCTAACTCTAATTCAACCGGAGCTGTATGACACAACTGCTTTAAAAAAGAAAAAGTGTAACCATAAAGTCCAATATGTTTTAAACAGCCTTTCAAGGGAAATTTTAACTGATTATGATTTACTCTAGAGTAGGGAATTGCAAACCGACTAAAATAAATTGCTTCTTGCTGTTTATTGCAAATCACTTTTACCAAATGAAACGAAATCAAATCCTCTAAGTGTGTGATTTCCTGCCCCATCGTCACCATATCAATACCTGGATATTGAGTAAAACTGTCAACTAACTGATCTATCACCTCTGGATGAATTAGTGGCTCATCGCCTTGAATATTAATAACTGCATCTGTTTCTATATGTTTGATTGCTGCATAAACCCTATCTGTGCCTGATGGTAAATCTGAATCAGTCATAACCACATCGACTGGCAGCGACCTCAACTCGTTCTTAATTTCTTCACTATCTGTTGCAACTATTAACCCTGCTAGTTTCTTTGCTTTCAAAGAGTTTTCTACAACTCTCTGAATCATACTTTTTCCTGCAATTTGAGCTAAAGGTTTATTCGGAAAACGCGAAGCCTTTAATCTAGATGGAATAACTCCATACACTTTCATATTTTTTCCTTAGGTAGCAGTTTGAAAAACAAATCAAAACTTCTGAGTTTATATTACTTTTTTTATTAAATGTTCTTTAAGATCCTCAAGACCTGTTTTCTTTAAAGAAGAGCAAACAAAAATAGACTTCAGCTGTGCACTCTTTTTTATTTTTTCAATTCTTTGCATTTGCTGAGATCGAGAGAGTTTATCTGCTTTTGTTAGAGCTAAAATCAATGGAATTCCTAGGTGATCCGTGTACATCTTCATTTGCTCTTCCTCGCTATTCCAATCACGACGAATATCCATCACTAAAATAATAGCACGTAGGTTCTTTGAATGATTCAAATATCCTTCGACCATTTCTCTCCAAGAATCTACTTCAGAATCACTCCTTGCTGCATAACCATAACCAGGCATATCTACAAGCATAAACTCCTCATTATAATTGAAAAAACTTAACAACCTCGTTTTACCAGGAGTTTTACTGACATTGGCTATTTTACTATTAACCAAAGAATTGATTAAGGAAGATTTTCCTGCATTAGACCTGCCAGCAAAAGCTATTTCACTTAATTTGGTTTGAGGAAAATCTTTAGGAAAAACAGCACTTTTAATATAATTTACAAACGTCATAGCTTTAATTAATACTCTTTCTTTTCAGGGTCAACTGAGACATTACTTTTCTTTCCTAATTCTTGGAAGTAAGATTTCATCTTGAAGCTATTCTCTTGTTTTAACTGTCCCATTATTAACCAAATGAGATAAAGACAAAAAACTCTTGGCACCATTATTGATGATTCCAATATAAAAAACTTTCACATCAAGCAGTATCGCAAGAAAATGAAAGTAGTCGCACAAACCAGGAGGAAAAATGAACACTAACTATATTCTTAAAAGTATTAACACTGAACATCCACCAATGGATGTTGTTGATTTTATGACATTGGGATCAGACTCTAGTTGCCATTTTCATTTGATTGACGAAAGTATTTCACCAAGACACTTACGCTTTGAATTCAGAAATCAAATACCATTCCTTAAAGATCTACGCTCTCAAAATGGTAGCTGGATTAACGAAATACGTATTGAAGAAAGTCAACTCAAGCACAACGATATTATTAAACTTGGAAATTTAGAATTTCAATTTCAAGATATTAAAGAAATTTCTCAATTTCCATTAAAAAGTAAAAACTTAGTTTGGAATGAAGAACTTAGTAGTCTGGCCTCTGGTTCAAAAACAGACTTCCCTATCTTAATTCTAGGTTCTTCAGGAACAGGCAAAGAAGTGATTGCAAAGTCAATACATGAAAGTTCTTATAGAAAAGATGGACCTTTAGTATGCGTCAACTGCTCCGCCCTTACAGAAACCTTAGTCGAATCTGAATTATTCGGTCACGTGAAAGGAAGCTTCACAGGGGCTATTCAAGATCGCAAAGGAGCTTTCGAATCAGCCAGAGGTGGAACACTATTCTTAGATGAAATCGGAGACCTTAGCTATGCTCTTCAGGCAAAGCTCCTAAGAGCTCTTGAAAATAATGAAATCAGACCAGTTGGTAGTGATCGTACTATCGAAACTAATGTGCGAATTATAGCTGCTACACATCAGAATTTGATTGAAAAAATAAAAGAAGGAAGTTTTCGATTGGACCTTTATTACCGCTTAAACGTTATACAAGTTACTCCACCTGATTTAATTAATCGTATGGAAGACTTTGATGTGCTTTTTGGGGATTTTTGTCGCCTGTATCGAGTACGTTTTAATTTTAGTGGAATTGCTCAGTTAAAAAAATATTCTTGGCCAGGAAATATCAGAGAACTAAAAAACTTGATCGCTAGAGCCAGTGCTTTATTTCCAGCTCAGCAAATCGATGAGTTAAAAGTACAAAAACTCTTAGATAAAAACATTAAAAAAGATTCCAATCTAGAAACCTACCCCTCTTCGACAGAAGGTACACTTCCAGTTATTAAAGAGATTGAAAAACAAATGATTCTAAAAAGACTTTCAGCTAATAAAGGAAATCAAAGACTAACTGCTAATGATCTTGGAATGCCCAAAAGTACGCTTCACGATCGACTTAAATACTATGATATTGATGTAAAATCATTTAAAGAAAAAATAAAAAATTTTTAGTTAAAACTAACAACAAAGCAAGGAGGCTTTGTTAATTTTTTAAAACAAATGTTTTAAAATATATTTTATTAATCTTCCCACGTACCAAAATTTGATTAATAGCCATCTTTAGGACCTCAGTAAGTTTAGCTTTCCCTTCTACAGAATCCAACTCATCATAACTAAAATCTCTAATTTCATTCTGAAATAAATCGACAATTTCTGACTCTCTGTCACTCACCTCAACGAGAACCTCGGAAGAATTACCTTGCAAGAAAAACTCAAAAGCACCCATTGGATTAGATGACGAATTTTTTGATCTTTTAATATTAACAACCACTCGCCTTAACGAAACTAAATTTTGATTAAATCTAGGCGATGAGTAAAAATCTTCTAGATCTTCTTTACTATAGAAATATTTCTTTTCAGACAGTTCTTCAAGTGAATTAATAAATGGCTTTTCTTCTTTGGAAATGATACCACCTTTAAACATTTTAAAGAAATAAGCAGTTAGAGTTCCAAGCCCAATCAATAAAACTACCAAAACTATTTTTTGGGTTTTACTTAAGCTTTTTATTTTGCTGATCTGCTCTTTTAAAACAGTGACAAAATAGTTTATTTTTTCTTGAATCTTTTTTATTAACTTGGGTATTTCTTCTTTAAGAAAATAAGTTAACTTCCACTTCACATATTGAACTAGTTTTGATAAACCAACATTTATCCAAACCATCAATTTTTTAATACGAGCTTTTAAAGATCTCTGCTTTTCTTCTTCGATGATCTTATCGATATCAACGAGTTCGAAGTTATGGTTCTCTGCCGCAATTTCGGCCAACTCATTTAAATCTTTTTGAAAACCAGGATCACTCTCCTTGATAGCCTCTTCGAGTTTCTTCAAAGACTCTTCGTCTCCTTGTTCTTTATCTGGACTTTGATCCTGATTTTCGGTGGAATTTGCCATAAGACCATTGTAGGTGAATTTTCTTATGGACTGCAACCATTTTATATAACCTGTTATACTTTGAACAAATGAATTTAATATTGATTTCCAATACAAAAGCTAAAGCTGCATCTCTTCTTAAATGTTCTATTCTTTATTTTTTTGTGGCAATTTTTCTAATTTTGTCTTCTTGTCAGTACATTGAAAAAAGAAGACATCAAGAAAATACGCCAGAAGAAAATAGTAATTTCAATGGCCAGCGTGAAGCCAATAATAAACAAAAAATCAGAGAGCTTGAAAAAAGGTTATTAACAAAACAAGAAAAACAAATGTACTCAAGACTACTACCTTGGTTTCAAGACGATGAAGAAAAAATTGCTTTTTTAAGTCAAAGTAGTTTTGAAGCAAGACAGAGCTGGGCACAACAATCAGGAATATTAAATCGTCAAGCACAACTAAACAGTAAATACAAAAAACTAATTGAAAATCAAGATATAGCGATTGGAATGCCAAACGATCTAGTAAAAAAAAGCTGGGGAGATCCACTACAAATTGAAGTTTCTGGAAACCCTCTATTTAAAAATGAAAAATGGAGATACTCAAGAAGCGTCTCTTCTTCTGAAGGTTTCAGACAGGAAAAGCGAATTGTCTACTTTGAAAACGGCAAAGTAGTTGGCTGGGAAACGGAATGATCACTTGCAAATTGTCTTTTAGGAACTGAACTTTTTTGAGCTTTTGATAGACAAAAATCAGTCAACCCCTTAAGTCTATTATTTTTAAGATACGAGACAGCTTTTTCTTTTATATCTTCTCCTTTATGTTTATCTAATAATAGTTTAAAATCGTTATCTTTAATTATAAGTGAATAAACCCTCAAAGACACACATTTGCAGTATTCAGGAGCTTTTAATTTGAACCACTCTAAATCTTCATCTAGATTATTCCCTTTGCTTAAATTAGCCTCCTCTGATTTTAAACACTCCTCGGCAACGGATTGCTTCAAATTATTGATTTCACTTTGAGACAAAATAACTTCGTTTTGGCTCTCCCATGAAGTGTAATAATACTTAAAAACAAAAGAACATGTAACAAGCAAAACAAGTAATAAGATCAACTTTGTTTTAAAAATAAAGTTTTGTGTCGTCATTATTTCCTCGCTTTAAAAAGCTTCGGAACTAGTTTTTTTCACTTAACTCTCTTTTTTGATACATTTTTATAAGTCTTTAATATAACTATGCTATTACTTAGTTAAATTTTTATCTCTATTTTCCTCACATTATCAATGTGACTCAATGTGCTTCATCCCAATTTTTTCCTATACTGAAGTTAACTTTCAAAGGCACTCGTAAAGAGACAACTCCTTCCATAACTTCTTTAATCTTAGGTAAATCTTGCAGAAGATCCTCTTCTTTACCTTCAAATAGCAACTCATCATGAACCTGCAAAATCAAATCTGTTGTGGTTAAATTTGCCATCTTGATCATTGCTAATTTGACAATATCACTTGCAGTCCCTTGAATTGGTGCATTGATAGCAGCACGCTCTCCAAATTTTTTGACCATAGGAACTTTACTCAAGAGCTCAGGAAAATACCGTCTTCTTCCAAATAAAGTTTCCACATAATTCTTTTCATATGCAGATTTAATAGTATTATCAATATACTCTTTAACATTTTTAAATTTTTCAAAATAATTTTTAATTATAGCTGAAGCTTCACCTCTAGGAATATTCAAAGTCTCGGAAAGACCAAAAGCACCCTGACCATACGCAATTCCAAAGTTAACTGCCTTAGCGATCCTTCTTAACTCTGAAGTGACGTTCTCAAGTTTTACTGAAAACACCTCTGCTGCTGTCATAGCATGAATATCAACATTTTCCTGAAAAGCCTTTTTTAATCCTGGATCATCTGAAAAATGAGCTAAAACCCTTAATTCAATTTGTGAGTAATCAAGAGACAAAATTTTATTACCTTCTTCTGCAATAAAACTTTTTCTGACTCTTTGTCCTTTCAATGTTTTAATCGGTATATTCTGTAAGTTAGGATTGGAGCTTGAAAGTCTGCCTGTTGTGGTCAATGCTTGATTAAATGTTGTATGGATTCGATGATCTTTTGGATTAACTAGACCTGGTAGAACATCTACATACGTAGATTTTAGTTTTGAAAGTTCTCTGAAATCTAAAATTAATTTTGCTATCGGATGATTTAACTTTTCCAGAACTTCATTATCAGTAGAAAATCCTGTTTTTGTTTTTTTACTAGATTCTAAGCCTAATTTTTTGAATAAAACTTCTGCTAGCTGTTTGGGACTAGCTAAATTAAATTTATCTTCCGAAATTTTATGAACTTCGATTTCAATATTTTGAATTTCTCTTTTTAACTCCTCAGAGAATATCTTCAATTCTTCTGTATTGATCAAAAAACCTTTAACTTCCATTTTATAAAGAATGGGAATTAAAGGATACTCAAAATTATAAAGTATCGCAACTTGATCAAAGTTCTTTAAATCCTCTTCAAGTTTTAACCTTACCTCAGATAAATACTGATTAATTTGACTTAAACTCTCGGCTTCAGAAATCTCGACAGTTAAAACGTCTTTGATAACCGCTGCTAATTCTGTACAGTTTTTTGAACGAATAACATAAGCGAGTAACATTGTATCTTCATCAATCTCAATTTGATGATCAGTCCCCCAGGTTAAATTTAAATATCTCCACACAGATTTTAAATCAAACCCTCGCCATTTAATTATTTGCGTTAGCTCTAATAAATCATCAGACTCAGTTTTGTTAACATAAAAAATATCCGAATTAATACACGCATATAGTCGATTCTTAAATAAAAAAACATAGTGTTGATTTTGTGACAATTTTTCAAGAAGTTCTTTTCCTGAAATTTCAGTAAATACTTCTTGAGATACTACTTGGGCAATCAGTTTTTCTTCAACTGGATTAGAATTAATATCCAGCAGTGATTTCAGAAAGGACTTAAAATTTAATTCTTCTAAGATATTTCTTAAATCTTCTTCAATAAAATTTTTAACTTTTAGCTGCTCTAGATCTAAATCTATAGGAGATTGAGTTTCTATCGTTACTAATTTTTTTGACAGAAACGCTTGCTGTTTATCTTTAACTAACTTTTCTCTGACTTTACCTGTAATTTTATCGATATTTTCATAAATAGCCTCCAAACTACCAAATTCCGATATAAGCTTTTGAGCTCCCTTTGGACCAATCCCCTCAACGCCGGGGATATTATCTGAAGAATCTCCCATCAAAGCCAAGTAATCAATAAATTGCTCAGGTAAAACCCCCCACTTAGATTGCACCCCTTGGGAATCAAGTTTCACATTTTTCATAGTATCTAATAAGTAAACATGGGGCTTAACTAATTGGGCAAAATCTTTATCACCACTAACAATAAAAACTTCAAGTTGATGCTTAAGTCCCCACTCAGAAATTGTTCCAATCAAATCATCAGCTTCATAGCCTATTTTTTCAAAACTTTGTAATCCTAATGCTAAGTTCAGTTTACGTAAAAAAGGAATTTGCTTAACTAAATCTTCTGGCATTTCGGTTCGATGACTTTTGTACTCAGGATACAATTCTTTTCTAAAACTAGGCTCTTTTAAGTCGTAACATAAAGCTAAATAATCTGGTTTTTCTTCTTTTAATAATTTTACGATCATAGACAAATAACCGTAAAGGGCATTCACAGGAATTCCAGTAGGAGAAGTCAAAGGCCTTACAGCATAAAAGGCCCTAAAAAACATGGCACTAACATCAATAATGTAAATCTTTTTCATTAAGCCAAGCTAGAGGGCTTAGATTAATTCATCAAGTAAAATTTGCCCCTGTGATGAAGATTCAAGCCTACTTTCTGCTATTGGGCATATAGAAACTTCATTTGAAATTTCATCAGCCTGCTTTTCAATAAACTCAAGTAATGAAAAATACTTCTCTGCAGGGCTTAACTCCTTATGCTCCCACTTCAAAACCTCTAAAGAGGAACACTCTAACCTGCGCGCTAAATCACTACAGCTCCAACCCAACCGCAAACGTAATGAATGAATTCGATTTGATGTCCACGACATATGCATTTCAGCCATTGCGAAACCCCCATTGTGTATAATTAGAGCATTAATTCTACTATTAGTTGAAAATTTGGCAAGCAGAATTTATTCATTCAATAGCTAGTAAATTCAAATAGTTATGATATATTAAATTTTATTGTTCACTAGGAAAAATAAATACCAGGTCATCCTTACTAACCAAATCAAACTTCTCCCTGGCCTGTCGTTCAAAAAAAATGGGATCTTTAGCTTGAGTAATTTTTTTTTCAGTCTTCTCAAGCTCAACACGATTCTTAACAATCATAGCATTCAGCTTTTCCACTTCATTGTCTAAATTAAGTAATTTGATAAAATTTCCACTACCGAAAAAATTAACCAGAAAGAAAACAAAGGATAGTAGAAAAACTTTGACGGGCGAATTTAATAAGTTCCTAACCGTAATAAAAGGGGTTTTAATAAACATACTCTGATTCTATTTTTAGAATTCAGTTTGATAAATATTTTTCTCTAAAAAAACATTATCTTCGATAAGAATTAAGTCTTTAGGCCAACTTTTAATAGAAACCACTCTAGACCAATTTCACAGATCCATCGAATAAAACTATAAAATAAGTGACGTTTATTGTCTCAGTGTCTAAATCTCTACAGTTTAATTTTTTTTTTACATGGAGTAGAAAGGATTGAAATTAACCTACTGAATGTAATCCAACGAGGTAATACATGTTCAACACCAATTCAACATCACTAAACAGAAAAACTAAAAGTCTAAGAAATACCTTGTTAGTTTCTACTTTTGCTTACCTTTCTATTTTCTCTGCTTCATCTCATGCCACTCATTGTATCCAACATTACAATGGAGAATACCAACAAATCAAATGGCACCAGGTTTCTGAGCCATTTTGGTTTGGGGTCTATAAAGCCGAAGGTCGACATCTTATGTCCTATGAAGCTGCTAAGTTAAGACCAAAGCATTTAATCCCCGAATATCTCAGATCATCTAAATCTTTAGCCTACTCTTTCTCAAGGGCATTTAGAAAGGATAGGTATTTTTCAACGATGACATCTCAATTAGATTTAGCACTTATGGTTTATAGTTCTGCTAAACTTGCCAAATTTGAAAACTTAACCGCAAGTTTTGATTACTATGGTGAAATCAAAAACTTACTACATGAAGTTGTACTTCCTTTGCTCAGTGGTAAAGATGGAAAATTAAATGCTGAAACAGTTATTCATTTACAAAGTGTTCTACAAAGCTCTGAGTTACATGAACCAAAGAAACGCTCAGAAGTTGATGAAATAATTAGAGCTTACCAAGCCAGAATAGAAACACATATTGATTTTCAACAAAAAAGAAACAACTTGGTTCTTGGATGGTTAGCCAATTTTATGGGTGTTCAAAGACCAATTGGCCCAAGAACTGAGGTGACTTTTCGTAACAACCTAGAAGGAGTACTTTCAGCTTTACTATTTACTGGGGTCCAACCTAAGGAAATTGAAAAACTTAAAAACGGTAATCAGCTCACTTTAGTCCTAGAATCCAGTGAACCCACATTCTCTGAAAATGATACTTTTAGCCCCAAACTTATAGTTAAAGTATCAGATTCTGTGGCTGTCATTCTTGAACAAGATTATAATGGATGGCATTATCGAGTCGTTAAAAAATCTGAATTTTATGGATTCGAGAATCCTAATGTAAAATTCAGAAAAATGTTCAAGTTGTCTTTATAGTTTTTATATCAAATTCATATAACCACTGAGCTAGATACATTGAGTATCTAGTAGCAGTGGTTTATAAATGCTTACCGAAAAGCAGCTTTATCCCAATAAAAACCAATATCTCCTAAGTCTTCCTCTATTCTTAACAGCTGATTGTATTTTGCAGTTCTTTCTGCACGACAAAGACTTCCTGTTTTAATTTGATGACAGTGTAGCGCAACAGCAAGATCTGCAATAGTGGTATCTTCAGTTTCTCCACTACGATGAGACATGATAGTTTTATATTGATTCCTTTGTGCTAGATTAACAGCCTCAAAAGTTTCTGTTAAAGTACCTATTTGATTGACCTTCACAAGTAAGGCATTTCCTGTTTTTTTATCAATCCCTTGTTTTAACCGCTTAGGATTTGTAACAAATAAATCATCTCCTACCAATTGAAGAGTTTTTCCTAAATTGGCAGTAATACTTTGCCATGCAGACCAATCATCTTCAGAGAAACCATCTTCAATACTCACTAAGGGATACTTTTCATTCCATGATTTATAAACAGACTCAAGTTCGGCCGGAGTAATAAGATTTTTTTCCCATTTATATTTACCATCCGAGTATAGTTCTGTCGCAGCCACATCCAATGCCAAAAATACATTTTGTCCAGGTTCATATCCAGCCTGAAGAATGGCTTCCATCAATAACTCCATAGCTTCCTGATTTGACTTTAGAACGGGAGCAAAACCTCCTTCATCACCAACTGCGGTCGATAAACCTTTCTTTGAGAGAATCTTTTTTAGAGTATGAAAAATTTCAGCACCAGCTCTCAAAGACTCAGAAAAAGAGTTTTTTACTGTAGGCACAATCATGAACTCTTGAACATCTAGTCCATTATTAGCATGCGCACCTCCATTTAAAACATTCATTAATGGCACTGGTAAACGACACGCCTGAGATCCTCCAACATAGCGATACAAAGGAACCCCTAACTCATTACTAGCAGCCTTAGCACAAGCCAGTGAAACTCCCAAAATAGCATTAGCACCTAATTTACTTTTATTTTCGGTTCCATCAATATCACGTAAAAGTTTATCAATAAAAACTTGATCCTCAACATGAACACCAATTAACTCACGAGCAATTTTTTCTTTCACATGCTCTACAGCAGTTAGTACCCCTTTACCCAAATAACGGCTATTATCTCCATCTCTCAACTCACAAGCTTCATGCGCTCCAGTAGAGGCTCCTGAGGGAACAGCAGCTCGTCCAAGAGCTAACTCATCTGTAGTGACTTCAACTTCTACCGTTGGATTACCTCGACTATCAAGAATCTCTCTTGCATGAATATGGGTGATAATAGACATAATAACTCCTTTATTTTTTTTGAATTTTTCTTAATGCTTCTACACAATCGGAAATAGTCGTTGGGTATTGTGATTTAACGTACTCCCAATCCATTCTCCGCATAGCCTCTTTAATAACGGTATTCATTTTTGCTTGACCAGAAAGAATTGTAATTAACTGCTGCGCCCTGACCATGTAATCATGAAGTCTTGCTAAATTTTGACTAATACGATGAGCTTCTTCATCTTCACTAGAGCCCATATCTATCTGAATTTGCTGCGTCTGACTCAAAAGAGAAGTTGATGGCGATTTATTTAGTTCTTTGTGAGCCAAAGTCAATTCATCATTGACACGCATCAACTCACGATTTTTCTCTTCTAACTCTTTTTGGTTTTTTTGTAAATCATCAATTATATTTTGTAAAAATAGTGGACTAATTTGTGGATTAGCTTCTTTTTCAAATAAACTTTCACTGACTTGAGGCCAAGAAATCTTTAAATGAATATGCTGCCATTCACTCTGTCCTAATCCTTGTCCTGAGTACCTAGGCAAAGCTTCAAAGGCCGAAACCAAGTACTTTGAGATAATGGGATATTGTTCCGCTACCAGTGGCAAATCAAAAGATATAAACTTCTCAGTTCGCACTAAATTTTCTATAGGAGGCTCTGGCGAGATAAAATAAGCTAAAAATTTTTCTGGTTGCTGTAAAATTTCCCTGGGGTGATTCATCATCTTGAGAACACTGTCCAAAACTCCCCAGGCATGAAGTTCTGGGTTATGATGACCTACCTCTTGAATGATATCATCGTACTTATGTTTCCATTTTTGATTAATTAAAGTCTGCAGAAAATCTTCTAATTTTGGTGCAGCAATCCAATAGGAATGATCCCTTAGTAACTCCATAGGTAAAGGAGAAG
>JABWCN010000030.1 GCA_013359135.1 Pseudobdellovibrionaceae bacterium | reverse complement strand
CACCCTTATCTTCCAAAAAATTTATAAATGAATTCGATATCTTACAGCTAAAAAACACGCTGAATTTTTACCCATAATTTGCCCTGGGGTCTATTAATTTCTGCATGCTAAGCTTTTTTGACTGTTTTTTTAGCACAAATGACAATTTAATTTAAATTTTTTCTATTTTTTTAGGCTTCAAAAAATTGAAAAACGCCTGCTACAATGATCAACTCATTTTCCTTCATTTTGCTTCATTGACAGTAACGAGGTGGCCATTCTTACCATATCAGTAATATTTCTTAAATAACCACTGCCCAAAATATAAGAGTCTAAATGGTAAATAGTTACCACTTGTCGGAGATCAATCGTAACTGTTTGTAAATTTTTAATAGCTTCCCCGTCAACTTGAGCCCATGCTCCAAAAGGGCGTATTTTAATACTATCCTGCTCAACAGCTTTAAGAATAACCCTTCCTGCCGCAACCCTGACGGTGCCTTTTTCATCTTTATAAGTAAGAACTGTAACCGAATTGTTTTCTAAATCTTCTGCTATTTTCTCAAATGTATATTTTAAAGCCTCAAAAGAAGAGCCAACTTTAGAAATACTCCCCTTTTTAAGACTAACATTTCTGTAGGAGTTAAAAGGAAATGGAGGACTCATATAAGGAAAATTAACATCTATTGTTGACTCATTTATAGACACAAGCTGAGCCATAATTGGCACATCCACTTCATTAAGTTCGAAAACAAAAATATCCCCTTTTTTGATACTATTTGATTCAATAAATCGTTTCAAATCACTCACAAAAGAAGATTTAGCCGAGAAACTAAATTGAACGTAATGGGTCAAATCTAGATTGTTACTAAAATGCAGCGCACACCGAAACTCAGCATTAGAAATAGCAAAACTTCCCATAGGAGCAATCAATGCAAGAACAATGGTAATTACAAAATAAAATCTACGCATAGACAACTCCTTAGGGGTTCTGTTAGCTCTTAAACCTTAAGGTGCACAAAATATGCCATTTCTATTTTAAATGATTTTTTTAAAGTAAAATTGGTACCTAAAGATTTACTCTGCAAATCCTAATAAAGCTCTTTTTAAAAATAGTGATTTAAAACTAGTCAAATAAAATTTCTTAACACTTTTGTAAAAAATCACCCGATGAAAACAATTAGATTTAGATATTAACGCCTCACAAACTTGAGCATTGATTTTGCATCGACAAAAGACCAGAGGATGTCATGATATGAAATCTTTTTTCACAAAAAAAAACAAACCAATTGGTTCATTTGATTGGATTCCATTTTTAATATTTATTTTAATATCTGCTATAAGCTCAGCTAAATCGCAATCTAGATATGCCTTCAAATCAACAAACTGCTTAATCGATTACACTTCGATAAATCATTTTAACTTTACCCAACACCTACTAGAAAGTCACAACTTAGAAATGCTTGAAAGCATGAACAAGAAAAGTCGTGAAACTTTCTTTCTACATCCTGAGCTTATGTATTTCCATTTACTTAATACAATGATTTACATTATTCGCTATCATAAACTCAGCAAAAATCGAAAAAAGAAAGAAGAATATCTAGGGCAATTCGAAGTTTTATTTACAGAGCTAGAAAAACTTCAACAGACTATAGATTCAATAAATGATACAAATTTAGCTATAGATATTAAAAATTTTATGCCTATAATTTTAAAATTTAGACGTGAAACATCAATCTCTTCTAAATTTTGAACTAGCTAGTTTTTTAAAAATCAGAGGAAAATGCCTAGCTAATAGCATATTGATTCCCGTAAAACCTTTGGGACTTAATACGCCTATCTCAGTCTTAATGGCATCTAAAATTTGTTTAGCATAAACCTCTGGGACGACTGACGGGATTTTCATCTCAATATGCTTTCCATATAGCGGTTGGATTTGATCAAACATCTCGGTTTTAACTCCAGGAGTTAGCAATAGTAACGTACTCACTCCAGTGTTCTCTAGCTCAGTTGCCAAAGACTCAGTAAAAGCCAATACTGCGGCTTTTGATGCTGCATAAGTTGATGCACAAGGAAAAAACATAACAGAAGAAACACTTCCATGATTTATGATTTTACCAAATTTTCGTTGTAACATTCCTGGGAGAATTAACCGGGTTAAATAAATCAAGGCATGTACATTAACTAACAACATGTTATGAATTTCTTCCCACTTCTGCTCCTCTAAAAGTCCTCCAGTCAGAAGTCCGGCATTATTAAACAAAATATCAGGATTAAATAACTCTAACTGAGAGGAAATTGATTTTAAAGAATCCAAATCTGTTAAATCACACTCAAACTGAACTACAGAAGTAGCACCTAACCTTTGCAACTCTTCGCTCAATTGATCTTCTTTTTTTCTTAAAATCAAACCTAAATGTACGCCTTCAGCGGCCAAAAGCCTAACCAGAGATTTTCCGATTCCTCTGTTAGCACCTGATATAAGAATTTTTTTATTTTTTAAATTCATAATTCCACGACTTTAAAGTTTCTTTTTCTTCTTGTTCATTTTTTACTTTTTTATATTTTGCTCCAGAAACACCTCTAACTGCTCGTTCACAATCATTCCATTTCTGATACTTAGAAACAACACCATTTACCAAACTTATGTAATATGACACTGAAGACTCTTTCCTCTTTTCCTTACTAAAAGAGGAAGTTGGTAAACTTTCATCAACTGGCAATGGGAAAATCTTATAAGGATACTCAGAATATAGCCCCTCGTACAGATATAAGCTTTCTCCTTTTGAACAAGAAACAGCTAATTGATCACAGCGTTCATTACCTACAACCCCAGTATGACCACGAACATACTTCCAAACTAATCGTCCACGGTGCTTCTGCAAAAGTGGGATTAATTTAATCCATAATTCCTTATTTGAGACGGGATTATTTTCTGCAGTTAACCAGTTCCTCTGAGCCCAACCCCAAACCCACTTTGTAGCTCCATTAATAACATAAGTAGAATCTGTATAAATACTAATGTCATCTGACAAAGACGATATAAAACTTAGTGCTTCTATAACCCCTTGTAGTTCCATTTGATTATTGGTGGTATGTCTATTGCCACCAGCCAACTCAGTAATTTTATCCCTAGAATGAAAAACAATAGAAGCCCACCCACCAGGACCAGGATTACCACTACATGCTCCGTCAGTAAAAATAACAATTCTTTTATCTAAATTAAATTTGTCTTCCATCTGTCTAAACTTAACACACTTTCTATTGAAATCACCATCTAAAAACAACTAAGGGAATTCTGATAGCCTATACATTGGCACAACCTATGAATGAATATAGCTTAGGAATGTTTATGATAAAAATAACAAAAAAAATAATTGACCATTTTCTGACTGATTTTTTTTCTTTCTGTATTTTGGTGTTATTAAGCCTTTTCTTGATTAATAATTTTGCTTCAGCCAAAGGTTTTATTACCTCTGACGATTTCCAAAACTCTCATGCAAATAGTTACCACAGAACATCAAAAGCATCAAAAAAATTATTACTTACCCCAGAAATATCTCGAAAAAAAACAAATAATTCACAATTAAAAAAAAAACGAAAAATAAACTCAACAGACTCTGAAATTAGTTGGCAAAACTCAAAAACAGAAAGCTCATCTTCTAAAAGTAAGGTTTTAGACGAAATGAATTACTTAGCTCCTTATTTTCCAGATTACTCCTTTCGTTCTGATCTGACTGCTTATCAAGACAAAACTTTAGATAGAAATTATCTTAACATTTCTAATACTTTTTATATCAATCATATTGAAGACATTGATTTTAAGTTTTATCTAAACTATCTGAACAAATTGAACTACTCCACATCCAGTGACTTTTCAGATTTTTACACACATTTTTATTTTTCTAGTCTTTCAAAACCCTTATCTAAATTAATCAGACCTTATTTTATTAGCGTCTTACCTTTTTCTAAAGACTCTCAACAAAATCAAAAGCTAAATGTTGCATTAGGAGCAGGAGTGGAAGGTCTTTCAACATTTGCTATTTCTACTTTTCAATTTCAAGCCAAAATTAATCTTTCCTTACTTAAGCCATTTCATCGTAACCAATCTAGCTCTGGAAACATTTCAAATTTAAACTATTTATCAAACCAACAAGGCCAGTTACAAACTTTTTTTAAATACTTATCTGTTGGTTTAGTGTTCAAAAGAACTCAAGGTATAAACTATAACGAGCAACAAATTCAAGAGTCCAGTTTCAAACAACAAGTTAATTTAAGCTTAAATAAGAATTTTATTTTTACATTAGGACATTCTGACTCAATTCAGATTATCGATGAAGCCCAGGAAGAAATTATGCTCACTCAAGACCAAAATAAAACTTCTATTTATCACTTTGGTATTAAGTGGCTTATCAATTGAATAGTTGATGAAAATAATTTACGTTGCTGGTCAATAAATACTCTTTTTTAACTACCTTATTCAGTGAAAAATAGACTAAAATTAATTCAATCTTTGCTTTATCAGGAACTAATTTTAGATGATTTAAAGCCTGAGCATAAAACTCTAGCTGTTCAAAATATTTTGTATTATTCTCTTTGAGTCCGGTCTTATAATCAACGACATAAAAAATTTGATTTGCTTCTGCCCAAATATCAATACTACCTATTAATTGCCTGTCTAAAACCTTAAAAGCAAAACCAAACTCTCTATAGCCATCTCTAAGAATATTGTCCCATGGAATATTAGCATCCATTTTTTTCATTTGATCTAAATGTTGTTCAGAATATTCAAAACTTTGATGTAATTTAACGCCTTTCTCCTTATGCCACAAAGCTCTAACACTTGGTTTTTCCGAAGTAAAAGATAAATCATTTTTAGAGGTTACTGACCATGTAGATTCCTTTGATTTAGTCTCTTCAAAATTTTGTAACTGATTTTGAAAAAAATGGGAGTAAATTCCACTCCCTAAGGAATCTTCAACATCAATTGATTTTGTAGGTTTCTTTGTCTCAGCAAAAGAATGTTCTTTGAGTTGAAAATCTTGAAAATTCTCATTAGTAATTCTATTTATCCTTTGCCTAAAACCCACCTCATTTAACTTGTTGGCATTAACTGCACTCAAAAAATTTTTTAGCTTTTCTGACCATGTATTTTTAACAGTTTCACCAGAAAAAATTAGAATTTTCTCTTGAGCCCTTGTTAAGGCTACGTACAACAATCGCCAATACTCTTCGGATTCTCTTTCAGCAAATTCGCTTCTCATTTCTTCAGCTAAAGGAGAGTAAATGTTTGCACCCTCATCTAAAGTTTTTATAATAAAAGACCACTCTTTCGTTTCCTCAGAAAAACTAAAATAAGATCTTTTTCTAGGCATCATTTTTTTATCAGCGGAGAGAAGAAACAAATACTTAAATTGTAGTCCTTTTGAGGCATGAACAGTCATCAATTGTACTCTTTTAGGCTCTACCAATGCACTAGTTTCCATTTCCTCATCGACTTGTAACCTTCCTGACCTAAGAACTTGATCCACTTCAAAAAGTATATCTAGCTGAGGATCATTATAAATTTCATCTACCCAATTAATAACTTTCCATATATTAGCTTCCATTTTCCCACTTGGATCTTGGTGTTGACTAGTAAGTAAAAGACCTGAATGAATAGCGAATTTTTTTAAAATAGCACTCAACCCTTTATCAGCAAAAGCCTCAAGATAAAAATTTAATTTCTCTAAAAAAATAAAGTCTGTCTCAAGAATTTTCTTTTCTTTAAGCCATCCAAGTGATGAAAAAAAAGATCTTTGGTTTGAGTTTTTAGAAAAACTCTTAAGTTCCTTAATTTTTCTATCTGTTAATCCTACCCAAGGTGAACGTAAAAGACTTATAAGATTGATGTCATCGTGAGGATTAAACAAAAATTTAATAAACTGAAGTAAATCTAAAACTTCTCTTTTTTTAAAAAATTTACCTGCTGAATGATAGTAATAAGGAATAGAAGTTTGCCTTAATACTTTTTCCATTTTTAGTAAACTTTTATTGTCTCTGGAAAGAATTGCAATACTATCACAATTTTCACCAGCAACTAACAACTTCTCAATTTCGCAAACAACTACTTTTTCAAGCTCTAACTCTTCTTCGACTTCAAAGTACTCAACATCATAAGTTTGTAATGAATTACTTTTTTCATATTCCATCGCCTGAAACTGTGTGAACTCATTTGTAAAAAAGGAGTTAATGAAACTCAAAACTCCGCGATAAGAACGATAATTTTTATCTTTGATTTCATGCCTACCTAGTCTTTGATATTCATCAAACTTTTGCTTGAATATCTCTGATCTAGCTCCCCTAAAAAGATAAATGCTTTGTTGCGGATCTCCCACTAAAAAATTTGACTTTTCTCCGATCAGCTTAAATAAAATTTGCTCCTGTAATGGGCTTGTATCTTGATATTCATCAATCATCCAAAAATCCCAGGTATCAGCAAATTGACTATAAAAATTATCGCCTTGAATCAGTTTTTCTGAAACCAGAAGTTCAATATCTCTCATTGTCATTAAAGCATTACTTCTTTTTAGCATTTTCTTCTGTGAATGAAACTGCTCTCCAAGTTCAGTAAGAATCATATGAAAAGTAGAAAAACGTTCAAACAAATCTACTTCAAAATAATTATTTTTAATAAGAGCTCTTGTTTGATCGATACTATCATAAATATTTTTTTGTGCTATCCATGACGCTTCCTGAGTTTCCTTAGGAAGTCGCGGCTTTGTCGAGTTAAGTTCTACCCAGTTTAATAAAACTTCTTTTTTAGTAACACCTTTTATTGCCGAATACTCTTTAAAGCTATCTATCCACACTTGCCATGTTTTTGAAAGTTTTTCATCTGAGATAACCTCTATTGACTGACTTACTTGATGAAAAATAATTTCTATTTGAGACTCAACTATTTTTTTAAACTTCTCACTAGAATAAACCGTAAAGTTTTTTTCTTGTAATTTAAGTTCGGAATATGATTTTACAAAACTTAAAAGATCTTGAGTGGAGTAGTGATTTAAAAGGTCTACATAACTATCATTTTCTGTGAATAGATTGCGCAAAATTTTCTTTTCAATCACATCTTCGTCGCTATCAGAAATAACACTTACATTAGATTTTAAACCAAAAGAAGTTAGATTTTGCTTAATCAAAAGATTTAATACACCATGAATTGTTGATATGTGTATTAAATTTTTATTGTTAATATAAACAAAAAAAGACTCATCATTTTCTTGGATGGCTTTCTTTAGAAGTCTTTCCTTGAGCTCTTGAGTTGCTTTTTTTGTAAAAGTAGTCACAACTACTCTAGGTTGACGCTGATAATTGTTTTTAAATTGATTAAAAAAACTGTATAGGTCGTTAACTAAAGTAGTCGTTTTACCAGCTCCAGCTCCAGCTTTTATGATTTTTTTTACATTAAATGAGGGGCTCTGCACACATAACTCCAATCACACTGCTGACATATATCTTCTTTTTCTGGAATTGCTGGATATTTTCTTTTTTGAATTTCCGAAAAATAACTCACCATATCTTTTTCAAACGCAATAAATAATTTTTCTTTTTCATCCTTAGAAATTTGCATTTTTTTGTCACTTAAAAACCAAGAACTACTTAAATTACAAAGAAAACCTTTTTTATTTTGCCATTGGGTAATTACCCAAAACTGTGACAATTCTACTTCTAACTCTGAATCTAAAGATTCATATGTTTTTTGGTGAACTAATTGCTTCAAATCAGGTATCCAATTTTTCTCTATAGCTAGAGCATAAAAAATTAATTGCCAGTGCCTTTCTTTAAGCCATTTATCATAGTTCTTTGATTGATTCGGACCAAGTTTGTAATCAACTACCCAAAATTTATTAGTATTTTTATTGTATAAAACTCTATCAATAGTCCCACGCAAAAGATAACCCTTAGTTGGTTTTTCAAGCACCCAACAATACCGTTCTAGATCATAATAAACACTCCACTTTAATTCACATCCTATGTTTACTAAATTAGGAAACTCTTTCCTTAGTTCTAACTCATGAACAATAAACTTATTAATAACCTGAAAATACCTATCAGCAACTTTATCCCAAAAGTTTTTTGCCAAATTTTGTGGTGGCTTTTCTTTAAATGTTTCTTTTAAAAAAGAGATTTTTTCTTCTTGTGTATTAAGTCTATTCCACTTTTCCGAAATTTCAGCAAAATTTAAAATAATTTTTTCAAAAAGACTGTGATACCACAACCCTTTTTCCTTGGGAGATAAATCAATTTCTTCGACATCAGTTTCTCTGAGATCAAGCTCTTTTTCAGCAAAAAACTTAAACTTACATTCAGCAAAATTTTTCAAACTAGATGGAGATAATGAATTAAAAGTTATACCTTCAATATCAGAAACAAGGCTAGCATCTTGATCTTTTAAAAAGACATTTAAATCATAATTAGCATGTGTTAGAGAAAAAAGTGATTTTAGTGGCAAAGACAATATATCTTCCCATGAGGTTTTCTTATGGAGATCACATTCTTTTTCCAAGATTTGCCACTGAAAAGCCCATTGCTGCCATAAAAAACAAGGGTTCTTTAACTCTCCCATTAGGTCCGATTGAGCAAATGACATAATTAGTTCTTTATTAGCCTTTTCTGTCATTAGTTCTAACTCATAAGAACGATAATTGTAATCAGGATGCTCTAAAATAAATCCTAAATCATTAGCTAAACTTAATATATCTAATGGATCAATGTTCACCGGACTCTGCTGACCAAAAAAAGAATCATCAGCTCCAAGTATGTATACATAATCGACATTAAAGGTATGACTCGAAAGTAAGCTGTCAACTTTTATAGCTCCCTCTCTAGCTCCTTCTTTTTTTACTTCCATTCTCTTAATTGAGCTGATCAGCCAATCTATCCAAAAGTCTACACTCAGCATTACACCCTGATTTACTGCTTGAGAAAGTTGACCTACAATTTTCTCTAAAACATCAGAAGAGAGCTCTCTTTCTAGTAAAGGAGCAATCAAATGCAAAAAGCCTTCGCAATTAAGCTCTTGCTGTAAATTCACTTCTGACATAGGAATGGGGAACTCTTGTCTCATTTCTTCTGCAAGATAACTAGCCAACTTTTCATACAACTCATCAAAAGCCAAAAAAGGAGATGAAAAAACTTCTTTAAACTTATCAAAACTCAGTGATGCTTTCTTTTTATCAGTGAATAAACATCTTTCTAGATCTTCAGGATTTGCTTTTTTTTGATAAAATAACAATTTACTCACTAACTTATTCACCGTTGGCAATTCAAAAATTTTAGCACTTTGGACCTTTTCAAAAACAATACCTTCTGCATTTAAAAGTGGTTCTAAAACAGCCCAATAACTATCAATTTGAGGTGCTACTACTTGTATATTTTCAGCACTGACTCCTACCCTTAGCCACTCTTTAACTTGCCCAACAACGTCTCTACATTCCGCAATAGAATTAGAAAATTTACGAATTTTTTTGGAAAGAGCCGTGCTCCTGTTGGATTCATTAGTTTCTGAAAGATTTATTTTATCTGATTTTAGAGTATAAGAATTCAAAATTTCATAGGGCTTAACTAAATATTGATACCTACGATTCAGTTCATAATCTGACTCAAAAACAATAATTTCTTTGTGCTTGGAAATTTTATAGATTAACTCTGCCTCACTTTGACTAATCTCTACGCCTAGATCAAAGAAAATCTTATTTGATTTATAGTAACTCAAATCTAATTCTTTATTTTTTAGTAAAACGGTGACCCATTCATACGGCAGCATCTGCTCGGCTAGAAACATCTTCGTAATTACCTGATTGATCATAATCTCTGGTTTTAAAGAGTAGCTTCTTTGTTCTTTTTCAGCAAACCAATCATTGATTCTTTCGGAGTTAAAATCAAAAGACTCATCTAAAATCAGTGGAATATAGTAGTTAATTTCCTTTGCTTTTTTTTCTGGATCAATTAGCTCAAGCTGTAACTCCTGCTGATAGTGAAGCAATATTTTTTTTAAAACGATATGATAAGTTTCCGTGCTAATTATTTTGTATCCAGGAAACTCATGGTTAAAAATATAAATCCATAAATCTCTGATACGTTTTACAGAGTCCTCAAAAAAGAAACCATTTTTTTCCAGTAATCTTTTTTTCAATTCCATTTTAGTTTTTAAGTTAGGAATAATCCATTGCTCATCAAGAGTACCAGTTTGATTAAAAAATTCTTCTACTTGGCTTTTATTCTTATACTTTATAAGTTTAAGCATAAAACTTCTTGCTTTGATTATTTTTTAAGATTTTCAAGATTTTAACGTCGTTGTTTGAGTTTTCTTTTTTTTCCATCTTTGCTATAGAAATTAAAGTTAGCATCCACAGATAAGTCAATGCTTAATCCCAGTAGGACCCTATTTTCTGGAGTTTGCCCTGGATACTCACCCGTTTCCACATTGTAATAGGCAGCATCAAAACTCAAAAATAAAAAACTAAAGCCAACTCCATAAGTCATATATCCTTGATTCGTTCCAGCTCTTAAATCAATCAAAGGTAATCCAATTTCAAGCCCAGTATGAATTTTCTTACCTATCTGGATACCTGAATCATTAATGTGTTTATATTCAACTCCCCCCGAAATATCTAATCCAGGCAGATCTAACACCATTCCAAATCCAGCTTGTAAATTGTCTTTGATTCTTATCGGAGCATCGTTCCCCGCCGTTTTTACAAATGCTGTTGAACCAATATCTTGCCAAACTAAAGAAAATGAAGGGGATAATGGCGTTGGTAGTTTAGTCATAAGGGCTAAATCACCACCATACCCAACACCTTTATTTTCAAACTCATTCTTTAAGGTATCAGTACTTCCTGAAGCAATCGTACTTAAGCCAACAGATTGAGATCCCCCCCAACGATTAATTCTTTTTAAAGCAACCCCCATTGATGTCAATGGTGCTACAGGAAAAGCTCCAGCAACTACAAAACCAATATCATTGAAAAAATCCATATCAATGTTTGGAAAGGCTGTATTTCTTAAAATCATAGAGAACTTTCCCTCATCGTAAGCCGTCAATCCAAAATTAGGCATTACCATGCTAACTTTACCATTAAGTCCTACCCATATTTTCTTTCCAAAAAATTGATCATAGTCTGAAGAAGATGAAACTCCCTGTGAATTTTTAAAATTATTGTATGCATCAATACCATTTATTCCCAAACCAAGATTGGCTAACTCCACAGAAATACCACTCACATACCCAAGAGCTGCAGGGTTGATTGTTGGAGCATCCGTATCTCTCACAAAGTTTAAATAAACATTTCCCATACCCAAAGCTCTAATTGGCCGATTGTATTCGAAAAGTTCAGCGGCAAACAGATTAGCACCAAATAAAAGTTGTAAAATAAAAAATCTTAGAAAACAACACTCCCTCATAAACAAACCACACACGGAAATGTACATCCTGAACTCGTTTCAATACCTTGGTCACTAGATTTAAGTAAATTCCGGGTAACTGTAGGATTAAATGAAGAACTATTTGGATCAGTAATAGAACAAGCTGCTCCGCAAGTATTTTTTATTGTCTCAAGAGCTGTCAACGCAGATGAACCTCCCGATAGTGCTGCTGTGACAGAAGCTAAGTTATCAATAACCAAACCCATCCCCGAAACTACTTGCCTTAAATATTCTTCTGAAATTCCTTTTGCTGAGGTATTTGGATCCACATCCGAGCTACATGAATCATAGGTTGAATCAGCACTTCCATCTTGATCTTGATCAGCTGCATCCCTAAGATAAGTTCCCATTTTTGCCATTCCAAGAATAGCCATAAATAAATTTTGTTCTGTTGTTCTGCTCGTCGAGTCAGCACCAAAAGTTTCAATAACTTTTTGTGCCTCATAACACATAGCAGGAGTAATAGTTACACTTTTAAACTTCTGCATAAAAAATAAAAATGGAGATCCACTTGATGAAGTTAACGAGCTAACAAAAGTAACAAAATTAAGTCCACATTTCGAAGCATAAGCACCTGCAAGATCTTCTCGTGGACAGATTTTCATGCCATCTATTTTTTCACATTTTAAATAAAAAGAAGAATCCTTAGTTTGCAATTCTAAGGCTTTTGAAATTGCCGTATCATAGTCCAAATTATTTAAAGCCACTTTCATATCTTGATAAACCGCTTCCGTAGTATCTTTTTTTGCAGTTAACTGGAATAAGTTTCCTCCGCAACTACCCAAAAAAATACTCAAAAACAATAAAAAAATTGGTACAAATGGGACTCTAAAATTAGACAAAAAAAGTTTCGACTTAATAAGCATGAATTCTCCACAAAAGAAATCTTTTAAAAACGAAAAGAAAACTTAGCCACAGTTCTTCGATCCTCTTTGGTGCTCGAACTAGTTCCAACTTCCTCACCATAGCTTGCAATCTGAAACTGAAATCGCTCAGAGGCTAACTCAAACCCTCCCGTTAAGTACCTTTGATTATAACCAAATCGAATAAAGAATACGTCTCCAAGGTTGACTTCCATCCCTGCATGGTAAAGCTTTTGTTTATCTTCTTCATCTTTTGCTGTTAGAACACCTTTGTATTCTAATGACCAGATAGTCCTAATATTAGGCTTATGAATCACTTGAAAGGAAACACCCACATCAGCATCTTGAGAAGTCGGCGTTGGTTTTTCTGTTGCACTCAGACGACTAAAATAAGATTTATCATAACTGGTATTACCAATATCTCTGAGAACCACACCAATTGTGGGTAAATTACTCCAAGGAGCAGTCATCATTAAACCAAGATCAGCTCCAATACCCAATCCTTGTTTTAATTTTCCTGTAGAAGCTAAGGTAGCATTATCAAGAACTGCTGTGGAGTCTAACGTCGTTTCGTTAAGTTCAATACGACTGACCATTTTTCCTGTAAAACCTATCTTAATTCTTCCATCCCAAAAACGAAAGTTATACCCCAAAAGCAATGCAAGATCATCTCTGTAGAAAGTATTCACTGAGGTATCTGACTCAGCCAAAGCATTAAGCTCATATTTTCCCAAGATTCCAATTCCAAAGTTCTTAGCAACAAAGGAGGGAAACAATTGACCTCGAGCATAGTAATAATCTCCCGGAGACTTTGCCACTGAAGGAAGTACTTGAGAAATGGAAAATGGATTTGAAAAGCTTTTACCTCTATACAAATTCATAGCTGAACTACCCAAATCGAGTTCAGGATCAAAAATGGTTCCAAAAAAATTTCTTAATTTACCTAATCCTGCAGGATTTGCAGCCAGAGCAGTTTCATCATTTACAGTTGCAACTTGTGTGTTTCCCATGGCTAATGACCTGACACCATTGAAGAATTCGATTCTTTCCGTCGCCTTAACTGAAATTTGTAACAAAAAAATAATAACAAAAAAATACATACCTGATTATTCTAACTCAAGAACTTAAGAAATTTAATTTTATTCTTTAATCCGTCCAGACCTAAATCTACATGCAAATAAAAATTCAAATTAGAGCCAGTCCTTGGTCATTTTAAAGAAATCACCCATGAGTATAGACCAGATGGTAGGACTGGTTTTTACACTTTCTCTTGCATCCCTTATGATAGTTTTTAAGATAATCATTAAGTGTGTTTACTAATAACGATCTGAAATATTTTGAGGGAAATAAAAATGCTTACTAATAGAATTTTATTTTTAACTAAAACTCTTATTTCTTTAGCTCTCATGCAATTACTTAGCTCTTGTGGTTCACAAAAAGAAGTCGACAAAATTGGCGATGCTCAGCAATGTCTCAATGAATCTACTCAAAACACAGCTATGAATTGCGTGAGTAAAGTAGATGGTTTAACTTCTGCTGGAGCTTACAACATTCGTTGTGCTGCCGCTTTTGTTCGTGAAGGTTTTGCCAATCCCACTAAATACACATCAGCTTTCGAAAGTCTTAAAGGTAATACAGATACCTCTGCATTCTTAGGCTTAATTACTTTTTCATCTGCCGGAAGCATTACTACTGACACTGAAAATGCAAATACAGCTTTTAACGATTGTTACAATGCCTCAGCAAAGGGAAAAACTTTGATCGCAGCCTTTGGCTACCTTTCAACTTCTTTATTAAATTACTTCGCCTCTTTTAGTAACTCGGCATCTTGTAACGCCCCTTCGGCTTCAGGATATAATCTTACAAGTTGTATCACAGCAGCTTCCACTGCAAACTTAGCAGAGGTAGTAAAAATAGCTTCCCTTACTGAGCCTGCAACATCTGCCGCTGGTCAAGTTCAAACTAGCATAGGAACAGTAATTATTTCTACCTATACCATTAGTTGTACAGGAAAAGGAGCAAATCAGGATCTTTGTAACAAATTACTCACTTCCATTAACTCTGGAGGAGGTACAACAAACCCAAGAGGTGTGGCTGCTACCTATGTGAAATCTTTCTTACCAACAATCCCAACTGGTATTTAAAAAAAAGGGAATAGGTTGCAATGAATATTGAAAAAATTGAAATTAAATTCAATGTACAACCTCTCTCTCTTATTCCTTTAAATAGACTACAAAAAGATTATCTTGATGTGCTTATCAGAGAAAAAAGTATTGCTAACTTAGTTCGTTTTTACTATCGTCAAGGATGGCTAGTTCACTTCAATGACTTGTATATCCTAGTTTTTAACCTTACCAATGCTCACGTCATTCTAAATCCTGAATTTCCAGAGTATTTCAAAAAACTTGTGATTAAAAATGATTTTAAAAAGTTTCATTTAGCACAGGCTTCTGTAGTAAAAGAGGTAGAGTTCAAGCAAGTTCACTCTTTACCTTTTTTTCGAAGTTTAAAGTCCGAAGTTTTCGAGTTTCTAATGAAAAACTCAAAAGTATACGAATATCCAGCCTACTCCTTATTAATAGAACAAGGCACTAACGAACGAGATATGTACACTTTACTGGAAGGAACTGCAGGTATCTACAAACGTAACTCACAGGGAGATCGGTTTTGCGTAGCTTCACTGGTGCCTGGTTGCTTATTTGGTGAATATGGTTTTTTCCTGAATGAACCTCGCTTAGCAGATGTCGTAGCCCTGTCTAAAGTCAAAGTTTTAAAAATTGAATACCAAGCAAATATTTTTGATACTTGGATCAATAAACAAGTAGCAGAAAATTTAAAACATAGATTTTGGATTATTCATGGAATTATGAAATCAAACATTCTCTCCCTGTTGCCAGAAGATACCACAGATCAGCTTATTCATCGAGGTAAAATCAAAGAAATTAAGGCCGGTGAAACTCTTTTTGAGGAGAATAGCCATGGAACTCAGTTTTACGTTATCATTCAAGGAAATATATTAATTCAACAAGGACAAAAAAACATTAATGTACTTAAACAAGGAGACTGTTTTGGTGAACTCGCTCTTTTCGTCAATCAAGGGATCAGAACTGCTCGAGCTAAAGCGCAAGTTGATACCTTACTTCTTGAGCTGAACGCTCAAGATTTTTTCGATCTTTTAGCTGACAATCTGTTTCTTGCTAAAGAGATCGAAGCCATTGCGTATCAGAGAGTAAAAAGTGATCAAAAAAGAACCAAAACTTAACAAAAAACACTGAGTCAAAGAGTCAAAAATCTTTGATGACACTGAGTTTTTACTTTAATAGCATAGAAGGGCTTAAACTTAATCAGGAGAAATTATGAGTTTAAATTACAGCGACAAAAACACATCTCAAATTGAAGGGCATTTGAATGGCCCACTCTTTCAGAACGCTTTACAGACTATAGAAGAAGCAGCTAAAATTATTGATTGCGACAAAAACGTACTTGAACGTTTAAAAAAACCAAGACGCTGTGTCACCGTCTCTGTTCCAGTGAGGATGGACGACTATTCGGTAAAGGTATTTACTGGTTATCGTGTACAATACAATGCCACTCTTGGTCCATATAAGGGCGGTATCAGATACCATCAAAACGTAGATCTTCCTGAAGTGGTTGGCCTTGCAGCGCTTATGACTTTCAAGAATTCTGTCTTAGGACTTCCTCTAGGGGGAGCTAAAGGTGGAGTTTGCGTTGATCCCACAAAACTATCCAGAACTGAAAAACAAAATCTAACTCGTCGTTATGCCTCTGAGATTTCTTCTTTTGTTGGACCAACTAAAGATATTCCAGCTCCCGATGTCGGTACTGATCCACAAACCATGGCATGGTTTATGGATACTTACTCACAAGAACAAGGTGGCTACTCTCAACCTGGGGTAGTCACTGGCAAACCAGTAGAAATCGGTGGTTCCTTAGGAAGAAATCATGCAACTGGCCTTGGAGTTGTATTTGTGGCGGAAAAGGCTTTTGAAAATTGCCGTATTCCTTTTGCTGGGGCAAGAATCGTAGTGCAAGGTTTTGGTAACGTGGGTTCTTTTGCAGCCCTTTTTTCCTATCAACGCGGTGCTAAGGTTATAGCTGTAAGCGATGTCAGTGGTGGTATTTTTAATGGCGATGGACTTAATATTCCTGAACTTATTGAATATGTTAAAATTAATAAAAGCATTAAAGACTTCCCTAAATCTCAGCCTGTTTCTAATTCTCAACTTCTAGAGCTTGATTGTGAGGGGCTTTTCCCTTGCGCTCTAGAAGGGCAAATAGACGTCCACAATGCTGAAAAAATCAAAGCTAAAATTATCGTTGAAGGAGCCAATGGACCAGTATCCAATGCAGCTACAAAAATTCTGCATTCAAGAAATATTTTTATTGCTCCAGACGTGGTTGCTAATGGTGGTGGGGTGATTGTTTCTTACTTTGAATGGGTTCAAGATATTATGTCTTTCTTCTGGGATGAACATGAAATTGATAATCGTTTAAAATCAATTATTACCAAGGCTTTCGACACTGTTGTAACTTTTAGGAATGAAAAAAATGTCGACATGAGAAGTGCAGCTATGGCTGTTTCCATCAAGCGTCTTGAAAAAGCTATGCTTCTTAGAGGTCTTTACCCAAGATAAAATCACAACTTTCAAAGGCTCATCTTTCAAATGAGCCTTTTTTTTACTCATTTCGAATACCTTGATGTTTTTGTAAGATTTATGTTAGTTGTGACTTATGGTTACTAAAAATATTTTTGAAATTTTATTAGATAAATTCACTCCTTGGCTTAAATTTTCACCCGAATTAGTGCATGAAAAACAAGTTTACCTCCTGCACCTACTTTGTCTGCTTGATGAGGCTTCAAACAACGCTTGGCAACAATGGGATGCTTTTAGCTGGAAACAACTTAACTTCCCAAACCGTATAGGAATTGCTGGAGGAGTTGATAAAACTGGTGCTAATATAAATAATTGGTGGCAATTGGGGGCAGGTTTTGTAGAGGTTGGAACTATTACGCCTAAATATCAACAGCCAAATCCAGGAAAAATAATAGCCAGAGATCAAAAAAACCTTTCTCTTTGGAATAAAATGGGTTTTCCTCATCCTGGTTTTGAAGAAAGCTTGTGGAATTTAGAAAAAAGACTGTCAGAAAAACAGACCCCAATTCTTGTTAATATTGGGAAAAATCGTTGGACCCCTAATGAAAAAGCTCAAGAAGATTACCAATTTTTAATTCATGAACTACATTCTTACGCAGATATTTTTGTCGTTAATATATCAAGCCCGAACACTCAAGGTCTGCGAGATCTTTTTAAAAAACAAAATTTTAAACCTTTTATCAAGTCTATCTATCAAACATCTAAAGAATACAAAAAACCTATACTCCTAAAATTAAGTCCCGATGAAAATGAAGAAAGCTTTGATCTCATTGTCGACTTAAGTCTAGAAGTAGGTTTTGATGGATTTATCTTAACCAACACCACAACTCAAAGAACTTCAGAGCTATCCTTTCCAACTGATGGCGGGGTTTCTGGAAAGTTTTTGGCGCCTTTCAGCAAACTTGCTCTTCAACGCATCGTCAAACATTTAGGAACTGAAAAGAAGAATAAGCTTATCATCAATGCCGGTGGGGTTTTTAATTACGAAGACTACCTTGAACGTCGCCAATTAGGTGCTGATCTAGTACAATTGTACAGCGGAATTGTTTTTAATGGACCTTACATTTTTAAAAAAATAGCCAGAGAACATTTCCTAAAGTATAATTAAAAAATAATGAGAAAACCGAGAGTTAAAAAAATACATTGGATACCTGTTGTTGCTGGACTACTAAAAAAAGATAAAAAAATACTCGTTGGTCAACGACCTGAGAATCATTCTTTGGCAGGCCTATGGGAATTCCCCGGAGGAAAGATTGAAATCGGAGAGTCACCAGAACAAGCCTTATCTAGAGAGCTAAATGAAGAACTTGGTATAGAGGCAGACATTGGCCAACTAAAGCTTGCCTGCACTCACTCTTACGGTGATGTCGGTATTGTAATTTTATTTTATGAAATTAATTATTGGAAAGGCGAGCCAAAAGCCAAACATCATTTAATGCTTGAGTGGATTTACCCACAAGAATTAAAGTTAAGACCTATTCCTGAGGCTAACAAAAAAATTCTTGGTGATATTTACAAGGCGCTTGGAGTTTAAATTTGAAAATTTTAATTGTTTCACCGCAATTAAATTCAAAAGTGATTCATAATCACATTGAATCCCTAAAAAGTATGGGTTATGAGCCTATAATTATTACCTCGCAGAATCAAAAAGCCCATGCACCCAGTCACATTGATACTCGCTTTTTTTTTAAAAAATGGAGTGTCTTTGAGGCTATTCAATTTATTCCTATGTTTTTTTCTATACACCCACAATTAGTACATTTTATTGTTGATGACCTGAATCTTAACCTATCTCAGGAGCTAATTCTTGAAACCAGTAAAGTATTGGGATTACCTGTATTCACCCATTTTTTTAATTTAGACTACCATATTCACAAAAATAAAAATATAAAGCTATTTATATACAAATCAGACCTTATTACCTGTGCTCACAGACAAAATCTACTAGACCTTAGAGGCTTATCTACTTTTAACAAAAAACAAATTCGTGGAGTCATTCCTCCATTAATCAAACCCTCTAATAAAAATCCAAATTACAGAATCACTGACTCTACCTTTTCTGAATCAGTGTTTTTTAATAAAAATTTCATCATCAACGACAATAAGCAGTCATTTGCTTTTGTAGTTCCGTTCAAAGAAGATTTTTTTAAGCAAACACGAGAAGAGTTACTTATTATAAAAAAAATCTTAACCCACAATGCCTGTATTTTTTGGGGACCTTCGGATAAAATTGAGCCCAATGAAATGAAACGGATCAATAAAGATTTATCTAACTTAAAATCATTTCATAATTGGTATTTTTTAAATTCTTCACTTTTTGAGTCTCTATCTGATGTTCTTCCATGCAACGTAAGAGTATTTATAGCTGGGCTTAATTTTAACACTAAGGAATTAGCTGAAATTTTTGAAAAAGCATTACAAAATGGCTTCACTTTAATTCTTGATGATTACCAAGCAGAGCTTTACAGTGGTCTTTGGCAAGATCGTGTTAATTGCTTTTTGCTTTCTAGATATACCCTACTCAAAGACCTAGAAAGTTTTTTCAAAAATCACTACCATGAAGAAGTAACTCTAAAAAATAATCATCGAAATGAATTGATCGATGCTCCTGTAAATGAATTCAACCGTTTAATAAAGAAAGTACTGAGTTTGAAGAATGAAAGCAAAGCATAAAGAACTCAGAATTTGTATTATCAGTCGAAGATTTCAGATTTTAAGTAGAGCCTCTGATCACGGTTTTATTTGGACCGTTGCTAAAGGATTAGCGCAATTGGGCCACCAAGTTACTGTGATTTCTTTCTCTAGCCCCATCAATCAATTTCAAATTGAAAGAGATCAGGTGACCGCTTATTTTCTTAATGATGAAGGTTCTCGTTTTAAAAGAACTTCTTTCGAGGAATCAGTTTATCAAATCTTTTTAGATCTCCATAAACAGAAACCCTTTGATTTAGTCCATTCTCTTGATTCTTCTGGCTTGAAAATAGCAAAAAATAAAAAAAATCTGCAACTAGCATTTGCCTTTGATATTGAGGCCACTCAAATTTCACAAATTTTTGCCATACTTGGAATGCAACAAGAAACTATAAGAGGACTACTAACAACAGCTGTAGCTTTAGTCTATAAATTTCTAACCACCTATTTTGGTAGTGATAAAGAACTATTGAAGTATGCAGATGCGATCTTTGTGACACACCCTCAACAAAGAGTTATGCTAGAACGCTATTACTTTTACCCAGATTTTCATATTTATTCCGTTCCTTATGGGGTTGATGTCGGAGATCTTACTCCTAAAGACAAATCTCTAGAATTAAAAAAAAATCTAAACTTACCTGAAAACTCTCTTATCTCGATCACCATTTCAGATATGACGGATATCAATGAGCTGCAGAATATCTTGATGGCCTTTGAAAAAGTAGCCATCAAAAAACCTAATGCCTATTTAGTGATTATAGGAAATGGGCCTTTATTTCATAAGGTAGAAAACTTGGTTTACTCCTATGCTTTGGGTAACAAAGTTATTTTAACTGGAGCACTTAAAAACTCAGAGTTAATGGACTATATTGTCATCAGTGATGTTTTTGTTAATTTGAGCTCGAGATCTACAGGTTTTGAACCTGCACAAATTGAAGCTATGGCTCAAAAGAAAATCATCATAGGATCTGAAGTCAGTCCACTTTCAAATGTAGTAGAAGATGCAGTAGATGGCTTTCTGATACGTCCTGCTGACGTGGACTCTTTATCTAACTTATTGATTGAGATTTTCTCTGGTTCTCTACCCAACGAAGAAATTGGTGAAAAAGCTAGACAAAAAGTTCTAGAAATTTTTGACGCTCAGAAAATGATCTTAACTGTCAATAGTTCTTATCAAAAAATTATCGCAAATAAACGTTTGTAATGCGCTTTGTCCATTGAAATTCTTCTTTTCACTTTAAAAAACTTTTATATAATCAACGAGTTACCAAATACACAAACTTCGAGGATGTTAACATGGCATTAACCAAATCTGACTTAATCAATATTGTTTCTGAAAAAGCAGGTATCACTAGAGTCAAAGCTGAAACTGTAGTTAACACCATTTTCGATACAATGATTGAATCTTTAATGAAAGATGATCGCATCGAAATCAGAGGCTTTGGCTCTTTTGTAAATCGTCAATATAACGCCTACAAAGCAAGAAATCCAAGAACTCGCCAAATTATTGATGTAGGAGAAAAAAAGATTCCTTTTTTCAAAGTCGGAAAAGAGCTTAAGGAAGATCTTAACGAAGCTAGTAGTAAGTCTGCGGATTAGAAAAAAATCTCAAGATCCTAGTCTCAATTAAATTTTGAGACCAAGATCCAGGATATAAAAACTCTAGTTAATCCATTAAGATTGAAGAGCTTTAAGAACGTTAGCTGTTATCTCGCTAATATCACCAAGTCCAGAGACCTTAACATATTTGGGTGCTGATTTATCTTTTTGAGCTGCCCAATTTTGATAATACTCCACAAGAGGTTTCGTTTGAGTGTGATAAACATGAAGTCTTTTTTTAACTGTATCTTCTTTGTCATCTTCTCTTTGAACCAAAGGCTCGCCAGTTAAATCATCAACTCCTGATACTTTTGGAGGATTGTATTTTACATGATAAGTTCTACCAGAAGCCATATGAACTCGTCTTCCACTCATACGATCTATGATTTCCTCGTCTGGAACATGAATTTCTAGAACTAAATCAATATTTATTCCAGCTAACTTGAGAGCTTCAGCCTGAGGAATTGTTCTTGGAAATCCATCGAAAAGAAAACCATTTTTACATTCTGGAGATTTAATTTTTTCAGCCACAATCTGAATAATAATGTCATCAGGAACTAATTGTCCCGAATCAACAATTGACTTCAATTTTAGCCCTAACGATGACTGAGCTTTAATTTCTGCTCTTAGGATTTCTCCTGTGGAAATTTGAGGAATGTTGTACTTTTCTTTAATAAACTGAGCTTGAGTTCCCTTACCAGCACCTGGAGGACCTAATAAAATCAATCGCATAATTTATCCTTTTGTAGTTTGTCTTGAAATAATTACTTTTTGCATCAAGAGTCAAAATATTTTTTTTATTTCAATTTGCGCTACAATACTTTCTTTTTTTCAATTTTTTCTATCTAGAAAGCATTTTATTGATGACTAAACTGGTATAAATTTTGTTAGATTGATAGATTCGTGGGAGGTTTTCAATGTTACGAGGGGTGGGTATATTTTATCTGTTCGTTTTTTTATCATTAAGTGCTTGCGCTAAAGATGATCCACAAAATTATCAAGCAAGCATCAAAACTAACAACCAAGCTCCTTCATCTCAAGGAAAACTGGATAAAACTCAAACCAAAGTCGTCAATTGGGAAGGTTTTAATGCAAAATACTATTGTGAAGAGTTTAGTATAAAACCACCAAACTTAAGAAATTGGCGCGAAACTGCTCTCTCTGAACTATCACCCTCAAAATTTCCTAAACTATTTGAAAGTAAAATTCCCAAAGGAGCTCCAACAGATCTAATTAAATATTGCCCTAACTACCCTAACCTTCGTGAGGATCAAAAAAAACTAATTATCATGAGAATACTTGATGCTATGGTTTTTTTTGAAAGTACCTGTGATTCTACCGCTAGGGCTAAAGGTCCCTATGGTACAGCGTTTGGTATTTTTCAACTTCACTATGGAAGAGAGGATGACTACGCAAGACAATGTCGTAAATACGATTCTAAAAGTCCTAAGCGCTCTATTAATTGCGCTCTAGATATGCTTCACGATCAAATCGAAAATACTCAAAGAATTTTCTCTAGTGGTTCTTACTGGGACGTTCTAAGGCCTCGAGGAAAAGCTAAAAAAGCTTATAAAATCGCAAGTCACATTTGGTATTATCCACTTTGTCAAATACCTAAAAAACCTTAATCAAGAGAATCAACTAAAAAAGCTTTGCTACTCCCAGTGAGGCTGCATAACAACTGTTTCTATGTCCCTAATTCCCAAAATAGCCATGAAGAGTCTTTCCAAACCCAAAGCTACTCCTGCGGCTGGTGGAGTTCCTGCCTGCAAATATTTTAAAAACAACTCATCTGGAGGAATTTGATTTAAACCATAAATTTTCTTTAGCTCATTATCTCGAGCAAATCTCTTTAATTGTTCTTGATAATCATTAAGCTCACAAAAGGCATTAGCTAATTCAAATCCCTGCCAATAGGCTTCAAATCTTAAAGCCCAACCTTCACTATCTCGCTTAGCTAAAGCCGCTGCATAAGGAGGATATTGCTGAAGAAAAATTAAGTTTTCTGATAAAAACGTAGTTTCGATTTTCTCTAAAGTAACCACAGCAAATAAATCCTCTAGCGTCTGCACACCTCGATACTCTATTTTTTGTTGAATACAAAAATCTTGAAGTTTTTGAAAATCAGTTTCTGGATAAAAATTAAAATCATAAATCTTATGAAAAATACTTTTAAAACTTGTCTCTTCAATTTCCTTAGGTTTATTCACCAGAAAATCTGAAATACCTCTTTTTTTTAAAAACTCATTCAATGAACAGCTAACAAAATGAATTAATTCTTTAATATCCTGCTTAATAACTTCAAGATCCTCACCATTTCTATACCACTCTAAAATCCAAAATTCTGGCAAGTGTTTTTCTGAAAACTCATTATTACGAAAGCTTTTCGTTACTTCAAAAACACGATTCACTCCAGAGCTTAATAATTTTTTAATATTTAATTCAGGACTAGTAGGTAAATATCTTTCAAGACTCTTGGAATTTTTTTTTAGATTTATCACAAAAGGATCTAAAGTAGGCTCTGGTCCAGGATGAGATACAATTATTGGCGTTGTGACTTCAAGAAAACTCTTGTTCTCAAAAAAAAGTTTTACAGCTCTGAAATAAACACCCCACAACTCCCACAATAGCCAATCTTTTTTCATTTTATTGATATTCTCAATAAAACGCTCTTTACTCGTAACTTCTAAAGGTTTTAGATTAGGTGCTAATAAAACTAATCGTTCATCAGATTGTACGGCTATCAAATCTCCAGGAATTAAGATTTGACTCCATATTTCTGATGAGTCATTAAATGGAATTGTTAGCCACTCGTTTTCCTCAAAAAAGTCAGCACCTAACTTAAATAATGTAAGTTGAGCTTGACCTGAAGTATTTTTAATTTCTAAAAAACGCCCCCAAACCCTACAATTTGCAGGTTTAGCAGGATAGGCTTGCCAATGCTTTACTAAGAACTGTTTTCTTAAGATAAGATCGATTTTTAAAAAATTATTTTCATTATTTGAATTCATAGGCCTTCATTATATCATGTCTAGAAAAACTTTTCACCCTTGAAATTCATGAAGATGATGTTAGTAATAATCTTTAACTGGAGGCGCTCATGTTAATGTATTCCCACTTGAATGAACTAAAACAGTATCTTAGCGAAGCCCATCGCCAAATCGACTACTTAGCTTTAAAATATGTGCAAAGACATTCACAGAATCTACGTATTGTTAATGAAAGGCCTGAAGAGATTAAAAATGAATTTGATTGTGGTTTTAGACTGGAGGTTTTTTATGACGGCCATTTTGGTTATGCTTGCACAAGTGATACCAGTGCTCAAGGCTTTCAACGCTGTCTAGATAAAGCTATCCGTATGACAAAAAAGCTAAGCTGCAATAAAATTTATCCATTTTCTTTGAAGACAAGACCAAAAATAGTTGGAAGTTACAAATCACAAATTCAAAGATCTTTTGATTCTTTAACTCTTCAAGAAATACAAAAAATTCTGCGTGATTGTACTCTTGAAATGAAAATTCATGATTCTATCTTTAACAGATTAGCAGAGGCAAAGCTAAGCCATCTTGAGGAATATACTATAGACTCTCTTGGAACCGAAATAGGACAGTCTTTTCATTTAATTAATTTGGATCTTGTCGCCAGAGGAATTAGTGGCAATGAAATACAATCTCGGACAAGTAATATGTGTTTACAAATAGGCTCTGAGGCATTTCTTAAAAACCATCTTCTTCCCCTTTCAAAGAAACTAGCTGAACAGACTTTAGAGTTACTTTCCGCCAATAATTGTCCTAAGGGAAAATTTGATGTGATACTAGCTCCAGATCAAATGTATATGCAAATTCACGAAACTGTCGGCCATCCTCTAGAGATGGACCGAATTCTTGGGGATGAAAGAAATTTTGCAGGCTCTAGTTTTATCAAAGTTAGTGACTTTGGGAATCTTCAATATGGCTCAGAGAAAATGAATATCACTTTTGAACCTGGACGCTTTTCTGAGGTAGCCAGCTATAGTTACGATGACAGTCATCTGAAAGCAGAAAAAATTCATTTAATAAAGAATGGACTTTTAACTCGAGGACTTGGAGGTTTAGAATCCTTTGAAAGAAGTCAAATTTCTCCTGTAGCTAATTTCAGATCTAGTTCGTGGAATAGAGCCCCCATTGATCGCATGGCTAATTTAAATCTAGAACCAGGAGAAACACCGTTAGAAACCCTTATATCAAAAGTAGAAAATGGAATGATCATGCTAACAAATAGAACTTGGTCTATAGATGACTTTCGAGATAAATTTCAATTTGGGTGTGAATTTGCTCAAGTAATTAGAAATGGGAAACTCCAAGAAGTTGTTAAAAACCCGAACTATCATGGAAGAAGTCTAGAGTTTTGGAATCAACTTGTAGACGTTTCCATAGAAAATGAAACTCATGGTACTCATAACTGTGGAAAAGGCGAACCCAGTCAAGTTATTCATGTTGGTCACTCTTCCCCTTTTGCTTTATTTAAAAATGTCGAGGTATTTTAATATGAACTCAACCTATTTGAATCAAATAAACTCTTCTTACAATATTTGTTCTGATTTTATATTCAAAAATTTAGCTCCAAATATGACTGCGATTACTTATCTTGAAGGCGAAGATACATTATATGTAAGGTTCAATAATCTTAGAGTTAGGCAAAACACTGAAGTTGAACAAGGTACAATGACAATGACCCTTTTCACAAAGCATAAAAGTATTAAAAATGAGTACTGTCTCACCGGAAAAGAACGCATAGATCTACTCAATACCAAAATTATTCTAAGGAAAGCTATTGACTCCCTAAACCACTCTCTAGAAGAAAATTCCTCCTATCAGATAAGCCCACATGTGACTGAGTCTAAGACTGAGTTTAAGGCTTTTTATAACAAAGAAGATATTATCGCAGCTATTTTTCAAGACGCTTATTCTTTTGATTTTAATGGAATTGTCCACTTTGGCCCAATTATTAGAGCAGCAAGAAACAGTTATGGATCTCGTCATTTTTTTTCTACTGATTTTTTTAATTTAGATTATTCGTTATTTCTAGGTAACAAATCTATTAAATCACTTTACTGTGGTTTTGAATGGGATCAAAAAAAGTTTAACAAAAATTTTATAACTCACAAACAAAACTTAAAATCTCTAGCAAAAACAACCATTTCTCTTTCTCCAAATAAGTACCGTGTTTATTTAGCGCCAACTGCTGTGAATGAACTCGCCCAGATGCTATCTTGGAGAGCTGCTAGCCAAAAAGCTTATCGTCAAGGGAATAGCCCTTTTAAAAAACTAATTGAAAATCATGTAAAATTATCAAAACATATCACAATAAAAGAAAATAAAACTCTAGGACTATCAACACCCTTTAGTACATTGGCAGAAAGATCCATGGAACAAATGATTTTTGTTGAGAATGGACAATTTCTTGAACTTTTCACTTCAACAAAGACAGCAAATGAATATCAACTGAAATCTAACTTTGCCGACAGCAATGAAGCTTTTCAATCTTTAGAAATATCACCAGGATTATTAGAAGAAAAAGAGATTTTAAAAAGTCTTGATACTGGCCTCTTTATTTCAAATCTTCACTACTTAAACTGGTCTAATGAATCAGAAGCTAGAATCACAGGAATGACAAGAAATGGCTGCTTTTGGGTTAAAGATGGAGTTATCCAAGGTCCCATCCAAGATCTACGTTTTGATGACAGTTTTTATCACCTATGGGGAGATGGATTAGAGTCTATAACCAACTTTCAAGAACTTGAATTTGATACAAACACATACGACAAGAGACATTTAGGTGGTAAAAAAACTCCAGGTATGATAATAAATGAAATGAACTTCACACTTTAATCTTAAACAAAGGATTTTTATGGAAAATTGGCTACTAAATTTAAAAAATAAAATCTCTAATGAACTTGAAAACAATGCCAATGCCAAAAAGTTAGCCGCAGAACTAGAAAAACTAAATCAAGAACTCACTCACAAAGGTAACCAAATAAAATCTTATATAAACACAGAAAAAAATAAAAAGGTTAAATCTGCTGAGTCTAAGTATAAATCTATGATGAAGCAAATAACTTTAACTCAAAAACAACTAGATAAAGAATTATCTAAAGCTGTTAAACAAATTAAAACTTCAGCATTAAAAGTTGAGAAAAACATCAAATCCTACAAAAAAACAGCTTTAGCTAAAAAAGATAAATTAGAAAAACAGTGGTTTAAAAACGTTAACACTACTAACAAAAAAGTTAAAACGAGCACTAAGAAGAAAAGTCCTAAACAAGTGATCTCCAGAAAGAAAAGCACTAAATCTACAAAAAAAGTAGTTTCCTTATAGGCTTTGTTACTACTTAAAAAGAACTACTGGCCCTTTGTTTTACAAAGGGCCATAATTGTATTTAACTAATCGACCTCAAGAATTGTTTTAAAATAATTTATTTGATTTTTTTTTAGAGTTTTAAAATGCTCTTCATTAAACTCACTAGTAAGAAACACAGTAAGAGCACCCATTTGAGCATTAAATCCATATGCCAACTCTAGCTCTTTGTTGTTTAAACTCTTAAAATGTCCAGGATAATAATTCTGAAGAGCAATTAAGATCTTTGAAGCCAGTTGTTTCCTTTGATTAAAAACAAGTTCAGAGAAGCCTATTTCAAACATTTTCGTAAGCACTAATTTTAAAAAAATTTTTCTTTCAACAAAATGATCAATAGCTAATGAAACAACATTTTCAACTAATAGAGAAAGTGGCTGGTGTGCTTGAGTAGAAATTAACTCAAGTAAAAAATATTCGTTATCATGAATAAATTTATCAGTAAGTTTACAAAAAATAGCTTCTTTATTAGGAAAATATTGATAAAGAGATCCAATACTAACTCCAGCTTTAATAGCTATTTTATTGGTTGTGGTTTTATCGAATCCCAATGTGTCATAACAAATACGTGCCGACTCAAGAATCCAATTTTTAATTGGAGAAGAACTACTTTTTTTTTGTTTTACAGACACGATACTGTTTTTAATTTTTTTCACATTTTTAATCCTATTTTACTTCATTAAAAATTTCAGCAAGTTAATTAGTAATGAGTAAAAGTTTTCTACATTTTAGCTACTTCTCTACGAAGTAAAAAAAACACATAAAAATCAATGACATAAACTTACTATGAATTATTTACCATCGCGAGTTTTTAAAACAATAAAACCTCATTAAAATCCTGTCACTTTACGGGGGAATCAATGAGATCTCAAATACTAATAATATTTATCATGTTTCAAATTAATTGTTTTAGCAGCGAATTTTTAAATGAATTTTCAAGTGATGGGTGTACGAACTCGCCAAATGGGAATTGGGGGCACTGTTGCTATGAACATGATTTTTTATATTGGGCCGGTGGTAGCTACCGGGAAAAAAAATACGCCGACGAAAGACTTCTTTGGTGTATGAACCTATCTGGTGGACCAGGATACTTATATAAAGATTTTGTGAGAAATGCAGGCCTCACGTTTTGGTCAACAGCATGGAAAAATCAAAACCGTAAACTCAAAGTCAATTTGAAAGAAAAATCACTGATTGAAAGTGAACAAAAACTTTGGAACAGTCTTGGAAGACCTAATAATTTTGAATTCATTAACTTGGAAAGCATCATTTTTCCAAATTTAACTAGCGATCAAAAAAAAATTATTAAAATGAAGTTAACACAATTAAGAACAACTGATTCCTATAAGAATTTTTACTACATTTATAAACAAAAAACAAAATATCTACCAGCAACAGAAAAATTTCTAAACCCGAATTAAGCGTGTGGCTCAATTTCAATTTAGCCACTACGCTTTGTTATCGCTGGTCTAATTTAAATTAGGAGTTTAATAATCTCTGGCTCGTTACCTCTAAGTTTTTGCATTAGCTCCTCATTATTCTTTAGCCCTAACTTATTTAGTATTCGAATACGATAAGTGAAGACTGTTTTAACATTCAATTCAAGAAGATCCGCAATCTGCGTCAACGTTTTACCTTGATGTAAAAGTTCTAAAACTGCCTTTTCACGCTCAGAAAGTTTTGATCCTTTGGGCATGATAACACTTTCATTAACTACTGTTGCAACTTTTGTTGAAACATGAAAAACTTTTTCACCTTTAACTACTTTTTCTATGGTTTCTAAAAGTAATTCTGGAGCCATATCTTTAACGAGATAAGCACTAGCACCTAATTGAACAGCCTTAGCTAGGTAGGGATCTTCCTTATGCATAGTTAATATTATAGTTCTAATATGTGGCTTTTGCTGAACCAGATACTTAAGCAGACTTAACCCTGAACCATCAGGAAGTGAAACATCAACAATAGCAATATCAAATTCTTGCTTAGATAGAAGTTCTAATGCCTCTGATACCATAGCTGCTTCTGCCGCTATCTTATAGTCGGTGCTTTCAGCAAAAACAGTTCTAATACCTCTTCTCATAAATGGATGATCATCAACTAACAATATATTCTTCATTTTTTTCTTCCTGACTCTTAAAATGATTATTGATATTCACTTCAAAAACAATCTGTAATCCCCCCAAAGCACTCTTTTTAAAATTGACTATACCTTGGCAAAGCCTAGCTCTTTCTGTAATCGAAGTTATTCCTATTCCATTGCTTAATTTAATTTTATTCAAATTTTGTAAGTTTCCATTATCTTCAAATAAAAAAGTTAATAGATTTCTATCTACTTTTAGCTCAACATGAACAAAACTTCCTCCTGAATGTTTAATAAAATTGTTCATAGACTCTTGAAAAATTCTAAAAAGATGAGCTTTAAAATCTAGACTAAGTTTTTCAACCAAACTTTTATCTGAATATATAAAATCAAATTTTTTATCTAAGGACTTCTCAGTTTCTTTCAATTTCCACTCCATAGAATCAATAATTCCCAAATTTTGAATCATTGTAGGGTGTAATTCATGAGATATCCTTCGTACTGTATCATTTGTGTAATCAATCATTTCTTTAACATCATTCATTTTTCTAATTAGCTTTTGTGGATCTTCATCGCTTTTTCCTTGCAAATGAAATTTCATTGCAGTTAGGGTTTGCCCTAACTCATCATGAATTTCTCTGGCAATTCTTTGTCGTTCATTCTCTTGTGCTTCCATCATTTTTTTTGCTACCATTGATTGAAAATTAATTCTTTGTACAAACAAATAAACTAAAAATAAAATTATTACTAACAATGCAGAATTTCCAAGTAAGAGAGACAACGTTTTTACTTTTTCCTCCGAATTAAAGTAATTTACTTTATTAAACTTTAAAAAGAAAGTCCAGATTGGAGCTCTTTTTAGCCTTGTGTCACTAAATTTAATTTTCGAGTAAATATTATTAGCATCATAAAAGATATTTTTACTTCCATTAAAAATGTTACTGTTAACTTCACAATTTAACTTAAATGTCTCATCACAAAAAGAAGAAAAAACTTGCTGACTTTCATCGACTAGAAACATCTCAATTTTTTCTAAAGATAATTTCTTAAAAAACTCATAAGAAAGATCTAACTCTCGTTTTAGGTAAAGTTCATCTGCTATGGTAATTACAAAACCAACTATTTTTCCATCAAAATTTCTTACTCCATCTACAAAAAACTGTAAGAGTTTTACTTCAGAGTTAGTATTTGTAGGAACAAGTTTAATAAAATTACTGAAAAAACTTGATGAGGTTGAATGCCCCTCCTTCTCTGTTTCTGTCTTGTAAAAAAGTGAAATCATGTTTTTTACTTCTAGTCTCACTGCATTACTATAAAAAACAGATTCAGTACTGTTTGCTACAACGTCACCATTCAAATCCACAAGTAAAATATATTTATATACCTGGTATAGTTTTTCATATTGAATTAAAGCCTGCTTTGCAGCGCTAATTTGAGATTTTCTTTTTTCTATCAAAGCTTTTTTTAGATCCGGATTTAGAGTGAAGGCGCTTACATCCGCTTGTCTTTCAAAAAACTGGGCCTTGATCGAGTTCATCACATTCAGAGAATACAAATAAAACTGATTTTCTTTGCTTTCTACCACGCGATTGGAAATTGAAAAAATAAGATAGTTTACAGCAACAACACCCAGCAAGCCGACTAACAAAAAGTAGCCGAAATTTTTAAAATTAGAGCCAATAAGTTTTTTAAAAAAATAAAGCATATCTTAGTTATCGTATTGGAAAAAACTCTTACAAACAATTCAAAACCACTGGCTTGATTAAGTTTTGAGAATTTATAGCTTTTTACTAAATCAACAAATTTTATATATTACTTCCGTCGAGTCTTAATTTTCTTCTCTTGGTGAAATCTTACAATTTAACTAAACTTGTAAGAAAAATGTCCGAATTGATTAAGGAATTTTAACACCATTAACGGAGGAAAAAATGAAAAATAAATTTTGGAGAGCTTTACCTGCCATGGCAGCACTCGCTCCACTTTCAGTTTTTGCAGAGGAGATTACGAACTCAGCAACAAACACTGCAACGACAGCACTAGCAAACACGGTGACTGCGACAGCTAAAATTGATACAGGAGATACGGCTTGGGTTCTTATATCCACAGCTCTTGTGATGCTCATGACACCAGGTTTAGCTTTCTTTTATGCAGGAATGACTCGAACAAAGAATGTTGTTTCAACACTTTTTCAAAATTTTGCGGCACTCGGAGTAGTGGGCATTCTTTGGTTAGTCTGTGGCTATACTTTAGCATTTGGAACCAAAGGCTTTGGTTTCTTAGGAAGTTTTGATTACACATTTCTAAATGGAGTTGGACAAGAACCTTTTGCTGATTACTCATCAACAATTCCGCATGTTCTTTTCATGTTGTTTCAATGTATGTTCGCAGTAATCACACCAATTTTAATTACAGGGGCTATCGCAGAAAGAGTCAAATTTACTGGGTTACTTGTATTTACTGGCTTGTGGTCACTTATTGTATATTCACCAGTAGCTCACTGGGTCTGGGGAGTTGGAGGCTTTATCAGAACTCTTGGAGGTATTGACTTTGCCGGAGGAATGGTTGTCCACATGACAGCTGGTTTTTCTGCAATCATGGCAGTTATTCTTCTTGGAAAACGAAAAGATTTCGAAAAAGTAACTATGAAACCTTATGATGTTGGAATGGTTTTGCTTGGGACTGCTCTTCTGTGGTTTGGTTGGTTTGGTTTTAATGCAGGCTCGGCCCTTGGTGCCAATGGTTTAGCAGCTCATGCCTTTGCTACAACTTTCTTTGCTTCCGCTGCTTGTATGGTTACTTGGATGATAATGGAATATATTCGCCGAGGAAAACCAAGCGCTATGGGTGCTGGTGTTGGTGCTGTTGCAGGTCTTGTTGCTATTACCCCAGCTGCAGGTTTCGTTACTTTCAGTTCAGCTTTGATCATTGGTATTTCAGCTGGAGTTATTTGCAACTTAGCTATTTCTTTAATTAAAGAAAAATTTCATCTTGATGACTCTCTTGATGTCATTGGCTGTCATGGAGTTGGTGGAACTCTTGGAACTATCATGACCGCCATTTTTGCTTCTAAAGCAGTAAATCCTGCGGGAGCCGATGGTGCCATCTACGGTGACTTCACTTTATTAAAAGCTCACTTAATTGGAAGTCTCGCTGTTGCCACATTCTCTTTAGTTGGAACTTTTGTTGTCTTCAAAGTAGCTAATGCACTTGTTGGCATGAGAGTCAGCGAGTCTGATGAAAACATTGGGCTTGATGCTTCTCAACATGATGAGGAGATCAATTCAAATTTTAGTCCTGAAGTAAAAAAACAGAATAAAGAACGAGTTGCATAATTGACCTGTAGGTTTGAAAGATTAGCGCTTTCAAACCTACACTTTTAAAAATTAAGAGGCTTTTGTGTCCGAAATAAACAAAGAGAATCAACAGGCAAATATTTTAATTGAAGCTAGTGGTGGGCTAGAAAAATCACTACAAATTCTTGAAGAGATAAACCAAAAAGCTAATTTTATTGCCCTTTGTGCCGCCATCGAAGGCGCAAAAATGAAAAACCGTACTGGGACTTTTTCGATTGTAGCTCAACAAATTTCAAATCAAGCTCAAAAAAATAATTCTTTAAGTGAAAAACTAACTTCTATCGTTAAAAAAATTCAATCACAAGCTCTTGATGCTGTGGCTATAAGAAATCTAGAGCTAGCAGCTGATTTAATAGATAAACTTGATCGTAATCTCTTTGAAAGAAATTGCGATGTCCAAGCGTGGGCCACCTTTGATTCTATAAAAAATGCAATTCTCAGCTCAACTTCAGAAAATATATCTGCTGCCTGCGATCAACTTGAAAAATTAGTTATGATCTACATGGTGTATTCTGAATCTTTACTTTTAGATAAATCAGGAAAAATTATAGCTAGTGCCAAAAGCCGTAGTTTAATTGGACAAAACTTAATACACGAAGATTGGTTTCTTACTACTAGAGATGGACAAGTAACTGTAACCGATGCTCACTTTAATCATTTAATCAAAAACAATACTGTGGCCTACTGCTCTCCTGTAATGTCTGCTGATAATGAAATCATAGGAGTTTTAGCTAATTTTTTTAACTGGGATTTTGCTTTGGAAATGATTACAAGCGGACAATATTCTGAACTAACAAATGCAGTTATAATTAATAATCGCTCAAAAGTTATTGCTTCTGCCCATGAATCACAAATTATGCAAGATCATTACGATTGGCTCAAGGCAGGAAGACTCTCATGTAAACAACATGTTGGTTACTCCTTAGAAAAAGCCAGAAATGGTGAGTCCTTAGCTGTTGGATTTTGTTATACCAAAGGGTACAACGCCTACAGAGGAAAAGGTTGGTCAGCTATCATTTCCGAGTCAATAAATACCACAAGTATTCCTATACATGCAAAACCCCTAAGTAGAAGAAATAACGATGGCACTACAACGTTGGTATATCCAGAAGAAGCTTCTTCTCAGATTGACTCAGAAAAATCAGGTTTAGCCCTTATTAATACCATGAAAGAAATTGATGAACTAGTTTATGAAATTAATGCTAACAATAGAGAAGTTAAACTTCTTGCCGTGAATGCTTCAATTCAAGCTGGAATAGCTGGATCTGATGGAGAAGGATTTTCTATCATTGCTAATGAAGTAGCACTTTTAGCTAAAAAAAGTTTGAACTTTGTTGAAACTATTAATATTGCCACAGATAACTTACGTAAAGTAGTCGATGAATCAATTTCAATTCGCCTTCTTGATGCTGCTAAGGATACTTCTAGCAAAGTAGATAGAAATTTATTTGAAAGATACTGCGATATTCAAGCATGGTCGACTTTTAATAAATTCAAAGAAATTTTGGAACAACAACGATTTGCAGATAAAGAAGCCATTGAACTACTTCAGAAAATTCATAAAATTTATGAAGTTTATCATGATCTTTACATCTTAAACGTCAATGGTGATGTTGTTGCATCAGCAATAGATCAATCTATGATGAATCAAAATTACGAAAATACAGAGTGGTTCCGTGAGGCCCTTAATGGACAAATTTATTATTCCGATATTGAGTATGCAGAACATCTCAAAAACCCAGTTATTAAGTTTAGCTCTCCAATAATTAATGAAAATAATGAAATCATAGGTGTTATCGTAAGCTGGTTTAACTGTAACTTTCTTAATGATATTATTAAGGCAACTATCGTCGATTCCAAAAGTGAAACTTATCTTATCAATAGACGTTCTCAAATTATTGCCTCCAAAACTCCTGAAGAGATCTTAAAAAAATCTTTTAAAACTGAGTCTTTTATTCAAAATTTTTCTCCTAACAACTCTGGTATCACCAATAAAACACCAGCTAAAAATGAACCAGCCTTTATCATGGGATATTCTTCCTCGAAAGGTTATAACTCCTACAAGGGACAGAACTGGGTTGTTGTGACTCAAAGACCAAAGAATGCATCTCAAGAAGCACAAAGCATAACCCCAGAACAAAAATTCAAGCAAAAAATTAAGTGGATTGTATAAAGGAGCTCCATGAGATATTTAAGTTTCAACCTAAAAGAAGAATCATTTGGTGTTTCCCTTGAACAAGTCAGAGAAGTTATTAGCTTTCCTGAGATTTCTCCAGTTCCTGGATCCTCAAAGAAGTTTCTTGGTATCAGCTATCTTAGAAATGAAATTTTACCTATTGTCGATTTACGTATTACCTTTGGTATGACGCCTACGCTTAGTTACGATACAGCTGTAATAGTCTGCGAGGTCGATAGCAAGCCCTATGGCATTGTCGTCGATTGTATCCACAATGTGATTACCCCAGAAAGCCATGAGCTTAAACCCAAAAATGAAACTGAAGGAATTCCCGATTATATTCAGCAGATAGTTTATAGGGAAGAAAAAATATGCTTAATTTTAGATGTGAAATCCGTACTTAATACTAAAGAATTAGATTTTAAAAAATTACTTAGCTCAAAAGAAAGAATAAAAAGTGCTTCCTAGAAAGTATATAATTTAACATCAAAATTACTTCAAATGTGTTAGCATTCTCACCAGATACTCATTAAAAGTAGTCCGAGGCGTGTAGTTTCCTTCTAAGATTTCATATGAAATTCGATCTGAGACTTTGATATCAAACAAGGTGACTAAACGACTATCGAGTAAATAGGCAATCATCCTCATTGGTAACTTGTCATTAAGGTTAAGGTCTCTAATTAGTTTATAAAAGTTTTCAGCTGGCGTGTGGTTGCGTTGAACATCTTCGATGAGTCGAATTATTGAAACCCATGACTGAGAATACTTTTTTAATCTTTCCTTATACTCAACATCTGCTATTTTTCCTTTGTAAACCTTTGGGTGGTCCCAGCTATGCCACAATTGCATCCCTTCGGTCATAATTTGAACTTCAACTCGAGTTTCATTATCGGGACGTAAAGCTAAATGAATGGCCCGGTAATATCTTCCCTTCTCCATCTCCTTAAGAGTTCCCTTAATCTCTACTTCTATTATACTCTTCTTTTCCAAATGAAATACCTTAGAAAAATGATCTTTTAATATTTTTTCTGTTAGTGCCTCTGTTTGAACTTTTGAGTTGTTTAGCTCTGAATACGCCCTTAGGACTGACTCATAGTTTACAAGCTCAGAATCTGCCGGAACGACTAAACGAACACCTAATAAATCATTTAATTCGTTTAAAGAAAAATTTCCTGAAGCAGACTTATCTAAAATTTTTCTTCTCAATGAATTAATATCTTTAATTCTAACTTTAAATTGAGCTCTGTATTTTTCAGCAATGGGTTTAAAATGCTCAATAAGCTGCTCCCTTTTTTTTTCAGCAAACCAAAGTAACTTACGTACACGCTCTCTATGCTCTACAGGAACTTGCTCAAAAAGCCGAGTGACCTCACCCCAGGAGTTTACTATTTTATGCTCAAATCCTTTTTCCGTTGGAATCGCTAACTCATACCATTCACCGTGATGTTCAACATATTCATTCAATTGAGAAAAAAAGATTTTCTTTTGAGGACTAAAATAGGTCACTAAACACTCATTAGCCTGCCCAAGGCTTACGAAAAGAACTAGTGTCAACATTAAAAAAAATAATGGTTTGTGTTTAAGCATGAAGCCCATGGATCTAATGTCAATTTGCTATACAACAGTTAACTAATTAGGCATAGAGGGAAATAATAACAACTCCCATCACCCTTTATTTGCGCCTTAGTTAAGTGGTTAACAAAATCCTTTCCTACCTTTGATATAAAAGCAAAAAACATTCCCCTTGCTGAATATAGTCGAAGCTATTGATTCACCAAGTTAAGCAAGCATTTTTTTATACTTTTCAAATGGACCTTTTTAGCTATTAGTCCTATATTCTTTAGCGAATTTGTCACTAGTAAATGGGAGAAGCTAAATATGTCAAATCAGCATCATTCATCGCATTTTTTAAGTCTTAACTTGTCAGAACTTTCAAATAAAAATGAGTTCATACAAAGACATATCGGTCCTTCTGAGTCTGAACAAACTGAAATGCTTAACGAGTTAGGCTTTTCCAACTTAGACGACTTAGCTAAGCAGGTTGTTCCCAAAACCATACTTGACACAAAAACAATGGATATTGGTTTTGGCATTTCAGAAAATGATATTCTAACTCAATTAAAAAACATGATGGGGGCTAACAAGCTCAACAAGTCTCTTATTGGCCAGGGATACTATGGAACTTATACACCAACGATCATTCAACGTAATATTTTGGAAAATCCAGTTTGGTATACAGCCTACACCCCATACCAAGCAGAAATTTCTCAAGGTAGAATGGAATCACTATTAAATTTTCAAACTATGATCAGAGATCTTACTGCCATGGAAATTGCTAATGCCTCTCTTCTTGATGAAGGCACCGCAGCCGCTGAAGCGATGAGCATGGCTCATTCTGTTAGTAAAAATACTACCGCAAAACATTTTTTTGTATCTGACAAACTTCACCCTCAGGTTGTCGAGGTTTTAAAAACTCGTTGTGAACCTCTAGGATTGGAGATGATTTTAGGACCTGCTGAATCTTACGATTTTAAAACTCCTATTTTTGCTTTCTTTGTTCAGTATCCAGATACGGATGGGCAAATCGCAGACTGGAAAAGCTTAACACAGAAAGTACAAGACCATAGAGCTCTAATGGTAGTGGGGACAGATCTTCTAGCGCTAACTCTGTTAACACCTCCTGGAGAATGGGGCGCTGATATTGTGTACGGTAATTCCCAACGTTTTGGTGTACCACTTGGATTTGGTGGCCCTCATGCCGCTTTCATGTCTACCAAAGAAGAGTATAAAAGAAACATTCCCGGTCGAATTATTGGTGTTTCAAAAGATTCACAGAATAAATCAGCGCTTCGTTTAGCTTTACAAACACGTGAGCAGCATATTCGTAGAGAAAAAGCGACTTCTAATATCTGCACGGCACAAGTTCTTCTGGCGAATATGGCAGCCATGTACGCTGTCTATCACGGACCACAAGGTCTGAAAAAAATAGCTGCAAGAGTAAATAAATTGACTCAACTTTTACAATTAGGATTAAAAAAAATAGGTATCAAAACTTTAAATCAATCTAGCTTTGATACCTTAGTTATCGAAAACGATAAAGCAGCTACTTTTTATCAAAAGGCTCTAAAACTAAACTTGAACCTTAGAAAAGTCGCGGTTAACAAATTAGGTATATCTCTTGATGAAACCTGTGATTTAAAAGTACTTAATGATTTATTCTCTGTTTTTTCTGAAACACCAAATAATACACTAACAGTTGATATTTTGGAAAAAGAACTTTCAGAATCTTTAAAAAAATCCTCTACAGCTTCTTTATTAATTCCTCAAAATCTGCTCAGACAAACAAAATTTCTAACTCATCCTGTTTTTAATTCTTACCATAGCGAGACGGAACTACTTCGTTATATTTACAAGTTACAAAATAAAGATTTTACTTTAACTCATTCTATGATTCCATTGGGCTCTTGCACTATGAAATTAAACGCAACAACAGAATTGGTTCCAGTATCATGGCCAGAAGTAAATCAAATTCATCCATTTGCGCCTCTAGATCAAGCTCAGGGATACATGGAGCTGATCAAAGATCTTGAGAAAAAACTAAGCGCAATCACTGGCTTTTCAGCTGTGTCATTGCAACCCAATGCGGGCTCTCAGGGAGAATATGCAGGATTATTAGTTATCAGAGAATTTTACAAATCTAAAGGAGAGTCTCATCGCAATATTTGCCTTATTCCAAGTTCTGCACATGGAACCAATCCGGCCTCTGCTGTGATGTGTGGTATGCAGGTGGTGGTCGTTAAATGTGACGAACAAGGTAACGTGGACATTTCAGATTTAAAAGAAAAAGCACAACTTCACAAAAATAACTTAGCTGCATTGATGGTCACTTACCCTTCCACTCATGGCGTCTTTGAAGAAGGAATTAAAGATATTTGCCAAATCATTCATGATAATGGTGGACAGGTTTACATGGACGGAGCTAACTTAAATGCCCTTGTTGGCTTGGCAAAACCAGGAGAATTTGGCCCAGATGTATCTCATATGAATTTACACAAAACTTTTGCCATCCCTCATGGTGGTGGTGGACCTGGAGTTGGCCCCATAGGTGTCAGAGAACATTTGAAAGGATTTTTACCTCGTTTAACCTCAGTCCCAGAGAGTGGTCCTAAAACAGGTATAACTTCAACTACAGCAGCCCCATGGGGAAGCGCGAGTATTTTGCCAATCTCATGGGTATATATCACCTTGATGGGATCTGAAGGTTTGAAAAAATCTACTCTGGTAAGTATTCTAAACGCTAACTATATAGCAAAAAAATTAAATCCATACTTCCCAGTGCTTTACAAGGGCAGAGAAGGTTTGGTAGCTCATGAATGTATTATTGACCTTCGCCCCGCAAAAAAAACTAGCGGTGTAGATGTCACTGACGTTGCCAAACGTCTTATGGACTACGGTTTTCACGCTCCCACAATGAGCTGGCCTGTAGCAGGAACTTTAATGATTGAACCCACGGAAAGCGAATCAAAATATGAACTTGATCGCTTTATCAACTCAATGATCAACATTCATAAAGAAATCAAATCTGTTGAGGAAGGACGTTATTCTTTAGAAAATAGCCCTTTAGTTCAATCACCCCACACTTCTGAAATGGTCCTCAACAAAGAATGGAAATTTAACTATTCACGCGAAGAAGCTGCCTATCCTTTATCTTGGATCAAGGACAATAAAATTTGGCCAGCAGTGGGAAGAGTTGATAATGCTTATGGCGATAGAAACTTAGTTTGTTCTTGCCCTAGTGTTGATTCCTATCAAAGTTGATGCGAAATTCACAACCGGTGACAGGAACAGAAGCATTACCAAAGTCTCTAAGCTTTTTATTTATCCGACTTGATAAGATCGGGGATTTGATTTGCACGTTACCCTGCGACAATCATCCCGATTTCCCCAAGGAGGCTAGAAAGTTTTGGATTATCAATAATGGTACTGAATTCATTGCTGATCACTGTGTTCCTGCTAAAGATTACCTATCTTTAAATCCCAAAAAAGCCATACAAAGCTTCTTACTATTATTTCAATTTCTGAAAAAAAATTCCTTTGAGGTGGCCTTCTCTTTTCAAGCCCCTTGGTGGGTCAACGCGGCACTCTTCTTTGCAAAAGTTCCCTACCGTTATGGTGTTTTAAGTCAATGGCATTCATTTTTGTTTTTAAATAAAGGTCTTCGCCAAAAAAGAAGTCTAGCCCAAAAACATGAGGCCGATTACAATTATGAAATTGTAGATAAAGCCCTAAGGGAAAATAGTACTGCTCCTTTGACGACACCTGTTCAAAAGATGGATGCTCCCGAAAATGTTTTTTTATTACACCGTTTTGAGCTTAAAGAAAAAAGCTATGTAGTGCTTCACCCTGGAATGGCTGGCAGCGCACTGAACTGGCCCGAGGAAAAATACCTTTCACTTATCGTGGCTTTATTGGATAAAACTTCATTTCAAATCGTGATCACCGGAACTCCAATGGATGAGAATTATCTCCGCACAATAAAATCTACCTTCAAAAATCACTCCAGAGTCATTATTTTGCAAAACAAACTCTCAGCCACAGAATTACTAGTAATTCTTAAAAGCTCTAAGGCAGTAGTAGCCCCAAGCACTGGAGTTTTACATTTATCAGCAAGTCTTGGTAAAAAAACTATCGGTATTTTTTCTCCGATCAAAGTTCAACACCCAACAAGATGGGCCGCACGTGGTGAAAAAGTTTCTCTTTTTTATCCTCAAGTCAGCTGCCCAGCTGACTTTCATTGTCTTAAAGAAAAATGTCCTCACTATAACTGCATGGATCAGATCGATCACCAACAAATTCTTAAAGAGTTAATCTAGAAAGACACTGGTAAAGCCCTATGACTCAAATTTCAACAAAAAGATCATTTTCTCTTCCAAAGAATCTGTGCGAGCAGATTGAGAGTAAATTAAGTAAATACAATTTGTCATTTTCTAACTCAAAAAAAATTGCAGATGCTATTTTATTCATGTCTGATTTTTATATTGAAAACCCTCTAGCTACAACTCCCTGGAATGAACGTTTAACTTGGATTGCTCAACTCAGTTATTATTTCCCACTCAACTACCTCAGAAACAAAGCCGTCATTGAAGAGATGAAAAAATTTTGGAATGTGAGAGAGTTTAGCCAAATCATAGATTACGGTTCTGGCCTAGGAACAAGCTCTTGGGGGTTTATAGATGACTTTGATCCTGAGAAAATTTATCAATTTGAAAAAGAACCAAAGTTAAAAAATTATTGGGAAAACACACCATTTAAATGGCTAAATGATGAAAAAGCCCTACTCGCAAAAATAGACAGAACCTCTTTGGGTGTCTTTTCCTACTCATTAACAGAAAAAGAAATTGGGAAAACTCTTAGCCTATTAGAAAAATTCAATTATTTAATGATAGTTGAACCATCGACCCAGGAGGACAGCAGAAAGTTACTAGAAATTCGTAAAAAACTGATTGAAAAGGGTTACTCTATTGTAGCTCCATGTACTCATCAGTTGAGCTGCTCCCTACTAGAGCAATCAAAAAGAGACTGGTGTCATGACCGTATTCACTTCGAAAAGCCCGAATGGTTTAGTAAAATTGAAAATCATTTACCCATGAGAAATGATACTCTGACTTTTTCTTACCTCTTGGCTTACAAAACAGAAGAACGTAGCCGTGTTCTTAAAAAAACTATTGAAATTGCTGGATTAGCCAGAATGACGGGAGACTTACAAAAAGAAAAAGGCAAAACTCGCCAATTAATTTGCTTCAACTCTGAAAGAAATTTTCTAACCTGGATTCACAAAGAAATCACCCCTCCTGATTTAAAAAGAGGCAGTTTGATTAAGACTCCAAAAAACCTTAAGACCGTTTCCAACGAACTTAGAGTTCAGAATAATGAAGACATTATCCCTGTTACAGAACTAGAGAGCTCTCAACCAAAATAAAACTAATGCCTCACTTAAGTTTTTCTTATTTTTGCATCTCGTTGGAAATGCTTATTTTTTAGTAAATACCCTTGCTTTTTTAACTCAAGATGTAGAGTATTCAAATCACCAATGGGGGTAACAATTTAAAGGGGCAGTGGTAAAAAATCACTGAAATTCATATGGAAAAACTGACGCTATCATGTAAAGTTTTTATACTGGCAATATTATTAGCCGTTACAGGCTTTGCCAAGTTCACTCACGAATCTTATTTCATTTATGGGAAGGAAAATCTAAAATACTTTGCCCCCTACAAAGAACTCACCGTTGATCACGTTAGTTCTCTAGGATTTGAAGTCTATGGACCAAGAGGACTTGGAAACTATATTTTAAAAACTCAAGTTAGATTTGTTAATCTAAATCAAAACAAACAAAAAGAAGCTTTCAGAGGTGGATACGCTACCCCTGAACAAGTAGCACAAAGAATTCAAAATGCCATAGCAACCAATCCAAATATTGCAAAAATGTTTTCTATTGGGAAATCTGTTAAAGGCAGAGATTTATGGGTAGTTAAGTTATCAAAAAATGTCTCTTTTGATGATAACCGACCTGAATTTAAATACATTGCAAACATGCATGGAGATGAAATTATCGGTAGAGAACTCATGGTTCTTTTAATCGAAGACCTTATTGCAAACTATGGCAAAGACTCTTTTATTACGGATCTTCTTGATAAAACTCAAATTTATATTCTGCCATCAATGAATCCAGATGGTGCTCAAGCTGTGACTAGAGGCAACGCAAACCACGTAGATCTTAATAGGGACTTTCCTGATTTTTCCACATCCGACAATCAAAATACGATTGAAGGCAGGGCTCTAGAGACACAACTAGTTATGAAATGGCAATCTCAAAGAAAATTTTTATTATCAGCCAACTTTCATGGTGGTGCAGAAGTTATCAGCTACCCTTGGGATACAGTGCCTGAGAAATTTCCATTACACGATGCTGTTAAAAGTCTAAGCTTGGAATACTCAGCTAATGCTCCTTATATTGGTGCTTCGAAAGTTTTCCCTCAAGGTATTGTTAATGGGTATAATTGGTATGAAGTTGATGGAGGAATGCAAGATTGGTCATTCAATTGGTATAAAGACATTCAAATCACCATTGAATTGTCTAACGAAAAGTATCCAAATCCAAATAAAGTAAGCTACTATTACCAACAAAATAGAAAAGCACTTTTAACCTATATCGCGCGAGTTCACACGATCAATCAATCAAGATGGATCGTAAGAAATAGAATTTAAGTAAAGAAAATATAAAGGAATATATATGATTAAATCTTTGTTAAAAAAATCTGTAATCTCAGCATTACTGACTCTAATAGTAACTAGTGTCGTTAGTGCTGATACTTACGTAGACCCTCAACTTTTAAAGTTTATTAATAACAATGCGGAACGATCACTTAAAGTTATTGTGTTATTAAAGTATGATACGAACGGCATTCCTGCACCAGCTCGTTACCAAAGTGCTCAAGTAAAAAAATACCTTCAGTCTCTTTACAAAAAATCTTTTCAGACAGCTTTTTCTGAAATAGCAAAAAATCCTAATGATATGCGAATAGTTAATCAGTTTTGGATTAATAACTCTTTGGGTATGGAAGTAACACCTAATGGTTTAAGAAAATTAACTCAAATTCCTAACGTTGAAAAAATCTACGCGAACAGAAAAATTTTATATGTTAACCCTGTTTCAGGAAGAATCGCTCCTCATAAAGAAGATGCTGATTATCCTTATGATTTAAAAGAGATTAAAATTGATGAATTAATGAAAACAAATCCAGAAATTCAAGGTCGTGGGGTTAATGTTGGTGTTATTGATACTGGCATGGATGGAAAGCATCCTGCACTTGCTGGAAAAATCGCTCTATTCTACGACTCAGTAGCTAATCAGATCACAGAACCTGTAGACAGAGATCGCCATGGAACCCATGTTTCAGGAACTATTGCTGGTGGTGATAGAACGACAACCAATATTGCAGTAGCCCCTGAAGCCAAAATCATTGGTGCTGCGGCTTTAGATGGTTATGATAAAATGTTACAGTCTATGCAGTTCATGCTTGATCCTGATAGTAATCCTAATACACAAGATTCACCCGCTTTAATAAGTAACTCATGGAATGCAGAGGGTGCTCCTGACATTGAGTTATTCTATAGAGCCATCTCTGCTTGGGAAGCTGCGGGAATTTTACCTGTTTTTTCTGCAGGTAATTCAGGACCTGGCCCATCTACTATCACTACACCTCATGAACACCCTTCAGTTTTAGCTATAGGGGCGACCGGTAAAGATGGTAAAATCGCCAAATTTTCCTCCAGAGGCCCTGCTACATTTCAAGGTAAGACAATTCAAAAACCTGACTTCACAGCTCCAGGAGTTGATATTATTTCCTCTATACCTGGTGGAAAAATGGCAGCACTATCAGGAACATCCATGGCATGTCCACACGCGGCCGGTATAGCTGCTCTGCTTTTCCAGGTGAATAACAAATTCACACCTCAACAAATTAGAGAAATCATTATGAACACCTTAACCTACGTTAATGGAAATGGTGACCCTATAACTGCTCCTAAATGGGATCCAGCTTATGGATTTGGGAAAATGAATGCTTTGGCAGCTGTAAAATTGGCGATGTCACTAACAGGTAGATCTCGTTTTCAATCCTCTCTTGAAAATTTTGCTTTCAACGGCAGACCACAAATTAAATTATCAACTGGTAATTTTAACGTTAATGACCTAACAGCTAACTATCCAACAGTTCCTGCTAAATGGGCCGTTGTAAAAAAGTAATTCATTCCTTAACTGGTAAAAAAGCGACAATTATGTCGCTTTTTTTTTTGATGTCTACAACAACAAAAAATTTAAAAAATCTCTACGAAAAACTTGAACGCAGCTTCATTTTTCATCTTTTCAATAATTACTGGGTTTGTAATGACAATACTTGGACCACTAGCACTAAAGTCTGTCGGACTTAATTGTATAAATTTTCCTTTAGTAAACCATGAAGAGTACCAAACTTTAGTCACTTGCTGACTTGGATCTACATCAGTCAACTGAAAACTACTTTTCAGTTGAGACGATACCTTCTCACCAAGAAATTTTAATGCTGTTCCATAATCATCACTTGATGCTTTTACATCTTTTACTATTCCATTCACAGATCTTGCCAAATCATCATAATCAGCTCCAACAACTTTTCCATTGTCAATAGCTTTAGATGTAAAGGTAGCCATCGAAACAAAGCCATCTCCTATAACCGATGCAAAAGAAGATGTTGCGTAATCCTTCAAATCCTTGCTGTTTTCCTTCACCAAAATAAACTCACTGTGACCATTAGGTAATAGGGAACCTAAATAAGAGGATATATTTTTATTTTTTATGTACTTACTCGCAAGTACAGTTCCCGATGGCTTCGTACAAGCGACTTCTACTTCTGATTGTGAAGACTTGTTCTCCACTGCTATTTCTGGTACTCGTGATGACTTACAAACTGTCACATTCGTGGCACTAATTCCATTCACTTTAGCAATAAACTCTTTAATTGTTATACCTGATGTATCAACAACACTATTTGCAGCCGCCTTACAAAGTCCTGAATCCTTACAAGTTAAGTTACAAATATCAGTACCATTGTCGTACTTAATATTATCTCGTTGTGTATCTGCAAGTTTTACCTTAGCTAAATTTCTTTTAGATACTTGCGTGCTTGCAACATAGTTTGGATTTACACTACAATTACCACCATAAAATTCCTTCATTGTTAAGGCTCTTGCAACTCCATTGTCATTAGTAATTATAGGTATCAACTCTCGAGATCCATCCTTTGCTTTACAAGTTTCAGTTGTACAAACTTCATCGCAGGAAATAGCATCATTGATATTTTTTGTGACAACAATATTTGAAAGACTCAGGTCGTAGACAATATCAAAAGACTTGGATGCATTGACTGACTTGTTATTACAGATATCATAGTCTTTCCTAGCATCAGAACTTCCACTGTAATCAATGAGTGTATCTGGAGAACAAGCAATAGCTAAACTACTTGGATCAGAAACAGTTTGATCAGAAAATGACACTTTTTTAATTGAGCTCCAAACATTTTCATCACCACTGGCATATTTTTGTTTAAAGTAATTTTCGACACTCATTTTATTAACAATACTATCCGATTCACAAGCGCCTACAACATCTTCACAAAAATAAGATAGTAAACTTATCGTTTGTGTTGCTCCAGATATAGTTGTTATTTGTATAGGCTCAAACCCAAACCAATGTAACTCCTTTTTATCAGATAAAAATATTGGTGGCTTTAAAACATATTTTCTTTTTTCTGCTTTAAATGCAACGTAAGGAACAAAACTAGCAGCATTGTTTAAACATCCATAGTAACCATTGGGATTATTAGTCGCACCAGGCGCACAATAGGAAGTTATTGCTGTAGAACAAACGCTACTATTAGTTCCAACAAGAACATTACTATCAGCGTTTATCAGCTTCAAAATATTATTAGATTCTGTTGTTGCTGTTGACAAGGCAGAATTTGAAACTTTACAAGATGAAAACTCAAGAATATTTCCATCGATAACCAGTGCTGGTGATTTACTAGCTTCTGAACTTATTAAAGTACTTTTCTCTGTGCTGTTACAATCTCGGATCACCGACTCTAAACTTGACTCGTAAGGCAGTAATAAATTCCCATAGGATCCATCATATTTTATAACCTGGTCTCCACGAGCCAATTGATAATTAGTCTGAGCATTTGCGATACAAGACACATCATAATAAACTAGATACTGACCACTGCCTAAGCTGGGCTTAGCTGTGTCCTTAAGCGAGGCGTAGTTTAAATCACAAACAGCTGGAATTTTTCCATCAATTGATAACGAGTACTGAGCTACATCATCAGCATAGACCGGAATATTTACATATTTTTCTCTACCTACGATATTAATAGATGTTAAATTATAGTCTGTGCTATCCACAGACTTGTTTCCATCTTTCACCCTGATATAAGTTATCAAATTAGCATCATTCGTGTATGTGTACTGCCCTGGAATACCCTTGATACTCTGATAAGAATCTGTGACATTTGCTAAAGCCACCGAACAGTTTTCATAAACTGTATTAGTCAAATTTCCTTCCAGAGATTTTATGCTATCAGCACATGATGAACCACTATAGGTCCCAAGTTCCGTTCTTGTTTGTGCTAAAGAGGTGACATTTGTATCTACACAACTCGTATTCGCGTAACTTACATTGGCTAAACTTCCGTCCTTAAGTTTTATATAAGACAATAAATCTCCTACCAGTGAACAATTCCCAGGAAAACCAGTTAGCTCGACGTTGTTTGAGGTCGAATTTGATGACGCACAAACAACACTTTCATATGTTAACTCCTGCCCAAGAGAAGTATTTACAGTTGGCTTAGAGCTGTCTTTAGCTGCCGCATAAATCGCATTACAACTAGCACCAGTTGGAGCCTCTCCTGAAATATCGTTAGAATTAAAACTGTAGCTCACTACATTGTTGGCTAACTGTGTACAAGTTATATTACTATACTTATATTCATCATTAGATTGCATTACCGACTTAGGAAATACTAACTCCGCAAAATTCACATCACAATTTAAAGGTTTAATACCGGAGTAATTCTGAGCAAAAGACTCTAATTTTGTTGTATTTGCGATAGCGCAAGATGAAACAGAATAAGAATAGCTTTCAGAGCTACTAGAAAGTGGAACTTCAAGAGCTTTAATTTCTGCTCTTGCCGCCAACCACGAGGCTGTACAGTCACTTGCTGATATATTAACTCCTGGAATTTTTATATTGAGTGTACCACTATTACTAACCTCAACCTGTTTGCTACCTTCTTTCGTCAAAATGACTTTTCTGACATAATTGACACTTTGATATTTTGAAATCAAATCTCTTGATATTGCAACACTGTACACTGGAGTGGTTAATTTTCGATTAGCTGAGACTTGATGCTTCACTGAAGTTCTATCAAATTTGACTTTATGTTTTAACGATTTTCTATCAAATGTAAAAGTGTACTTTTTATTAACTCTATTAAAATTCAAATCATGTGACCAAGATTTTATGTAGGTGCTGCCATCAGCGTTAGAAATTTTTCTTGAGAATCTAACTTTGTGAGTATTTTTTAAAACTTTAAGCCTAGCATAAGACTGCCTAAAGTTAACTGCACACTGACCATCTACCTTATTGATCTGGCTGTTGATGTGTTCTTGAGCTTGACGAATATTTTTTATGTAAGGCTTTTTAACTTCTAATTTCCAATCACGTTTATCAGGAATTTCGTAATAAGTGCTGGCCTCATCATCAGCACAAATACCTCTATAAAGTGTTCCTGGCAAAGGTTGTTGAAATTTATAAGACTTTACACACTCTGTGCCGGAAATATCATGCTCTTCCTCATCTGAAACTAATATAAATGTAGCTAACTCTCCTTTTTTAATTAGGGAACCTTCTGGATTATTTTTTGCCTCGTTCAAAACTCTACCTAAAGCACACATACCACTTTCTTTTTCTACAACATCAGACAAGGGAACGTTATCAACTGTACTATTGTCACTTAACAAAATTGACTTAGACAGCAATTGACTATCTGGGTTTAAAAGTTCAACTCGCTCTTTAAGCTTATCAACCAGCTCGGCTATAGAACCACCTTTTGTAAACTTAACTGAAAGAATTGAGGGTTGGTTAGGATGGGTTAGATAAGCTGGATAGAAAGTATTTTCAAAAGAATCATAGATGGGCCCAATGGAAGACGGGGTTCTTTTAGATTTTGCATAAAATCCAATCATATCACCAGCAAGCAATCCGTTGGTTTTGATAGAACCACTTAAATTTGGACGCAGAAATGACAGCAGTTGACTAGTAAAGTTTGCACTATCAACGTAATATAGTTTTTCTAAAACTTTTATGTAATTATTTTTAAAATCAATCGAGGTTTTAACCAACTGATTACTAATATTATTTAACTGTGCTGTTGTGATGATAAATATTTCTGAATTGTAATCTCTCAGGCCATCACCATTTGCAGAAAACATTTTTTCAATATTATTAACAAGATTCACCTGACTTACTCGCATAGAATCCGAGTTATCTAAAATTAAAAATATTTTTAAATCAGGTATAACTGGCTGACTAACATCAATATAGCGATATTCTTCAATTTTTCCAACTGGGTCTATATTCGTACATACTGGATGGGTTGGATTGACTTGACAGATGTCGTCTTTTTCCCCACCGGTCTGCTCTGGATCGACTTTTAGTGATATTTGACCTTGCTGACCACAGTTCTGATAAAACAAGACGGAAGTAAAACTTAGAAAAACCCATATTATTAATTGCTTTTTTAATTTCATTTTATCCCCGATTATTTTTCGATACTTAAATGCTAACACTTTAGTACTATTTAATAATCGTTTCTCAATAAGGAATACTCATTTTGATATCCAAGAAAACAGTTGTTAATTAGATTGACAGAATTTTAATAAAAAAATATTTAGTGTATACAAGTTAAGCGAAAAGAGAAAAAATGGACTCAAAGAACACGACTTTAATTAAGCGAACTCCCCTTTTCAATGATCATCTTAAACTAAATGCTAAAATGGTTGAATTTGCTGGATGGGAAATGCCAATCCAATACTCTCAACTAAAAGAAGAACACCATAACGTAAGAACTCATGTTGGTTTATTTGATGTTTCACATATGGGTGAAATTCGCTTCAAAGGACCTAAAGCCTTAGAAAGTCTTCAGTGGCTAACAACTAACGATATCTCTAAACTTAAGGCTGGAGAAGCACAGTATTCTTTACTGCCGAACCATGAGGGTGGACTTGTTGACGATATCATTGTTTACTGCATTGAAGAGAATGCAAACTATCTAGTCTGTGTAAATGCGGCTAACAAAGATAAAGATTTTTCCTGGATGCTTGCCAACAATAAAGGTGCTGACATCTCGGATGAAAGTGATTCATGGGGACAAATCGCAATTCAAGGTCCAAAAGCTTTTTCATTATTAAAAGATGTCTTCAGCGATGATTTTTCGACCATTGGCACATTTAAGTTCAAACTTATAAAATACAAAAATGAAACTGTGATTGTTGCAACAACCGGTTATACTGGTGAAAAAGGGGCCGAAGTTTTTGTTCCAACAGCCTTGACCTCTACACTTTGGAATGAATTGCTAGAAAAAGGTAAACCTTATCATGTTTTACCTATCGGTCTTGGCGCCCGTGACACGCTTAGGACAGAGATGAAATACTCGCTTTACGGTCACGAAATTAATGACCATTCTAATGCTTATGAGGCAGATCTAGGATGGGTTGTTAAACCGACAAGTAAAGAGTTTATTGCTAAAGATATTATTACCTCAAAAAAAGGTTCAGGAATGTCGCGCAGACTTATTGGTTTTAAAATGAAAGATAAAGGGATTCCACGTCAAGGATACCAGCTCTACTCAGCTACTGACGAACTCATTGGTATCGTCACTAGTGGCACTCACTCACCGACTCTTGATGAACCTATTGGTATTGGTTACCTCAAGATTGCTGATAGTGAAATAGGCAATCATTTTTTTGTTGAAATTAGAGGCAGAAAAGTCAAAGCCGAAGTTGTAGCAACACCATTTGTAAAAAAATAAATTTAAAATGTTTGTTGTCCAAAAATAGATTTCATCATATACATGTTTGAATAAAAACTAGGGGAAGTTATGGCATTTAGAATTCCAGAAGACTATTACTACACTAAAGAACACGAGTGGGCACAAGTTGATGAAAATATTGTTACCGTGGGAATTACTGAGTTTGCGCAAAGCCAACTCGGCGAAGTGGTTTACGTAGAACTTCCTGAAGAGGGCCAGAAAGTTTCCCAAAATCAATCTTTTGGAGTTGTTGAGAGCGTTAAAGCTGTGAGTGACTTATACTCACCTGTTTCAGGAACAGTGATTGAAGTAAATACCTCTTTAACTGACGACCCAGCTTCTCTTAATGATGACCCTATGAATGATGGTTGGTTAGTACGAATTGAAATGGATAGTGAAAAAGAACTAGCTAATTTAATGAGAGCTCCTGAATATAAAAAACTGATTGCAGATAAGTAAAAAAAAGTATAAAAGGTTCTAGTACCTTTAAAAAATACCGCAGCCCCGCTGGTGAAATTGGCAGACACGCTAGACTTAGGATCTAGTGCCGTAAGGCGTGGGGGTTCAAGTCCCTCGCGGGGCACCATTCTGACAAGTATTCGAACTGAAATGCCAAAAAAATTGCGACGCGTTACCTGAAGAAATTTCAGGTAACGCGTTTCTTTTTTGTAAATCTGTAAATTGATTTTCACCTTGATCGTTTTGTCTCTCTGTTTTTCCAAAATTAATCAAAAATATCTTCACATAAGATTCACCAACTTTGAAATGAGCCTCGAATCCGTCTGGGATAATATGGATTTTATAAACCAATAATCTAATGATCTTCATCCTAACTTTTAGATTATCTTCTTTCTTCAAAAGCTCCCTGACTGACTTCAAAAACTTTTGAAAATCTTGAAGTTCACAAGGTTCATCCTTGATAAAACCCGTTGATTGCATTTGTGTGATTTTGTTTTGAGCTTCCTTTTTCTTCTCTTCTAGTTTTTCCATTTGTTTGTAGATCGGTGTCGGCGAAATTGATTCTGGAAGTGTTGCAAGTCTTTCTGCCATAACCTCAAGCTGCCTATCGACGTTGAAAATAATGTGATTACATTTTTCAGCTTCTTTTGATCCTGGATTTATTTGATGAACGCGCTTGGCTTGGGTTAACAATTCTCTGGCTAATTTTTCTTCATTGAATAGGCCAAGAATCTCACTCCAAAGAGCAGGTTCTAAAAGCTTTGCCTGAACTCTGACATGCTCGCAGGTTCTTTGAAGTTCTGGCACATGAGCCCCTGGTACTGTGTTAGAGGCATGTTCATAATATCCAACTTTTCCAGAATTTCCATGAGCTGATTTTCCAACCATTCGATCACCACATTTTTTGCAAAACACAAGGCCTGACAACATGTAAGGATAGCGATCTGTCATTGTCTCCTTATGACGGCGATGATTTTTATTCAAAACCTCATTGGCGCGATCAAATAAATCACGCTCCACAATGGGAGTCCATACAGCTTCGGTTTCTTTTTTCTCGCCATTTTGAGTATAGACCTTTATTCCAATATAAAACTTTGATCTGATAATCTCTCCGAGATTTCTAACTGTATAAAAGCCCATCCTCGTTCTTAATCCGCCACCTTCGCGCGCTGGCTTTACTTTGAATCCTTGAACATTCAGCCATTTTGCAGCGCCTGCAAGTGTTCCCTCTGAAATGACAGCCCTAAAGGCTGCTCGCACAGATGGAGCCCACTCTTCGTCAATTTCTAAATATCCAGGCTTATCTTGAATTCTTTTGTAACCAAAAGGGATAGCACCACCGTTAAAAAGTCCGCGCTGAGATCTTACATGAAAATTTGCAGAGACCCTTTCTGAAATTTGGCGTCTTTCAAATTGTGCGATATTTGCAACCGTAAATAGAACCATTTCACCTGCGGCGGTGGTCGTATCAAAATTTTCCCTGAGCGATTGAAACCCACAGTCATTGTCTTTCATTAACTGCCAGATTTCAGAAAAATCTTTAATGGACCTTGAGATCCTTGAAAGCTCACTGACCATCACGAGATTTGTTTCATGTTTACGAATGGCCATAAGTAACTTTTGAAGCTCAGGGCGATTAGTGTCTTTCCCTGATTTCGCACGATCAATATAGACCGCTACAATATCACCAAAGTGACCTTCCATGTTTTTTAACTTGCCCAGTAAGTAACTATGATCGAAGAGCGTACCTATCCTTTAGCGGGCGTAAGACCGCTTAAAACTAGATTTAACTTTTTTGACTCGTCAAAAAATCAGGTTAAAATTATTCCTGATTTTTCAA
>JABWCN010000070.1 GCA_013359135.1 Pseudobdellovibrionaceae bacterium | reverse complement strand
TAATATTATAAGTTCAGGGGTGACTCAAGTTGCTACAGGAAGGTCTCATAGCTGTGCGTTAGTAAACGATATCTTGCAATGTTGGGGCGATAATCAAAGCGGTCAACTTGGCGATGGTACTACAATTAGCAAAAACAAGCCTGTGACAATTATTAATTCAGGAACTAGCAGAGTCGCTGTGGGTGCGAGTCACTCTTGTGCATTGGTCTCGGGTCGGTTGCACTGCTGGGGAAGCAATTTACTCGGGGAGTTAGGAAATGACTTAATTTTCTACGGAAGTAAGGTGCCCGTTTTAGTTAATATATCAGACGTGCAAGATTTTGCGGCCGGCGTAAACTACAGTTGTGCTAAATCAAAGTCTGAGCTGAAATGCTGGGGATCGAACTACCTCAATCAGCTTGGCGATGGTGCTGGCTTCAGATACCGTCCTTTGTATCATAATGAATGATGACAACGGCTTTTTTAAATTTCGCCGTCAATCACTAAGGGGCGAACCCTTGCCATGCGCCAGCTGTGACAATCTAGCCAAATGCTTTCTTGTCTAGATTGACTAGGGCTCGTCTGCACGGCAGGTAATTGATTCTAAAGAAATCTTTTCGAGTTTTTTTGATTTTGAATTGAATGCCCAGGCCTCTAAGGGTTTTAACCTTTCCCCTTTTTGAATCTGGGCACTAAGGATAACCTTATTTCGAAAGGAGTTAGAATCACCTTTTTCATTGCAGCCAAGCCCATCTAAATACCACTTTTCATTTTTCCTTGGGGTACTGACAGCTTTAAAAAATGTTTTTTTACTCAGCGATAATATGTCCTGAAATCATATCCATACCACAAGCAAAGCGGACATCTCCCTTTTTCAAAACTCCCAAATCTACCTTGACCGTTTTGTTTAAAGGTAATTCTTGCATAATATTTTTCTCTTTAATTTTAATTTGAGTTGCACAGGTCACATCAGTTTTTCGAGTCACATTAAGAACAATATGTGTCCCTGGAGTTACTTTAATTTCACTGGGTTCAAAACCATTTTCAGTCACTTTCAAGTCAATATTTTTTACTGACTCTTTTGCGTGAACAGATTGCAAACCCAATGCTACAAACAATGCCAATATATATTTTTTCATAATTTTCCTCTCTGTTAATTTAAAATCTCTTTCGTACTTTGGTTTAATATTTCTTGCTCTTTCCAAATATAAAAAATGACTGGGTAAATGAGTAACTCAAGAAGGAATGAGGTTAACAATCCACCAATCATTGGCGCTGCAATTCTTTTCATAACATCAGCACCGGCTCCAGCAGACCACATAATTGGAATCAGACCCATGAATAGCGCCATCACCGTCATCATTTTTGGTCGAACTCTGTGAACTGCTCCCTCTATCACAGCATCATGCAGATCTTTTAAATTATTCATTTGGCCTTTGGATTTTCTTTCGTCATATGCCAAATCCAGATACATCAACATGAAAACCCCTGTTTCAGCATCAAGCCCCAAAAGCGCAATCATTCCCACCCAAGCCGCAATTGAAAGATTGTATCCCAAGAAGTACAACAACCAAACCGCTCCGATGAGTGAAAAAGGTACTGCTAAAAGCACAATTCCAGTTTTTACCCATGACTTAGTGTTGAAATGAAGTAAGAAAATAATCAGCACAAGAGTTAAAGGAATAACCACTTTAAGTCGTTCTTTCACTCGCTCCATATTTTCATACTGACCACTCCAAGCTAAGGTATACCCAGTCGGAAGCTTAACTTGATTTTCAACTATTTTTTTTGCTTGCTCAACATATGTACCAACATCTATTTTTGCTAGATCAATATCAACATAGACATAACCAACTAAAGACGCATTTTCATCACGAATCATCGAAGCACCTTCGGTCACTTTCACAGAGGCAATTTCCTTCAGTGGAATTTGTGCTCCCGAGGGTGTTGAGATAAGTAATTTTTTTACTGAATCCAGATCTTGGCGATAATCAGGGGCCATTCTGACTTGAATAGGATATCGCTCTCGGTCGATGAGTGCTGTAGAAACATTTTCTCCGCCAATGGCTAACATAGCTTGATCTTGAGCTTCTTTTAATGAAAACCCATAGTTTTTAATTTTTTCTCGATCAAAGCTCACATCCAAAAAATAACCGCTCGCAATTCTTTCTGCCACAACAGTTCGAGTACCAGGAGCTTGATTTAATGCCTTTTCAACATCTCGACCAATAAGCTCGATTGTTTTTAAATCAGAACCAAATACTTTCACACCAATAGGGCTTCTAATTCCTGTAGATAACATGTCAATGCGATTTTTAATGGGCATCGTCCAGATATTTGGCATTCCTAAAAAGCTCAGTTTATCATTCATTTCTGAGATCAAGCTTTCCTCAGAAATCGTATCAGGCCAGATCCGGCTAAAAACTGGCTTCACAAAATGAGGCAATGACGAATACCATCTGTCTTGTTTACGCCACTGTGATTTTTCTTTCAAAACAATTGTTGTTTCAATCATCGAAAGGGGTGCTGTGTCTGTCGAGGTTTCAGCTCGTCCGGCTTTTCCAAAAACACTTTCTACTTCTGGAAATGATTTTAAGATTTCATCTTGCTTTGTTAAAATTCTTTGCGCCTCTGAAACTGAAAGTCCAGGAAGAGCCGTCGGCATATAGAGTAAACTTCCCTCATGCAATGTGGGCATAAATTCTGATCCCAACATCATGAATCCAGGAATAATTGAAGTCACTGCAACCAAAGCACCAACGATGACGGCTTTCTTGCGCATTAACATCCAATGTAAGACTGGCTCATAGACCGCAAAGAGTCTTCGACTGATTGGATGTTTATGTTCAGAAAAATATTTTCCAACCAAAACTGTATTTCCAATTTTATTGAGGAATTTAGAAGGCCCTTGAAATTCATCGGCTCTAGCAAAAAGCATTCTCATTGCAGGATCTAGGGTGATGGCCAGTAAGGCTGCAATAAACATCGCCAAATTTTTTGATAACGCCAGAGGCCTGAACAATCTTCCCTCCTGGTCTACTAAGGTAAAAATAGGTAAGAATGAAATGGCGATCACGAGCAATGAAAAAAACACCGAGGGTCCAACTTCCGTAAGAGCTTCAAGTCTTACCTGGAAGAAGCTTCCCTTTCGTCCTCCCTCGTCCCAGTGTTGAATTTTTCGATAGGCATTTTCAACCTCAACAATTGCTCCATCCACCAAAACACCGATGGATATTGCAATCCCGGCCAAAGACATAATGTTTGAACTTTGCCCCAGTAAAATCAAAGGAATGAAGGAAAGTAATACGGCTACGGGAATGGTCACAATAGGAACTAAGGCTGAAGGCACATGCCATAAAAAAATCAAGATCACAATACTAACAATGATAAGCTCTTCAATCAGTGTTCCTCGCAGAGTTTCCATAGCTCTGTGAATGAGGTCAGATCTATCGTATACAGTCTTAACCTTCACACCGTCAGGTAAAGACTTTTGAATATCTTCGATTTTTTCTTTCACTTTTCCAATAACTGTTGGAGCATCCTCTCCCTGTCTCATAACGATGATGCCACCAACAGCGTCACCTTTGCCGTCAAGGTCAGTTATCCCTCTTCGCATTTCAGGCCCCACGGAAACTTGAGCCACTTGTTTAACAAGAATTGGAGATCTGCTTTTGGATGGGAGTGACACAACAGCATTTTCAATTTCTGAGACCTCAGAAATAAGACCTTGTGATCTGACCATGGCCTCAGTTCCAGAGAATTCAATAACACGTCCACCGCTTTCTTGGTTGGTATTTCTGACAGCATCCATCACCTGATTCAGAGTCACTTGCAAAAGCTCAAGTTTTTTAGGGTCCACTTTAACTTGAAACTGTTTAACAAAACCACCAACACTAGCAACCTCGGAAACTCCTGGGACTGATTGCAGTTGATAACGTAAATTCCAGTCTTGTAGCGAACGTAAATCTGCTGAGTTGAGTTTTTTACTTTCATCTACAAGCGCGTATTGATAAACCCAGCCAACACTTGTGGCATCGGGCCCCAATTCTGTCTGAACTCCTTTGGGAAGCTGTGCTGTTATACGACTTAAATACTCAACAACACGGCTGCGTGCCCAGTAGAGATCAGTTCCATCTTCAAAAATGACATACACATAAGAATATCCATAATCAGAAAAACCACGGACTGATTTAATTTTTGGTGCCCCCAACAGAGAGGCAATGATGGGGTAGGTTACTTGTTTTTCTAGAATCTCAGGGGATCGATCCCATTTTGAGTAAATAATAACCTGAGTGTCTGATAAATCAGGAATTGCATCGAGAGGAATTTTTTTAAGTGCATAGCCACCAAGAGCCATAAATAAAAATGTAACTGCTATGACAAGAAGCCTGTTGTGCGCCGAAAATTCAATAATTTTTTTAATCATTAGAAACCTCGAATCTTCGCTTCTGAATCAATTAAAAAATTAGCTCCTGCTGAAATGATATCTCCCTCGCTAAGACCTGAAATGACTTGATACTCTGATTTATTTTTTTGCCCTAAAACAACTTCTCTTGGCTCAAGTTTTCCACCTTGATTAAAAACGTAAACAAGATCTCTTTTTCCAGCATGAAGAATCGCTTCATCTGGAATAACTATTTGATTTTTGATTGTACTTTGAATCTGACCGTAAAAACTGGAATCAGAAACGTATTCTGAAATACCAGTATCTAAAATGGCAGAAACTCTAATAGTACGACTTGAAGGATCAACAAAATTATCAATATGAGAGATTTTACCTTTTTTAATTTCACTTGGGTTCACGGATGAATAACCCGAAATGATCATATTCATTTTTATAAGGGCACGATCTGTTTCATAGATTTGAAGAGAAACATCCTTAGCCGAAGTCAATCGACCGGAAAAGGCAATAGTGGCAACAAAGTCTTTTTTGCTAACTGTGTATTTAGAAATATTTGCATTTTTTATCTGAGTATTAGTCGGCTGAACACCACCAGTTTCATTTTTATTTTCTTCAGTTGTTTCAACATGAACTTTTTTATCAACGAGAACTAATGGCATCCCACAAATAGGACATTTCCCTGCTTCCTTCTTATGAACTTGAGGATGCATAGTGCATGTCCAGTATCCAGAATCATGCGCATGTTCATTTTTTGAAACTTGGGACTCATTATTTCTATTTCCTTGTTTTTTTGACGGCACACATCCCGAAATAAGCACCAGTGAAAAAGTTGACATGGTCATTAAAAATGCTCTGCGATTCATAATTAATCCTCTTGTGTGTTCGTCAATTTTAAAATTTCAATATTTAATTTCTCAAATTCGACTTTAGCGTTAATTTCCTTTTGACGTAAATCCAGGTAATCCAGCATCACCATACGATGTTCATCAAGTGCTTCTATGGTTCTAACAGTTAAATTTTCGACGAGTTTCATTCTTTTATGAGCCCTTGGAATAAGTTTGTCCTTAAAGTTATCTAATTGCTTACTTAAACTCTTAGATTTTTCTATCAAGCTCTTAAGTTGTGATTCACTGCCAATTCGGGCTTTTAGCAGTTCAGCCTCCGCCCGCTGCTGTCTCGCCGAGGCCTCAGAAACTTCGGCCTGAGGCTGCCAAAAAAACAGAAACGGAAGAGTTACACCAACCATCACTTCTTCACTTCGAGGCGTCATATCGTTACCATTATAAGCACGATATCTAAGAACTAAATCAGGAAGATAAGATTGTTTTTTTAAATCTCGATTAGAGTTAGCTGCTCTAAGATCGTTCTCCTTAGCCTCAACCAAAAGACTTTTCCTGCTTTTTTGCAGAGAAATAGTTGTAGATTTTGACCAAGCTTCTGGAGTTAAGCTTTCTATTTGCAGATCGGGAACAAATGTTTTCAGTAGATTTGATTTTTCAATAAGATCTGATTGGGCCTCTAAAATCTCGTTGTCCAACTGATCCAATTCTGATTCTGAAGCCAAAAGGTGAATTTGCCCTGCACTATCTGATCTAGCAACACTTCGAGACAATTGAACGTGCTTTTTTAGCCAAGCCTGTTTTTCATCTAAAACTTTCTTTGTTTCAAACGATTTCCAAAATTCAAAATAAACCTTTTTGGCTTCAAGGAATATTTCATTCTTCTTATAGGAAAAGTTTGAACTCTGAGCCTTAGCTTCCAGTTCCCTCACTTCTTTTTCCTTAGAGATTTTTGTCGGAAAGGGTAGTTCCTGAGTAATCTCGATCCCTCGATTATTACCTCCAAAATCCCTCATATTCATTAATCCCACCATTGGTGGAGAGATTCTAATTCCTTGGGCCTTAGCTTTGAACTCCTCATTAATCGACATTTCGATTTGAATTTCAGGACTTTGTGTTTGAACTTTTTTAAGGAAATCTTCAAGATTAAGACTGTTTGATCCAGCTAAAGCCGTCTCAAAATGACCCATTAAAAATATAAAAATCATGAATAATTGTGATCTCATAACCATTAGTACGATCCTCATCCCTTTTTTGTGACAAAAGAATTAAATAATTTGTAAATAAGGCTCATTTTGACCTTTTTTTTTGAAAGTGTCACAATCGAAAGCGTTGGATCGTATTAATAGGTAAAGGGTGACATGTCAGATAAATTTAAGGACCTCACTAAAAAGGATGATGAAGAGCTTATGGTACTTTACCAAAATGGATCAAACTTAGCTTTTGATAGGATTTATGACAGATATTCAGGACGAATATATAACTACTTTTATAAAAAAAGAGCGCAATCAACCCTTGCACAGGACTTGACCCAAGAAACTTTTCTAAAGCTTCACAGATCAAAAAATCTTTATAAGAATTCACTTCCGTTTGCTCCGTGGATTTTCTCAATATCGAAATCCGTATTTCTAGATTATTTAAAAAAATCATCATTTGAAGAGAGCACGCCCTCTGAAGATCTAAATAAATTTACAGACAAGGTATCATTACCCATTGCAGAGAGTACTGAGTTTTCGTCCGAGGATTTTCTTAAAGTTTTGCCGACATCTCAAGAAAAAGTCGTGCAAATGAGAGTTGTCGATGAGGCCACCTTTAATGAGATCGCCATCAAGTTAAACACAACTCCAGAGAACGTCAGACAAATATTTAGCCGAGCCGTTAAAAAATTACGCAGTCAGTTTGCTAAAACGGGGGAAAAATGAATAAAAAAGAACACGATGAATGGATTAAAGAGTTTAATGAGTTTTGTGATGACTCTAGCAGTAATATTGTGGTCCCTTCTCATTTGTTTGAAAAAATTAGAAATGAATTATTTCCTAATCCTTGGAAGGTATTTTCTAAGATAGCAATTATTCACGGAGTTGTTGGATTTTTGTCGCTAGGAATTTGTAACCAATTTGGATTAAATCCTTTCAATACAATCTACTCCTTGTCAGATTATTTTATGAAAACGGCTGGTCATAACTTTTGCATGCTCGCCTGTGGTGTCCTGTTTATTTCGACCACATACTTATTCTCCAATATATTCTTAACGCTTGAGGAAGTTGAAAGTGTTCGTAAATATGAGTGGCTCCAACTTGGAGTACTTTCCCTAGCATCTTTGGCGTCATTTTATTTCTTCGGTGCTGAATTAGTTGGTACTTTTGTTGGTCTCTGGTTACTCGGAGCCGTCATTGGTGGGGTTCTGTCTATTGAACTTAGTTTTAAAATACGACAACAAATGGTGCAGGTGACGTACAAGTAGTTGAACCACCAGATGCAATTAAAACGGTACTGGTGAGGTGGAATTCCGTCAAGATTGATTTAAACGAGCTGGCGAGACTACGTTGGATCAAGAAGATGTCGCTTCTACAGATTTGCAAAACTTTACAGTGGTCTCGGTCCACCGTTCAGGTAAGTATTCGAACCATTCGTAACTGTGGGGTTTCAAAGATGAATTTGGAAGAATTTGAAAAAATTAGCATCCAAGAGGCCATAAATGATGAAATCGAGGTTTTGCTCCGACAACAGAAGAATTTCAGACTCAGCTCTGTCAGCGCAGAGTTTAGAAAGTAGGCAGCATGAGCGCAATTAAGTTTTTATCATGGATTTTAGGAATTGTTTTCACTTTGGGGTTGGTGGATTCCTTTGCCCATCTCACCTACAAGATGGGCAAAGCAGCCATCCATGCCCATCAGCATGATCAAATATCTTATTCCAACTATAACAAACTTCTGTGGCAACAGAATCCCACAAGACAAGCTGCTGTTAAGACCCGGCACTAATTTTTTTTAGACTCAAACTTTTTTCAGCCTCCTGTAAAAAATGAGGAGAATTTAAAATGAGTCGAATCAATGCAATTTATGTCAGAGTTAGCACGGACGGACAACAGACAGGGATGGAATCTCAGATCCGTGCTGTTAAAGAATGGTGCGTAAGAAATCAAGTCACTCAATATGAAATCTTTGCTGATGAGGGAATATCTGGGGCTAAAGAAAGTCGTCCTGCCCTGAATCGTTTGATGACAATGACAGAAAATAATGAAGTTGAACAAGTCATTGTGTTTTCATTTTCACGTTTCGCAAGAAGCACGAGTCATCTTCTTAAGGGACTGAAAACTTTCAAAGAACACAATACAAGATTTATTTCCATCACTGAATCTATTGATACAAATTCGCCTTTGGGAGTGGCTCTCTATACGATTCTTGGGGCTCTTGCGCAATTGGAACGTGAGATGATTATAGAGAGAGTACGCGCAGGAATGGCAAATGCAAAAGCCAAGGGCAAACGAATTGGCAGGGTCAAAAAAAGAAATTCTGTTTTGATTAGATCTTTAATTGATGCCAAGCTATCTTATCGCGAGGTCGCCCGAATCGCCAAGTGCAGTCATGGTTCGGTACACGCTGAACTGGTCGCTTACCGCAAGGAAAAAGAAGCTGCTGATCGTTTGAAGCTTGAACAACTACAAGAGTCTATCAAGATGGAATCTAATAATCAATCACTCGATGAAATGAAAAAAATGAATGTCTCTCCAGAGGCCATTCAAAAAGTTGAAACAAGCCTCCAAGAAGAAGCAAAATCAAAAGTCACCGAGATTCAAGGACAATACTATGAAACTTTTGATTGATGTGATTTTTAAAGGGTTGCCTTTTTAGGGTCCCTCTAAAAATCAAGCCTTCAAATGAAAAATGGCTCTGCCCATAAATGGTAGAGCCATTTTTGCTTTCAGAGCCTTGCAACCAAGAGGTTAACGTTCACTTATTTCAGTCTTTTCAAGTTGAAAGGAGCCATCGGAACTAATATATACTCCAGTTCCACCAGTCACTCCTTCAATCGGATACTCAAATGCAATATTACAATAGTTCCCATTCTTACAATCAAACAATGTAAACCGCAGATATGCCCCTTTTATTTTTCTATCAGCTACAATTAGAACGTCTTTGTTAAATTTTTTTAACTTTAGCCTGCGAGGGATGCCATGATTACTTAAAACCAACGGAACCCGACCTGGAATTTCCGGATGAAAATATTGTTGTAGTTGTTTATGATCCAAAATGGCCTGAATGATAGCCTCTTTCGGATAGAAATGATTTTTTATCTGGGTTGTTTTGGCTAGGCCACTTCCCGCAGAATAAAAACTTATCAAAATCAAAAATATTTTTTTCATTTTATCATATTGTTACGAATTTTTTATCAGGTCACTAAAGGAATCAATCTTTGCCATCTGCAATATAATGGATCTAGGTATTTTGAGGCTTTCAGGGCTTGTTAAAATTTCTTGAAGTAGCGGTCTTTGACCAGAAGGCCCCTATTATTGAAGCCCTTGAGGTTTACTCTTCCATATATAAGTCGGCTTCCATCTTTTTGCGAAAACCTGACTCAAACTCCAAACCATGCTCAGGAGCCCCAAATTTGATTTCAATATCAAGGGCCTTTTCTAAGGTGATGGCTCCAATGAAATGTTCTGGCTTAGTGACTGTGATGCTTTTGGGAACAGTTCCCAGTTCAACTATTCTATTTAAAACTAGATCCCTCATTTCAGAACTAAGATCCTTCTCTGGAGAAATCAATTCCATTCCTAAACAAGTGCCAGAGTCTTTTTCAAAAAGAGAACAAATTCTTGGATAAAATGGTCGATCCTTTTCAAGCACTGGTTCGCGGGCAAAAAAGTCATGCAATTCAATATTTAGATTTTTGCTTTGTGAGAGATTTTTTGCCTTTTGCAAAAGAAGCTCACTCACTGGTGTAAGATGATAGGGATTTTCGTTGGCAATGCTTGCCGATTGAATTTTTCTTTGTCCCCAAAACTCTAGCTTCCAACCATTTGTTTTTTTATGATGAACAAAGATCGGAAACTTTTTGCCATCATCTTTGAAAAGACAATCTGGATCTTCATCAGTCAATTCAACTAAAGTTGTCGTTGCTGATAACACTCTTATGAGTGTGTGAATATCTTCTGTTGTTGGAAACCAGGGAACATATCCTGACTTCATATTTCTGATCAGTGGCCATGCTTTTGTGTTTGATGGTTTGTGGCCTGAATTTTTGATCAATTGCAGATCTTCTTCATCCAAATATTTCTTAGTTGTGTACTCAAAAAGCAGCCCCTCTTGTTCTAGGCGAACTTCAAATGGGTCATCAATCTCTTCACCAGACAAAAGATCTTGTAAAAACATAAGACCACGAACTCCGCGATAAGTGGCAAGTCCAAAACACTGACCACCGCCACCCATGATAGAAACAAAGTGAATATCTTTGGTCTCTGGGATCAAAACACCAAAATATTCCGAATCGCCGAAGAACTCCCAGGGAGCCAGTTCATAAAATTCTGAAACTTGCTTGAATAAGGTTGTTATAAGTTCTTTGGGTAAAGTGGGTGTAGTTGGGGTATTTGTCATAAATGGGTCTTACCAATGAAACTCGTGAGTCGTCTAGTCACTGTTGGGCAAAGGTTCTTTGGGCTTCAATAAAGAGGTCCTTCTGGTCAAAGACTGCTACTTCAAGAAATTTTAACAAGCTCTGAAAGCCTCAAAATACCTAGATCCATTATATTGCAGATGGCAAAAATTGATTTGGTTTTGTTCAGGAACGTTGCTTCGGAAATTGCAGACTTAGATCTTGTTTTTAAAAGAATAGTTCCAATAAAGAGGTATTGAATATGAAAGTTAAATTTTTAAGCAGGTGTCTAACAATTTTACTATTCACAATGTGCAGTTTACAGGGTTTTGCAGCTGGCGAAGACTTAATTTGTCGTCCTCGTGATGTATTTGATGCTGGTTTCAGAGTACATGCGAAAATTGATGAAAATGGTGTTCTAAATACAGAAGTAATGGCCGTAAGTGGATGGGGAGGCGATAAAAAGGAATTTAGTGGGCCTAGCTTCTTATTGTATGAACGAATTAATGAAGGTTGCGTTTTTAAAATTGTAGATAAAAGAGACTCTCCAAATACAATAATAGTTCTTAAAGTCGGTGGCGAAGATTTTCTTCAAAGGCTAAAACTAGCAAAAGCTCTTAGTAAAGAGAATTTCAGACTTTTAATTTCAACTTCAGGAAATGACTATTCTTCCATGAGTCAATTACCAAACACCTATTTCAGCGATTTCGTTCCTGCTGACAGTGTATTAAAAATTTCGGATCTCATTATTTGCAATGGAGGGACTTCAACCACCTATCATGGTATCGCCTCGGGAACGCCCGTGTTTACTTTTCCCACTAATTTGGATCAGTATTTACACTCACACCAACTAAAAATCAAAGGTGTTGCTGATTATGAAAATATCGATGAGGTGGATCTCATTCGCTTCGTAGAAAAAGTCTTTTACTTAGTCTCCACAGAAGAGACTAAATCTCATGTCATTGACCTGAAAAATGAAATTATTCATTTTCAAAAAGAAAATCACCTTAAAACTTTACTTCAACAACTTTAAATTATCATGAAAGAAAACTATCCAAGAAATTCTTGTTATCGTTTTTTTAACAACTCTCTTATTAGTGAACCTTCTTAAATTGCATGACAGCTCTTTCACCATCTCCAGAGCATAAAGTCTTATCAAAAAATTCAAGATCAAGCTTCCCTCTGGAAATTGAAATAGTGTACTTTCTATCCGCTTCGACATTGAAATAGCTTTTTCCCACACTATAGCGAACAAAGGTAAACAGGGCGGAAATAGCCCCATCAATACTCATAACTTGACCATCTTTGCGGCCACAATCACTAATATCACTATAATTAATATTTTTATCTAACAAATAACCATCCATTTCATAATATTGAACCCCTTGTAAATTAGCCTTGGGAGTCATTCTAATACGGTTTTTAGACCACACATAATTGGGGTTTGCTTTTTGACTTAATGGCGACATGATAGGTTTTTCTAGCTTGCAACTTCCTTGGGTTATGGCTTTCTCTAGATTTTTAGCGGGAACAATTTTGCCATCAATATTTAAATAAGTGGTGCTAAATTTCAATTCCACATCAGGATAGAACCCTGTAAAGTCACCCTTAATTAGTTTTTCGGGTCGTTCTTGCATTTTACCACCATTAAAAGAACGGCAGTATAAATCGGTATGTCTCCATTTTCCTTCAAAAGCAGCAAAAGAGTCTTGCTCTTGAGCCTGAGCAGAGGCCGATATACCAAGAACTAAAATCATCAACAGGGAATGTAATTTAAGCATAAAAACTCCTACCCCGATCAACACTTCCAAAACCAGGCCAATCAAGATAGCAATAATCACACTTTATGGATAAAACTTGTCAAATTTGATGACAGCGGCCCTAAAAACGTAATTTAAGAATACCGCCCTTCCAATATCCTAATTCCACATCAATATCCGCTTTGCCTTGCCAGATCCACTCTAGCTTTTGCTCATAGGCATGCCCAAAGGTGGTTCCAAAAAAAGGAGAAATTCGCGGCATTCCCTCTGAAAATCCTTTGAGATGTTTCACTTCTCCATTTTCAACTCTTTTAATCCATTGAAAATCAGAGCTCACATTGGTCACCTGGTACTTCACATCGGGAAGTCCAATGGATTTGACTTTCAGAGCTTGCGCACTTCCATTTGTTGGCAGAAAGCCTTTATTCGCTACAACCAAAGTCAACTTGAAGGTCTTATTATCAAGGGCCTGCAATTGCTTTTGCTTTATTTCCAAATCCGGAAACATCAAGGAATTTAGAAAAGTGCCCTTAAAGGTCTTTTCCAATTCTGTCTTTAAAAATTTAAGTGGAGGATTGGTAACAAAAAAAGCACTTTTGAATCCGCCAATCTCGACCTCGCCTAATTGCGGATGAGAAACTTTTTTCCATTCTAAAAAGTAATCTTCTTTTTCTAAATTTTCCTGAGCCCAACTTAAGAGCTTCTTCATGTTTTCTGCTGACAAGGACTCGTATTTTTCAACAGCCTTGCTCCAGGATAATTTAGCCTGACTCCAAAGATCCCAGTACTCAACCGTGATACCTAGGACACCTTGGCTCAGATAATACCATTCATCAAAAGTTCCCGGTAAGGTTTGCCCTGGGGTGTACACAAAATCATCATTACCTGCATGCAAGGTATAGTGGGTTTTATCTGTTAAAATCTCACCCATTTTTTGCATGGCTTGCATATCCTCTAAAGGCACTTCGGAATCCTTTACATTGGCAGGGGTTTTAATAATAAATCCGCCATAGGTGTGATAAGAATTGGAAGCAAAAATATTTTTTCTTTTTCGAAAAGCTTCCACAACCGCGCGCGGTTCGGGGAATTCTAAGGGGATTTCTCCAGCACCTTTTTGCATCCCTTCGGGCGAATAAAAAGAAGGGGCTTGGCGATTAAAGTCATAACCATAATCGTAGTTTTTGACTTTAGAAAATCCATCGTAATTTTCAAAAATGCCTTCAGGTAGGACATGGTAGTACTTTTCTCCCTGGTCAATATCATAGGGACTTCTGGGTACTAAAACTCCGGGATGACCAGCAAGCTCTTTAAAAGGGCCCGCTGAGTCTTGCCAGCGCATCAGCGTGATCTCCCCATCCCCATCTAAATCTTTGCGTTTAAAAGTCGATTCGTTGTAATGAAAAGGTCTCTCTAACGGCGTTGATCGCGAAGAGTTTTTTTGATTAAAAAACGCTCTCGCTCCATCCGGGGTAAAGCGTGGTAAAATATGAGGCTAGGGCGGACAAAAGCCTAGTTGAAGTAAAAATCAAAGTATCTAGTCATCAGCTTAGATCTTTTGAAGTAAAAATCAAAGTATCTAGTCATCAGCTTAGATCTTTTTATCAGATAAGTTGACTTATGTTACCCTCATTTCTGGCGTCAGCTTCTCTCTAAAACTAACGTAAATGCTTAAGAAACTCCAGTTATATCCGAGAGATAATATATGGAAAATCTTCTCTCTATTTTTCTTCTTCACATCTTTAGAGTTCATAAGAATAATTTAACTTCTATTTTAACTAATACCCATTCTAATAGCCAAAAAGGATTTTCGCTCATACAAGTTTTAATTACTATGAGTCTCTTCAGTATTATGACTCTGACAAATGTAATGATGTTTTCTAATCAGCAAAAATCTAACAATTATCTTAAGTTCAATTTGAAAAGGACACAACTTCAGAACGTAATAATATCGCAAGTATTAAAAAATTCTGATAACTGTCGCTGCTTATTCACTGGAGCTAATCAGTTCATATCAGATCCTCCATCGCCAGGAGCTACTTTAGATGGAGTTTATCCAAAAAAAATTGGCCCATATAAGTTTGTGACTCCTGGTGTTTGTGGAACCGCCACAATGCCTCAGCCTTTAGTCGACGACATTGGGATTGATGGACTAAAAGCGACTTCAATTAAGCTTCAAAATATAATGAAAATATCTACTAATTCTTATTCGGGGAAGCTAGCTATCGATGTTACCAGCACAGAGCACGTTCTTGGGCCTAGCACACTTTCAATTAGTATTCCTGTTTCTGTTGAAGCTCTGCCAGCGGTTCCTGGAAAAGTTTCATTTCAGTCGTGCTCGGCATCTTCATCTGGAAGCGCAAATATTTCTTTTTTATCAATTGTTAAACATGATCTAAAAGCCTCAACTCTTAACTTAACCTCAGGGAAATATCTCTTAAATTTCTATATGGCAGCTCATCCATCAGGACCTTATGCGGACTACAGTTATTCTATTGAGGGGATGGTTGATGGAGTTCCAATTGCTAGGCTATCCATAGCAAGCCCTGGAGATTCAGATGGCGTTGGCAGTAAAAATGTAACGGCTTCAACTTTGCGATATACTGATATAACTAATCCAAGCACTTTATCCTACGTCGTCACAGAGGACAACATTTCTGGTGGTCCAATGATCCTAGACTCGTTATTTGTTGAAGTTTATAAGCTAGAATAAAATTTTGAAGTGAGTTCCAATACATTGAAGTTTGTCTTTCAGTTTAAACACTTAATAAGTATCTTTTCATGCTTAACCAAACAGCGCCCGTAGCCGATAGGAGTTACGGGAGGGACTATGGTGTATGCGCGTATCAAAACGAGTCAGTTTTTTGATTTAATCAAGACAGAGGTCGAAGCTAGGGATTGGATTTGGCGAAGCCGCTTCGGCGGAAAAGATTTTGTTTGTCCGGAGTGTACTCATGAAAAATATTGGAGGATAGAAGATATAGACGGCCCTCATTTTAACCGAGGGCTACCGACAAAAGGCATAACCGTTTGATTGGTACCTCAACTGGAGTTCAAATGAATCTC
>JABWCN010000069.1 GCA_013359135.1 Pseudobdellovibrionaceae bacterium | reverse complement strand
GGGTGTACGCCAAAGACTGGGGCAGTCGAACTTTTGCTAGCCACAATAGGCTTTCACTCGGATTCTAAAATTATTAAAATTTCTCATTCCGTAAGCTCGATCTAATACCTCTTCCATTCGCCGATGTAAACCCTCTGTTATCGAATTTGTTTTCGAAAATCTCCACATTCTCACTATTTCCTTTTGCCAATCAAATAATGTATTTCCCAGCGTCACCAAAGGTCCTAACTTAGATTCTTGAAGTTGGGTTATCATTTTCAAATATTGTTCAACTAATGGTTCCGCCTGCTTTTTATTGCTCACTCTTGATAAAATTAACTTCATCAGTTCTTGTTTAAATTCATAAATCACCTTGAGTGCCGGATTTGATTCCAGATACCTGATTAATCTTTCCTTGGATTTTGGATTAAACCGACTCCACTCATGACGTCTCATCATCGATATTAAACCCATGCTTTTTCTTCCCTCTTCATCTAGCATTGACCAGGTTTTTAAAAAATGTTTGTTGATCAATTTCACAACATGAAATCGATCTGCGACTACAACTGCATTTTTAAAATACTTACGGGCTAGATTTCGAAAGGGGTCACACAGATCCATGACGATCACTCGGCAATTGCCTCTGTCAGGCATCTTCAGCACGTAATCCTTGAGGCTGGCCTCTGAACGCCCCAATGTGACGTCGTACACCTTATGGGTCTTAAGATTTGCAAATGTTGTCATGTATCCCAATTTTTTTGTAAAATGTTTTTCGTCGATACCTAAAACCTTCGGGCAAGATGCATTTTTTGACTCATTCGATTGCAATGTCAGGTAGCGATGGTAATAGCGCTCAACTGTTGCTTCGCCAACACCCAAATCACTGGCTGTGGTCCGCTTGCTAGTTCCGTGATGATGTCGAAGTCCAACTTGTTCCTTGAAAGGTTCAGTAACCCTTTGATACGGGTTAATTCCCTGGAATCGTTGATTGAAGTATCGTTTGCAATCATAACACTGAAACTTGAATGTCTTCAGCAATAGAACTGATTTATTCAAGCCAATCGCATGATGTTTGAATGTTCGTAAAAAGCTATCTTTCTTGCGAAGTCTTGAACTTCCACAGTCAGGACACTGTCGCTTGCCGATTGAATTGATGGGGGCATTTGGGGGTTCCTTTCGTTATCTTAGTTGTGGTTAACCAAGTATAACAAAAGTCCTGACTGCCCCCGTTATTGATGTAGACCCCTATTTTGCTACCAAATTGCTACCAGTCTGAAAGCCGCTCACACATCTATTTCTATTCAAAAGGAGAAGAAGATGGAAGGGGCAATGAAACTAATTAAATTTATAATTTGGTTTTCACTAGTTTTAGGGGCAACTGGTACCCTATTGGAAGCTACCGGTTTCTTAGGCAAGGAGGCAGTTAAAGTGCATCAAAAAGGTGGGATTAAATTTAGGCAATTAGATCAATTGTTTAGAAAATAAATGTTTAGATCATTTTGAGATACTGAAGCCCACGATTTGAAACCCGAAAATTAAGTTATTGAAAATTGACTATAACTTATTGGGTAAATCTCATTTTTGATCTTAATTTCAAGCTATAGGTTCCGACCCATTAAATAGGAGTTGGGAATGGTTTTTAATTTTGAAAATAAGACTATCTGGACTTTTAAATTTGTTAAAAACGAATTTGTAAAAAAAATTCGAGCAACGTTTATAACCATTTTTGTTTGCATCGTTCTTTCATATGCGCGCCAGTTCTTATTCCCAGGTGGGAAAATTGATGGCTCATCTTTGACCCCTGGCACATCGATAGGTAATACCACTGCTGCCGAATGGTTCTCGATATTCGGTGTCTTTACTTTTACTACAGTATTAGTTTTTCTCTCTCAGTCTTTTGCATTTTGCTCAGCCTTTTTCGACAGAGAAAAAAGCTTAAACCCTTCGGTCACAGTTTTACTAAGTGACAATAGTTTAAAAGCAGCAATTGATAATTTATTTGCTCGGGGACAAATATTTAAAAATACCCATAGAAATTGGCCCGAGGTTCAGGCTGCAGTAATTTTAATCTCAATTGTGCTTGTCGGAATATTTCTATGCCACCTCCTTTGGCTTTTTAAATATTTAATCCTTTTTGAGCCAGTTACTTATTTTGATTTCACGAAAAATCTTCTTTCTAACTTTGGATTCCAGTCTTATGCGAAGCCCGTAGTTGCTATCATGTCAGTTTATTTGGGGATATATGCTTTTATTAAAAAGGATTACGGGGATAAGTGGAAGTATTGTAATGATTTGTACTACAAGATTAATTCGGGTGGGGAAATAAAGTTTCGAATGAAAGCCGCGCTTGCAATAGACTTATTTTATTTAGATCTTTGGGCGAAAAGAGGATTGTGCAAATTTTTTAAAGAAACTTTGAGTGAATCAATAAAGCGACGTAGCGAGTGGTCGTCAGCTACAATTGAAAATAAGATTGAACGCTTGGAGAATGGTTCTTTAACTTCAAATGAAATAGAAGAAATTCTGGAGTATGGCCTCAATTTAGAATAATTATGAATGAAATCAAAAAAATAGGTGCGTGAAAATACAGTTAAGGAAATTTGCTTCTAAATTCAATTGCTTTTGGGCACTGATATCTTGCCAAATGCTCACACAGTTGAATTAATTTATTTCGATTGGTGGAATCTAAGGATAGACGGTCGATTAGGCTCTCCGCCACTGGTTCTAAGGCAAAGCAAATATAAAAATCCTGGTGGATATTGGGCAACAAGTGTAAAAGTAAATTTAATATTTCTTTTGGATGATTAGTTGCATAACCATCTTTCTCCAAATCACTAAACAATTTTGTTGCTGTGTTTAATTTTGGTGAGGGAGACGAGATAACGAAATCCACAACTTCATTCATTTGATTTTCAAGTAAAAGTGCCATTTCAATCATGGTCACTTTCTCTCTGTCACTAAACTTAATTGGCCGACCAGCATCCCTATCAATCCAATAATTTATAATCCAAGAATTCCATGCCGATTTTCGTACGTCTGTCTTTGAATTTCTAAATGTCCATTTTAGCTGATTAGCAAATGTTGCTCTATCTTCATCATTTGATTTTACTAAAAAGTCATTTAGCCAATTGTCATTATTTGGATTTATTTTAGCGTAAATGCAAATACCAGCCCTCCTAGCCCCTGATATATGGTGGACAGATTTATGTCGTCGACTACAGGTATAAAGTAAGCTAAGAGGAAAAGATATGAAGCAATATACATTAGAATTCAAAGAACAGATTTTAAAAGAAACCAAAGAAGTTGGAAATGTCAGTTTAGTTTGTAGAAAACATAACATCAAGCCAAGCACTGTTCATGAGTTTGGACGCACGAAATGGTACGAGTTCTTTAAAACAAGAATTTGCAAGGTTGAACGAGAGTATGACTTTGGAAACACTCATGGCTGAATTTAGCCCCAATCAAAAAAAACTCCTCTTTGAGAATGGCTGGGTTGTTGTTCCGCAAATTGTTGCTGCAGAGATAGTCTGAGAAGAAAAGATACGATCAACCTAGCACCTCACTCCTATGTATGGCCTAAGGTTCACTATAAAAAGCTTTAAAAGGTAATACGTGCTATTTCTTGAAAAAGACACTGTTTGGTTTTTTCAGAACAGATAAATTTGGGTTCCTTAATATTTTTTAAACGTCTGATTTTTTTATTGCTAACATCAAACTCGAACCCCTCTTCCAATTCCGCGTTTATCGACATTAAAAAATCTTTGATGATCTGAGTATAGGCCTGTACCTCTTCTAAGTCTAAATGAATTTTTTTTCCAGAAATCCAGTAACGAGTAGTATGGGCACGTCGATCAGTTGTAATTTCAGGCTTCGTTACTGATGTCACCTTGATCGAGCTAATAAAACTTGAAACTTGAGGTGATGAGATCTTCCATACACCAATTCGCGCCATGCTATCCTTTGAAAAAAAGGAATTTGAATTTAGGGTGATCCGTAGAGTTTGACTGTCAATTTCTTCAACGCTCAATTGATGGTTAAAATCTGATGTTTCAGATTTTAAAATCAATCGAATAGGTACATCCGCCAAAGAATTAATGGACAGTAATAGAGATAAGATTAGAGCAGCCATTTTTTAGGGTCCTTGCAGTATTCTGGTTTTTGAGGACAGGGTCCAACGATTGAACTTTCCTGCGAGCCTTTAGAGCATTCCATAAAAGCATTATTGGTTTGACGACAGTTGGGTTGAATGATTTGTCGAAACTGTGCGGGAAGTAGAATTGATTTTTTCAAAATTTTTTCTGGATACCTGTTTGTAACTACTGATTTCGACTTTGCAGAATCAGGCGGTGGTGGCGTACTAGCTCCTAATTGAGTAAAATGCTCATAATGTCGACCTGATCCCTGACAGACATCAAAAATATTTTTTGCATTTATCGTTTTTAGAAAGTCACATTTAGAATCAGAGCAAGTGCACCTATCATACTCTTTTGTTCCTCCAAAAGTGTCTCTCATGGCTTCGTAATGATTAGACATAATAGAGTTTTTTGGTCCCTCGCTACGACAATCAAAAGCTGTAATATATTTATTACCGTTAAGCTGAGCTGGTTTGTCATCTTGAAGTTCTGATCGCTTTCCAGTCAAAGGATGGATTATAAATCCACAGCTCTTTTCTTGGTACTCGTCAACCAACCCTACTAAATGCATCATCTCATGAGTCATAGTTTGACAATCAATAAATGGCGTCCATTTAAATGAATCCTTTCGCACCACATTTCTATAAAGCGAAATACTATTGGGAATTAAATTTTTCGAGGCATTTGGATTATTAACTTGTATTTCAAGATGTTCACCATTTGGTCCAGTTAATTTTTGATTTATAGTCTGTAAGCATAGATCAACATTTTTTTTTAACTGAGAAACGTCATCATCAGATACATCATGGTCCTCTCGAGCAAACTCCAGTTTTAAATCCACTCGATAGTTGTTTTCGTTCGTACGTGTAATCGCGTAGTTGTTAGGCACATTAGAGTTTGCTAAACTATCGACAACTCGAGTTTCTCCTTTAGCTATAGGCAAGCATCTTTGCGCTTGATCAACAACCTCTTTAAGTCGATTAATTTCTGCAGGAACATTGATCGAACGAAGGCACAAATTAGATATTGGCTTGTCATAAGCTTGATTTAAAACATTCATCAGTTCTGGGGTCGCTGTTTTAATCCTTTCACAAGCAGTACTGCTTGGTTTCGTGCAAGAATAGCCAATTTTACTGGCTAACATTTTAACTGTTGATTCGATTGTGTGTAATCGACATTTAGGATCAAGTGATTTTAAGTATGAACTTAAAGAGTTTATGACATATTGCTTGGACATTTGTTCTTTAATTAAAAAGCAACCTTGCCTTGCTGAATTCATATCATAAGAACTCGCTTTGCCGGATAGTGATTCCCCAGGAACAATCAGATCTTGCTTTCCTAGAGTGTAAACATTTTTGGAACTCATACTGTTATATTGTTGTTGAGCTTTTAATTTACAACTATTTTTAGCAGATGAAGTAGATCCTGTTTCACAAAACACTTCCATTGCTAATTTTAGATTATAAATAAAATTTTGATTACAAAGATAATAGTTATAATCGCTGGATAAAGATCTTTCTAAAAAATCTGTAAAAGCTTTAGTGTTGAAAACAGCTTGATCTGCTTTCCAGCTAAATTGATTTATGACTTGATGTTTTTCAGGAAGTGGACGTTGTTCCACATTAGATTGATTACAATTCCAAGCTATGGCTATGTCTTTAGCTTCGGAAAAAACCGTCGTACTTACTATAAAAACAAAATAAAATAAGAACCAATGCTTCATACTTTTACAGAATAATCTAAAATAGCTTCCTCTTCACGTTCAACAAAGTAGAGGCGGACCTTCGTCTATATACTTACAAAAGAGCATGCATTTATTTAGTTGATAATTTCTTCCAGGTATTTACCAAGGGAAGGCGGCGACGAAAGAAGTATATTTTTCCTAACTTGCAACAGTGTTTTTTGTATAGGAGCGTATGAGAAAAGTTCTTCTTTCGGGTCGATCCATTTAGGAGATAAAAATTTTATCATGAAAGACGATATTGATTCGTTAGTTTTTCTTTGTTTTAAAATTTTATCAAGCCATAGAATTGGATGAATTTTATTATTGTTTCTAGCTTCTAAGTAGAGTTCAACTGTTACAGTCCAAGCCCTATATTCAGCCAAAAATCCACGATCCAGTCCTGCGATGAGCCATGGTAATAACTTGTCTTTTACTGATTGTTCCCACTTATTAAAATCTAGATTTTGTTTTTTGTATGTTTTCAGGGTTTGGGTCAGACCTTCATCACCATAGATTTCTAAAGAGTCTATTAAAGTTTTGTCCAAAGCATGCAAGTGTTCATGAATAAAGATAACAAACCATTCATTGGGATTCATTTTCAAAAAATTCATGTAAATAGATTTTTGTCCTCGATGAAATCCCCCTTTTTTTCCATCTGGAGGGGCATCTTTAAAATGACCTAACAATCGAAAATACTGAATTTTATCTGACAAAATTAAATCGACAAATTTTGAATTTTTAGGTCCAAAATTATTAATAGTTTCAGCGCTGAATTTCTGAAAATCTTCTTGGAGATGCAGATCAATACGTTCTTTCGTAAGTTTATCAAGACAGGAAAGCTGCAAATAACTATAAAGATCTGTTCTTTCAATTTTTTGCAAATTCCTAAGAGGTTCAAGTTCACCAGTAAAATAACTATTTACAATCTTTTCTGATAGCAATTTAATTAATTCTATTTTTTGAAGAGAAATTTTTTCTTTTTCAATAATCGATGTTGATTTATTTTCGTTTGAAGAAAGTTCTTGAAACGACTGACAGTAAACAAATAAATCTTTGTCCGCAAAACAATATTCACTACTAAATATAAAAGCCCCCAGAATAATCTTAAAGAGGCTTTTAAGTTTAAAGTTTTCTTTTAATTGTATATTATTTTTTCCCAGCAATTTCACTTTTAATACACCTAACATACTCTTTTGTATTGATTGTAAAGTTAACTGCTTTTTGATTTGTGTAATTCAATAGCGGATGAACTTCAGAAGAAACTCCTTCAATACGAAGGTTTTTTATACTTGGAACTTTAGATAACTCTTTATAATCATCAATAACTTCAGAAATTTGAATATCATATTTGACAGCAGGTAATTTGAAATACAATTTTCTTTCTGTTAATTTCCCTATGTAATCAATAGGTTTTGCTCTAATAATTATGACATTTTCTTCTACAGACCGTGAGTCAGAAAAAGTTGCATAATCCAGGCTTGACAATTCATGTTTATAACCATCAAGATTTATCAATAGAGGCTTTAAATCAAAAGACATTAAAGGCTTTTGGCTATTGTGAGTCTCAAGTAAGATTGTTCGTTCTGACTCTTCTTGTTCTATCCGAAAAGACGAACTGAACCAATAGTATTTACTTTCTGGAGTGTTCTCGTCGTTAAGAGTAAGCGCTTCATTTGAATTTAAACTAATCTTTTGTAGAAAAGGATAAATTACAAATTTGTTGTAACACTCAGTAGTTATATCTAAAAGTTGTTTCTCAGTAATAGCTCGATCAAATTTTAGCGGAATACTAGCCCCAGAAAGACGTGGACCATTTCTTGGCTCCCCATCTGCCAAAACATTTGTTGTAGCCATGAAACAAAAGAGTAATACATTTATGAGTTGAGTGAACCTGGTTGTTTTCATAATATCCTTTCTAGCTAGCAATTAAAAAGCCAGCAGTTACAATTATTAGCTATAGTTATACCAATTTACTTTGTCATTTGTTTTGACAGGTAACTTTTTTTGTTTTCTGAAAGCAATAATAAACCTATGAAAATTAATTTTAAACTGATATAATTTGTCATAGTGAAAAACTATAAAACATTAATAAATCATATAGATATAGAAATCAAAAATGCGAATTTTGAAAAATCAGCAGTCTCTTTTACAAACCTTTACAGAGAGCTTATTTGTAAAAATAAAGAATTTCGCTTACTAAATCGTGAGATTTATTTAGAAGCAGCTATTTTAGCAAGACGCCTATCTTTATTTAAAGAAGGTTTGGCACTGCTAAAGTTTTATGTCTACCCAAGAACCAAATTAAAAATCATAGCAACAGCTGCAGAGAAAGTAGAATACGCATCCTTGCTATCAAGATTAGGATTATACAATGAAGCTCACCGTCTTCTATCAGGAATGACATCAAAAGATTATTCTAAAGTTCATCTTTTAAAAGGATTTTCATATATAACTCAATGGGACCACGAAAAAGCTATTCAAGAATTAACTATCGTTACTAGACAGCTTAACATTGAAGAATATGATAAATTAATTGCTAAAGTTAATATTTTATTTTCATTATGTTTTCAAAAAAAATGGATTCAAGCAAAGACTTTAGGAGATCAACTTCTGAAAATTTCATCAAATAAAAAAAGTAATATCTTGCAGTCAAATATTCTGGAAGCTATGTCAGATATTGCTTGTAATGAAAAAAATTTTGCAGAAGCAAAACACTTTATTCAAATGTCTGAAGATTTAATTAATGATAAAAAGGGGTTAGATTTTTTATTAATTCAAAAGCAAAAACTAGTTATAGACATTAGTGAAAATGGTTTGAGCCAGAATAACATCGACAGATTAGAATCTTTAAAAAAGAAGTTTATACAATTATCTCGTTTTGAAGTAGTTCGGGACTTAGATTTAATTTTAGCTAGGTATAAAGGAGATTTACAGTTAGCATTAAAAATTTTTGCAACAACTCCTTATAAAGATTTTAAAAGTAAAATTATCGATTATTTTCCGAAAATAAAAAGCATTGATACTTTCGACTTACTCATTCATAAAAAACCTACTCATATTAAGAAAGATTTAATACTTGATATTCAGAATTGGCAACTTCGTATGTCACCAGTTATTTTTAAACTTCTTTTATCTTTGTTTAAACATGGATATTCTCTTCCTAAGCTTGAAGATATTTTTAATTTTCTATATCCTTCGCAGAATTATGATTATGAAATGGCTTCAGATAGAGTTTATCAGCAAATTAAACGACTAAGACAATTTCTTAGGACAGCAAGAATCCCATTGATCATTAAAGTTAAACACAATAGATATTTTCTAACTTCAAAGGCTCACTCAACAGTATATTTAAGAATTAAACTGCATCACGATTATCTTGAAGAGAAAGAACTCAAATTTAAGAAATATTTGATCAAAGAATCTCTCAGAGAAGAGCAAGTAATGAATCTTTCTACCAAACAAATTTGCGAAATTACAAAAATACATCCCAGAAAGGTTCGTAGAATTAAAGCCCTAAAAAAATAAATTATATATGTATAATTTTTTGACATGAATATTGACAATTTTTGTCTTCAATCAGATTTAATAGATTTTAATTTCTAAAAATATGCATGCTCTAAACTAATCAATTTTTATTGGTTTTGTTATTGCATTTTATTTTAAACAATAATCGAATGAAGAGGTATTTTACAGCTAAAGTGAATATTTAAAAACTAAGGACATTAGAAAATGGGTTTATTTCAGCTCACATATTTAAAAAGAAGCAAAATTAAATACTGTGCTACAGATTTTCAATGGCTTAAGATACCTAGTTTATTAATTGTTACCTTGATATTTTTTTCCGAAAGTCTTTTTTCAAATCCAGCAGATTTTTCATCAGGACTTAATATTTTAGGGGATCTGGAAGGCCAACAAGTTCCAGCGACGATAATGAAAAGTATTGAAAATGGTAAACCTTGGGTCTTTATGGGAGATCCAATTGATAGAGGTCCTCATTCGTTAGAGTTTATCATCCGCGTAGCAGAACAAATAGAAAACTCAGCATCAACTACGGACTTATCAAAAAAAATAGGTGAGAATACTTTAAATGAATTAAGCTGTAGCTCTGGTTGTTATTCTGTTTTCTTCTCTAAGCCTTATACTGTAGCTGATAATCGAGGTACCAATAAATTGAGACTTTTATTTGAACTCACTTCAGAGTCCTTAAAAAAGCCTCCTCGCAATAGTAGTTGGAAAGACTTTTTTGATTTTGTTAAAGAAAAAACAATGCAAGACACAGATAGTTCACTTTCCGAAGCTGAGTTTATTGAAAAGTACCGATCAGACATTGTAATGAGAATGAAGTTTATTTTAGAAAAAAGCATGGGTGCAGCAAAAGGATTTGAAAATAGAAAACTTGAACTAGAAAGAACTTTAAAAAGACCTGTAACCGAGTTAGAAGTTGTAGAATCGATGATTTCTGATCTAAAGATTCAAGGTCGTATTGGAAGTTTGGGAAAGATTCTGTTGAATAACAAGGTGATTACAAAATCAAAAGATGGATACGTTTTTATTCATGGTGGAATATTAGAAGAATCACTAGGGAAAGTACCTACAGATAAATTGGATGAAATGGGAAATATAATCTATGAAAAAACTGAAACCTTTAACGAATGGGTAATTAAATTAAATCATTTTTATCATCAACAAGTATTCAATGCCCTAGAAAACAATATCAATCCAGAGTCTCTCATATTATATCAAGAAGGCAAATTTTCTATAAAGAATGGCCATAGAATAAGAACTCAAATTCACTCTGAATCTGTTATTTATGGCAGGTACTCTGATGCTCAAGGAAATCCTATTTTTCCAAATGAAAAGGTGTGGAGTTTCTTGGGTTCACAAAATCATACAATTGTAAATGCTCACACTCCGGTTGGAAAATATCCTGTTTTACTCTTAAACTCATCTGGCACAAAAAGGTTATTACTCACTGATACGTCTTATAGCGAGGAAAGAACTCACAGAAGTATTCAAATTCAAGATAAAGACATTGCTATAGAGTTTCCAGTTCCACAATCTGATGGCGGTGGAATTTTTTTAAATTTCCACTCCCTTGGAACTAAGGGCAATACATCTGGAGATGAAAAAGAAGGGTTTCGATGGATTGGTTTTATTCTTCGAGAAAATGGAGAGATTTTTCGAGTTAAACATCGTATTGGAACTCTTGATGGAAATCCTTTTCAGTCAATCTATATAACAATTCCTGTTGACATAAGAAAACTCCGAGTAAACCCTGAAATGTATGGGACTAATGATGTTTTAGTTTATGCTATGGAAAAAAGAATTCCTCTCTTCCTAGCGAAAAAACAGATTCTCAGCATCAAGGGTTTTTCTTGTTTGAGATCATACCAATAACTCATCAATAGAGGCCAATGACAATTTCTGTAACTATTGCCTTTACTTAATTTTAAAAATTGTCACTAATACTTATCACACTAAGTAAACATGCTTTCAGGTTGGCGTAAATTTTGCTGTTGTTAACACTTAACAAGTGTGATGTTTTTTTTAATAACAAAGGAGCCTCTCATGAAGATATTCTACATTAGAAATCTACTAGTGGCATTCTCTATTATATTTATAACTTTAGTATCTTTCTCAAAAACAAATGAAGTTGTTTTTTATCATACAGCAAGTCATTTGATCATTCACTCACCAACTGGAAAGTTCAGACCACAAGATGAAAATCAACAATTAAAATATAGAACACGAGTTAACATATTAAAACTAAAAATTGCTGAACAACTTAAGAATAGATATAAAAATAGAGATATATTAAATTCCCCTGCATTACTGAAACTTATAGAAAATGACAACTATCTTATTGGCGAAATAGAAAGTCTAGTTGGCATTCTAGATATTGATACCTTTAATTCTGACAAAAAATAAAACACTAGAATCTAAATGCTAATAGATTATTCAGCATCTTTGATTGTTTACCTATGTACTCCCTTTGATCCGCAGTTTTTTCAGCTAAATTAATACACCCACAAAGTACAAATTTTGAAGTAAAGTTATTACACTCAAAGACTTTTTTGAAAAGTTTTTAAGACACTTTAACAAATAATTTATTTCATCCCTTAGAAACTATTCAATAGTTAATCTACTTATTATTGTGTCTAAGAAAAATGAATAAATCTTGTTTTTTAGTAAAAAAATTTCCAAATATCCCCCAGAAAATCAAGCTTGGATGTTTTATCCAGTGACTAAATTTAATTGGTTCAAAAGCTACATCCATAAAACCATTTCCACTTTTAAAGAGTTGAAATAAAAACTGAGAATTGACGAACGGAACCCAGGTATCCATATAACAAGATTCTATGATATTATTAACACACCAGCCATTTGACTCAAAAAAACTCCTAACTATTTTTTTTGAAATTATAAAGCGATGGTATGGCTGATGAAGAACTCCTAATTGATCAATAATATCAAACATATTTGTTTCTTCAGAAAAAGGAGTTCCTATTACCAGTAAACCCTCATCTTTAACAAGCTCTTTTAAATCATGAAGTAAAGTTCTGGGATCATCTAAATGCTCAATAACATCTTGTGATAGAACTAAGTCATATCTTTTATCAAGAACATCCTTGGTATTAAAGTTTTGATTGTATGGATCATATCCCTCACAATTAAAACCTTGCTCTCTTAAGAAACGAACAAAATAACCACTTCCACAGCCATAATCTAAGATCATTTCTTTCTTCGTCAAGCCAGCCTGGCGTAAAATATCAAGCCTTTTTCTAAATATAGCTTTAGAGAAAAAATCGTACTTTTGCTTTTGAATCGGATAATTAAGATAGATATGATCATATCTGACAGTTTCTAAAGCATTTAAAGTCCTGCAATGTTCACATTCCCAAACCGTATACATTTGGTCAGCTAAAAGCCTCACAGCGCCTTTTACACAAACCTTAGATGGATTATTACTTACTTGAAAACAAATTCTACACCCAAAAGTATTTTTTTCCATATACCAATTCTTCCTCAAAAAAAGAAGAATTGCTTGGAGTTTTGTAAAGCGATTTAATAGACTATGGTCTTAATAAATTTTTTGGAGAATAATTCCTTGGATTAGTTTCAAGAAGATTTTTAAAGTGGTCAATATACTGCCCTGGGTCCGAAAAACCAACAGCAAAAAGGGCATCTGTCACAGACACTCCAGTATTTATAAGACGAAGCGACTCAAAAATACGCAGTCTGTGTTGATACTGAATTGGAGTCAACCCGTAAGACTTCTTAAAACAAGAACTAAAAGTCATCCGAGAAACTCTTAGCTTTTCAACTAAGGTATTTAAACTTTCTCCAGATGAGTATGTTTCATTGATATGTTGTTTAATTATTTTCGCAAGAACAGAGATTTTTTTTTGTTCTTCTATTTGTAAGGTAGTTTTTTTATTTTGATGATACTCAAGAAAACAACAAATATCTTCCAATGACTGAAAATCAGGTTGTGATTCAGTAGATATAATCATTGTTTTACCACAAAGGGTTTTAGGTAATGGCACAGGAGAAATATATCCCCTCCACGAAATTTCTTTGGAAAAGGTAAAGTACCACTCAACGATCGCGTAGCATGATATGAAAATATAATCTTTAGATTTTAATTCTGTATACTTATTTCCATTTCTTATAAAAAGTCCCCTAGGCAACTCAGGTGAATGAGCTAAAAGCCAATGTGATGAGAAACAATCTATTTTTTTCTGATCTACAGAAGTTAACTCTTTTCGCTCAAAGGAAATAACATTTTTTTGAATAATTTTAGAACTTGTTGAGTAAGACTTAGCTTTTAAATAATAGGACTTGTTCATCTCAAAAGGTTTTGAGGTCATAACAAAAAGCTACTATCAGCTTTTGGCTAAGTCAATTGTTTCAACAATAAGTCTTCTTTAGGAGCAAAATTATTCATTTAAAAGTAAGTAATCATTCTTGTTATACTTTAATAGTAATCTCATTGCGATTCCTATTAAAGTAAAAACTAGGATGAGTATAGAGTGAGAAGATTTTAATTGAATTTCTCACTCACTTTAGCTTATTGAAAAGCTGACTTAAAAAGTATATCCAAGATGAAGTGTAGCAAAAGGAATGACTGAGTTAAGTTTATAAACTTGAGACCCTACCTTAGGATTATTATTTGAGGTTGATACCTGTCCAACGCCAACCCATGGAAGTAAGTATAAACCGCTACTACCTAGATTGTATTTATAACCAAATCTTGGCATAACTAATGTAGAATCGTATTCTGACTTTTCTCCTGGAAAGTCAGAATTGCTTAATTCATATTTTTGATTTGCCAACTGAACTCCAACAAAAAAACCATTATTTTTTTCTGATAAATACTTATCAATAAAAAAAGCATAGGCCGATTTAATTTTGATTTTAGTTTGGGAACTACTCGGCGATAAGACCAAAGCATTCAGCATAGAAGGAAATGTCATACCATAAGTTCCTAGAGTGATTTCCCATGAGCTAGAAAATTGATAGCGTGCATGTCCAGCGTAGCCTTCAAATGCATACGTTGATGGATCAACTTCCAAGGAAAAATCACCTGCATAAGCACCTATGGACATAAACATCATCGTGGCAGTTACTATAAGTTTATTGATTCTATTCATAATTACCTCCTGAGTGGTATATACTAAATATACTTTATATGTAGTATAAATATCAAGATCTGATCTGAAAATAAGACATTAAGACATAAGGTGTTGATTTTAAATGGTTTTTAAAATCTAAAAATACAGTTTTTTTATAAAATCAGCGATCGTTACACTTTTTAAATAATCTTTCATTTCTATCTCAGCTTTAGAAAGTGTAATTTGTAATTCCTTTTTCACACGATCAGGTTTATTTCCCGTAGCTGTTAAGTTCAGATGAATTTGAAACAAAGGCTTATCTGCTTCTATGGCCTTAAAAAGATCTAGCAAAGTCACTTTCTCTGGAGGAATTTTAAGCCTAACTCCCCCCAATTTTCCTTCTTTAGTTTCAATAATTCCAGCTTTATACAGTAGATTTAAAATTTTAACTAACGTGGGACTTTTTAAGTTCAATGATTTACTAATTGCACTCGTAGGTACAAACTCATAGATTTTCTGTTGGACTTTATCACCAATAAAAACAACTGTAACTATCGCTTGAGAAAATGCCGATGTGTAACTCATAAACCTTCCAATTTGTATATTTATACATTGTTTTTATAAATTAAGTGACCCTTTTGCGAGTGTCATCTTCGGCAATTTTGTCATGAGCTGCGTGAGCAGGCAAGACACGGGTAGAGTGAAACTGCAGAAAACCAGTTTTAATTCTTGTATAAACGAATGTAATATTTATTTAAGAATAGTAGAGAAAATTATTTAAGAATAGTAGAGAAAAGATTTTCAGTTAATCCTCTAAAAGACATTAAAAATCAGATAAAGCACGAAAGCATTTAGATATAAATGCAATCAGCACTAAAAACATTAAATATTGTTAAAATTTGATTTAGACAAAAAAAAAGCCCGGGTTATCCCGGGCATGAAACTGGCATCGTGCTACTCTTTCACACACTTGCGTGTGCAATACCATCGCCGCTAAAAGTCTTAACTGCTGAGTTCGGAATGGGATCAGGTGTTTCACTTTTGCTATAGACACCAAAAATAATATATATAAGTGATTTTTAGCTAATTATAAAGAAGTCTCACGGCATATTAGTACGAATGAGCTCAATGCATTACTGCACTTACACCTTTCGCCTATCAACCTCGTAGTCTACAAGGTGCCTTTAGGATATAATCAGAGAGATCTTATCTTGTAGTATGCTTCCCGCTTAGATGCTTTCAGCGGTTATCATTTCCGAACATAGCTATCCAGCCATGCCGCTGGCGCGACAACTGGAACACCAGAGGTTCGTCCAACCCGGTCCTCTCGTACTAAGGTCAGATCTACTCAAATCTCTTACGCCCACAGAAGATAAGGACCAAACTGTCTCACGACGTTCTGAACCCAGCTCGCGTACCACTTTAATTGGCGAACAGCCAAACCCTTGGGACCTGCTCCAGCCCCAGGATGTGATGAGCCGACATCGAGGTGCCAAAC
>JABWCN010000068.1 GCA_013359135.1 Pseudobdellovibrionaceae bacterium | reverse complement strand
CCTAACGATGTTTGTAAAGCCATTGACAGATTACAAACAAAACATAATTACTATTTTAGATACTCTAAATATGACAACAGCATCAGCTCAAATGAACTACGTTGGAAATTTAAATTTAAGCCCTACTAGATAATGAGTATTTTCCATGAACATTCAAGAGGTGGTGGCCTACTTATTTGACGTTGACACAAATGCACCTTAAACTGATACAATCTAAGTACTTAAGGGACGCATAGATATTGTTGCTATTTTTTTCTAATGTTGTCTTCGAAATTTCAATTTTGGAAAATAAGGTGGCAATTGATGATTGAACTCAAATCTTTAGGAAAAAAATATGGTGACTTTCAAGCCGTCAGTGACCTGAGTTTATCTGTAAAACAGGGCGAGATGTTCGGATTTCTTGGCCCTAATGGAGCAGGCAAAACAACAACGATTAGGATGCTAATGGGAATTCTTGTTCCCACATCTGGGTCAGTCACGATTGACTCTAAAGATGCTTTCAAAGAACGCATAGAAGTGAATCAAGTCATAGGTTATTTACCAGACGCTCCCATCTTTTATGATTTTTTAAAAGGCCGAGAAATTCTGCAGTTTGTAGGAGAAATGCATGGTCAATCAGCATCGACAGCAAAACAAAATGCACATCGTCTTCTTAACGAGTTTGCACTTGCCGATGCCAGCGAAGATTTTGCTGTAAATTACTCTATGGGAATGAAAAAGAAATTAGGACTTGCTTGTGCGCTCATACACCAACCTAAAATTTTGATTCTAGACGAACCGACCAATGGGCTTGATCCAAGAGCATCAAGAGAGGTTCAAAATCATTTGCAACAATTTGCTCAAAATGGCGGAACAGTTTTTCTTTCTACACATCTTTTAGATATGGCAGAGCGTCTCTGCAGTCGAGTAGGAGTCATCAACCAAGGAAAATTGGTTGCCTTTGGAACCTTAGATGAAATTCGCCATGAAGTAAAAATAGGTGGATCACTTGAAGACTTGTTCTTAAAGCTCACTGAAATTAATAATGGCAATTCAAGTGCAATGGAAAACTAATGAATTCGATACTCCCCTCTTCACCTATAAAAGTTTTAATTAAATATCGTCTATGGAGGTTGTTTAATTTACTTTCTTCTGGTTTCAAATCTAAACCAAAAGACGGTATCAAAAGAAATTCCACGGCAACAAAAGAAAAGCAAAGCTGGATCATCGCGATACTCCTTTCTGGATTTATTCTTTTCCAATCTGGGTATCAAGCCCATCAGATCATTCAAAAAACCGATGAAATTCTTGGTCAAATGCAGATCATTGAAAGTCAGGAAAGAGTTTACCCAGCTTGGAATTGCGGAAAATCGAAATACGAAAAGAAAAAAGACTCAATCAAATGCATCCCTATAGAAAATCCAAGCGCGACTCAAGTTCCACAGGCGGTAGCAAAAGCTATTGCTCTGGAATTGCTTTTACTACTTATAACGGCTTTCCTTCTCAATATTGCCAGCAAAGAGCTCACGACCCCCGAATGGGATATGGAGTGGTTAGTGACATTACCAATTCCACTTACTAAATTAATTGGTCTTAGATTTATTGAAAGAGCTATCGTTAATCCTTCTGGGCTACTTTTGATTTGGCCATTCATCACAGCACTGCTGTGGAAGTTAAACTTTGGATACATTTCCATTGTGCTTGGATTTGTTGGTGCACTTGCACTTTTATTTTTTGAATCTATGCTAAGGACGCTCATAGATACTGGACTTAGAATGGTTGTTCCCGCCTCAACGCTACGAAACTTTCAAGCAGTTACATCGCTCATTGCGTCTACTACTTTACTTGCCGTAATGTCTGTTGGAATGGGCGAAAAACCCTCTCTTTTTAGTTGGAGCATTTTACCAGAACTAGATTGGTTGATCTGGACACCCATGGGCCTTATAACTCAAGTAATAACTTCTAGTACATTATCAGGAGCTTTCATAGGCTTAGTATTGCTTAGCATTGAGATAGCTTTGATCTATTTTTTCATATCAAAATTACTTCTTCATCTACTACGTTTTGGAATTGTTGTTGGAGGAAATCGAGAGGGAATTAAACGTAAAGTCGTACCTGTCAAGCACACGACCGGTACAAATATATTTTCGCCACTTCAACGTCGAGAGTTGAAGCTATTGCTACGTGATCAAAACTTCATGGTCCAAACATTAGTACTTCCCATTTTCATAATGGGAATGCAATTTTTCATGGCCAAAGCTGGGGATTTTAAAGAAGCTCTTCAGGGGAGCTTCTCTCGGCTTGCAGCAACGGCCTTCGGAGCGGCAGCCTATTCACTAATATTCTCGGTCTTCCAAGTTCTTAATACAGAAGGAAAGTCATTGTGGATACTCTATACTTTTCCAAATCAACTCGAAAACCTGCTTCGCGAAAAAGTTTATTTATGGTTATTCGTAGCTCTACTTTACCCAATAGTTTTATTTAGTATTGGAATTTACGCTACAGGGATCCCGAATCTTGAATCACTCCTACTCATAGTTATCGTTCTATTAGGTATTCCTATTTATGGAACCGTTGCTGCCTGCTTTGGGGTCTTTGCGAGTAATCCTTTAGCTGAAAATCCAAGACATAGATCGCGACTGGACTACACATATCTATATATGATTCTTGCTGGGTTCTATACTTATGCGATATTTGCAAAAAGCTACTGGGACAAAATGACTCTATTAATTTTATCTGCACTTATGTCGCTCGCATTGTTTCAAAAAGCACGCGACCATCTCCCATATCTTCTAGATCCGACAGAATCTCCAAAATCCAATGTATCTCTTTCTGATGGTCTGATTGCAGCACTGATATTCTTTGTGATCCAAGGGATTAGTACCATTTTCTTGGTAAAGAAGGATCAAAATTTAACTGGAAATGATCTACTTACTGCTTTTGTCGTTGCTGGTGCGATAACGTTTACTACACTAAGAACTATCTACTGGAGAAAAAAAACCACCGGTGTACCTCAGATTTTTGGAGAACAGTTACCTAAGGCAATTGCCTATGGTATCATATCCGGGATCATTGCCGGAATGATAGGTATTGGTTACCTAAAAATTATCTCCCAATACAATTTTTTTTCAGAATTTTTATTAAAACCAAATTCAGAAAGCTTAACAAAAGGATGGTGGTTATTTGCATTGACCGTCATAGCAGCTCCTTTATTTGAAGAGTTTATCTTTCGAGGCATTATTTTTAAAGGTTTACTTCGAACTTGGAATTTACCAACGGCAGCTCTAGCAAGTGCTACTATTTTTGCAATCATCCATCCACCAGTATCAGTCATTCCGGTTTTATGCTTAGCTCTTATAGCCGCATTTAGCTACGCTAAGACAAATTTACTAATTACACCTATTATAGCACATGCTGTTTACAATTTTATCGTCGTTATAGTTTAATGAACAAATATAAAATAGATTTAATTTTCAACATCACCACAGGTAAAAAACTTAAACCTTACAGTTCATCCTATTAGAAATAGTATTAAACATTTCAGAGAGTTTGATATTAATTCTATGACTCTTTTTGATACGCACTTACCTCTAGTCCAGGGTGAACAACTAATTAATTACCTGATATTAATCAGTTGATCTCATGATAATAAAGACTTAACTTATCATTGAAACTACCGAAAAAAGAATCAATCTATGTATCTTTTTTTTTTATTTATTATATTACTGCTGCTTTTGCGGACACACAATGTTGTCAAAAAGAAATTCCTCGTCTTCGAGAATTGAATGATATTGCCGCGATTAGAGAATTACTTAGTAAACAATCTGCAAAAGATATTAAATACATCTGCAAGGCAGACAGGTTAAGATCGAGTGCTGTGATTTTGAAAGAGCAAGGTCAACTTAAAGACTATGAAGAAGTTATCAAACAAATAGATAGTGGAGACATTAATAAAGCAGAAATGATTCTTAGTAAAAAAGCTAGATTTAGACAACCTTGGAATGCCTCTTTATCTGGTAGTAGTTCGGTAAAATTGTCTGGAATCTTGTACTCATCAACACTCAAGAATCAATGGGGCTTACAAACTCTTGGTGACATAAAAGATTTTCTAATGAGTCCAGAATCAAAACAAGTACGAAATCCTAACTTTTCAAAGTATTATAGTTATTCTATATTGTCATCAACTAGCAGTACTTTAATTGAAAAATATAGCGGCCCTTTATGTTCAAGACTAACTTCTAAAACTACTCAATGCACGAATCATCTATTAGAAATAGACAAAATGAGTAAAACATCTGCAACAAAATATACATTCAGACATGCAGATAAAGAAAAGTCTCCAAGAGCAGAAGACTATACTTGCGTAGTGGTATTGATGCTCGAAGATTTATATGAAAAAATTCTTACAAATCCAACTTATCAGAGTGGACTTAATAAGGCAGCATTGAAGGTTATGAATAGATTGAACGATGCTGAAATTTCATCAGATGCAAACATGTTCGACGATATTAAAGCAAGTTTTGTTGAGGCAGGAAATGATGCTGAAAAGGCAGAGGAAATGACGTGGGATACAATAGCTCTCCTTGCCTCTGCTGGCCCTAACCTAGGACTAAGGCTTTGGACATACAAAACTAATCCAGAAAATAATTACTCACGTATTGCTTTAACAGCCATTGCCGAAATGGTTCCCTTATTGGATTCTTATGCTCTCGAGCAACTTGGAAGACATTATTCATTACCCAAAGCTATACAGTCTACTTGTGATAACGGGAAAAACTATCATTTTTGGATGACTGCTTATTTTGCACATCAAGGTATAAAAAAAGGATTAGACAACTCTGCGGCTTCTGGAGCCGCATACATCGCAAACGTTGCCTATCAAGTTTTTTCAGAAAGCGGTGGAAGATCGCCGATTTCAGTTTTTAAGAGTGATCGTTTTGGAAGCACTGAAAGTCATATAAGAATGGACTTATCATTAGCAGCTGCAGGTGCTAAGTATGGAGCATATAAAACAGGTACAAACACAGATGAACTTTATTTATTTGCAATTGATAAATCAAGCGACGACAAATCACTAGGAGAATTCTCTAACTTCATTATATCTCTTCAACCAGGGAAAGCCAAAGAACGCTGGGAAAAAATCTATACACCTTGGCAAATTTTTGAAAATGCGGGAAAAAAGTGACAAGATCTAATTGAATAACTTTGATCTTCGATAAACTCTTTTCACTTTTATATGCCACTATATTTGTTAAAAAAATCAGTTCTGTGGTTTACTAAAAGGTTCTTTCCAAAAAAGTAAGATTGCAAAAGCGATCCCAACTGCACCTGTAGAAAAACAAACCATAATTGTAAAACTTTTTGAGCTTGGTAAAAAAGTTCCTAAAAAAAATAATGTTAATGTTGCTAAACTCGTTAGTGAAACACCAACTCCATTGATGCGCCCTCGAATTACAGTTGGAATAAAGACTTGTCGCGCTTCGCTTTCAGCTATCGAAAATCCGTAAAGACCTATTCTTGAAATTAGGATCATTAGTAGAAAACCCCAAATACTAAAGGAAAACGGAAGAAAAAAAAAGACACAGGAACTCAAAACAAAAATCAACTGCTGAGCAAGAAAAAACTTTGCTGCCTTATTTAGACCCAATTTTTTTCTTAGCGGTGCATAGATCAACGTCGGCAATAATCCAAATAAAGCTCCTCCACCTCGAAAAAAAGATATCTGGATTTCTGAAAGTTTTGCATTGTCCTTTAAATAACTAGTCAGTAAAACCCCATGTGGGCTTAAAATAGATAACCATAAAAAAGCATAGGATAACATAGGTATCACATATCTTGAATCACGAAAATGGCCAATCCCATCTATAAATTCTTTAATTGGATTACTGATTAATTCGTGAGACAAAGTTTTTTGAAAACCATTTTTACTTTCATTAATTGATCTTAATAAATAATACTCAGGCAAAAAGGTCAGTAAATTGAATAGTGCTATCAAGCTAAAGCCCATGTACGGTATTGGAATCATCAAGATAACTCCAGTAATTAAAGGGGCCATTACTTCTGTTATTAAATCAACTTGTTTTAAACGACTGTTAAACTTCGCCAGTTCATTACCAGAAATAAGATCTGCAGCTAAATCATAACCAACACTGATTTCCATGAGCGTAGAACCTAACGAACCTACAATACCAACTAATGACAACATTAAAAAGAAATCTAATGGTATGTCTACCGTGGCTCCAGTCATAAAACCATGTCTAGACACAATCAATATCCAACTAAAAATTACAGCTAAAGTTTGAGAACCAATTCCTATTTTATAAATAGTTTTACGTGGCAATTGATCAATCCACCTCAAAACCAGAGGATTAAAAAAAAATTGCGCTATTTTTGAAAGTAAAAAATAACCCGCAACAGTTTGAATGTGACCTGGAAAAATAGCAATCAAAATCAGCGGAACTGTAAAATCCCAAGATTGATCTCCGAAACGTGTTAAAAAGCGGCTAAGTAAAATTTTAAAAGCAATGGACATGGTCTTAAAGCTTACTCATTATGACAGGTCAAAGTAAATGGTTTTCTGTTTAAACATTGACTATTGTTCTTTCAAGTGGATTAGTATCCCCATTATGGAATTAAAAGAATTAATTGAGCAGGAAGAATTACACTTCAAAAAACTTAACGAATTAGTTCAAGAAACCATCAACGAAGAAGAGATTCTTTCTTATAAACTACTGGAATTAGAAAAAGATACAGAGCTTTCCTTGGGGCAGAAGTGTGCTGACAAAGTTGCAGAATTTGGAGGCAGTTGGACTTTTATTTTTGTCTTCTTTTTTACTTTGATTTTCTGGATTATAGTCAACACGCTTTTACTAAAAGATAAGGCCTTTGATCCTTACCCCTTTATTTTACTGAACTTAGTTTTGTCTTGTATCGCGGCTATTCAAGCTCCGGTTATCATGATGAGCCAAAATCGCCAAGAAGAAAAAGACCGCCGTCGCAGTCGCAGTGACTACATGATCAATTTAAAAGCCGAAATGGAAATCCGTTCTTTACATAGCAAAATCGATTTACTTATTGCAGAGCAAATGAAGTCTTTATTTAATATCCAGCAAGCTCAGATGGAGAGTTTGCAAAGTATTGAGAAAAAATTAAGATCGTAACTTAACAAAGGATGTCCTCATGGACCCAGTTATCAGCAGTTATCAAGCGCCAAGAATTCGTTTCTTAGGAGCTGCAGGAACAGTGACAGGCTCAAAATATCTTCTAACTTTTAACCAGCGAAAAATTCTGATTGATTGTGGTCTTTTTCAAGGCCTTAAAGAACTCCGCCTAAAGAACTGGGATAGATTTCCGATAGACCCAAAAACAATTGATGCTATCTTATTAACGCATGCACATATTGACCATTCTGGATACATTCCTAGACTTATAAAAGAAGGATTTCGAGGAAAAATTTTTTGTACTCAAGCTACATTTGATCTTTGTAAAATTCTACTTCCAGATACGGGTCATCTTCAACAAGAAGAAGCTGATTATTTGGCCAGAAAAAAAATTTCGAAGCATAATCCACCACTCCCTCTATTTACCGTTGAAGATGCAAAAGAAGCCCTATCCTATTTTGAAACCAAAAATTTCGATGAAGAATTTGAAGTTATTCCCGAGTTATTTTCAACTTTTAAATATGTTGGTCACATTCTAGGTGCAGCTTCTTGCTTTGTAAAAGCTGGTCCAATAAGAATCGCTTTTTCTGGCGACGTGGGCAGATGGAATGATCTAATTTTTAGAAACCCTATACCTCTTCCACAAGTAGACTACCTTGTTATTGAATCCACCTATGGCAATAAAAAGCATGATACCTCTGAACCTATGATGGATTTAGAAAAAATCATCAATGAAACTGTTAAATGCAGAGGTGTCATTCTAATCCCTGCCTTTGCTGTGGGACGAGCTCAATCTTTGATGTACTTTTTATCTCAATTAAAAAAAACAAATAGAATTCCTAATTCGATTCCAATGTATCTGAATAGTCCTATGGCAACCGATGTAACAAAAAAATTCTTTGAATTTAAGACTCTTCACAAAATCTCAGAGTTAGAATGCCAAGAGTTGTTTTCAGGTTTTCATTTTATAAAAACTATGTCCGAGTCTATAGCACTTAATGAAAAAAAAGGACCTATGATCATTATTGCTGCTAGTGGCATGCTGACAGGAGGAAGAATACTTCATCTCTTAAAGACCTTTGCCCCTGACCCTAAAAATACTATCGTCCTAGCGGGGTTTCAAGCTGAAGGAACTCGTGGTCGCCAAATTCAAGAAGGCGCAAAAGAGGTGAAGATTCATGGTAATTTTGTCCCAGTTCGTGCTCAGGTTAGAACCTTAGAGAATCTTTCAGCGCATGCAGACTATTCTGAAATTATAGAGTGGCTCAAAGCTTCCAATATTCATCCTAAAAAAGTTTTCATTACCCATGGCGAACCTGAGGCTTCTTTCGCCCTAAAAAAACATCTTGAAGAAGAACTCTCTTTAAATGGATTTATTCCTAGACAAGACCAGGAGTTTACCCTGGATTAACGCGGAGGTTATTAGATGATAGATAAAAAAAAACCAATATTGCGAGGCCATTTTCATCAAGCGGCTTTCTTTGTTGCCCTTGGTGCTGGAAGTGTATTAACTGCCTTAGCTAAAAATTCAGGAACTCAACAGATTTGCTTAATCTATGTAATCAGCTTGTTAACTATGTATGGATGTAGCAGTCTTTATCATCGGATTAATTGGCAACCAAGTCCTAGAAAGTGGCTTCGCCGTTTAGACCATGCAGCTATATTTTTTTTAATTGCTGGCACAGGGACACCCATCAGTCTTTTGGGATTAAAAGGAGAGGCTGGTGATAATCTATTAAAAATTTTTTGGATCATGGCCCTGGCTGGAGTTGCTAAAGAGTTATTTTGGATTAAAGCTCCGAAATGGTTATCTGCTATTTTTTTTGTTCTCATGGGTTGGGCTGGCGCTCCTTATTTAACTGAAATGAAAACTAACTTAGGCGGAACTAACATTGCTCTCCTTATCACAGGAGGATCAATTTATACTATTGGAGCTTTGATTTACGCTTCCAAAAAGCCAGATCCTATGCCAGATTTTTTTGGGTATCATGAGCTATTTCATCTTTTAGTAATCATTGCTAGTGTGTTGCATTTTGCAGTTGTTTTTAATTTGGCGTTGTTAAATTAAAAACAAAAGTTTGTCTACTAGAGTAATAAAATAGGTATTATTTTTAAAAAACATTTTTTTGAGTAGCAATATGAAGCGTTTCTCATAAAAAAATTTAATAGTCTTATTTTAAGACAGTCAATCTGAGAAGTTACTAAACATCTGTTCACAGTTTTTCGTTTTGTATATAAAATGAAAACATGGGGAACAACTATGAATAAAAGAATTTTTGCGCAAATAGGCTTTTTCACTGCAGCTTTTATATCTACCGGAATCTTATTTCAAAACTGCAGCCAACCAGGCTCTATTGGACTTGCTAGTGTAAACACAACCTCTGTTGATAATGGAAATGACATCGGCTTGATACGCGATCCTATAACATTAATTTCTACACCTAGTATACTTATTAATAATGGAAATAAATATACCCAAAGCGAAGAGGTTTCTCTCTCTCTTTCTGCAAAAGGCGCAGAGCAAATGCAAATATCTAATGATGAAACCTGTAGTGAAAACTCCGAGTGGATAAGCTTCTCAGAGAATAAATCTTGGAAACTTTTGCAAACTAATTCTTTAGCCTCAGTTTCAGTAAAGTTCAGAAAAAGAGGAGTACCAGAAACTTCCTGCATTAAAGCAAATATATTTCATGACAACACCGCTCCTAGTCTAGCTCTACTAAACGAAATTCCAATAGCTATTAACTTATCTCAATACGATATTTTATTTTCCACTAAGGACAATTCTAATGACTTTGTAAATGTTACTTGTGAACTTCCTAACCAGAAATCGATTCCTTGTATTGATCACTTCTTGTTTTCAAGCTTTCCCAACGATGGTACCTATTCTGTAGTAATTAAAGCCAAAGACCAAGCTGGAAATGTTTCACAACCCTTGAGTGTCACGTTAGTTGTAGATCGCATTGCTCCTGAAATTAAAATCACGGGTCCAAATGGAGTCATTGCTGAAAAAAATCTAAGCTATCTAATTAATGTTAGTGATTCTAATCAAATTAAGTATGCGCAATGCAGATTAGTTCCACTTGAAAGTGAGTTTAAAGATTGTTCAAAACTAAGAATTGATTATTCCAACTTAAATGCTGGTAAGTACTCTTTTCAAGTCAAAGCTGCTGATATTGCTGGTAATCAAAGTAGTACTTCCCTTGAGAATGAAATAGATTTAACAGTTCCAACAGTGACTATCACTCAAATGCCAAACAATTATTCTAACCAAGCATCAGTTTCTTTTAGTTTTTCGGGATTAAATGGTACCCAACCTATCCAAAAGTTTTTATGTTCATTTGACGATTCTACACCTGTTAGCTGTAAATCTCCTTACAATGTAGCTATTTCAAAAGAAGGCTTACATAGTTTTGTTGTTATTGGTGTTAATGACCTCAATGTTTCCTCTACACCACAAAGCTACCAATTTGTGAGTGATATGACGGCTCCTATTTTAAAAATAGTATCAGGTCCAACAAACAATGAAGTGCAAAAAAATAATTCACCTACCTTTGCTTTGGAGGCTGCAGACTCTAGCGGTTTAAAATCACTTGCTTGCTTTCTAAATGGTCAAAGTCTTGACTGTTCAAAAAAATCAGTTACCTATTCAAACCTTCCAGATGGAGTTTACAATTTTAAAGCTCAAGCTATCGACTTAGCAAATAACTCGTCTGTCACCTCACTGATCACTTGGAAAATTGACACAACTCCAGATTCTCTAGTCAGTGCAGCTTTTAGCCAAAGTCCTATAAAAGAAAATGCAGCAGCTAACTTAAACATTACTTTAGTTTCTGTGACCAATGCGTCCTATATTTGCCAGGGAACTGTTGATAATCAGCTTGTAGTTAAAGGAAACCTTACTAACTCTGGAACACTTAATTTTGCTGTTACAAGTGATTTAACATGTGTGGTGAGTGCTCTAAACAAAAAAAATGAAGTTATTAGCAAAACAGTTTCAGCTGAAGTTAGTTGTGGTAATAAACTAAAATCAGGTGGAAAATGTGCAGATTTTCAGTGTAATAGCATCATAAATTTAAGCGTGGCTAATACAATCAAAATTCCAGCTCGGACTGCTAGCGGAGTTTGTTATGCACTCAAAATTTTCGACGCCATAGCAAACAGTAATTCCAACTTAACCAAAATAGAAGATAAAGATATTGTTTCAAGAACCCATGGCGGAGCCAGTGATTTCCCAACTCGCAATCCTTACCTTATGAATAGAACTCTAGTTAATTTTAATTTGGAAGGACCTAGGGTAGTAAAACTTGCTGGTGGTTTAAGTACTTTATCTCCAATACTTTCAGATAACTATATTCTTGTCGGAGTTTACCCTCAAGCTGCAACCCCTCTAGTTTCACATTACGCAGCTTACGGCACAACAGACTCAACAATTCCAAATACAAACTATATTCTTTTTAAAAAAGAACCTGTCATACTAACTCCTTTTGGCTCTTCTGGAACTGCAACAATATCTCCTCTTGAAATTGTGAGAGAAGCCGACACTGACTTAAATTACAATTTAGATGTCAGAACTTTGGACTGTGGTGGCATACGCGAGCAATCAAATATGTACTTACTATTTCAATAGCCTGTCAGCGATCCTAACTGCAATCGTTGGATCGCTCTTAAACCTTTATCTGGTGTTTCGTTAATTAAAGTTCAAAAGGAAGTCTTTTCTTGGTTATCTCAAGCATCAGCTTCATAACTCATTTCTGCTTTTACTCTAACATAGTGAAATGAATATTTTTCGCCTCGTTCACATAGCATATCACTTTCTAACTGTTTAATAATACTCTATTTATCTGTTTTAACAAGTTACCAAACTGAAGTTATAAAAAAGGATGATTATTACTAGAAATTGTACTATGTTAGGTCTCGCTTTAATTTAAGAAAAAGGTAAGGGTAAAATGCCAGGAATAGTTGTTATTGGAGCTCAGTGGGGAGATGAAGGTAAGGGTAAACTTGTTGATGTGTTCTCTGAAAATGCTGATATGGTTGTCAGATATCAAGGAGGCGCAAATGCAGGGCACACTCTTGTCGTCAAAGGAGAAAAAACTGTTTTACATCTAATTCCATCAGGAATTCTAAGACCTGACACTCAATGTGTAATTACTTCTGGTGTGGTGGTAGATGTTTTCGGACTACGCGATGAAATCAACAAAGTAAAATCTTCTGGTTTTTTACAAAATCCTAAACAGCTTGCCATTTCTGATTCAGCCACGGTGCTATTACCTTTTCATAAAGTTCTAGATCAAGCTCGCGAAAAAGCTTTATCTGGGGACAAAATTGGAACCACTGGTAAGGGTATAGGACCAGCCTATGAAGATAGAGCTGCTAGAAGAGCTATCCTTTTTGGTGATCTATACAGTCCTAAATCTTTATTAGACAAGTTAGAGTTTGTTCTTAAAGAAAAAAACTTTCTTTTGAAAAACATGTACCAAGTGGATGAAATCAAAGTTTCTGAACTTCACGAACAACTTTTAAAAGTTGCAGAGGAACTAGCTCAATACCGTCAAAAAGATACTTCGTTAATTGTAAATAAAATGCTTAAAAGTAATAAAAGAGTTCTATTTGAAGGCGCTCAAGGAACAATGCTTGATATTCTTCATGGTACCTACCCTTTTGTGACTTCCTCTTCCACCATTGCGGGTTCTGCGTGTACAGGTTCTGGAATAGGTCCAACTCAAATCAAGCATGTTATCGGGGTTTTTAAGGCCTACACTACCCGTGTTGGTTCTGGCCCTTTCCCTACCGAGCTTAATGATGAAGTGGGACAGAAAATACAAACTGATGGACATGAGTTTGGCGCCACAACAGGACGAGCTAGAAGATGTGGTTGGCTAGATTTAGTAGCTTTAAAGTATGCAGTCCGAGTGAATGGCATAACAAATACGGCCTTAATGAAATTAGATATTCTTTCTGGCCATGAAAAAATTGGAATTTGCACTGCTTATAGAATCAATGGTGAAGTGACCACAGAGTTACCGGCTTCACCTTCTGAATTAGATAAAGTAGAACCAGTAATAGAATATTTACCAGGTTGGAAGGAAGATATTTCAAAAATTACACAACTAAAAGATCTTCCCAGAAATGCTACTAACTATATTGATTTTATTTCTAACAATTTAGGATCTCCTGTTGATGTGATTTCCGTTGGACCTGGCCGAGAACAAACGCTGTGGGTTAAACCATTGTTTAACTCTTAAGCAAAAATATTTAAAAATGTTTTTAGTTTCAGCATTTTTTTTTAAGTTTTGTTAATTTGAAAAAAAATGAAATAATTCAGAAAAAAATTATTGACTAAAAGCGAGTTTTAAATGAGATTGTGGCCTCTTCTGTTGTTTGTTTAAATGACTCGCTAGCTCAGCTGGTAGAGCACTTCACTTTTAATGAAGGGGTCGATGGTTCGAATCCATCGCGAGTCACCATCTAATAAAACACTACAGTATCATTAAGGTCCCCTTCGTCTAGAGGCCTAGGACGGCTCCCTTTCACGGAGCAGACACGAGTTCGAATCTCGTAGGGGACGCCAAGCTCTAATCCCGTTGGGTGTTTGAATCCCACCATTTTCAGCATGAACCTTGACAAGCCAAAGTTGAATATCAATATGTTATAGATGTTTAGGGGTTGTAGACTCAATTTTTTTACTTTCGCTTGTTTATCTTTCAACTTTTTAATAGGCTATTGCGCAAACGCACAAGCAGAGCCTGTCAATGTTGCCAATCTATATTTTAATAATCAACACCCTCACTCCTTTCTTGAGAAAACTACGCCTCTTATTATTCAACAGACCGATGGACATTCGAGTACTCCTAGTAATATTCCGTGGGAGTTTGTTGTTCCAGATATGTTCCTTATTATTGGAAGTGACTCGAATCGCCTTAGCATTTCAGAAATTGTCTACACACCTTTAGCCCGACACCATTATATCCATTCAGGCTTGAGTCCTCCTCAGTCTCTAGCCTTAATTGCTGTTTAATTTTCAGTGCGACTTCACAAAAATGAGGAATTATGAACTTACGTCAATTTTCAATCGCATTATTAATTTCCGCACTTCCTTTATTTGCTTCAGCAAAATCACCCATCTCTTGCCTTGTAAGTAACTTTGATCGGAGTCGTAAACAAGGCGTAGGTCTCCCTTAGCGGCGCAGGCCGCTTTTAAAAAAACGTGCGTATGCACATCAATATTTTTATCGAGTACGGCTAGCATAACTCTCTTCCATATCGGAGATGCTCCTGTTACACCTGAGCTTAAAATTGGATTCATAGGTGAGTTATCGTTGTTTCCAACCCATACCGCAGTCAAAAAGTTAGGTGTATACCCGATTGTCCAGTTATCACGTAAATTATTTGTGGTTCCTGTTTTGACGGAAACGGTCTTACCACGAATAACCAATTCACTGCTTGGTCCAAACGCAGCTGATCGTGCACCGTTATCTTGCAAGATATGCGAAATAATAAATGCTGTTTCTTTTGATAATGCTCTTTTACCCCGGATAGCTAAGAAATTCGGATACTGTAATGGCTTATGAATATCCATAACAAGATTTGGATCATCATATGAATAAATCACCTTCCCATTTTTATCCGTTACTTTAAGAATAGATACCAGCTCACGAGGTACACCTTCATTTGCAAATGTTGAAAATGCTTGTGCCATTTGGGTCATTGGAACCTCACCGCCTCCCAATGTAAGCGACAAGCC
>JABWCN010000029.1 GCA_013359135.1 Pseudobdellovibrionaceae bacterium | reverse complement strand
ATCTACAAGCTCTTCTGTTTTAACCACGGATAAATTAAATCAATTTGGCCAAAAATTAACAACTCAAATTTAGGGAATTATTTTTTGGAATTGGTATTAGTTTGAATGTTGATAAATGCAGAGGTAGAACCTGCCGGAATGAGAACAGACTTAGTATAGCTAGAAAATCTTTCGTTAACCCGAGAATTTCCTCCAGCCGAAGAGATAGATACATTGAGGCTTGTATCTTTACTTAGGGGTTGGGTAATGCTTGCAAGGGCCAAAATGAGAGTCCCTTCTTCCACACGCACTTTAGTTGCATTATTATCCTGTATTTTAAGTGTTAATTGAATTGGAGATGATGGTGAATTTAGTTGGGTAATACTAGCTTGCATCATGCAAGAGTTTAAAACGGATGTGAAGGCAATTAAAAGCCAAGCTAGTCGTATAGAAATAACGTGCATGTATTTTTTCATCTTGTCTTCTTTATCGTCAAATTTAGTTAAATTATTAAGAGTTTTTTTGTTTTAAAAATATAAACAATTTATAGGTCTCAGACCGAGAAAATGTATTAATTTATAACGTTTTCAAGCCGGCTTGTAATGAAACAATTTATTTTAGAATAGAAAGAAATAGGGTGTTTCTGATGGGTGTTCCAAATTTTGGAGCACTTTGTTTTCCTAAAAATAGATTTTATTCCTTCCATTGCGATATATAGGGATCACCATATTTTGGAGGTCACATGTTGAACGTTCATCGTAATCTGATTGTCGCACTTGTTACAATGGTATCTTTGAGCTCCGTCGCTCAATCATTGGCGTGCCGAAGCTTTTATACAGGCGTTGAAACGCGCTTAGTTAGTCAAAAAGCGATTTCCACCTTGCAGTCATTCAAAGATAGCAAAACTTTTTCAGACGTTATAGATTCTCAATTTGCGAAATCACAAATAGGGGCTCGCTTAAATCCACCGATCCAAATGAGTTTTGAAGCCGCCTCTTTTCGTAGGGAATGGCTTCCTAAAATTACGACTGATAAGAGTAAACGTGAACAGATTATGAGGCTTGTCGAAGCCGAGCTTAGATTAAGTTCTGTCAGCACTCTGGAATCGATTAAAAAAGGAGATCCTAAGTACGATGTCGTTATTGTTGGTGGTGGTGTCCACGGCATCATTTCGGCGGCGACATTAAAAGCGAATAATCCTGGATTGAAAATTTTGATCGTTGAAAAACAAGATACAATAGCGTCACGATTTCGTAGTGGCGGATCGGTGTTTGTTTTAAATTCATCTCAGCGTCCCTCGGGTAAAAACAAATTACCTCTTCCCGGTGAAGGCAACTTGAATGAGCTGCCATATTTACCTATCCAAGTGACCGATCTCTCGGCGCAAAAATATCCATTAGCAAAAGATTTGGGTGATGCTTTACTTATCGGCGCCTATTCATTAAGTAAACTCCCTGGTGTAGACATCGTTTTAAACACAACAAGTGTAACTCTTGAGAGTAAAAACGACCAAGCTAAAGTGCAACTACTTCAAGTTGGAAAAGAAATCAAGACACTATCGGCACAAACCCTTATTCGTGCACCAGGTCTGGGGCTAGTGAAGCTACCTGACGAAGTAAAATCATTTGTAACAGAAAATCCAGAATTTATGACATCAAAAGCGGGCGAATTGCCAAGAGTAGCTACTTACGATCAAGCCTTGGAAATTCTAGAGAGCTCTAATAATCCAAAATCTTTTTTTGAAAAGAAACGGATCATGATTGCGGGTAAAGGAAATTCAGCAGACACCATCGTTGAGTTTATAATTGGAAATAATGGTCAAACTGGAATGTCGTCGGCTCAAGTCGATTTGCCGGCAAAAATTCTATGGGCTGGTCAAGATAAAAAGACCTGTGATGAATTTCTGAAAAGTGCGCGACTTCGTTATTCGTCTGTCGGTGCTATCTTTAGATCATCAAAAGCGGGTGGTATTCCTATTGGCGAGGCTATTCCGGCAAAGGTTGAAAAAATCGATCGCAGTATTGATCCGAACCAAGTGGATGTAACGATGACTGACGGTAAGGTTTATACAGTAGATACTATCATACTGGCTACTGGCCTTGAAGCGACGACGCCGGCTGATGCTTTGGTGGACTATCAACCAATCAAAGATCGTATTTTAAATGCCGATTATGACAGTAAGATTGCTTTGTTTAATCCTGATAAAAAAGAATACTTAGTAGGACCAGGTGCTCCAGGTCTCGTAGATCAAGTAGAAACGAAAGGAATCGTACAAAACACAGTGGCGATTTTCAATCATGCTCCACGGGTTGTGGCCTTAGCAGAGCGATTGGCTCGTGAAATTGTGCCTGGTACGGATGTATCTTCAGAAACAACGGTTCGCAGTGTTTCGCTGATTTCTGGTGTTAAAGGAAAGCAGTTCTTTCGAGTGACGCAAATTACGCCAATTCGTCCTACACGCTTCGAAGATTCTAAAGTGTATTTAGAATTAGTATTTCGAAGAGCTATGGCTGAGCATCAGATTTCAAATGAGTCAAAAGAGATTTCAGTCGAAATGTTTTGGGATGCAAGAACAAATAGTGTTGTAGTGACATCAAAAGATATGGATGTAAAACCATTGCTTGAGTCCTTAGCAAAGGTAAAAGACTTTTTCAATGTGGCTGGCGTGTATTTAAAATCAGACACTAGTATGAAGTTTGTGCTATCTGGAAACCAAAAAGAATCATCGCTAGCTATAAGTAAAGTCGATACTGAAGGGGCTGATAGTGGCGATTTGTACACTCGTATAGCTAATGCCGGCCGTATGATGGGTGCCGATGTTGTTCGAGTTGTCCAAAATGTTTTTCCACGAAGCAAACGAAGTCCGTCGGAGCCTTTGCTGGAAAGAGAAGCTGAAGAAATTATTCAAAGAACAGTTAGTCAATCGGTGCTGCGTAATTCGAATAAAGTGTATTTGGCTTTATTAGAAGAGCGAGTTTTAAATCAATTTGTAAAATTCGGTGTCGCAAATGGCAATTCACTGACTCAATACTTTAGAAACGTTATTTTTGAAAATACGGGTATTCGTATAGACAATTTAAATTCAGCAAATCTAGCGGTCAATGAGCAACGAATAGTGAATGAGTTTGCACTTGAGTATCTATTTGTTAACTTTTCTGTTGAAGAGTTAAACAATATCGCTAAGGGTATTAATATTTTTAAAAGTGTAATGGGAGAACAGGTTCCAAGGGCCAACTATCGCTTGAATGAGATACTATTTCGTCGTCAAATTCAGGCTACGGCTGAAAGAAAAAACCTAGTGGCTGAGTTGATCGACAGTTTTGCTAAGAGAATTGAAGCGGGTACGGGCTCGCTAGATGTAAAAACGCCATTGGCGATTGATGCCTACGTCTATGCGTTTGTTATACTTAAAACTCGATTTCCAGTTGAGTTTTCGAGTATAGACTTTGGTAACAAAGGGCTGGTTGTTTTTGACAATCAGTTCACCTTGAATGCGGAATCGATTGGAAACATCTTTGAGTTCGTCCAGTCCTATCGTCCTGAACGTTCTGATGTGTTTGCTAGGCGTATTTTAGGAAAGGCGCAGCTGGCGCAGCAGAAGTCGGGATATAGAAACCTTTCGCATCTAGGAACGTTCAATCTAATAATGTCTTTGTTTGAAAGGGATAATCAAGTCAAAGAATCTTTTCTTTCCCTTAAGATGGCTGATACTGTGAGCGAAGATTTCTTATCGCAACGACTGCAATTATTTTATGATACATTTAGGTTGCCATAGCTAGTTGGGTGTTTAGAGAGTTGATGTTTGTTGTAACCAAACATCAAAGTCTTTAAGAGTTTCCCGCTGTTCTTCGATATCAGTTGTATAATATCCACTTTGAAGACGTTTTAATAAAAGTGATTTAGCAGCTCTAAAACTCTGTGCAGCTTCGACTTTTAGATTAGCATCAAATTTGGTTTGCTTGGATCTTTCCAAGTCAAACCATGTTTCGACTGATGACGTTGTCATCCCTAAATCACGAATACAATCCTCGAGAATATATTTATGCGCTAATCCAAAGACAATGAGAACTCTTTGGTTTGTGAATTGTGCAGCCTTTGAGCGAATATTGCCGCAAATAGCCTGGCTTCGCTTTCTAAGAGCTGTGAAACCATGCGAATCTAAGATGTCATAACGCTTGCGAATAATTTCTTGTGTCAGAGCGCTTTGCGACTCCAGAAAAGTTCCATGCTGAACAACTTCACGGAACATTAGAAATAATGGTTCGATCTTGGATTTCAGTTCAGTGCTCTGTTGTGAGTTTTCTTTTGCAGCTTCTTTATTGTATTGATCGTTGACCCAATTAACTGGAATGACTCGTGCTCCAACGGATTTGGCATATGCATACACTAAAATCTGCTCAGGTGCTCCATCGATGGCCCCCTCTATAGAGTCTGGTGCTTCTGGTCTTACTTCGCTAAGGATTAGTGTAGGTTGAAAAAGATGAAGTGCAGCTACAAAATCACGAATGCTATTCCGAGGTTGATCAAGCATGTTTCCATGAATTGATCCTAGTACTGATATCATTTGTGTGGGCTTAACTGCTTTTTGATTGGTTATGCAAGCACAGAAGAAAAATAGAAAAAAGGAGAGAAAAATATTTTTAATAATGACCTCTATTGAAATCTTACTATAACCTAATTATTACTGCACCAAAAAGAATTCTAACAAATACCACTAGAAAATTTTAGGTGTTGATAATAGCTGTAGTGACAGATTGCTTTAAACATGGTTTTATACTCAACATAAAGTTAAATAATTTACGTTACCAATAACTTGGGGGATACTTTTATGGCGTCAGTTCATCTAGGAATTATCTTAAAATTTTCGGTTGCCATAACAGTTTTTACGTCTTCAGTTGTTTATGCCGCACAGGTAGTCAGTTTTTATCCCACGGGCTCAGTGAAACAAGTACAACAAACCACGGTACGCTTTTCTGCCGAGGGGATTGGGTTCTATTGATAAACTGCAATCTGTTAAAAAAAAATCACAGCACGGGGAGTTAATTTAATGCCAGAGATTGCAAGGCTTTGGCTCCACCCGCATTGATGAGGTTGTTAGAACTGTTACTAAAGACATTAAAACTAGATTCTTCGGTTTTTTTCCCTTTTAATTTTTTTGATTATCTGTATAACCAAAACATTTGAAATCGTTTGTCTAATGAGTGAGCGAAATCTTTTATTATGCCATCTTGTTCATGTAGATCTCGTAATGTGAAACCAATTGTAATATGCGGATAAAAATGCTGAGGATTCCACCCATCAGGAGAACCACCATTTTTTAAGTAGTTGAGATAGATTTGTTGTCTTATCGAGATTAAATTTTTCGATTTTACAATTAAAAAATATGTACTGTGGATACTGCTATTGATTTTCAAATACCCGCTACCAAGGCCTAAAATTTGTAAATCTGAGTGTTGGATATTATTCCTAAGGGCGATTTCATTTATTTTTTGGATAGAGATGTATCTACCAACAATAGCGTACTCTGGAGGTGTGATAACTGTAATATGCGCCTCACCTTGTGGGTTCCACCCCTTAAAAAAGTTCAGGTTGTACCTAAGTAAATCTGACAGCTGATGTCTAACTTCGGCAACGGGTTGGTAAGGAATATTCATTGCTAGAACGTTATCAAATGCACTCTGCCCAGTATGGGGTATGAATGGAATGCGATTACTAATGAGGACCTGAGGCGAGATAGCAATGCGGGCAGATCCAAAAGCATAGCCTAGTTTACTTAAAGTCAATAAAACCAGTATAAATAGAATTTTTTTTAGTAATGTACCCATATTTTGATCCCCTTTTTTATTAAACAGATTTTTTTATAGAGTTTTAAATAACTAAATAAAATTGAATTATTGTTATATATAAGTTAATAATTATTGAAGTATGAAATACCCAAATATTGACCTTATTCAATCATTTATTTGTTTTGTAGACGAGAAGTCCCTATCTAAAGCTGCATCAAAGCTAAACGTAACCCAACCTGGTTTATCTATGAAGCTGAAGCGATTTGAGGAAAGTTTCGAATCTCCAATCTTTGAATTTCAAGGAAAAAATAAAAAATTAACCTTATTTGGTGAATCCGTTTATTCGAGAATGAAAGATCTACTTCAAAAATATGAACAGTTCTTTCAAGATATCGATCGAAAGTTCTCTAGTTCTGTCAACCAATGTATTAAAGTGGGTTGTCGACGGGAATTGATAACTATGGTTGCTCAAACCATCAAGTTTGATGGGGAAATTGATTTTTATCCAATGTCTTCAGAAGACAGCATAAAATATTTAATTGATAATCGAATTGATTTGGCAATTAGTCGATACAAACCAAATTCGACAGAGATTTCAGCAAAGTTATTTTTTTCAAGTCATTCACATATTGTAATTCATAAAAATTGGCTAAATGGAAGTTCAAAGTCTTCATTTTTTACGAATCCGCAAAAAATGAAATCAATACCAACATTAGTCTATGGTCAAAGCGCTGAACTTTTTAAAGAATGGGCGAATTTTTTAAAAACAGACTTCGAAGACTTTCAAGTAAAATATCGCTGCGAAGATTGGATAAGTCTTCTTCAATTGGTTGAATGTGGGAAAGGATTTTCAATAATGCCTGATACAATTAAATCGACATCGCCTGATGTTTTACATGTACCCATTGAAAAAAACCTAGTGCCAAGCAATCCGCATTACTTTTTATACCATAAGAACCTACTTAAATTTCCTGCTTTTAAAGATTTGTTCGCAAGTCTCTAACTCCAAAAAGAACTGCCCAGTGAATGGTTATTGGCAAAGCGGAAAAACCTTTAAATTCGCCTCTGAAAATCGATGGATTCCTTATTGGAAAAGGCTTTTAACCCTGTCATCAGCATGTTATCAATCTGTCATCAAGTTTTGAATTCTGCTGACATTGATAACATTTCGGATCTGAAATTCACTGTCAGTTCGATTTTATAAGTGTTTGGATTCTTTAAATTATGCCTGAGAGGTCGCTCCAACCTTTGGAAGATTGGAGCGGGAGACGGGACTCAACTAAGTATTTGATAATATTGCCATTTAAATTTTAAAGTCATCATTTGCCATCTTCTTATTGACTAAATGTCTTATTTATGAGACATTAATCCAGTGATTACGATATTAAAACAATGCGAGAAAGAACTTAAAGATTTTCCAGAAGAGGTTCGCGAGGACCTCGCAGATGCTTTAGCTCGACTTGATGAGGGTTTGACCTTTCGATGCCTTTATCAAGACCGATGCCATCTATAGGCTCCTCAGTGCATGAATTAAGATTTAGAGATCGTAGCGGAATTTTTCGAGTCATTTATTTTATTAGGCGATCAAAAGATATTTTGTTGATTCATGCGTTTAAAAAGAAAACCCAACAAACCCCAAAAGAAAATATTGAACTCGCTCAACAAAGAATACGGAGCTTGAAATGAAACATGCAAATAAAGGCTTAGATCTAGCAAAGAAATTAGGAATTTCACCACATCGTGGAATCGAAGCGGTTATTAAAGCTCAACTGATCTCTGCCATTATTAGAGAGGTGGAAGCGAAAGAATTAACTCATGTTGAGTTGTCCAAGAAATCAAAACTTCCTCGCTCAGCCGTAACAGGAATTCTTTCAGGGAGTTTGCAAAAAGTGACCATCGATCGAGTTTTGAAATTGGTTGAAGCCGTGGGATTGATTCCTGAGATCAAACTTCGTCGAGCTGCTTAATGTCGGATTTAACAGAAGAGCAAAAAATCTTACTTGAATACAATTGGCTAGAAAGTGTAGCAGCTTCAGAGTATGGCGTAGATTCTCCTTTTTACTCTCAGTTTGGCGATTTAATAGATTTGCTAAGTACGCAGATTGAGCGACGCGAAAAAGCTCGTCAGCAACTGAAGGAAATTGAATATCACCGAATTCCCGTTGAAGGCACTTCATGGGTTAGGCTTGAAGCTAATCATCCAGATGAAGAGGTTATAACAATCTATATGGACTCCGAGTCTGAAGCGACGGAAGGAATATCTTGTGCAATCTTAGTTACTCTATCAAATAGCTTGCAACGCTTGAAAAAGAATTTTGTTGATCCTGAGAAAAAAATTTTTGAAATTGGCCCTAAGATTGGGGCGAGCTTTTGGGCAGCATCAATTATTGCAGCAGCTAACTATGCTAGACACAAGGATGAATGGCTTGAAATGTCGTCGAAGCTAAAATCACCTAACAACTTGCAATCACCTAACGTGAAAGTCCTAACTGATGCTGGCGTAGCAGATCCGTGGAGTGGCAATGTTTCTTTGCTGGAAGTAGTCACATGTCTTCAAGTTAACCAATGGGATTCGTTAATAACAAATCTTACAGAATGGCTGTCTGCCTGCCTGCCATTTCATCCTAGTTACAATTCGAAAGGCAATTCTTCATGTAATGATGAAAATCTATGAGCAGCTACCTATCAATTGATTCTCTCTTGTTGAGGAGAATGAGCCCCGTCACTCTACCGTTTCTCAGAAAAATCAAATATTGAAACTCAAAATCTGTCATCAGCCTGTCATCAAACTTTGAAATCTGCCGAAATTTCATGAAACATCGACGTGAAAAATCTTTTTCTGGTATGTGTTTTTAAGTACTTAGAACTGTTTGATTTTTTCGTTGCGGACCAAAACTCCAACCTTTGGAAGATTGGAGCGGGTTATTAGGACTGTCCTAAGCCCGCGTTAATGCTCAATTTAATAAAGTCTGGCAAGTATTGGCAAGCAGTTTTAGACCCTAACTTGAAAAAGGGAGACCAGATTCCCTTTTTCTTCGGTCTTTGGCAGGACAATTCCAAGTTCCTCAGTAGCTCCTTGGGTGTCTTCTGCGATTAAGCGTAAATAGCGCATGGTTGTTTTAATTGTAGAGTGACCCACAATCTTCATAACCTTTGCTAGTGGCACTCCTCTTAGGAGCATTTGCGTTATAAATGTAGCTCGTAGGTCATGAAACTTTACGGCCGTAATGCCAACTTCTCGACAGAAGTCTTTTAAAGCCTTGGCAGCATCTCCATAAAGCCAGTCCTCATGTTGCTCAAGAACCATATTCTCATTCAAATTTGATTGAGACCTAAGCTCTTTAAGAAACCGTTCAAGCTCATTTGAAATTGGGACGTAACGGTTTTTCGTACTTTTTGTAGGCCCAAGGCCATCAATGCGACCCCAGCTTTTTGTAACTGAGATAACACGATTTTCAAAATCAATGTCTGACCATGTAAGCGCGATTAGCTCTCCTTTTCTTAATCCAGTAAGGATCGCTAAGGCCCAGTGGTTGTAGTAGCGATGATTTTGTTTCTTGGCTTCAAAAAGAAGCGTGTTGATCTCTGTTCGGTTAAGAACTTGTTGAGGTGATTCTGGAACCTTGACCGAAATTCCTGTTGCAGGATTTCTAGCAATAATTCCGTCTTCAACCGCCATTGAAAAAACTCTCTTGAGTCTTTTTAAAACTCCATGGCGAGCTTCAAGACTAATTCCTTCAATCTTATCATAGATCAAGGAATGAATGTCTGAAGGCTTGATCTCATCAAGAAATCGTTCTCCTAGAACAGGATTAACCCACTTGTTGAAATTCGATTGATAATTAACAACGGTACTTCCTTTGAATTGAAGTTTCATTCGATTAAGGCATTTCTCAGACCATTCAGTCCAAGTACACATTTCAGGTTGTTCCTTTATGCGAGCCAAAGATAACTTCAGATCAAGTTCAATTCTTTTGGCAGCAGCAATCGAAGTGACGTTCCTTCTTTTCTTATAAACTTGTTTCCCGTTGATTCTTGTGGTGGCAACAACAGTATATGTTGTCTTACCATTTGTTTGTTCAGTGTAGATCGGCATTTCTAAACCTCCCTTGGAAGGAAAAGAGTATGCAGATCACTTTCTTTAAATCTAAGACGACGACCAAATTTATAATACTTCACTTGTGCTCTATGAACCAAAATTCTTAAAGCATTAGGTGTTAGTCTTAAAAATTCAGCGGCCTCTTTCGTATTTAGCCATCTGATGTTCTCGTCTGCTTGTTGATTCTTCTCTATTAAATTTTCAAAGAACGAATCTGATTTTTTAGGATCAGACTTTTTATTATTATAGCGTGTTTCCCTCTGAAAGTAAGGTTTTTTATCTGCCATTTTTAATTACCTTGTCGTGTCGGATTACCGATAGGTTATGTGGAAAAATGTCAGCTAAAAGCGCAAATAATTCGTTTATGGGACTTATCCACAGGGCCAGTCATTTAAAAAATGCGGCCCTGTGTAAAACCAAATTCAAATCAATTTTTAAAGTGCTAGTTTCTTCACAAGAAATTCGCCCAAGGTCAGCTTAACCTCAGATTTCTTGTTATATTCATCAAGTGCCATAGAGACTCTTTCCATTTCAGACAAGCTATTCTCCTGTAGCTTTTCGATTTCTTTAGCCGTGATCTTTGGTAGTGCAATGAGAACAAGGTCTTTCAGAATTATTTCACGTCCATAATTTTTATTATTGGCTTGATTCAAAATATTTTGAATCAACTCTCTTTGGTCTTTATTTTTAGACACGTCGATAAAGTATTTATTCTGATCTTTTGGTTCGTATTGTTCTTGTGCCTCATCTTTTTTTCGTCTTCCTCTTTTTCTTTTTTGTTCTTCTTGTTTTTTTGCCTCTTGGTACCCTGTATTGTTTTCTTCTTCCTTTCCTCTTCCTATTACTTCCTTACTATTATCCATTTTATATTTCCTTTTTAATTATTCCCGCCGCCGCCGATGTTTAGTCCCTGCCAGTGACCACTTCCTCTCAACATCGTTGGGGGGGAGTGGTCACTGGCGAAACAAGGGACGATTCAAACGAGGCGGCGGCGGAACCGATTGTTTTTCTTGTTGTTTTAACAGTTTTCATTTTTTCATTTCAAAAGTACCAATATGCCCACCGAGCATATTGGTGGGCATATTGTTTTTGCGATTAGATTGAACTCAGCTTTTCAAAATTAGTTCTAGTTGCAGCAAGTTCAATTGATGCTGTCTGTGGATTCTTCTGCCATTCAATAGCATCTACAAAACCGATTTTTTCAATCAAAGCAACTCGGCCTAAATGTTTCAATGATGATTTAATTCGCTTTTTTAAAACTTCATTCTCGACAATAAAAAGAACCAGACTAAAGCGATTCAACTTATTGTAGCTCCACAAAATTCGACGGTAGCGAGGTAGAGTCTTGCCATTGCGCTCATATTCTATTGCCACAAGATGATAGTTTTTCCCCATATAGGCTTCGCAAATAGCATCAGGATACTTGGTCTGTTCTCCTTGATCTTGGATTAAAAACTTGGTCTTGTGACTATTTTTAATTTCTTTTTCAATCATCCAGTTTCTGCAAATACTTTTTTGTTCGAGTTTCAGAAGACTGTGAGCTACAAGTTCATCATGACGAAATTGTCTAGGATTAACAGGGTCAACCAAACTCCAATTTAAGGTTTTAGCAATTCGCTGTCCTTGATCTCCCAAAACATAGTAGTCGCCAAGATCGCAGTTATGTTTCTTTAGCAGATCATTATCTAGTAATATTTTTAGCTGCCAGTTTTGCCATCGCTTCTTTCCATGACAAAAGCTTTCTAGCCAAACGGCCTTAGTCATCACTCCAACTTTGGCAACATACTTGAGAGCTTGCTCAGCATTGGGTGAAAGGCTTTTACCATTTTTAAAAACAGCCGACATTACGGAGCTTCCCAGCGAGTTGGTTCAGTGATTACATACTCGAAGTGTCCTTCAATGTAGCGATTGCCAACAACCTTACTTTCGACCCAAATGGCTTCTACTTTTGGTTGTTGGAGCGATGGAGTGGATTGTCCCTTTGATGACTTTCTTTCGGATTCCTTTCCTTTGAGGTAAGCCAGTTCTTTATCTCGTTCGTTACTCTCATGAATCGCTGATCCTGCAAATCCTCCAGCAATAGCTCCTACGCTTGCTCCGATAATTACATTTCGAGTTCTGTGCTTACCATCTTGGCCAATAATTCCACCAAGAGCTGCACCAGTACCAGCACCGATGGCACTACCTAGACCAGCAGACTTTCCCATTGATGAACAACCTGTTTGCAGTAAAAGAGTCGATAAGATCAAAATCGAAAAGACTGTAGTTTTAAATTTAAATGAGTTCATTTCTATGCCTCCTTACTTTGGGCAATTTGTGAAATACTTATTGAAGTTCCGACGTGATTGTCTGCTACTTCATTTTTCTTAATTTCAAGTAAGGGCATCATGGTTTTAGCAATTTCAGGAATTGGGACAGGCTCAAGATCATCGGTTTTATTGAATTTAATTCTCACAGTCTTAGAACCACGTTCGTGGGGCACGATCATTATGGCTTCACCAACACCTAAGTCTCTTTTAAAGATATTTGGATGAATCGCAAATTCTTCAACATCTCTAGCAGACATTTCTCCACTTTTATTGACTCCAAATAAGCTTTTAGTTTGTCTCTCTGTTGTTTTGGTCGATGTTAAAGTTCCAATTACCTTTGAGAAATACTCTGCTGAGTCTGGATCATTGCCGCGCATGAAAATCTTCAGATTAGCATTTGTAAGAATTGAGTTTGCTACTGGATCACCAAGAACAGTGATATCTCCAAGAGCCTGATGAGCAAAAACAATTCCGACATTTGCCGATCTTGATTTGTTTAAAATCGAGATAAAGCCTTCATAAAGGTATTCAGAAAAATCATCCAAAAATACGCTAAAAAACCTTTTTTCTTCTTTTCCCGCAAGTCGATGTCGATTTGCTACGGCTGCTTGTAATGACTGTAAAACAAGTTTCCCCGTAGCTTTTCCCAAAAATGGCGAAAGAAGAACTGGCAATTGAAAATATACGATCTGATTATTTTTAAGGGCATCATCAATTGTAATTGCGCCAGCTTCAGGATTAAAGAGTCTTGCATTCTCACCAAAAGCAAAGTGGCCTATGGCAGACAATAAACCACTTGTTCTTTCTTCGCGATCTTTCGGTGCCATCTTTGCAAAATTCATTATCCAGTGCTTTAAGTTGTCATCTTTAATTTTTGGCAGCATATCTTCAAGTAAACTTGGGGTGCTGATTGCCTGATGAAGTCTTTGAAATGTTGGCACAGTCTGCGTTGTTTCAAACACTCGCATAACTTGATTCATGACTTCATACTGAAGGCTTCGGTAGTAGGGATTCTCGAATTCAAATGCATTAAATACTCGTTCTGTAATTTCTTCGGCAGTTCCACCTAAAAGTGGATTAAACTGAAACGACTGTTCTCTGCGGCTTAAGCTGAATAACTTAAATTCATTTTCGCGACCAGCCTGTTTAGTGTAAGCCCAAAGTTTATCTATAAGAGAATTGTCAGCTTTTCCATCGATCAGCAAAAGGCCCTTTCCTGAGTGAATGTCTTGAATTGCCCAAGGCAAGATCACACTTTCAGTTTTACCTGCATTTGTTGTCCCAATGACTTGTGTGTGCATGGCTCTTTGACGTGTCTTGATCCAAATGTCTTCACCTTTATCCGTTGTTCCGCAAAAAACAGAATCCTCAGATTTTGCAGTGATAGATTTTGAAAAAAGATTTTGGTCTCTTTTCTTTTTAATTTTCACCCACAGGATTCGTCCGAAAGGAATCATGATTACGATCAAAAGCCCCATAACTATCAAAAGATTACGAGGAGATTTGTTTGACCAGAGCCAAAACGAATCTAGAATCTTAACAAGTAAGAATAAGCCAATTATTGCGATAAATGTGGTTTCACCATTTGATGAAGGACTATTCTTATCGTCCATAGGTTGCTCCTGCATCTCTAAATGTGAATGGCTGGTTTAAAACTGCATAAATCTCGATGCCTTGATCTAACTCAATCCATTTCCTTTCTTTTTGAAGTTCTTCGCCCATGGCATTTGCTCGATCTGTTGCTGTTTGAGCGACAGCATTGCGCATTCCATTTTCATGGCCACCTTGGTTTGCACCAAAGGCCCCAGTGTTCATTGATCCAGCAGCGTATGCACCAATAAATCGAGTCAGTGTTTGGCCGACAGCATTTTTAACACCATCTGAATGAACACGTCCGTTAACTCCGACCTGTCCGTCACGCCCAACACCTACAGCAGAAAATGGTCTCTCTCTTCCATCTGGGAGTATAATAGATCGCCAAGAAATGGTTGCTCTTTCTGCATCGGAGTCAAAAGATGCATCACCAAGAACTTTTGAACCACTAGGAATTGCTAGACCACTTTCAGCAGAAACATTACTTGATACAATTCCAACAACAGGCATTCCTTGATTGGCTATTGTTACCTTGTTAGACAAGCGAATAGTTACCCTTGTTCCTGCTGATAACTGTGTTCGAGCGTCAGTGCCTCCGCGTGAAAGTATCATTGATGAACCGCGATCAGGTGAATTACCACCACCAGCTGATCCTGATGAAGATGTTGGTCGATAGAGATAATCAAGTGAACCATGAACTTGTCTCACATTTACTTGAGATTCTTGAAGCTGTCTGATCGTCTCTTGGGTGGGATCGTTCTCAGCTTGTCTTATTTGCTCTAGACTTCCTTTTTCTGCACGCTCATAAAACGTATCTTGATCTGGTTCAGAACTTGGAATTAACAAAAGGCCCAATATTAATATGGACACCGTTAAAATTGCCCAAGTTTGAACTTTAGACCAATTGACTTCGCGCTTAGATGTGAATGGTTTTGGCTCCTTCAGGAAGTAGTTTTTAATGTCCAAATTTACCTCCTTGGCTACCGCTTCCATGTGGCGACCTTTTGAACTGTGAGATAGGAAACTTTGTTTCGTCTGACTTCAATTTTGAATGTTTCATTTATATTCAAATCAACTTCTCGCAATTGAAGTACACCCGAAATAGTCCTTTGTGGTGACACTTCAAGTGAAGACATAAAGAGATTGTGGATTGGCTGAGTTTCTCCCATTTGAGTTAACCAAATCCATTCTGGCTTAAAAGTTTCTTTCTTTGTCGAAGAAACATTAAACTCTATTAGCAAAATTCCATTTTTTGCTCTGCCAACTCGTTTGATATTCAAATTCAAGTTATCGTTTCGGAGCTGATTTTTAAATTCAGTCCATAGCACGCCAAAGTCTTTGGTTTGAGTCGCCAGTGGCTTATCTTTTGGCATTTCGAGGTAAACGACATAATCAGCATTAGCTTCTGATCCTGAAACAAGCTCAACATTGAATCGCTTCCAATCAGTGTAAATATAGAGATTGCTTTTTGCTCCTCCTGTTAATGGTTTAATTGTTATAGCCTGATCGAGATATTCGACTTTAAATGAGTCTTGATCGCCAACAACAACACTGTTCGGTCTATCTGGAACCTGAATAATGGTGGCAATCCCAATGCTAGTTTTTACAGTGACAATCTGATCTCCTTGCACTGGAACTCGACGAACTCTTTGAGCTGCGTCGGCTTTCCAAGCCATCAAGGAAAATGCTAAGATTGTTATTAGTTTATTTTTCATAGTTCTCCTTTGTTCTTTAATGGGAGAATCAAATAAATTAGCAAGTTCTCGATTTCTATTCTTCACGTTCTTTTGAGATATAGAGACCCCAAGGATTTTCTTTAGTCCTTTGGCCATTTTCAAAAGTGAGTTCAAGCTTTAAGTTTCCAGCAGCCTTTAAACCTTGAATTGATGTCACTCGGTCTCCAGTGATAAGAGCAGTTTGTTTTTTAAGATCAATTTCAATTTTTTCTGGATAGACCTTTTGTGAAACAATTTTTTCAACTGAAAACTTGGCGACATTTGAAACAGCAGATTGAAAAGCCTTGAGTGATGTCGGCGTGATAAATTCCTCAGACTCTTTGAGTTTTTTGATCACATTTTCAGGTTCCCATTGATATCGTTTTTCAAGATATTTCTTAATTCCTTCTCGGATTTGGTCTTCGGCCTTCGGTAGCAACGTTCTCTCAAGATTTTTTCCATCAACATTCAGAGTGATTACTGTTGGTTCTTTTGTAGCCATGAAAATGACCGCAAATAGCATTAAAATTGTTAGAACCAGAGATGCCAAAGTGAAGACTTTCAAAAACTGGTTAGAATGAGTCAAATCAGCAAGCATTTTTGGTAACTGTGTAGTTTTAAGTTTGACGATTTTCGTGTTTTCCATTTGTTTCCTTTTTTTAATACATAAGACGTTTACGTTCTTCAGCTTGTCGCGCTCTTCGTGCTTCAATTTTTGAATGGACAAAGTTTCCAGCAGTGTTGATTGCAGTTCTTGAAGTCGCGGCCATCGTCGCAGCTCTTGCTGGTGCCGCAGCCATAGCTGCAACACTTGCTGCGCCAATAGCAGATGACATAGACTGTATTCCTCCACCAACAAGTGATTTAACAATCGAAGGAGTCATCAGCATCGCAATGGCGATTACAAAATTCATGACGATCAATACGAGATAACTTCCTTCGGCTTGATAAGCATCTCCAAAAGAGAGTGCCGCAAGCATCGCGCCTAAAATCGCCCAAACAATCTTCCAGCAAGCAACCTCAATCATTCCTTTGAAGAGATTTTTTGTAATTTGCTGTGTTCCTTCAAATAAATTGAACAGCAATAATAAAGGGGCTGAGATCATAAAAAAGATCCAAAAGAAGTGATACATTGCAATTGTTAAGTAGCGAGCGATATACAAAATTAGGTAACTCAAGAATGAAAGTGTCGCGATAATCAAATCATTAAACTGCAAGATCACACTTGTAACAGACATCGAGTAGCCCTCTGACTTTTGTTGTGCCATTCTGATCAAGTTGTCTAAGCTATTAAGTTTGTCGATCTTGTCTGCAACTCCTTCGGTTATATATAAAATTGCATTGCTGATATCTGGAAAGGCAGCTAGCAAAATCGTAGCAACCACAGCTCGTTTGATAATTTCTAAAAACTCGGGACTCCCAGTTGGAGACCGAAACCATGCCACCACTACTGCCAGTGCAAAAAACACGGGTAAAAATAAGTAGTACATATTTACAAACTCTTGGTGAAGACTTTGGGCTAAAGAGCCTAATAGTTCAAATTGTGGCATGGCTACCTCCCTGTGCTAGAATTCATCGGGCTCAGTTTAGTTTCTTTAGGTAGAGTACCAAGAGCGTTTGATATACCTTCATACTGTGCCTTAAACTGAGTCGCCTGTAGCTTTTCTTTTCTGTTCGACAGGGCCATGTTTTGTCCCATCATTTTTAGCATCATTGAATTTGTTCTCAGTACCTGAGTCGTTACACCAATCAATACCGCAAGGGATTCAGCCGTTAGTTTTCCAGCACCTTGTGGACTTACTTTTTGAGCGTGAGCTATAATTCTTTTCGTTTCCTCATCAACACTGTCTGCGTACTGAAAGAGGGTTCCATTCATAGCTATGCTTTCAGAAACCGATTTATCCTGTGCTTCCTGTAAACGATATTCACTCGTTTGCGGAATTGCTCCATAAAGGTCTTCAATTGCTCTTTGAACCTGATCTATTGTTTCCAAACCACCATATAATCCTGGATTAAATTTCGGGTTTACAATCCTAATGATCGCCAATCCATCCCTGATCCCACGATTTATATCTCTCATTAGACTCAAAGTATCTTGGCCTGTGCTAACGATCCTCTGTAGCTCATAGAGTTGCTTGATTGTTTGAGCTAGAATTTGAACTAGAACCGCAACATCACCACCAAAAAGATCGGCCTTTGCTGGCTTGGGTAGAATCAAGGTAAAACAGAGAGTGATCGCAATAATTCGTTTTTTGAAACTCATACGACCTCCAATTCTGTTTTTCCTTGGGAAATACCATTTGGATATGCTTTAGCCGCTTCCTCAATCGCTTGAACCAAAGACAATCCTTTATCTCTCAGCTCTTGAATGTAACGATTGTCCGAAGCATCCGATGTTGATAGCCAGTATTCAAAAGGACTTGGATAAATTCTAATGACCTGACGATAGTCTCCTTCGATCATGAATCCTTCAGAAAATTCCCCTTTACGTTGTTCCAATGAGTAGATCAAATTCAGCTCTTGGTTATTGAGCTTTAAGGCATTTCTTAAAATTTCAGAATCACCACGCTGAAGTAAAATAAACTTCGTCGCCGTATTATTCATAATTGCTGGCCCAATAGGACTTTCAACAATCTCTTCGACTCCCTGAGTGATGAAAGTGATTCCTGAGCCAGTTTTACGAAGTGTTCGTGCACAGTATTCCATGAAACCAGCGGCCGCATTTGATTTCAAAAGTTGCCAAGCTTCATCCAAGATAATTCTTTTTTTATTAAGCTTGTCTTGTTCGACTTGACCCAAAATGAAATCTGTTAAAATAAGAATCATCACGCTCTGAAGATCAGGATAGCTCGATAAACCTTTAAGATCGAAAGTACAGATGGGTGCATCTGATCGCAGCGATCCCAATCCATCTAGTAGCTTTCCGTAGGGCCTGTTTCCAGTCCACATGAAAAGAACCTTTGATATATCAATCATTGAAGGCTCTTTGCTTTTTGCTAATTTTTCTGAGAGATCAGAAAGAACTGGTACAGTCTTAAGCTTCCTTTTTTCCTCATAAAGCTCAATAATTGCTTTTTCCAAAAGAACACGATCAAGTTTTGTTAGTTTACTTTTTTCGTCTTCAACCACCATGCTTTCAATTACAGCTAGAAGAGATTTTAGTTTTTGGTTGCTTGGTTCTTGGGTTGGGTCTGGAATATCGAAAGGATTCAGCCTATATTGATCAGACAAATCCATATCTAAATATTGACCACCAAGTGCCTCTGTAAGCTTTTTATAGGAACCACCGATATCAATAATAAACACACGGAGCCCACGAGCTAATTCCTGCGCTAAAATACAATTATTTAAAAAACTTTTTCCTGCTCCTGATGAACCAGTCACAAGTGCATTATAGTTTGTTAGTTTTGGATCAAAGGGATTGAAGCTGACTAGACCATTCAATCTATTTCTGAAAATGACAGCAGGATCATCGTCTCCTTCTCGTGGCCCATAAATAGGGATGAAATCCACAAGATTATTAGTTTTAAACTTTTTTGCACGCTCAAGCTTCAAAGGCGCAGCTGGTAGGTTGCCTTTAAAAATCTTCCAAGAGCCAACTGTTTCCTCAAGACCTTCAGCACCTTGTAAAGAACGAAATCGCGATAAGACCTCTCGAACTTGGCGATTTAACTTTTTGTTACCTTCCTCTGTAGCAGGAGATCGCAGAACTACTGACAACTGAGCTGCATAAATTCTTTGACCAGTTCCCAATAGCTCACGGATAAGTTCTTCTGTTGAATTAAGTTTTGTCTCACTTTCAAGATCGCTTGCTTTGTTTCCAGATGTAACTGCAAGCGAGTGTGCCATTTTGCGTTTTTGCTGAAGCTTGGCCATTTCGTCGGCTTGGCTTGGAACATCAAACGAAAGAAGTAAGTCGTAATGAAAAGGCATTCTCAAAAATGTTGAAAGCTGTCCTGCGAACGTCACCTCTGGAAGTGTTTTTAGCGTAATAATGCGATGATGATTTGAATCAAGTGTGAATTGTTCATAACCTAATATCAGATCACCAAAAACCATTTGCTCCCTTGGTGATTGCTCTGCCAACCATTCCATAGCCTCCAAGGTTTCTTTTTCAAGATTATCATCAACAGGAGTTCGGACTGCTGGCGTTGGTTCTGTCTTTGAACGTTTGGGATTAAGTGCTCTATAAACATGATCCCTCATTTCTGTAGAGTCCAATAGTCTCCCTTTTAGACCTATCGAATGAAATGAAGAAGCCAAGGTATCCATGTTTTGAAAAAGAACTTCTAGTGTTTCATCGTAGTTTTTCGATGAATTAATTGAAAAGTCTTCTTCCTTTTTAAGAAAGCTTAGTTTTTTGCTCCCAACATTTTTTGTTCTCAAATAGATTGAAAGCTCAGGACGGTACAATTCAGAGTTATCTAAAGCTTTGTTCAGCTTTGTTTCTCGATAATCAGCGATGCTAGCAACCAAAGGGTGAATAGCATTCGATTTCCCATCAGAATGTTTTTTTAACATTTCTGAAAAGTCCGAGCCTACTGACAAGCAAAATTGAACGGAGGTGTTTTCTGAAATTGAATTCAAAACACCGCGAAGCCTAATTGCGAGTTGATTAACTTGCACGTCATCAAAGCATTCAATATCTATCAGTGATAGCCTTAAGCCAGCAACGAGAGATCCATCATTCAATATTAGATGTGGCCTTGGCTGGTCTTGAAATTCCCAAAATGGAAGTTCCTCAGATAATGAGGCTTCAGTTTTTTTCTTTTGAAACATTTTTCACCTTTCCTTTAAATTTTCGATAAAACCGATCTGCGCCCCCAGCAACGTAGTATGCAGGGCGGATCAGAAATTCTCCTAAGTGTTGAATGTAATTATCGGGCCGACCTTTCTTCGCAAAGTGAAGGAACAACGCCAGTCCTAGCGTTGTTCCCCACACAAGCGGATAGCGAAAGGAAGTCCCACCAAACACCAAATTAGTAATCGCAAGATTAAAGAAAATGAGAAGCAAATCTGGAAGTTCATATCCAAAGAGTTTGCTCTTCATTTCTAGTGCGCGTGGCACTCTGGTTGTGATGAGTCCTTCTTCTTCCATCTTTCACCTCTAACGAACAGTTTGAGCGATAAAATCAACAATGCCTTGAGCACCAAAGCCGATAATGCAGCCGATGATGGCATAAGCGATGTGCTGTTTTGCATTTGGGTTTCCTGTGAAAAAAGAAATCCCAGCAATCGCAATCCCGATCACGGAAAGCAGAGGGAGAATTACTCCCGTAAGCTTTGATTTAATTCCCATCAAACTAGACTCAAGACCAGCATGTGCAAGCTCAGGCATAATCAGACCGATTCCTGCTAGAAGAGCTACTGTTAGCACCATTTGTTTATTGTTCATTCGTTTCTCCTTATTAATTATTTATTTTGAATTTTTATGGTTTTTCGCAAATGCTATGTTTTAAGCGACCTGAGAACCATCGGATTGTGGATGACCGTTTGGTGATGGCGACTCATCAGGAAAGATACTCATGAAGATTTTCTTATCAAGAAGATCGAAGTTTAATTCGACAACATTTTTCCCTGAGATGACTTTTGCATTCCCAACAATATTCCAGAAATATTTATTTTTATTTGAACCAGATTTGTTTGGCTCTCTAGTCATCAAAAGGTATTTCGACGAATCCTCTTTGCTCGGAAGCAGAAAATACTTGTCATCAAGAAACGTCCAAAGTCGAAGGGTGTAGATTCCTTGTCCTTCCTTAAGATAGGCCATGCCTACAGTTTTGTTTTTTTCATTTCCTTCGACAAAAAGTTGAAACCGATAAAATTTGATTGGCTTCATTTTTTCCATTTGTGTATCTAAAATTTCTTTCAATGCTTTCATTTTTGTTTTCTCCTAAAAGGTTTTGGTAAAGATGCTTTTCTCTGTTCCGTTTCATGACCTCATCAAGACTGATCCATTCAGTTTGATGGCCATTTTTCACTTGGTACGTCGGTTGCTCATTTAGTTTAGACAGAAGCATTTTGATAAATGCTTTGCCTCTAATTCCTACGCCACACATTTGCGCTTCTCGTATGTGGGATCAGTTAAAGAATCCCAATTGCAATCCGAGCAGTACGGATCACTTCCATTGATTGTGGTGGTTGCACCACATCTGGGGCATGAGTGTTTAGAACCCACAATTGGGTGCAAAATCACATCATCGTCTGGAACAAAATCGCACTCGTCGAGTGAAAGAGAATGCAGCTCTTTTCTTTCACTTTTAAAATTTGGCTTTAAGTAGCCGTCCATAATTCCTCCTTTCGTTTTTTTCGTTTCACGGAAGGAGTTAAAAGCAATCGTGTGCCAAGAATTTTGAAATTGGATTTTCTTGCCTTAGATTTAAGGCAAGCTTCTAAAATGATTTAGGAATTACAGATTTTGCTAATTTCATGGTGCAGAGTGAAGTGTCTCTCACTCATGATAGACTCTCGCGAGAAATGAGAGATTGAAGAGAGAGACTTAAATTGACAGAGTACTTATCATCATCAGAAGAAGCGTGAATTGTTTGGAAAAGAAACGTAAATTATTTTACTTAGAAAATTAAGTCATCAGTACACTCAATATTCCTACGGCCAGGATCACAATCGGTTCTGCAAGCTTAATCCGGTGGATAGCCATAAACGAAATAATACATATGGCCGCTGTTGCAGAATCTATAATCGCTCCTTTTCCTAGAACGAATGCAGCTCCTCCAATTGCCCCAACCGCAGCGGTTGTCACTCCTGTCACGAATTCATGAACATAGCTGTTCTTTGCCCATTTAGAAAAATGTGGGGCTGGAATTATAGTGAACAGATAGCAAGGAATAAAAGTCCCAAGAGCAGCAAGGATCGCACCACCTAATCCTGCGACTAAAAATCCAATGAATGCGACAGTGATGACTACTGGTCCAGGTGTAATCATAGCAACTGCCACGGCATCTAGAAACTGCTTTTCAGTTAGCCATTGAAACTCAGTTACAACCCCACCATGTAGGAAGGGCACAATTGCCAGCCCACTACCAAAAACAAATGCTCCGGCCTTTAAGAAAAAAAGAAGAATGGTAGTTAATGTGTCATGGGAGGCTGGAGAGCTAGATGCACCTATAAAAAACCATGTCGGAAAAATAATAGGAATAATTTTTGATTTATATAGCTTCATTCGATATGCCATAACAACTAGACCTGAAAGTAAAAATACCCAAAGAATTTCTGCGCCAGTATAGGCCGTAACGATTGCATTGATAGATGCTATTACCCAAAGGAGCTTGTCTTTTTTCAGAGTCTTTTGACTCAACTTCCAGGTGCCAAGTAAGATGATCGCAATAACTGAAGCACCTATTCCATAAAATGCTTTTGCAAGCCATGGAAGGCTCCCAAATTTTACATAGAGAAGTGAAATGAGAATAACGATCAAAAAACTAGGTAAAATAAAAGCAAGTCCCACAAGAGTTGCGCCACGAATTCCAGAGTGTGCCCACCCAAAATAAATTGCCAATTGTGCGGCCAATGGACCAGGTGCCAATTGCGAAAGAGTCATGCCTTCACTGAAAGCACGTTCTGTAAACCAATTCCTTTTTACCACCAGATCCTCATTCATCGAAGCTGTTAAGGCAATAGGGCCACCAAATCCAACCGTACCAAGTTTGAGAAAATATGTGATAAGTTCTTTGAGAGAGGATTTCTTATCAACTAGGTTATTATTTATTTCCATTCGTAAGAATTCTCCCCTTAATAGTTATTCTTTGCAATACTTCAAAAAATATCCAGTTCCAATAAGTCCAAAAATAAATGCAACTCCAAGGTTCAACTGTGGTGAAATTGTCCATAGCAGTCCACCCACAAAAGCAGCAAGTGACACAATTACGTCACGGATCATGTAGTAGGCTCCATAAAGAGTTCCTTGTTGATCACCCTTTGCAAAATCAAGAATCAGTGATTTCCTTGTTGGCTCACCAAATTCCTTCATTCCTCTAATAAAAAATGCGAAGGCCAAAACGGGCATTGATTTTGAAAACATCAGCATCAGTGGAAACAAAGAAAAGAATCCATATGTGATAGCAATAAAAGGTTTTTTTGCTCGTTTTTTTTCTACGAGGTAAGCAACTGGGATATAAACCAAAATAGCAGTAATCATTTCAATGCTTGTTAAAACACCAAACTGAATAGGAGAAACGCCAATCATCTTCAAACACCAAATCACCACAAAAGCATATGGGATCTGCTCACAGAAGCGAATAAGTATGTCGGAAAGAAGAAGTCTTCGAAGCTCTGGCCCCATTTTTTGAAATAGTTTTATCGGATGAATAATGGGTTTAGTACTCATTTGTTCATGTTTTTCTTGAATAAATTTTCCTTGAATGAATAAAGAAACAGCCGCAATCACAAATGCCAAGACAAAGGCAACTCTTACGCCATCAAATTCTCCCCACTTTTCAATGAATACACCGCCAAGAAGTGGCCCAATGGCCATTGGAAATCTTCTAATCAGAGAATGCAAAGAGACGCCCATGACCTGCTTATTCTCAGGAAGATTTTTCGAGATTGCTGTCATTATTCCAGGAACAGAAACAGCAGACCAAGAAGAGTAAAGAACGGCGCCCACTAGCGCTGCTTGCCATGATGGAAACAGAACAATGATTAAGTAACCAAGCATAGCAACAGCATCAAAGATTATTAACGATTTTTTATAGCCGATTCGATCTGCTAAATATCCTCCGGGGAGAGAATATATCGCCCCTAACAAATTGTTAAAGGCGTTGGATAGTCCGACGATGACAGAGCTTCCGCCGACAGCAAGAATGTAGATCGGGAGAAATCGCCCTGCCATTCGCTCGCCAAGCTCAAGAAAAAATACTACTGAAAGAATTACCGCAATGTTTGTGTGAATTCCAAAAAAAGAGTTAGCTTTTTGTGACATTCACTTTTTCTTGGCAGTAGGCATATAGGGCATCATAAACGGGAAATTGAAGCCGTTGATTATCAAAATCATCTTTTGATATACGTCTAAACCCATCCGCTATGGCATCAAGTCCAAATCCTTCATTTGCATGTGTCTTATCGGAGGTGTCCGCTGAACGCACAATTTTTGCCAATTCAAACAAAGCGGGATCAGTAAGTTTAAAGTGTTTAATGATGGCATCAAAGGAACACTCTGGCCCGTGGTGCCCCAATAGACAGTTCGGTACATCGTACACATATCCAGAACTCCCCATACTTTCTTGAAGCTCTTTCCAATTCGTTGTTCCGGGTAAATATTCAAAAACGGCTTCTTTATCAACAAAGTGCTGAATCAACCAAGGGCATGCGATGCGATCTACTTTTGCTTTTTCTCTTGTTATCCATTTCATTTTATATTCCTCCTATTTTTTATGTTGAACTTGATAATCATCAAAATAAACTAAACTATCTGCTTTTGACCATAGACCAACTTTACCTTTGATTGGCTCCTTCCAATCGTGTTCAAGATAAAGTTTGTCGTTTAGAAAGCTTTTTATATGGGCACCAGAAATCTCGACCTTTAAGCTGTGCCATTGTTTAGATGGCGTAGGTACATTTCGAATCCATTTTTCTGAACTTCTCTTGCCTTTGATGTATTTCCAAAGAACTAAATTGTTTTCAAGTGGATTCGCCCTGACAGTGAGATAATCGCCATTTTCTTTTAAGTTAAATACAATTCCAGCGGCCTGATCAATTCTTCCGTCAATTCCCTTGAATCGGACTGTTATGGTTCCATTTTGAAAGTCAGAAACAGCATTATTCACTGCCAGAGGAAAGTATGCATAAGCTTTAATGCTATCAAGAAATTCAGCATAGCGCTCGCCAAAAAGTCCCTTTGCTTTTTCGGCAATTCCACTTGATGGCTGACCTTCTTTCCATTTTTTTCCGTTTACGACAAGAACCTTATTCTTTTCTTCTTGTCTAATTTCCCAATTCCCCACCATTGGACTAAATGATTTCACTGCCTCTCCAATAGTTTCTTCTTCAAAGTGTTGTTCATAATCAGCGACTGTAGCAGTTGCCGCAAAAGAAGAATTTATTCCTATTATTAAGGCGAACGTTGAAATGAATTTCATATTTTTAACCTCCGTTTTTGTGTGACAAAAAAATACATGCCGACAATGATGAATGGCAAAATAAGATAAAATAAAATATCAAGCCCATTTGATGAAGCTACAAGGGGATACCCTGAATAAAAAGACTCTTCTGTTTGTGGCCGCGAAATGCCGATAAGGTCAAAGACAATTGGGAGGAGTTCTTCTTCGTTTGTCGATCTGGTCTGGGCAGATTTAGAAGAATTAGATAATTTAAAAATGCCATATAAGTCATCGGAAGAGGACTTGAATCCACTCCTGCTTGTGTAAGCATACTCCACTGTCAAATGACGGAGTGAGCGCTTTAAACGACCTAAAAAGTCACGCTCAAAATCATAGAGACGTGAATCATCAGGAGAAAGATATATTTGTAGATGGATCGGATTTTTTACCTGAGAAAGAGCTTTTTCAATTGCAGGTGAAAATGAATTTCTTCGATTTTCAGTAAAATCATATGAAGTCGGTAGCGTCTGGGCCACTTGGGATAATAGTAAAGATCCTAACACCGCAGAAGAGATGATAGTCACCATTCGATGACGACTAAGAAATACTTTAGATGATGATTTACTCAGCCCAAGAAATAATCCGCCAAGTCCAACAAAATATCCTAAGTGGGCCAGCGATAAAATACCGCGTTCAAAAGCCTTTAAGTTAGCTGTAAATGATAACGACTTTGCAATAGTTCCTAGTTCACTCGGAACTGAGCCTGCAAATGATTCGATCATCCAGAATCCTAAGACCATGCTTAAAACAATGATGACGGCCGGAGCAGTCTGTCTCATGATATGTGCTACTAACAAAGATATTGATATAATGGACAAAGCAAAAGCACCATGTCCGATCAAAAGAACAACGACTTCAGAAAAACTGACGTGCCCTGAAATCGTAAGCCAGTGGGCGATGGCAATGAGAATTGGTACAAGGCTCATTGCCCAAGCAAAAAGTGAAACGACAAAGCCACTAATTATCTGTGGTAAACCTCTGCTTGAAAGTTGGTCTAAGATTTTATAACTACCTCTTTCATATTCGACCGCGACTTGTCGAATCGTCAAAAATGGAAAAAGAATAGATATCAGTACTGAATGAGCACCAAAAAGAGGAACCAAAAATCCATCGAAAGGTGACAGCCCACTAGCAAGTCCCGGTGATTCTTGAGCGGCAAGACTTGCTTCTCGATAAAGATCTACAGCTTGGATGTAGGAAAAGCCGACAAAAAAGCACTCTAAAAAAAGTAAAATATAAAGAGGTTTTGATCGCGTGATTCCAAGAAAGTGAAATCGAAGTTGCGACACAAAGGATTTCATATCGTCTCCTTTTGAAGTGCGCTAAGGAAAATATCTTCTAAAGAAGCTGATTCATGAAGTCCGAATTTGATTTTTAAGTCTGATAAGCTACCAAGCCCAAGGATTTGTCCTTCATTTAATATCAATAGTCGATCACAGAATTTTTCTGCATCTCCTAATTGGTGAATAGATACGAAAATAGAATGGTGAAGACCGATTTGTTCTTTCATAACTTTGATGACATCAATTGTTTGCATCAAATCTAGACCATCAAAGGGTTCATCTAAAAATAGAATTTGTTTTCCGCTCATAAAAGCTACCGCTAGGCCAAGTCGTTTTTGAAAACCTTTGGATAATTCGCTCACCTTTTTATTCAGATGCGATTCAAGTCGAAATCTGCCCAAAAAATTTTGTGTCTCTTCCGAGTTTGTCTTGAATTGATTCGCGAAATAGGAAACTACCTCATGCACCTTATGTTCTGGAAAAAGTTGTACACCATCTGGTAAATAAAAAATTTCACAAGAATGGTCTGATGAGCTTGAGAGAATTTCCCCAGATATCTTGGGGCGATATCCCAGAATCGTTTCCATCAGTGTGGTTTTCCCTGAGCCATTCGGACCGATGACGCCAAGAATTTCCCCTTTTTCAATACCAAAGGAGACATCTCGAAGAAATGAGCAACCATTGATGTTAGAGCTTAGATTTTTGATGATAATACTATTATTGTTCATATGTTTCATATAAAGTACTTGATTGTAACAGATGTTACAATATAAAATAATGTGCTGGGAGAACTAAAAAAATGAGTAAACTTAAATGGCTTCTTCTTATGCACAAAATTCCTCCAAAACCCGATGCTGTACGCGTTAGTATTTGGCGTAGTCTCCAGAAAACCTTCGCAGTTCCTGTGAAAAATTCCGTTTATGCTCTGCCTCTGAATAAAAAAAATCTCTCCGTGTTTAAGGATATTGCAAAAGAAATCGAAGAGCGCGGTGGAGAGGCAGTACTTTGCGAAGTTAATTTTATTAAAGGTGTAAGTAATGAATCACTAGAGCAAGAATACAATGATCATTTAAATCAATCATTCTTAGAACTTTCAAAAACGCTTCGAGAGTTGCGAAAACAAACAAAGAAACTTAAATCCGATCATGATCTTATGCCTATTCAACATGACTTAAGTAGAGCAACGAGTTTTCTTAACGTTTTGGCAGAAAAAAACGTTTTCCATTGTGATGGGGAGCAAATCTGCCGAACTTTGTTGGATGAAATAACAAAAGAGATTATATCAATTTCAAAAAAGAGTTCTTCAATACCGGCGTCCATCGAAAAGAATCAGCCGACTTATCGTGGGCGAATTTGGGCAACAAGAATAGGGATTGCCCATGATAGAATCGCATGTGCTTGGCTTATTAAGAAGTATATTGATCCCAGTGCAGAATTTATTTTTGTTGATCCAAAAAACTATAAGAAAACATCCTCTCATATTACTTATGATATTTACCGTGGGGATTTTTCCCATGAGGGAGAACTATGCACTTTTGAGGTTTTGATCCAAAGATTTAAATTAAAATCTGCTTCATTAAAAAACCTCGCTGAAATCATTCACGATCTTGATATTGGTGACGACAAACACCAGCATCCGGCAACTGGTGGAGTTAAGGCCATTCTTGACGGGATAATTTCATCAACGCCAAATGATATAGATCGGCTAGCTTTAGGATCAAAATGTCTTGATCATCTAGTAGTTTCATTATGAACTACGAGTTAATAGACTATATAAATTAATGAACAAAAAAATTTGATTTGCTTTAAGAGTCTCTCATTTTTGAGAGACTCTCTCACGGATGTGGAGCCAATGTGACCACGGCACCCATGTAATACTTTCACGATTTTCAGCTTTGTAATTCATATAAAAACAAATAACCCATCGAAAAAATTAAGCATATTGCTATGCTTGTCATTTAATCAGCTCTGGCATAAATAAGCTCTGTTGTTTTGGCACAACACTCGCAATTAGGAGGACAGAACTTGAATTGCCAATAAGGGGTATAAATGTTTTCAGGGGGACGACTTCTACTTTTAGCTATTGTCATTGGATTTTTAATCCAATCTCCTTCGTATGCTCAAGTCACCAGCCCAGCCTACGTTAAAGCAATCTATTCGCTGCCACTCTCGCTTGATCCAATAAAAATGAATGATACGGCATCTCTGGCCGTTGGTAATTTGATTTACGATGGACTTCTGAAGTTTTCACCATCGCTTAAAATTGAAGGCGCACTGGCTGAGTCTTGGTCAACTAGTAAGGATGGCAAGACACTTACGTTTAGACTCAAAAAGAATATCTTTTTTCACAATGGCGATCCCATCAAAGCTTCCGATGTTGAGTTTTCTCTAAAAAGGGCCTTATCTGCTGAAAGCACAGTTCGCAAGTTTTACGATTCGATTAAACAAATACGTTTGTTAGATGAAAGCACTCTTGTTATTGAATTAAACTTTCCGTTTCCTCCATTCTTGTCTGTTCTTGCTGGAGCTACTGCCAAGGTATTACCTAAAAACAAAATATCTGATTCTAAGTTCTTTAGTTCACCAATTGGCTCTGGAGCATTTCGTTTCTCAGGACTAGATTCCAAGAAAAAAGAAATCAATCTTGTAGCATTTGAAAAATATCATGCTGGTGTTCCTAAGCTTTCCCAGATTATATTGAAAGAAACTACAGAGACTGAAGCCATTGAGCTTGCCAGTAAGGGTGAGATTCATGATCTCGCAAATTGGCCTCTCACCGAAAGTGATTCGATCTTTAAATTGGGACAAAGAATATCAAGTCCAGTAGCATCGACATGGATAATAGGTCTTAATACGCTTAAGGCACCATTCGATAAGCTTGCGACAAGACAACTGTTTAAGATCAATGTTCCAGTGGATGAGTTTCGTAGGAGTTTCTATCCTGATTCGATTAAGGCCTATGGATATGTTCCAAACGGTCTCACTGGATCACAAATCAAAGTTGAATTAAAAGTTGATGGCGTCCAGCCACCTAAAGAAAAGATCGCTATTGCCATTCCTCGTGAGCTTGCACGTGGACAAGAAATGAAAGAGATGATTGAAAAAACCATGACTTCAAAAGGCTGGAAAGTCGAAGTTAATTTGATGTCTTGGGATCAGCTCATGGATGGCTATAGCAAGAAATCACACCAAGCTTTTTTGGTAGCGATGAACATGGATTATCCTGATGCGGATTTTCTTTTGAAGAATTTCGAGTCAGACAATCCAGATAACTTCAGTGGTCTTAAAAACTCAAACATTGATTTACTACTAAAGAAATCACGAGCCACTCAAGACAGAAAACAAAGAGAGACCTTCTATAAGGAAGCATTGAGACTCACTGAAGAATCTGCTGTTACAGTTAATCTATTTCACCCGAGGGCAAATTACTGGGTTTCTAAATGCGTGCAAAACTTTAAACCAAACATCTTGTCTGATGTTTATATTGATTATACCAAAGTAAATGTTTCGCCTGACTGTTCAAGCAACAAGGTCGTTCAGCGATGAAAAGTATGACTTTGTTCAAGCACGTTAATAATTCTCTTAATCCTTACCGCTGGGCAATTTCAGTACTTGCAGCAGTTTTAATTTCTGGGTTGTTTGCTGGTGTTACGCTTGAATCAAGGCTCGATACTGATAAGAAGATGGCTGAGTCTCTGGCTCCTTACTTATCAACTCTTGTTGAATCATCGGATCGACCTGAACTTTTAAGAGTTCTTCAGTCAATTGGTGAAGCTACAAAGTCAGACGTTATTTTAGCTCAAGATGGGATGGTGTTTGCATCAAGTAGAAGTCTCGAAGAGTTGGATAGAGCCTTTGTTAAGCCCAAAACGTTCTTTCGGTTTTTTGATATTGATTTTGGCAATAACGAGATTGTTACAACCACAAATATTAAAAATTCAAGTCAATCTATGGGAGATTCAAAAGTCTATATTATCTCTCCGCTACTGCCATCGATGAAAAGCTCTTTAGGAATCTTTCTAGGAGTTTTTGTTGCGAGTATTTTGATTTCGCTTTTTTCAGCTCGGCAAATGAGAAAGGCAATTAAAAAAGCTCTGCGGCCAATGGATCAGCTACATGCAGAGATTGAAGGAATGATTACTGATAATCATTTAGACTCTGAACCGATTCAAATTCGAGAACTTGAAGAAATCAGAAACACAGTCCGTTCAACAAAAACGGCACTGGATAATGCAAAAGATCAGCTTGCTGAAAGCAAAGCCAAGAAGCTTTCTTCTGATGCCTATAAAAGACTTATTCATGATCTACACAATCCAGTTTCAGCTCTAAGACAGATGGCAAGTCTCGCACACGATGAAACACAAGATTTAGAAACTCAAAATGAAGCAGCGAATAGCATTTCTAGACTAGCAGATCAGATTTTGAGTCAGGTTACATCTGCAAAGAAAAACCTAGAGCAGGAACCAATTGCACTCAGAGATTTAAACCTTGTTGATTGTATCAGAGAAGGCGTTCGACAAGTTCAAACTCTAGAAAATACCAAATCAATTTCAGTATCTTTTCAAGATGAGGAAATTACTGTTCCTCATGATCCACTTCTTTTAAAGCGAGCCATTATTAATCTTTTAGAAAATGGCATAGAGGCAGCAAATTCTCTAGTTAGAGTTTCAGTTTTAAAAAATGATAACAACACGATCATAAAAGTTTGTGATGATGGAGCTGGTATGGATGAATCAAAGGTTCCTGTATATCTTCAAGGAAGAGGTCAATCAGGCAAAGCTAACAGGCAAGCTTTTGGTCTTTCTTCAACTAACCATATTGTTCGTTCTCATGGTGGAAAGCTTATTTATAGAAAAAGCGATCTTGGCGGTTCTAGCTTCGAGATTCGTTTGGGGGGTATATGAATTTAAAACCAAAAATTCTTATTTGTGATGATGATTCAGAAATTTTACAAACTTTAAATTTAAGTCTTCGTTCCAGTTTTGAGGTCACTACTTCCAACAGCGTTGAGAAAGCAAAGAAGCTGGTCATTGATAGTGATTTCGACGCTGCTATTATTGATTTGAACTTTGAAGGTCAAGAGCATGATGGCATTCATCTATTAGATTTTATGAACAAGCAATCTGCTGGTACGTTCCTTATTGTTTTAAGTGGCGACACAAGCACTCGCCGCATAGTTGAAGCTACCAGAAGAAAGCACTTTCAATTTATTGTAAAAGACGATGGCTACTTTCAAGCACTTTTAAAATCTCTTACAAGTGCGACACAGCTCAGAGTTGCAAGTAAAGCTCAAGCACAAATCAGATATCTAACTCAATCTGAAGCTGTTAAAACCGTTCTTAGACAAGTAGATACAATCATCAGAAGCAACTCAGAAGCCCCAATCTTGATTTTGGGTGAAACTGGAACAGGTAAAGAGTTTCTAGCCCAGCATATTGCTCTTAATTTAAAAATGAAGGCCGTTACAGCTAATATGGGATGTATTCCCAAGGAGATGGCTGAAAGTATTTTGTTTGGTCACGAGCGTGGTGCTTTTACTGGGGCCGTATCTAATAAAGCTGGTCTTATAGAAACTGCTCACAATGGCCTTTTCTTCTTAGATGAGATCGGAGAATGTTCAGCGTCTGTTCAAGCCAAATTGCTTCGAGTTATTCAAGAAAAAGAAGTTCAGGCTCTTGGGTCAAATAAAACAAAAAAGATAAATGTTCGTTTTATCGCCGCAACACACAGGGATTTAAATAAGCAAGTTACCGATGGTACTTTTAGGCTCGATCTTCTTCAACGATTAAATACGTTTGTTCTAAAGCTCCCAGCACTAAGAGAGCGTCCAGAAGACATTATTTTTTATGCAAATTTATTTATCAATGATCTTTCACGCGAGGGAGATCGGTTTCATTTGACCTCTGATGGGGAAGCTGAACTTCTGTCTTATCAATGGCAAGGTAATATTCGAGAACTAAGAAATGTCATTGAGCGAATTATTGTTCTTTCGCCAAAAACTTCAATTGATAAAGCTGTTGTTGCTGAAGCCATTGGTTATGGTCGATCACCTCATGAGGTCACAGTAACCAGAGCTGAGGTTGTTGAATCTAATGCTCGTAAAGAAGAAGTTATAAAAACTCTGAATGAATTTAATGGCAATAAAAGAAAAGCTGCCGTAAGTCTTGGTATCAGTGAGGCAACTCTTTATCGTTGGATTAAAGAATTTAATCTTAATAGAACTCTAAGTGCTCAAGCATTCAGAGATCGTTTTGAGGTGCTCACATGATTCAATTAACAAGAATACAGTCTGAAAGACAAAATGCACCAAAGCTTTTTGCAATAGCTGGAGGGCCAGGTTTAAGTTCAAATACACTTAGAGACCTTGATCTATTAAAGCGAAGTTTTGAACTTGTGTATGTTGATATTCAAGGTACTAATGGCTCCGCTTATACAGGCAAAAAAACATATCCTGAAATTGCTACATCTCTTGCTGATGTTATTTCTAAAGAGTCAGGAATTAAGTTTGCCCTTGGTCATTCCTTCGGCGGATTTTTGGCTTCGGAATTATTGATTCGCGGATTGGTTTCTGGCCTCGTTTGCATTTCAACTCCTTTTACAGGAGGCTCACTTGCAGCAGCAAACGATAATTACAATCTACATAAGACAGTAGCCCTTACTGAAGCTGAGAGCGAGTGGTCAAAAAATCAAGATGACTCTTCTTTTGCCAAATGGCTTTCTGAATATGGATTGCTTTACTTTAAATCGCCAAGGGGAAAAGAAGTTCTTCTGAATGACAAAGTGTCTTCACGTTTCTTTAAGGATAATCGTTCTGATGTTCTTGATAAAGAAGGCATGCTTTCTTCTCTATCGCATACTAGTGGCACAAAGCTTTTTATTTCTGGCAAAGAAGACAAGCTTTTGCCCGCTAGTGTTTTAGAAAATGATTCTCAGGTTGGAAAATTTGATTTTCATCAAATTGAAAATGCGAGCCATTTTGTAACAATAGATCAACCATTGATGGTTGCTAAGATAATCGAAACTAAATTATTGCAAAGATAAGGGGGATTTTATGAAGAAGACAATACAGGTATTAGCATTGGTTTTAGCTATCGGTGCTACTGTTCAAACAATCAGAGCGTATGCTTCTGAAACAGGTTTCTTCTCTGTTGAGGTTGAAGAACACAAAATAACTAAGCTCATTGAGCTTAGAAAAGAAGTTGCTACAAATGGTGACATGATTCCATTTAGTTATATGGGTCTTAGCGAAGAGTTTCCTCAGATTACAAATCACGAACAGTTAAACGAAGAAATTGCTCGTCAGGCACTACGTTATCTTCAGGCCATTGGTGCCGAAGATGCATTAATTAAAGTTATTAAGCAGCCTGAATTCCAATCACTTCGTAACCGTGGCGAGCCAGGAATCTAAAGTGTCTAGGGATTACGGCAAATATTTCGGATCAGCAATGATGGTTGGGTTTGGTGTTGTGGCGTTTTATCGTTGGCAACAAACTCAGCTTATCTTCTTCTTGCTTTTGGTCTTGCGAGATTTTGCCGCTGGCTATTTTTTCTTAAAAAGAAATCCTGCTCAATCAAAGGGGCCGAAGCTCTTAGTGGTTTTGGCCTATCTTTCGTCTGCGATGCCGCTTTTGTATTTAGACTCTACAGTTTCAACAAAAACACTATTTTTAGCTTCTGATCTTCTGGCCATTGTGGGCTTCTTAATAGTTGTTCTTGCTACAGTGGAACTTGGAACTTCAATTGGTATCTCACCCGCCAATCGAGGTGTTGTTCGCTCTGGAATCTATCGTTACATCAAGCATCCGATGTATTTGGGGTATGTTGTTTCAGAGATAGGATTGGTAATACTAAACCCATTAAATGCTGCGTTATTCGCATTATCACTGTCTCTTTATATTTTCAGGGCCAGATCTGAAAACAGAGTCCTTCAAGTAGCTCACTAAATAAAAAAATCTATCAGTATTTCATTGTATTGGCTTGTCAGAAACAGTCACAACTGATCTAATTTTACCATAAATTGTTTAGATTAATAAATGTAAGGGGTGCTTCGTGAGCGAGACTGAGCGATGGCTATCTGTTGAGGAAATTGCAGCTCACCTTGGTGTTTCTAAAGAAACAATCTACCGATGGCTTGAAAGGAAAAAGGTTCCAGCGCACAGGGTTGGTCGTCTTTGGAAATTCAAGGCAAGTGAAGTTGATGATTGGATTAAGAATGGCGGAGCCGTTGAATCTGATCATGAGTAGATCAGGAGGAATAAATGAATATGGAAATGGATTTCGATCGTAGGTGTGTGATGGCAGACTTAAAATACAATATGTCTTTTACAGCTGGTGGGCTTTTTCTTCTTGAATCCCTGCCTGTTGCGGAAGCTTATCTTCAATTTAGAAGTTGGGAAAAAGTAAATGAGCTTGTGCTGGCTGAGAACACCATACAGTCAAAAACGAACGCATCGCTTGTCCGGTTTAATAGAGAAATCGTGTCTAGGCTTCAGTTATTAACCGATGATCAGATTAAACTTTTAGTGGAAGGTTCGATTGCGGAAAGAAAACTTATTCTCTGGGTAGCAATTTGTAGAAAACACAAATTTATCAATGATTTTGCAACTGAAGTGATACGAGAGAAGTTTCTGCAACTAAACTTCAAAGTTACATATAAAGATTTCGATATTTTCTTTAACAAAAAGTCAGAATGGCATGATGAACTTGACCACCTAACAGACTCATCAAGAAGCAAGGTTAGACAAGTTTTGTTTAGAATGATGCGAGAATCCGACATCCTACTTGATAATGACGAAATCAATCGGATTCATCTCACATCACGCTTCATTGAAACAATGAAAAGAACAAATAGGGCAGAGTTTTCAATCTTTCCAATTACTGAATTGGAAATCACCAAAGCATTGGATGTGTAAAGATGAATGAGAATAGCCCCTTGAACATCAGATATGACCATTTGCTAAAATTATTTAAAAGCAAAAGGTTTTTAAATAAAGAAGGACTTGGAAATGAAGTTCCTTTCTTTATTTGTCCGTATGACCCGAAAGAAGCTGTCGAAATGACAAGAAATCAAAGAATGCTCATTTCAAATCTTGCACAAGCTGGTATTCGAGTTCTTTCGGTGGATCTTTTTGATGTTTCAATAGAGCTTTTAAAAAGTAGGCAAATTCTTGAAAATATTTTTTCTCAAGAACAAGACCTATCAAAAGAGGAGCTGCTAGAACTTTTACAAAATGTGCTCGATCCTGAGAGAAACCTCGTGCCGTATATTGCGAATAAAATCAGTGAGACTGAGCATGATATTCTCTTTATTTCGGGTGTTGGAGAAGTATATCCGTTTATTCGCTCTCATAATGTTTTAAATAATCTTCAAAGCACGGCTAAAGATAAGCCTACAGTGATGTTTTTTCCTGGGACTTATACCCATTCATTATCCGTTGGTTCGAGTCTAGATTTGTTTGGCCGGCTCCATGATGACAAATATTACAGAGCTTTTAACGTATTTCAGTGTGAAGTTTAATAAAAGAGGTTGAAGATGTTGCTAAAAGAAATTTTTAAGAAACCAGTTGATCGACAAATCGAAGGCGTGATCAAAGCTGATGACGAAGCTGGACTTAGAAATGAGATTGAAGAATATGTACTCACCAGAGAAGTTTCTACTCGTTTAGATTCTTTTTTAGATGCCTATATCAATTATCAAGGTGCTAACGGGGCATGGCTTTCGGGGTTTTTTGGCTCAGGTAAATCACATTTATTAAAGATGCTCGCACTTCTTTTAGAAAATAGAAAAATAGAAGGCCTGAATGTAAAAGATGCTTTTGTTTCAAAATGTGTTAATGATCGACTCTTGCAAGCTAAAATTGAAAAAGCAGCTTCAATTCCCTCTAAAAGTATTCTTTTTAACATTGACCAAAAAGCTGCTGTTATTAACAAAACACAAGTTGATGCCCTGCTTTCGGTATTTGTTAAAGTATTTGATGATATGTGCGGTTACTACGGAAACCAGCCGCATATTGCTCAACTTGAAAGGGATTTAGATTCCCGTGGAGAGCTAGCGGATTTTAAAACTGCTTATGAAAAAATAGCAAAAAAATCATGGGAAACAGGAAGAGAACAAGCGGTTCTTGAAAAGAAAAACATTGATAAGGCTTATGCAGACACCACTGGCGATAAAAATCAGGGCAATAATGGAATTTTAGATTCATATAGAAACAGCTATAAGCTTTCCATTGAAGATTTTGCTGAACAAATTAATGCATACATTGCAAAGCAATCAAAAGATTTTCGCTTGAACTTTTTTGTCGATGAGGTTGGCCAATATATTGCCGATAACGTAAAGCTTATGACGAACCTCCAAACAATAGCTGAAAGTTTAGCTACTAAATGTAATGGCAAAGCTTGGGTCATCGTGACCGCTCAAGAAGACATGGATGCTATTGTCGGAGACATGACTAAACAACAAGGTAATGACTTTTCAAAAATTCAAGCAAGATTCAGTAATCGTTTGAAGCTTACAAGCGCAGACGTTTCAGAAGTAATTCAAATTCGTCTTTTAAGTAAAACAGATGATTCGAAAAAAACTATTGAAGCTCTCTATGATAGTCAGGTTAATAATTTTAAGACCCTTTTTGATTTTGCTGATGGAGCAAAAGTTTATAAAAACTATCGAGACAAAGAGCATTTTGTATCAGCTTATCCATTCATTCCTTACCAGTTCGATTTGTTTCAAACCTCAATTCAAAATTTGTCATTTCATAATGCCTTTGAAGGGAAGCATAGCTCTGTTGGTGAACGCTCAATGCTTGGAGTATTCCAGCAAGTAGCAAAACAAATCATCACCAAAGAAGTCGGCAAACTTGCAACCTTTGACCTAATGTTTGAAGGTCTAAGAACGGCATTGAAAGCTCAAATCCAAAGCGCAATTACTGTTGCCGAAAGAAACCTAGATAATAAATTTGCAGTGCAGCTTCTAAAGGCTCTCTTTCTAGTAAAATATGTAAAAGACTTTAAAAGTACTGTCAGAAACCTCACTGTTTTAATGTATGACAGCTTCGACAAAGATATTCCTACTTTAAAGAAAGAAATTGAAAATGCTTTAAGTCTTTTAGAACAGCAAACCTATATCCAGCGAAATGGTGATATTTTTGAGTTCCTGACAAATGATGAGAAAGACGTAGAAGAAGAGATTAAGAACACTGATGTTGATGCTCAACAACTCGCAACCGACCTTGCACAGACTATCTTTGACTCAGTTATTGGGACAAAAAAAATTCGCTATGATGTGAATGGTTATGATTATGAATATGCTAGAAAACTCGACGACAGACTCATGGGACGTGAAAAGGAGTTGGCCATCAACATTATCACGCCATTTCATGAATACACTGGAAAGGATGATGTAATTCTGACTCAGGCTTTTGCAAAGTCAGAACTTTTCGTCATCATGCCGTCTGATGAAAGGCTTATCAAAGACTTAATGATGCAGCAAAAAACTAATCGCTACATTCGACAAAACACCAACACTTCTCAACAAGAGTCCATCTCACGAATTTTAAGAGAAAAAGCTGATCAGAACCACAGAAGATCAAGTGATATTGAAACTCGAATTAAAGACTTACTCGCCAAAGCAAAATTATCAATCGGTTCAGATGTTTTAGATATTGGATTAAAAGATCCAAAGGTAAGGATATCTGAGGCTTTTATTGAACTCATCAAAAAGTCTTATCCAAACTTACAAATGCTTAAAGGTACGAACTATTCTGAGCAACAAATCTCTCAACTGCTTTCACCATCAAGTCAGGTTAGCTTTACAAATGATTTAATTGAATCAGAACAAGAGGTTGTCTCAGTTATTAAGATGAACGCAATGAAAGGCAATCGAATGACTATCAAGTCGCTTATTGCTCACTTCGAGGTAAAGCCTTACGGATGGGCACAGATTGCTACTCAATGCACTCTTGCTAAACTATGTACTCGAGGCAAAATTGAACTCCGCCTAGACGGAAATCTACTTGAAGGACGTGATCTTGAAAGTGCAATTTTAAACACTCAGAAACATCAACAGGTCATTATTGAATCTCAAGCAGAATATACATCATCACAGGTTCGTCAGCTTAAAGATTTCTACAAGGATTTCTTTGACGATCAACCACTAGCAACAGAGGCTAAAGCACTTGCTCAAGATACGATAAACAAATTAAAAACATTGAGCGAGGAAGTAACTAAGCTCACTTATCAAAAAGAGCAGTTCCCCTTTCTAATAGTTCTAATCCCTATCGCTGAAAAGCTAGACTCGATAGCAAAGAAGCAATATGGATTCTTTTTAACTAGTCTATCCGAAGTCGAAGATGAACTGTTAGATGCTAAAGAAAAGGTAATTGCGCCAATTAAAACATTCATGGCAGGATCACAAAAAGATATTTTTAGAGAAGCTTTTTTATTTATCTCTAATGATAGTGCCAACTTTGACTTCATTGAAAAAGAAGAACTTTCAGAATTAAATTCCATCCTTAAAAGTAATGACTGTTTCACTGGCAACAAAATGAAGCGTGCCAAAGAAATTGTTGATCAACTAAAAAAGCGAATTTCAGATGCCTTAAGCAGCGAAATGGAAAAAGCCAAAGTATCTATTGAAGGTTTTAGATCAAGGGTTCAGAAAGCTGATGGATACAACTCACTTACTGCTATCGAAAAAGAGCAAGTAGATCAAAAATTTTCAAGGGCGATCGCTAGTTTAAAAGATAAAACATTTATTGCACTTGTGAAGCAAGCATCTACAAGTTTTGAAACAAATGACTATAATTCAATACTTTCAACGATTGAGGCCAAGAAAAACACTGCCACAAATAAGACAATAGGCCCTGCGGTAAAGCTTGTTCCTATTAAGAGCGTATCGCCTAATTATGGTAAACCAGTTCTTGATTCAGAGACTGACATTGATGAGTATTTGAAACTATTAAAAACTGCACTTGTTGATGAATTGAAACAAGGGAATAAAATTCAAATTTAGGAAATAGCATGGATACGAGCGTTTTAAAGAGCTTTGCACAAGAGTCGCGACGATACCTGATGGATGTCGTGAAAAAGAAAATAGATTATTATCTAACTCAAGATAATGTGGATATTCGTGCGAAAAAATCCTTAATTGATGATCTTAAAAAAGAAATTAATGATACAAGTGAAGATCAAGTTATCGAGAAGATTGCCTATACATGGTTTAACCGCTTCTGTGCTCTGAGATACATGGATGTAAAACAGTATTCTGTCTTGGGTGTTCTAACTCCTGCAAGAGCAGAACATACTCAGCCTGAAATCTTGATGGAAGCCAAATCTGGACACATTAAAGACGAGCTTGGAAGAAAGGAAACCAAAGATCAGGTTATTGCTCTTCTATCTGGCAAAGCTTCTTCTTCTGATCCTCAAAATGATGCCTACAAACTATTACTTTTGATGTCATGTAATTACTATCACTCAATAATGCCTTTTTTATTTGAGAAGATTGATGACTATACAGAGCTTTTAATGCCAGACGATCTTCTTTCTGAATCTTCTATTATTTCAAAAACAAGACAGGCATTAAGCGCAGAAAACTGTGAAAACGTCGAAGTCATTGGTTGGCTTTATCAGTTCTACATCTCTGAAAAGAAAGACGAAGTTTTTGCGGGCTTAAAGAATAACAAGAAAATCACACCTGAAAATATCCCTGCCGCAACTCAGCTTTTTACGCCAAACTGGATTGTTCGCTACCTTGTTGAAAACTCACTTGGTCGTTTATGGATGTTAAATCGACCCAACTCCAATCTAATTTCAAAGATGGAGTATTACATTAAGCCAGAAACTGTAGAGAATGACTTTCTAAAAATTAAAGGACCTGAGGAAATCAAAATCTGTGACCCGGCTTGCGGATCTGGTCACATGCTCGTTTATGCATTTGATCTACTTTATTTAATGTACGAAGAAGAAGGTATCGACCCTAATGAAATTCCATCTCTAATATTAAAAAATAACCTTTTTGGGATTGAAATTGATCAACGTGCTGGGGAATTAGCTGCATTCGCACTCACAATCAAGGCTCGTGAAAAACAGCGTCGCTACTTTAGAAACCCTGTTCAGCCTAATATCTGTGTTCTTGAAAATATTCAATTTGATACGAATGAAATTAAAGATTACATGGATCATATTGGTCGTGATTTGTTTACTGAGCAATTTAAAAATACGCTATGTCAGTTTGAAGAAGCGAAGAACTTTGGCTCACTCATCAGACCAGAACTTACAGATGTAGATAGTTTTTTGAGTTTGCTTGATAAGAAAAATGTTTCTGGCCACTTACTTTTATCTCATACTCATTCAAAAGTTTTACACTTACTCATTCAAGTAAAATTCCTCTCTCCTGTTTATCATGTTGTCATTGCTAATCCCCCTTACATGGGTGGCAAAGGAATGAATGGTCGTCTGGGGGCATGGTTAAAAGAAAATTATTCGGATGTAAAATCGGATTTGTTTTCTGCATTTATGGTTAGAAATGCTGAGCTTGCTTTAACCAAAGGTCAGCTTGGATTTATGACTCCATTTGTATGGATGTTTATCTCATCGTATGAAAAATTGAGAAGCTTTCTTATTGATAAGAAAACTATTACCTCACTTGTACAACTAGAATATTCAGGTTTTGACGGGGCAACAGTGCCCATTTGTACTTTCACTCTTGAGAATTACCATAAGCTCGATTTTAAAGGTGGATATGTTCGACTTGCAGATTTTAGAGGTTCAGAAAATCAAGCACCAAAAACATTAGAGGCAATAGAAAATCCAAGATGTGGTTGGTTTTACCGTGCCTCTGCTTCCGACTTCAAAAATATTCCGGGAGGTCCGATTGCTTTTTGGGTAGCTCCAAAAATCTTCAAGATATTTTCAACTACGAAGCCATTAGGTTTTTACAACACATCCAGGAATGGCATGACAACTGGTGAGAATGCAAAGTTTGTCCGTATTTGGCATGAGCTTAGTCTGAATAAAATTGGATTCAACTTTGAGAACTCTGAAAAGGCAAAAGCTAGTCACATGAAATGGTTTCCCTATAACAAAGGTGGAGACTTTCGGAAATACTTTGGCAACTGCGAATATGTTGTGGATTGGGAGAATGATGGCGAACGCCTTAAATTATTTGAAAGGTCGATATTGCGAAACCAGTCATACTATTTTAGGCCTGGCGTAACTTGGACACTGTTGAGTTCCTCATATTTCGGCAGTCGAATTATAGACCCTGGATTTTTATTTGATGTCAATGGGATGACAATGTTTTGCAGTCCACAAATGTCTGCGCAAGTGTCTTTAGGATTTTTAACTTCGCGTGTCTGTCGTGAATTTCTAAAAATACTGAACCCCACTTTAGCCTTTCAGGTAGGTGATATTGAGCGCCTTCCGGTAGATGAAAATGCATTTAATAAAATTAAAAATGAAGTTTCGTCTTTAATTTCAACTTGTATCCAAATAACTAGAGATGATTGGAACTCAAGAGAAACAGCTTGGGATTTTACTGAATTAGAGATTCTCACTGCGGTATATAGGAATAGTACACTCAAAAATTCATACACATCACTTCGTAAACATTGGAATGAGTTGACTCAAGAGCTTTGCAGATTGGAATCCAAGAACAATGAACTATTTATTGGCGCTTTTGAATTGGGCGACCAGTTCTTACCGGATACTTATGTTGAAGAAATAACATTGTATGCTAACCCCTATTATCGGTACGGTGGTGAAAAAACTGAACTGGAATTGGAAAAATTATTACTATCAGACACTTTACGAGAATTTATTTCTTATTCCGTCGGTTGTATGTTTGGCCGCTACAGTCTAGATAAAGAGGGACTCATCTTAGCAAATCAAGGCGAAACAATTAAAGATTATCTAAAACAAGTTCCAAAACCTACCTTTTCACCAGATGAAGACAATGTTATACCAGTACTTGATGGTGACTGGTTTGCTGATGAAATAAGTGAACGATTCAAAAGTTTCCTTAAGGTAACGTTTGGCGAAAAAAACTTTGAAGAGAATTTAAAGTTCCTTGAAGAAGCTATTGGAAAAGATATAAGAAAATACTTCGCCAAAGATTTTTATAATGATCATGTGAAGATGTATCGAAAACGTCCTATCTATTGGATGTTCTCAAGTCCAAACGGAACATTTAATGCTCTGATTTATATGCATCGATATACCCCAGATACTGTGAGCATTGTCTTAAATAATTACCTTCGAGAGTTTAGAACGAAATTGAATTCAAAACGTGAAAATCTAGAGCGTCTTTTTGGTGATGCCTCTGCATCAACCAGAGACAAAGCTTCTGCGCTAAAAGAAATTGAACAATTAAAAAAAATGATTACAGAACTGAATGAATATGAAAAAGACATTCTTTATCCACTTGCTACTCAACGTATAGAAATTGACCTAGACGATGGTGTGAAGGTCAACTATCCAAAATTCGGGAAAGCCTTAAAAAATATCAAGGGCCTTGATAAGGATGAGGAGTAACTGATGAGTAAAATTAAGCAAGCACTAGATAAGCTTTTTCAAACTCATCGCGTAGTTTTTTGGTATGACACTAAAAAAGAGTTAAAGGATGATTTTAGATCTCTTGAATTGAATGAAGTTGAAAAAATTGAAATTAATAATAACGAGTTTTCTATTAAGTGTAGAGTTTTAAGAGAGCAAATCGACTCAAAATTCCTAATCTATAAAGAAGGCCCAAGATTAGGTGATGCAGAAAACTGGTTGCTCGATATGGAACTTGCTTTCGGCGAATTTAGAAGTGACCAAAATTCAATCTGGCTTGGTGAAATTGGACTTGGGTTTGAATGGGCTGATTTTGTTCAAGAACATGTTTCTTTTTTTAAGAAACAAGCTTTTAGAGAAAAATTAAAAGAATCTATTCATGGTTTTTCCAACAAAGAAGAACTTCGCCTGAAGCTTTATTCAATTTGCTTAGGTGCTGAAGAAAGCCTTGAGTCAGTTGTCCAAGAACTCCTTTCAGAACTAGCAAAAGATCGTCAAGAAAAGTACCTGCTACTCAAAGAGTGTAATCTTGATCTTTTTTTATGGAAGACTTTAGAGAAGACGTACGGCTATCTTTCAACTAGTCCTTCAGTTAAAGATTTTGCCTTGGAGCTTTTTAAGTCATCTTATCAGATGAGTATTGAGAAACGATCTAAACTCAACAACAATGCCTATGTTTTCATGCGAAATTGGAAAAACAATCGACATCGAATTTCTGACTTTGAAATTTTGTCAAAAAAGTTTGAACAAATTCTCGATGTTAGTCATGACTTGGAAAATCGTTCGTATAAGGAACTTCAAGAATGTGATTATTTTGAATTAGTCGACAAAAGGATTATTGGTTTGCTCGTAAATGATTTGGCCAATAAAACAATAAATCCCAATGATTGTGATACATTCATCAGAAGCAGAAACTCTACCCACTGGTACAAAGATCACATTAAAGAAGTTTATGAGGCGATTCATCATGCTGCTCAGTTTTTCAATCTGCTTCATGGTGCGAATTTATCGATCACTAACTTCGTCGATGGATTTAAAAAATATACTGAAAACTGGTACAAAATTGATCTTAATTACAGAAAGTTTATCTATTTTACTCGTAAAAGTGGTCAAGCATCAGTTCTTAAACCACTCATTGATCAGTTAGAAAATCAGTACACTAATAATTTTCTTGGTAAGTTGAACAATGAATGGCAGCCACACATTGATTCTCTAGAAAACTGGGAATCCTCTGGCATTTCAGTTCAAAGAAATTTCTTTAACCGAACAATTAGTCCTATCCTCGAAAACAAGAATAAAGTATTTGTAATTGTCTCAGATGCTCTTCGCTTTGAGGCAGGAAAAGAGCTTTTCAATAAAATCCTTCAAATTGATCGATATGAAGGAGGAATAGATGTTATTCAATCGACTATTCCTAGTTATACCCAATTGGGCATGGCAGCACTACTTCCACAAAATGAATTATCTCTAAATGCTGAAAAGGTTGAAACTGTTTTTGCAGATGGTAAATCAACTGCGGGTTCAGAAAACAGAAGAAAAATCATACAAGATTATCCTAAACACAAAGGAACAGTTCTTCTTGCTAGTGAATTTCTTGAAAAGCATTTAAATGATACTAAGGTTTTAGTTAAAGACAATGACTTTGCTTTCATATATCACGATGAAATTGATAATGCTGGGAAAACACCTGACCAAGTTCCTGCTGCTGTTGAAAGAACTTTTGATACTATTATTCAAATAGTCAAAAAACTTACTTCATCAAATGCGAACCGCATTGTAATCACAGCCGATCATGGCTTTTTATTTCAAGACAAAGATCTTGATGAAAGTGATTTCCTTTCTGACAGTGCAATTAAAGGTAATATTCTTCAGATAGATCGAAGGTTTTTAATAGGTAAAGATTTTGAGGCTACAAATAATTCATTTAAGGTCTTTAATGCTAAACAAGCTGGAATTTTAGGCGATGTGAGTTTTGCTATTCCTAAATCTGTAAATAGGATTAGAAAAAAAGGTTCAGCCATTCGTTTTGTTCACGGTGGTGCGTCTCTGCAAGAAATTGTTGTTCCAGTTCTTGATATCAGAAAAAAACGTGAAAGTGACATCGGTTTTGTTTCTGTCGATGTCTTAGGAAGTACATCTCATTTAATAACGACTGGCCAATTAGCAGTGGCCCTTTATCAAAATGAACCTGTCACAAATAAGGTTCGACCACTTAAAATTAAAGTCGGCCTCTATTGCGGTGATGTGCTTATCAGTGATTCCAAAGAACTACTTTTTGAAATGACAGCTTCTGATCCAAGAGAGCGGGAGTTAAAAGTTCAGTTTGTTCTTACTCAAGAGGCTAACAAGTTTAATAACAAAGAAGTTGAATTGCGCTTAGAAGAGGAAATTAAAGACACGACTAAGTATAAAATTCACAAAACTTACAAATATACATTAAGAAGATCGTTTCAAAGTGATTTTGACTTCTAGAATGGGGGCATATGAATACGCTTAATAAAAAAATAACAGAACTTTTTGCTGGCACTGTTGTCAGAAAAGACCTCGTGAAAGCAGTTAAAGGTAATGCGATTGTTCCTTCTTATGTCCTTGAGTATCTTCTCGGACAATACTGTGCAACAGCTGATGAAGCAAGTATCAATTCTGGTATAGAAACCGTCAAAGACATTCTTGGCAAACATTATGTGCATAGAAATGAAGCTGGCCTGATCCGTTCTACAATTAAAGAAAAAGGACGACATAAGGTCATTGATAAAATCAGTGTTTCGCTGAATGACAAAAAGGATGTTTACGAAGCTGAGTTTTCAAACCTCGGTATTGAAGACGTAACTGTAAGTTCTGATGTAATTAAAAGACACCCTAAACTTCTTGTTGGTGGTGTTTGGTGTATATGTGAACTTGAATACTCTTTTTCAGATGAAGATAAGTCAGTACCTTGGGTTATGTCTTCGATTAAACCAATTCAGCTCTCTCAATTTGATTTTGACCAATATGTTGAGACAAGACGCAAGTTTTCAACGGATGAATGGATTGATTTACTTCTTCAAAGCATAGGATTTAATCCTGAGATGTTTGGAAAAAGGAGTAAACTTCTTCAGCTTGTGCGTTTAATTCCTTTTTGTGAAAGAAACTATAATTTAATTGAGCTTGGACCCAAAGGAACAGGTAAGTCTCACGTCTATTCTGAGTTTTCTCCCCATGGGATATTGATTTCTGGTGGTGAAATCACTCTGGCTAAATTATTCGTAAACAACTCCAGTGGTAAGCTTGGCCTCGTTGGCTATTGGGATACAGTAGCTTTTGATGAGTTTGCTGGGAAACAAAAAAAGGTTGATAAGGCCCTAGTTGATGTAATGAAAAACTATATGGCTAATAAAACATTTTCCAGAGGTGTGGAAACTCTTGGAGCTGAAGCTTCAATGGCATTCGTTGGGAATACATCAAAGTCAGTTCCTTATATGCTAAAGCATTCTGATCTATTTGATGATCTGCCAGAAAAATTTCATGACTCTGCCTTTCTAGATCGTTTACATTTTTATATTCCGGGCTGGGAAGTTGATATTATTCGAGGAGAAATGTTCTCAAGTGGATATGGTTTTGTTGTTGATTATTTTGCTGAAGTCTTACGACACCTTAGAAGTTTCGATTATTCTCAGAAATATAAGAATTATTTTGAGCTAGGATCGGATATATCAACGAGGGATAGAGATGGTGTTCACAAGACCTTCTCAGGCCTAATGAAGATTTTATTTCCGCACAATGAAGCAACTGAAGTGGAAATTAAAGAATTGTTAGAATTTGCAATTGAAGGTCGCAAGAGAGTTAAAGATCAATTGTTGAGAATTGATTCTACTTACGCAAAAGTTAATTTTAAATTTTCAAGTACATCATCAAATAAAGATTTCGTTGTTACGACACTCGAAGAGAAAGAGCACCAGTCTATCTATCATACAGGTGGTGCTGAAACCGAGTCATCACCAATTGAAAACATTGTAATAACCGATGTCAGCCCTTATTCAAATGTTCAATCAATTCTTTCTGAACAAAACATATCATTTAGTGAAAACCAGAAAGGAGTTTCTTACGAAGATATTTTAATTCCATATCTTAAAGGAGCTAAAAAGATTGAAGTTACTGACCCATATATCCGATTGTTTTATCAAGCCAGAAATCTCATGGAATTATTGGAGCAAATTGTTAAATGCAAACCAGATGATGAGGAAGTTCAAGTAAATTTACATACAATAAGGGATGAGCACAATTCCGAACAGCAAGTAAATTTCTTAACTCAGATGAAAGAGAGCCTTGAACCTGCTGGCCTTCTCTTTTCATGGAAATTTGATGAAAGTGAAACAATCCATGCAAGGCACATTGTTGCTGATAATGGGTGGAAAATTCTATTGGATCGTGGACTAGATATATTTCAGCAATACGATATGAATGATGCATTTGCTGTTGCAAATCGCAATCAGAAATTCAGAGCCTGTAAAGCTTTTGAAGTGACGTATGTTAAGACAAAGAAAGATTAAAAATGAACGAGGTTCTTTATGTCTAAAATTAAAAAACTAACTATCGAAAATTCAAAATTCTACAATGATCCTGTTGAGATCAATTTTTCTTCGAAGCTAAATTGCATTATGGGAGGGCGAGGTACAGGAAAAACCACTCTTCTTTGGCTTATTGATTCTGCTCTTCACCCAGAGGTTGAATCCGATAAATCAGTCTATGGGCTACTAAACTCGAATCTTGGTAATGGTAAAATAAAGGTCACTCTTGAAGATACAGATGGTGAGACGTTTGAAATTGAAAAAGTTTTAGGGGAAAAGCCTATTGTTTATAACTCAACAAGAGCTGTCGTTGATTTTGATGATTTTTCCGAAAACATTGTAGTTGATTTTTATGAGTCATCGCAGATTGAAAAAATTGGTCAAAGTCCTGAAGAGCGTCTTTCTTTGATTGATAAGCATTTGGAGAAAGATATTAAAAATGCTCGAAAACTAGAACCTCAAATCTTCTCACAGCTAGGACAGAACAAAGCTATTATTTCTGATCTTCTTTTGAAGAAACGTGAGCTTCAACAAATACTTGAGCCTCTTGCGGAAGCTGAAAATGAGTTCAAAGAGTTTGAAAAGCAAAAGCCAGATGGTGACGAAGAAGCTGCAAAACAATTTACTCAAGAATCTGAAAACCAGAAAAACAGAGAGTTTGAGCTTCAATTTAAAAATGAAGTTGCTCAAACTCTTAAAACGATACAGTTCCAAATTGCAAACCTAGTTACTGAGATTGATGACTTCTCAGCACGAGTTGATAAGTTTTCACCTGTTCTCAATAGAGATGTTGTAGAAAAAATCAAGCTTACTCTGAACCCTCTTTTGGCGAAGGCTAAAAATAGCTTCCAGTCTGGCGGTAAAGACATTGAGTCTTCAATGACCGCCTCTACTGAATTTGGAGATGGTCTTGTTAAAATACATAAAGATCAGGAATTGGTATTCTCTCAACTCAGACAGAAGTTTGAAAAGAATAGAGAGTATTTCCAAAAACTCAATGTGCTTTCAAAGAAGGCAACAGCTAAAGAAGTTGCAATTAAAGACCTTCAGACAGCAACGGAGAAGTTGTCTTTAGCAATAGAGGTTCGTAAGGAGTTATTGGCCAACTTGAAATCAGTTCACCGTAAAATTTTTGAGATTCGACTTGCGAAGATAGAAGAGATAAACAAAGAGCTGAATGGCGATGTGAAAATAACGTTGAAAGAATCTGGGATTGTTGGTGAATATGAGAGACAACTTAAAGAATCCTTAAAAGGAAAAGGATTCAACTATAAAGACGAATCAGAGAAGATAAGTCAAAAAATTAAGCCTTCTGATTTTGCACTATTGGTCTTAACTGAAAACCATGAGTGTCTTGCCTCTTCAATTGGAATATCAGTTGATAAAGCTAAAGCAATTATAGATTCACTATCTAAGACTCAAGACTTGTTTTTATTTGAAACAACTTATTGTGCTGATATGCCAACATTCTTCTTAAAAGTAGATCGAAAAGACGATACGGCCAGCCAGAGTAAGGATAACTACAGAGAAACAGAAAGTCTCTCTACAGGTCAAAGATGTACGGCAATTCTTCCAATAATATTTGCTGCTTCAAGCAATCCACTTGTTATAGATCAACCTGAAGACAACTTGGACAATAAATACATAGCTGATTCGATTCATAAAATTATTAAAGCGAAGAAAGATACAAGGCAAATGATCTTTGTTACTCATAATCCTAATATTCCAGTCCTTTCTGGAGCAGAATATAATCTCTTTCTAGACTACAAGGGAAAGAAATCGAAGGTGGATGCTTTTGGCACTATTGATGCCGTAAAACAAAACATTCTTACTCTTCTCGAAGGTGGTGAGATTGCATTCAAGTTGCGAAAAGATATTTACGGGTTTTAATAAATGAACACGTTCGAAGAAAAAATTACTTCATTATCAGATTCTAAAATTACTCTTAGTTCGCTTGAGAAAACTCAGGCTGAAATTGCGATTGCACCCATTCCTGCTGAAGAGAAGAATAAGCACTATGCCTTACTAGAGGATATTGCATTTTCGGCTGGCATAGATTTAAAGATCGATCGCATTCCAGTTGCAATTGATCCTCTTGCCTCCTCAGCGCTGTCGTTGACGACCTCATTGCCATCTGAAAATGTTCTACCTCAAGTTCAAAAACAAGGGAATGAGGATGAGGCATTGCCAAGTGATGCGATAAAAGAAACGGTAGAGTTAGGACGCCTTATAAGTGAATTCTCTTCTGTATTCGATTCAACCGCAAGGGGGATGCTACTTAACTATAAAAAGTTTTTTATTTTTAAAATTGGAAAATACTCTGCAAGCTTTAATACTATTCTACTTCATGACAACATACCAATGCCTGAAGTTTCAAAAAAATCATTGAAAGGTTTTACTTCAATGCTCTCTCTACAAGAATTTATTGAGGAGCTGGATTCTGATCAAAAAGGTGGTCGTTTCAAAGATCAAACAAACTTAATTCTTTTGCTAGCCTCTGATTTTTCTTCTGATTCAAAAAGTCTCTTGGCAAAAAAAGAAATATTAGAATCATTTGAAGTATTTAAGTTTTACGAAATTAGTCTTGAAGATGAATTTGCTAAACCATATGAATATGAAGGCGATCGTTTTTTAAGTGCTCTTGAATCTGATTTAAATATATCCCTGTCAAATACTGAGCTGTCAAAATCAGAAGAATCACTTGTGAAAAGCTTTTTTCCGGCTACTGCGCCTTCTTCAATCCAGTATAAATTACTTAAGGGTGGTTTTAGTGGCTCCAAGGTTATTGAGGTGTCTCAAGTTTTTAGCACTATAAAACCATGTCGGTTCGTTATTAAAATTGATTTAAAAAGGAACAAGAAAATAGCAACTGAAGAAAAGGCTGTTAAGCAGTGGGTTTCAAATCTTGTGACTCTGTACCAGACCGAAAAGAAAGAAAACGCCACTCACGAAGCTCTGAAATACCAATTTGCTTCGTCTGATGGTAAGCGCGAATCAATTTCATTTAATCATTTTTTTAAAGAAAATTCTTTAACAAAAATATCAACTTGTTTAGAGAGTTTATTGGAGTCCGACCTATTTAGAGAGTGGGAAGCCACACAGTTTAAAAAGAATCAAAAGATCATTGTACAAGATTTATTCAAGGCATTGGTTGATTTAAAGAAAGTGTCTGAATGGGTTGATAAGATTTCATTTGAAAATGCATCTTCTGATAAAGAATTATTTTCTTCAATTTTAAGTTCAGAATTGCCCTCGTATGTTGAAAAAGTTTGCCATGGAGATTTGCACTCTGAGAATATTATCATAGATCAAGATCAAGTTTTTTTAATTGATTTTGGTATGACTGGTAGTCTTCCGTGCTTTTTGGATTATGCCACACTCGAAACATCTATTCGTCTAAAGCTGACACCTAATTATTTGCCAACCAAAGTTTTACTTAATGCGGACGATGATTTCTTATTTAAATTTGATATTTCTGAAGATTCTATAGACTCAAAAATTTCCGATCCTGATTTAAAGAAGAGTTACAAAATTATTTCGAAGATTAGAAGCAAGGCCATTCATAAAGTCAGAAGCGAACAAGATACATATGGAACAAACGAAGAACTTGAACTAAATTACTTACTTTCTTTGTTTTGCTTACTTTTAAGAAATTTAAAATACACAGATCTTAATCAAAAATATGCAATTCAACTTGCGAGAAAAGTTGGAGAGAATTTAAAGCCTAAATTGACCTATGCAAATTAAATTATTGATGTAGTAATGAATCATTTCGGTATTTTCTGAGAAGCAAATAGAAAGTTTCTAAATGAGCTTGAATCACTCATTGAGTGATTCAAGCTCGTGTATCCAATAATAATTTTCGCCACCATCAAAAGAAACGATTTCTTCATCTTGCTCAAGTGAATCAATGTATTCATCACGAGCAATTCTCCAAGAAATTGGATCTTGGGATTTCATAAGCTCTACAGTATCGAATTTCATCCAGCCAACAGTGGTTTCCTCTGGGTAACATTGACGAATAGATTCTTCAAATATTTCATCTGTATCAATCGCAGTCAGCTCTTCTTTAAGAATATGCTTGATGACCCAAGAGGTTCCCCATTATGCCGAGTCCAAGATTATGCTGTGCGCTCCAAGCTTTTTATATTTCATCAAGAAAATCCAATTCAGATTTTTTAATCTTCCTCATCGGCAAACTGATGTGAAGATTTGTTTTTTGTAAAGCTTTTTTCTTTAGCGCCATACTCTCAGAAAGATAGATTTGGGTTGTATCTATTTGTTCGTGTCCTAACCAGAGTGCAATGATTTGAATGTCCACACCGCGATTTAAAAGCGTCATCGCAGTTGTGTGCCTGAGAGTATGAGGTGACACTTTCTTTTTCAGCAGTGGGGAGGTTTTTGCACAAATCGCAATATATTTTCTAAGAAGATGTTGAACTGCGTCTGTACTCATCTTATCGCCCCGTACAGAGGGAAAAAGATATGATTTTAATTCCAACCGATTTGCCTGAATCCATTTCGAAAGGTTTTTTGCCAGTCCACGATCAATAGGTATAGATCGCTGTTTTCTACCTTTGCCAATTACAGTGATATAGGGTGATTTCCCAATGTTGACGTTTTCACTTTGAAGGTTCACTAACTCTGATACTCTGACACCAGTGCGAATACAAAAATCAATCAACAGATAATCACGTTTTCCACTCCATGTTTTTTGATCGACAGAGCTAAGCAAGATTTCAATTTCATCAGGTTCCAAAAAAGTTCGCGGAACTTTAGATTTCTTTTTTCTCGGAATAGCTAAAGCCCTTGATATGGTATCGGCATAATCTGGATGCTTAAAAAGAACGTATCTCAAAAATGAATTGATGGCACAGAGCCTTTGATTCCTCGTGGAAACGGACGCATTTCTATCTTTTTCAAGATAACTTAAAAATTCCGTGACAAGATCATAGCTAAAATCGGAAAGTTCAATGCTTTGAAGTGGTTTCTTTTTCTTATTGTGAATGTAGTTCAGAAAAAGTTTTATCGTGTCTCTATAGGATAATATCGTCAGCCGACTCAGGCGTCGCTCTTGCTGACAATACCGAGTTAAAAATAACTGAATTTCTTTTAGTACAATAGACTGTTTCATCGCTGCCCCCTGTGAAGGCCAAAGCGCATCAGTTCGGGAACACCCGTCAGATACCAATAAGTGTCAGCAGGTTCAGCGTGGCCGATGTATGTTGATAGAGCTGGCATCAGCGCATGAACATTTTGGTTTGCTTGGAGCCACCCCAATATCACCCGAACAACAAAGGTGTGACGAAGATCGTGAATTCTTGGAAACCCAGCCCCAATCACATCGGGTCTAATTCCAGCAACTTTACAAGCGTGGACAAAAGCATAATAAATAGAGTCACCATCGACGGCCTGACCTCTATTCATAATAAAAAATTTGTCGCATTGTGGAGTTTTGATAACTTGATCTCTCAGTTTTGCATAGGTTTTCAATTTTTTCAGTGTTGTCGGGTGAATGGGAATCAGTCTGGATTTTCTAAACTTAGTCATCTCAATTAAAAGCGTCCCATTTACAAGATCAACATCATTTCTCTTTAAGTTGATGGCCTCATTTCGGCGTATTCCCGTGGAGGCAATCAGGCCGAACATCGTGGTAAATGTATGTGGTCTGATGGGATTACTTTGACCTCGTTCGGCTCCTAATTTTTTGGCCGCGCTCAAAATTTTTTCAATCTCACGAGGTGAATAAATATGCGGATTGCCTCTGTTACTCTGATAGCGAGTCAACTCCTTGGGTGGAATTTCAGTTTTGTTATCAAACGATTTAAAATAAGAGGCGAATCCTCTCAAGGTCATCAGTTTCCGAGCGATATTTTCATGGGAAGATTCTGGATAAGTTTGAACCCACTCCAACATAATTTCGACGGTGATTCTTTTGTATTTGCTTTTTGAACAGAATTTAGCAAACCCGTGAAGTGCGCTGGCGCCAGCTTCAAATTTTAATCCATAAGCCTGTTTAAGTTGAATATAATCTTTTACTCCCTCTGTAATTGTTTTCATACAGCATCCTCCCATGTATTCGGCCACGCGAGCGCAACGAGTTTCAGTCGAGTCATATCAAGGCGTGTGTATCGAACCGATGTGTTGATGGATGTATGTCTTAATAGCTCAGAAACCTCTTGAAGTGTGCCGCCTTTGTTCAAAATATTTGAGGCTGCTGAATATCTTAAAAGTCTTGCACCTGAAATTTTTGGATTTAAGTGGCAGCGATCCAATGCCTGACGAACAACTGATGAAATTGCGCCGGATTGTGAAAAGCAAATAAATGGGGCTTTCGCTCGAATGAATACTTGATTGTCTTTGGATTCGGGACGGGCATTTTTAATATATCTTCGCAGAGCTTCCTCTGCGTCAGATTCCAATGGAAACACAGATTTTTTGCCTTTCCCCTGAACAACAATTTTCTTTTCATCCCAGCAAATGTCATGCAGTTTGAGTTTTATTATTTCGATTGGTCGAAGCCCATACCGCATCAGCAGTAAGAGAATAGCAAAGTCACGAACTCCAACGGCTTCATCGCGGTCACAACTGCTTAGCATCTTTAACATTTCTTCTTCTGTAATCGTGTGAATGACATTTTGGTTTCTCCATATGGAAAATTGAGGAACAGCATGGGAGAGATCAGTTCGAGTGAGTCCATTGCCGAAGAGAAATCGCATATAACATTTAATTGCGCTCCCATCACATCTGAGAGTTCTGTCGTTAAAATACTTCCCCCGCTCCTTTAGAAAATCAAGAATGTCGGCTGCAGTGATTTTTTTAGGATTGAAGTTGGATTTTGGAAAAATAAACGTCAGAAATTGCCTGATTGTTGTTTTGAAGCGGACAATGGACGTATCTGTAAGGCCGCGATCATCTTTCATATATTTTTCAAAAACCAAAGTTTCAGCATTAATTTTCTTGCATCCCTGAAATCTGCCGAGATATTTCTCTGCTAATTGACGACCACAGTTTTTTTCGATGATCTCAATAAAACGAGAAAAACCGAGCTTTGCTCCGTGCCCGATTTGATTTGCTCGTGGTGGCAGTTCCAATTTGAATTTTTCAATATGATGTTTTTTAAGATTTTTTGGCGTAACAGATTTGTACGCAGCCCATCGGATAAATTTAATTATGATAGTGAGTTTTCCCCTAATGATGGGGATTTTGTAACCCTGACTAAAATGCTCCATGGCAAATTTTTCGATGAATGGAATAAACGGACTTTGCTTCAATTCATCTCGTAAATTTACTGACGTATAAATAGCTTCGATCATTGGAATCTCTCCTTACTTTTTAACCCCCTATATGCTGTGGACAGATTCAGTTCGAACATCTATATAAGAAGAAAGGGTTAGAGAAGATGAATAAACAATACACTGAAGCTCAAA
>JABWCN010000067.1 GCA_013359135.1 Pseudobdellovibrionaceae bacterium | reverse complement strand
TCCCTCTAGTAGATTCGAGTTCAACATTTAAAAATACAAAGCCGGGCGTTATCGGGACCGATAGAGTTCAAGGTAAACTCAACCTTAAGTTAACCTCAGAGTCAGAAGCAAAAAAAAATGTGATTCGCTCAACTGATGCCAAATTCAGAGAGCGAAACTTATTAGTAAGTGGAACTAATCACGGTGGTGGCGGAAACGGCGATCGTCTGTATTTACAAAAATTAATCAAAGATGTTTTTACCTATCTGAAAAGCTACGAAGCCTTTCACTCATTAGGAATGCCAGACGGTTATGTTGTTTCTGCTGATAAGCTATCAAAGGCTCTTGAAAACGCGCTCGCAACTAACGATATCAGGATAATTAACTCAAATTCAGATAAGACAGAGGACTGTCTGCTTAAGGACTACACAAACAGCTGTGTTGAGTTCCTCAGTGATCCTATTGAAAAACAACTGAGCATAGATTTGGAACGAATTAGAGCCATGTTTGCACGAAATCAAATATCAAATAAGTTTGATCAGGATCGTTATTTTATTCAACAAATGATTCACGAATCATTTCGAATGGCAGAAGAAGACGATCGTAATTACAGATATTCGGATTATCTAACTAGCCTTTATGTTTCTTTTTATTATGGTGGGCAACAGGTAGAATCTTTTCTTGAGGAACCGGATCTTTGTTTAAATTCGAAAACCCAGCATGAAAACTGTCTGTTAAGAAAAGTTTTTCCACTCGCTAACCACAAGCCGAGTGATGGATCAAAAGGCGTATTGAATGATTTGGTGGGGGCAAAATTCTACAAGATTGAAGCTGATGGAAATACCTATATTACTTTTCGGGTAAAAGGCTCCAAACTTTTAGCCTATCAAGAATATCTCGACAACAAGCAAGACGAGATTACGTCCTACGATTGTGGCCCTCTTAAGTTTGTGAATGCAAATTCATTGCATTGTAAGCTGATCTACCAGGGTATTCCGCAAACTGATTTATATTTTCAAATTTATCTTCGAAAACCTCGTGGAGCCCCAGCATTTCTGAAAGTTTTTATTGGAGGTGGGGTTGGATATCGCACAGGTTGGGTGAAGTAGTTTATTTTCTTCTAGCTAGTTCCGTTAGATCGAGGTAATATTGCCACTATCAGAAAAAGCCTAAAAAAAAAGGCGCAAGAGGGATGCCTCGCTGATCGTGGTCCACAATGCAATTTAAGACTCTTTAAATGAACTGTGAGAAATCAAAATTAAAAAGTTATTCATATCCTCTTCTGTGTAATTCTATGGGAATTTTATAAAACTTTATATGTCTATTTATGAATCTAAAATACTAAATGAGTCAAAACGTAACCTGCACTGACTTTGTAAGCGCGTAGCGGTATCCAAAAATCTAAATTAAAAGTCCAGTTTAGTTTACCTTGCAGAATTTTACTTAGATCTTCGATATGCATCGCTAAACTTGCGCGGTCTGCACTACAATCTCCATGTGTTAAAGCTATTCGGTCCCAGTCGTCCCGTCGAAGTAGGCTTTGGAAAGTTTCAACAGTTTTTTGAATATTACCTCCTGGTAAAAAATGAAACATTGGTCCCCGATAAAATAAGTCACCCACAAAAAGTGTTCGAGTTTTTTTATCCAAAAAACACGCATCAGTCTGTGAATGACCACGGCAAGAAACCGTAACTAAGCGTGTATTTAAATGCTCGGTTTGAATCTCAGATAATTTCCCCGACACTTGGAATGGTTCGATCTTAAAAATAGTTTGCCACCTCGACGGTGTACAACTTTTTTTTTCACAAGCATTATACTGTTGTTCTGTTAAAAATATATTTTTCATCTTGTACCACTGGCGAATATGATCAAAATGAAAATGGGTTGTTACTTTGTAAGATTTTTCTATGGTCAATCTAATATTTTCTGGAATTTTTACTTTGTCTGACCATCCGGCATCAATAAGGAAATCTACATCCTGATTTCCTTTCAAAAGAAAACTATTAGAAGATTCAAAATCCTTAGGATCTTTAATGCAAGTTAAACCATCTGATATATTTTCTGTTACTAACAGATTTTGTTCTGATTTTACTTGAATAAATGGACAAAATAAAAATAGGCAAATTAAAACAGTGCTTTTGTTCATATTCCAACTCAATCATGGTTTGTGTACTAAAGGAAGTCGAATGTCATTAGTGAGGATGGAATATGACTTTAAGAGTAACCAGTGGCTGTTGCAGCAAGAAATTATTGACTATGCTATGTAATAGCTTATTACAAACAAATTTACATTGGAGAAGACTGTGGGATACTTATCAATATTTTTTGTTTCGCTGGCATTGGCTCTAGCTGATAATCATTACTGCTCAACAAATAAATGTACAAAAGATTTTATAAAAATACTAAAAAAGGCTGAGTCTGGTGACACAAAATCTCAGAACAAGGTTGGAGAAATGTTGCATTTTGGAGAAGGTGTAGAGAAAAATTTTTCAGAAGCTAGAGGGTGGTATTTAAAAGCCTCAGAAAGTGGACACGCGGAGGCAGCAAATCATTTGGGGCGTTTATACTTTAATGGTGAAGGCGTTGAGAAAGACTATAAAGAAGCTTGTAAATGGTATAAAGTTTCAAGTGAGCGCGGAGATAAAAATGGTAGACTTAACTATAAAAGATGTTTGAAATCTTCTGGAACATAGAATTTTCCTAACAGTTTGGCTGATGACTACAAAGTCTCGTTCCCGCGAACATTTTTTTTAACTATGAGCAAGATTTATTAATACTTCACTAGAATAATTTTCGAAGAAATAGGATCCAATATCAATTGACCATTTTTTTAAAGATCAAAGATGTTCATTTATCTATGTTGAACTGATCGCAAAATAGTCAGCTCTTATAGATAGGTGCGACCCTCGAGCACTTTTTGGTTATTCTAAGGACTATTCACTGAAATGGATATTCTGATCTGCTATTTAGATTGAATTAATTTTTCTCCTGTTACCGTCTTCACTCTGGATGTATTGAATGAATCAGAGTATAGACTTACAAACTCACTCGGAATCTCACATTTCTGATCTTGATCTTGTTTTTTTTCGTCAACTTTACAATATTCAGACGCAAATTTTGCACCTGCAAGTTGTTGTTCAATTGTCCATTCAAAATCAACATTCCATGTTTCAAGAACATTTTTAGCTCCTGCACAATTTGAAGTAGATATATTAATACAATTAAATTCGTTGTTAAAACTGAAAGCAGATTTTCCTGTTGACGATAGAACTCTAAATCCATCGCTAAACTGCCCAGCTGATGAAGTGGGACAATTTTGTTGTTCAAAATAAACTTTACCAGCAAGAGCTCTATCTATAACCTTTTCCAAAATCTCTTTTGCATTTTTTGACCCCCCACAAATTTCACTTTTACTCTTTAGTGACGTGAGGCTGAGGTTGTAACAGTCCAATCTGTTTATGGACAAATACTCCGCCATCGTAATGCCATCTTTTCCATCACTCAAGTTTTTTGCGAGTGCTTTTTGATAGTTTGTATTTACTTCATCAAACTTGTGCTTCATTTCTCCTGCTGAAGTACATAACCTTGCCCTTCTATAAGCTGAGACAAATTTAGAAGTATAATCTTTAGCATCAGTTTTACCTATACCTGCCTGAATTAACTTGCAAGCCATATAAGCACCGCCAAAAACATGATAGTACTTTGCAGGTATGACTTCCTGACCTAAATTAGGTGCTTGTATTTTTGCTATTTTTTGTTTTAGTTTTGTCGGGATATCAACATTTTTTCCTAGTGAGCCTGGTACAAAAAAAACAGATCTTTGGTCTGGGCAATAAAAACGACTGTTAGAATTTGAGGGAATATATTTAATACCTGCTTTTTTTAAAATATCCTCATCTAATATTCCTAATGCGTATCTGAACGCATTTTCCCTTTCTCCAGAGTCGTCATGTCCACAAACCCCCAATAACTCAAATGCCTCATTTGCATTATTCCCTGCAATCTTCATTGCTGCGTTCCAAAGCCATCCCGGATCTAAACTTGTTTTTTCTGTAGTATCATCAAGACTAATCTTATTTATCTTATTCACTGGACGAATATTTGCTTCATCTACTTTTGCAATGTATCTATATAAAAGTGCTGCTTTTGTGTATAGACATCTACCACGCGATGATTCTCTACTAAATACTTTACCAAAATGACCAATGACACCTTTATTAGCCTGTCTAATATCAGAATCATTTTTATATTCAGAAGGGTTCACTATATCTAAATAAACGGATAAAGCTTTACTAGTGCTTCCAGGTAAAAAAGACAATATTTTCTGAGTTCTACTTGCCAAATCTGTCATGCTTGATGCATTTACATTATCAGAATTAGCACTAGCATTGAAAACACTTACACACAAAATTGAAAATAAATATATTTTTTCTAAACCCATACACCACTTAGTTCGGACTATTTTTAAAAAAATTTAGTTCTAATTGGTCTAGTCGAGTTGAGAGTTAATATTATTAACCGAATAGACGAGCATGAAAGCATTTTTGATAGTCATTTCTTTATATTTTAATGTGAAGGCTCAATTTATACAATGTGAAGGTACTCTATCTTTTTGGTATAAGAAAAAAAATGAAAGTTATTGGAGTTTATGGTCCAGCAAAAACAAACGATTTTTTTATAACGTGAATACTTTAAATCCTGCAATTGCTTTTGGTCCTAACTCGAGCGAATTAGATTATAATATAAATATAAATGGGGTAATTTTTGATTTTAAACAAAAATCAAAAAAGTATGAATTTAAAACTAATTCATATACTTGGTTTCTTGTTAAAAAAGAAAATAAATTAATTCGTTGTGAACTATCTGAAACATTAGATTTTTAACATATCAGAGAAAATACAGAAATGTAGACAACCATTATCTACGTTTCATAGAAATGTTGAAGTCAACTTTAAATATCAGTTTTTACATGGCAATTAGTCCTTTAGCTTTGAGGATTCCTGTTAATTTTACTTCAAAAGACCAAAAACCTAAAATTTCGATAATTCAAAAGCTCATCGGAGATGAAATTCAAATAGAAGCTTAATTTATTGTGGTTCGAATGCCAAGAGTTTCTGTATCTGTATAATTATAAACCAGAGCTAAACTGTAAAAATATTACTATTTTTATCATCCTTTCCCAATTACATTGATCTTGTCTGTAGTCTTTAGGTTGAAAAGTCATTTGTGACCAAAGTTTATTCAGAATCGAGTCTATTACTTTACCTCATCATTTATGAAATTTTTCCCTTACAAAATAAAGACAATTCTAAAACTTCATTTTTTTACATAGAGTGCTCTAAATCAACAAACTCACATAGCTGTGTTTGTGTTGGGAAATAACTCCCTGATTTTACAGAAAGGTAACGATTGTTATGAAAAGTAATTTGTTATTAGCATTAATAAGTTCTCAGCTTTTATTAGCTTCTCAATCTTATTCAAAGACATTTAAAGATTTAATCGATGTAAATCAACATCAAGATATCACTTGCATTAAGCATCAGATTAGAGATTGTTTTGTCGCCTATCAAGATGGAACCTGTACAGTTGATATTAAATACTACTCAAATCCAAATTCAGAACAACCGGTATATTCACAGACCGAAGAAGTTCATATGCATGTACAGTCTGGCGTAAAAATTGGCACTCCCTCTGAGTTAAGAGATTTTGCTTCAGGTCTAACTGATGGTTTAACAACAAAATTGTCAAGAGCTGCAACTGCTGCTGATTTTAAAGAATCAAGAGAGAAACTTGATCAATATTTAAAATCTGGTAACTCATCAAATGGAATAATACCGCAATGTAAAAATTAACATCCTACAGGCAAGAGGAAAAATGAAGTTATACAATTTATTATTTTTTTTAATTTTTTTTAATTTCATTTTTTCTAATCTTGCTTTTGCTCAAGAAGTTTTTGACACCAGATTAATTCCACCTTCAACTGAAATCGATTTACTTAAAAAAAAGGAAGACGTTAGTTATATCTCACAGCTGATTTCCGCACCTACTGACATAAAAGGTCAAAATTACTCTACACCAATATCACCGGATCAACTTATTTCAAATTACTGTGTAACAACGGGCTCAACAGTCTTTTTTAAAGAAAGTACTCTGAATAATATGACCTCATCTGTATGGACACAATTAAAGTTTCCCTCTGAAAAATGGAGATCCTCAGTTTTTGTTTCCTACTTAAAAAGTTTTCAAAAATCTTTTTTAGATAAAAACTTACCAAACGCTTATTATTCAATAAATCATAATATTTTACTAGAAGATTTAAAAAGTACTAGTGATTATGAAATAACTAATACCATCAACCAATCCGTAAAAATTTTAAAGCAAAACTATGAAATTTCTGGCATTTATCTTTCAAGATTTAATCATCTTATAGAAATCGATAAAAATAGCAAAAATGATTACTTATCAAAGTTTTCAGGATTTTTGGTCGGGAATTATTTATGTTCTGAATTAGTTTTTTCAGAAGAAGATAAAAGTTCATGTTCAAAAGCCTTGTCATGGATAATTTCATCATCGACTCCAACTGAAAAACAAATTATCTTTCATCGTTTGTGGAAGAAACTGCTCAATGAACCACGCATTATTGAAGTTTATACCAAATTAGCAATTAAAATTTTATCAAGAATACAAAAAAAAGATACAAATACAGCTTTTTGGTTTGATGATATTTATTCAAGTTTCAAAAGTATTGGATATCCAAATGATGTTTCGGATCAAATGACCTGGGATACAATAGTTCTGCTTACTTCAGGAGGAGGTAACACCTACAGAAAATTAGCAGCCTTGGGTGTTGGAAATATTTACCTTGAACATTTATTATTTATACTTTCAAATGGCCCCTTAGTTTTAGATGCAATAGCACAACAACAAAACATACCCAATTTATATTCTTACCCTAAAGAGCTTAATATCTCATGCGACACAGGAAAACCTTATACTTTCTGGAGTTCTGCTTACTTTTCTAAGGAATTGAAAAAAGCCTCTTATTCTTCTATACAGGCAATATCAGCAACATACTCTGTTCAGAAAATATATCAGTTCGGCTTTAATGATGGCGGCCGTGATTCTTCTTTACCATTTAAAGTGGATCAATTTGATAATTATAACAATCGAATCAGACAAGACTTAGTAATGGCAAGTATCGGCTCATATTATGGAGCAACTTCCAACTTAAATCTATCAAAACAAGAATTTGAAAATATATTTCGTAATTTATTTTCTCAATCCAACAGCATTCCACTAAATCCATCAGAAGAAACAGTCTCAATAAAGAATCCCATTGCAGCTTTTCAAAAATATCAAAAATGGTCTAAGTTATTTGCACCTAACTCATCAATTAGTCTAATGAAAGAGAAAATAAATTAGCTTTTGATTATGGGTTTAATTTTTAGCTTATTTATTGATAAAATTTATACTCATAGCTCTTTGATAGAATCATGGAGAGCTTTACATAGTTGAATAAGCACAAAACCATGAAAATCAACAGCAGGATCAACATTTTTACTAAATATCTCGTCTAAACTTGCCAAATATGTGAGTAGGTTTTCTTTGTTTACTTGCTTATTTTTTATATTCTCTACAAGAGTCTCTGAAGTTGTCAAGGCGGTCATCCACAACTGAAAATTTTCACCCTCATCTTTCATGCTTATTCTCCTTTATCTATGAATAAATACATCAAATAACGATCTATGCATGTAATTTTTTGTCATTTATGCATACATATATTTTTTTTCAAATGATAACTAGTTAGTTTTATTTAACTATACTCTCTTAATGAGATAAAAAATCACATCAAAAAAACTTATTCCAATAGCTTGTGGAAATTCAACATCTTTTTTTGTATATTGCCAAAAAATTTCAATGCTTAATCGCAAGATAATCTCTTGGAAAAACTGGTGAGAATTTATGCATAAAATAAACATGTTACTTTTTAATATTCTCGTCTGTTTTTCATTTTTTTTCATGGAAGCTCATTGCGTAGAGCTTGATGCTAGTTTAACCAATAAACCTGGATATTTTGAATCTATATGGAATATAGCCAAGTTTTATTTAGGAAATCGTTGGAATAAGAAGGAGCACCATGAAGAGACTCCTAACTTAAATAATAATTACTCTTATCTCATAGAAAAAAGAACTCAAAATAATATGGGAAAAATGACTTCATTTTTTGATCCAAACTTTCAAACAAGAATTTACTATAGCGCCACAGCAAAGCCAAACCAATCGGGCGAAATTGACGTCATAGACAATAACTCAAAGGCCGTTGTTATTTATTTTCACGGCAGCGGTACTGAAAATGGCAGTGGTGCTAACTTTAACTATAAAGGAAATAAGCTGGCAAGCTTAGGTTACTCAAGTTTAAGTTTGGACTACCCTTTTCATAAAGATGGCCCCATAAACTCAAAATATGGTAATGCTAAATTTTATATGAGCTATCTCAATGAATTTATTCAACAGCATCGTATTACAGGAAAGCCTGTTATACTTGTTGGTCACTCCTTTGGAGTAAATATTATTGCCGAATTGATTACCAGATATCCTTTTGCCGCGGATTCTGTTGTTATGCTTTCACCCGGTGGATTCAACGAGGAATTAGCCGTTTGGGCTAGAGAAAAAACAACGCCCATGCTTAGGACCTTCCCGCATTTTGTTTATAATGAACTTGGTTCAAGATGGGCTGGTTTTATAAATCGTGGCTTCATCTGGAATAAAACAAAAAATCGCTCATTCAAAGATCCAACTTTGGTTAATCCAAATCTGAAAGTGAGAATACTTTCAGGAGAATGGGAAGAATTTATACCTGGACCACTGGATTTAAACGGTTTACCAGCCAAAGAACCAAGAACTTACGATGTTCTGGCAGAAATGAAGAAGTTTTTTTCTAGGGCTACTACCGTGCTAGAAGCTAAGGTGGGTCATCTTGTTCATAGCCATATTGATGACCAAGGAAATGATCTAGTTATTCGTGAGATTCTGGCTGCTAATGGTGAATCAGCCTCTGATTCCAAAGAAATTTCAGACAACATTTCAAAAGAAAGAAAAAAGATTCTTTCTGAACTTGATCAAGCCATTCAAAAGCAGTTAATTGAACCCTTTTTCCGTGAGTGGCTAACAGAAACATATCAACTTGATTTCCTCACTAAACTATTAAAAAATCCAGATCCAGTTTACTCTACAAAAATAGCAAGAAGAGTTATTAGTGACTTTAAAAAGTTTGAAGAATATCGGCTGGATTCAATTCTTCTTTATTTGAAAGAAACTCAAAGTGAGTTCTATTTTTTAAATCAAAGTCAAATTGACAAAACTATTTCAAATAAAAATCTAAATGAACGAACTCAGATCATTAACCAATATTTTAATTACTTATCTGCAAATCCTGATAAACAGAAGAGCGATAACGTAAAAGGTAATATAATTAAACAATGGATTGAGGAATCTAGCTGGTCTTTAGCAGAGAGAATCATTATCGAAGTTAAGTCGAATGAAGTGATTAAAGCTAATAAACCAACGCAACTAAGTAAACAGTCTCAACCCAAAGACCACAAACAATGCTTACTCCACTATATTGCTATTTAAAATAACTCACTCTTTAAGAAATTTTCCTGGGTTCTCTAAAATCTCACAAAGGCGATTCATAAATCTTGCTGCATCTGCCCCAGATACAATGCGGCGATCAAACGCTAGCGTGATTGGCATTGTTTTTCTAACTGCTAACTCTCCACTAACCACCCATGCCCTTTCCTTAACTAAACCGAACGAGAGGCCTATCGTATAAGGCCAATGAGCCACTATGAAATCAACGCCGTATTTACTTGGTGACGAGATCATGACTGCCCCTCCTCTATTACGAATGTAAAGATATGGAATGTTTTTATGGCACCATATGACGAGGCTTAAAATCCAAGAAAAAGGAACTCGCTTAGCACCTGTTACAATTCGACGCCAACGTTCTAATCTTGGATCATTAGACTCAAGAGTGCTATCAGCTAAGCCTGAAATTTCTTTTGTGATTTCAATTAACTTTTTTTCATCAGTGTTATAGATTGTATAAACAAAAGCGCCGCCATTGTTACCTTCTGAATCATTTCTTTCAACGGCAACTGAAACATGAGTTTTTAAAAAACGATAGGTTCTTCTAAGAAAAAAAGTCTCTATGGTCGCCCTATTAGCATTAGGCATCTCTTTTAAAACCATTGCAGTAGCTCTGGCTATAAATGACGTGTAAGTGGGTTTCATTTGCCCTTCACTGAGTTTTACTCTCATCTGATCAAGGTTTGTAGTCTCAATTTCCCTAACTGCTACTGCCTTACAATTTGCTTTGTTCTCTTTATTCAAGATATCATACAAATCAAACATTCTACTATAAGGTAAAATTTTATATTCCTTCATTCTTACTCTCCAAATAAATACTATCTTTATACGATTAGCATATCGTGCAAAGTTTAAATTGTTGATTTGTGATATTTATTGTAACCATACTATTAAGTATGAACCAAATGGGTCCTGAATTAAACCATAGAAAAACAAAATTAAAGAATAACAGAGGTCATGTAATTACCTCAACCTATAGCAATCGCTTCTCTTATATAGATGATCATATTTTATACTGTGAAAAGCAGCACAACTATTCAAAAAAAATTTATCATGAAACTCATGCTTCAGATTGGTTTCTTGCCTATGCTGTTCTTCCAGAAAATAGAGTTTGTTTAAGATCTGCTGATACAATTCTAAAGTTAGATGGACCAATTTTTATTTTTCAACCAGCTTTTTCACTTCTTGAGTTCCATATAGAAGAAGGGTTTCTAAAATGGGAATGCATTGGTTCTCATCTGCCATTTGATTTTTTACCAACATCTCCTAAATTACTAAAAACTAGTAATTTTACTTTACCAAAAAACAAACAAGATCTTATTGAAGTTTCTAAAAAACTATTTCTTCAACCAAGTATCATTCAAGAACGAACTCCTTCGGCAATCGCTGAAAAGTTAAAAAACTATATTGACAGTAACTTTCGTGAAGATTTAAAAATTGGCATAATTGCAAAAAAACTTAATTACTCTAGAGAAGTAATGACAAGGGCCTTTAAAAAAGTTTACGGGATTTCACCGATTGAGTACAGGCACAAATTAAGGCTAAGTGAGGCCTTAATTCAAATGCGTTTGGGATTCTCTATTACAGATGCCTTATTAAGCGTAGGATTTATGGATCCTAGTCAATTCATTGTTCAATTTAAGAACTTATTTAATTCTCTGCCTCATAAATATAAATTTCAGAATGAAAAATAAAGTAAATACAAATTTCCTATGAACATGGTCAGAAAGTTTGTATTTAAACAACAAAAAAATTATCATTTATTATCATCAACATAAAATTTTGCTAAATGCTTGGCGAATTCCTGACTTATTTCGCTGACGTATTGATCTTTTTTTCCTTTTATATGAGAACTTAATATTTTATTCACAAATCCGACAAATTTTTCTATCTTTCTTTTTGATGTATCTTTTTCAACATGAACGATTCGTAAGAGCTGATAGGCGATCAGTAGCTCGACTGGAGTAAACCCACTCCATTCAGTTTTTAGATTCTTAAATAAAATACTTTTTGAATCACCTTCATGAAAACCCCAATTAACATTTAAAGGAACTTTAGTTAAAATATAGACTGCTTCTTCAAGAGAAATAGAGCCCATCGAATTTACATTTTTTTGTATTATATCAAGAACTGCATTATCATCAAATTTCTGTTCAACTGCTGCTTTAATTTCATACATTGCTTTTGCATGTTTAGCTGATGATACTTTTAACTCCTCGTCTGTAGAATTATCTATTTTCTCCTCTAACTCCTTAGGTGCTCCTCTTTGAATAGTTTCTTTGACTCCTTGGTTAAGTGTTGGAAGCAAGTTCTTAAGATTAAAAATAGCTAATGAAATATTCTGAGCTTCAACAAGTAAAACCTTTTCAGACAAAATAAGCATTTCGTTGATTCGATTAACATGCGATCTTATAATAGGTTCAGCTGATCTAATAATAACATCAGAAACGCCTAGAGATGAGTCATTTTGTTCTAAATAATTCAAAAAAATACTTAATTCATTCTGATATGACTTTAGCTTAGTGATTAATTTCTCGAGTTTAACTTGGTGATTGGAGGTTTCTTCAACAGCTGATTTTAAATCCGTATGACACTTTTCAAACTTGCCTTTGCAAATCTGGAATTCAACAACAGCTGAATTTAATTTTTTTTGTAATCCGGAAGAAAAATTAAGAAATTTACGTAAAGAACTTGGATTGCTTAATCCATCTACTAATGCTAGCTTTTCGGTCACTTGCTTATATGAAATCTCAATTAAATTTAAATTTGACTTCAGGGGCGAGTCAGTTCCGACGAGTTCTAGTCTTTGCATTTGTTCCGTGTAATCCTTAATTAAACTTTCAATTTGAAGATCAAGAAAATTTGCGAGAGTTAAATTGAAAAAACCTGGATTCTTAGCTGAATACACTTGAAAACTTTCAACCAAATCTACAGGATCTTTCTGCATAACTGATTGCTTAGAATAATAAGTATGACATTGATTTGCATTCACATAAATTGTGTGAAACGAAACTATAATTATAATTAAAAAAAACTTCATATCTATTTTCTTTCTTTTTTCATTCTTTCAAATTGAAACTCTTAGCTATTGAAAAATTTACCTTTATGAATACATTATAGTCGCTCTAACTATTTTTATCTACTGAAGTGTTTTAGACAGTGACATTTTTTGGATGTCATAAATTTTGACGTTCTATTTCATTTTTACTGAATTAAGTTGAAGATTATCTACGTAGAGACTATTTTGGGCAGTCTTTAACTCTATAAATCAAAAGGCGACATAAATGTGGAAGTTAGTTTTGATATCACTCACTGCAATAATTCTTTCAGCAAATGAACATTATCCTTCTCATTGGTGGACACCGGTCAGAGAATCCAAAACTCCAAGTTGGGAAATCTTACCTCAGGCTGCTGACCTGAAAAAAAATGAAGTTATTCTATCTAAGCGCAACGAGCTTGGATTACTTTCTAATTTTGCAGCAACTCCTTTTTCTTTAAAAAAAAAGCACTATGCAAGTATTGAAGGATTTTGGCAAAGTCTTAAGTATCCAGAATTAAAGTTAGATGAGCGTAGTAGACTCACCAAGGAATGGCCTTTTAAAAGATCTGAAGTCGAGCAGATGACAGCCTTTGAGGCTATGAATGCTGGAAAAAAAGCAAATGAAATTATGTCAAAGTATCATATTACCTGGATTAGCTTTGCTGGAGAAAAAATAGCATTTAAAACAGATAAAAAAGATATTGAAAAGCACTACAACATTATTGAAATGGCTACACGTGCAAAAATCGATCAAAATCCAGAAGTTAAAAAAGTGCTCTTACAAACTGGAAATCTGACATTACGGCCAGATCATCATGAAGATAAAGATGGAACAAAAGCTTGGCGTTATTATGAAATTTACATGAAACTAAGAGAAGAGTTAAAGAATAATCCTAGTAAAAAGCTACTCCCTGAAAATTGGGAGTAGCCACTCAGTTTTAAAAGCTAACCTCATTAAAGGCTATATTACTTTTGATTCAAATCATGTTCAGCAGCTTTTTTTGCTTCATCATTTTGTTTAATGATTTTTTTATCAGCTGATTCATCCCTGATAGTTATTCCAAATAAAAAAGCATCAGAATAGCTTGTATCCACCACATAAAAGCCTTTATTACCAGTCGCAGTTCCCCAACTATTTTGCATCAAAAATCCTATGATTTTACCCTTTACACCCATCATTTCCTCGAGGGGTGTGACTTTTTCTCTTATAACACCTACATATTGAACTGCATGCCCGCCTGAAATGATACTGCCTCTGGTAAATCTATCGTAGCGCGAAATGTAAGGTGATCTGGGAGTATGTTCGAAAGCTTTTATAGACATTAAACCCTTCTCATGATCAACGAAGGAGTCATTGTGATCATAACCAACCCAAACACCATTGTTATATTTTTCGATTTGTTCTGCGATAATCTCATAGATATCAACTAAGGATCCCTTCAGGTAGATATGCTTGTTAACTTTATCTGTATTGGACTCTGGAGCTAAACCATAACTAAATCTTCTATTTGCTTCATCAACACTAATTGAAATTGTTTTTTGAGAAATTTCAGGAAAAAGTTCTTTAGCCATCTGAATATTTTTTTGTTTATCCATAACTGCAACAGGAACATTTTCTTTTCCAAAGAAGAATTTTGAAAACAGTTTTGTCATACCTTCTTTGATATCTTTTTGTAAATTATCCTTTAAACTTTTAACAAGTTCAGAAGAAAGTTTAGAGAAATAAATCTTACCATCGCTAATTTTTTCCAATAATTCAATTTGTTCTCTGGTGAATGCTGTTGTACCGTTCTTAAGCTCTTCTTGTTTAATTCTTACCAGATCTTTTATTTCCTGAATAGTCCGTCCATTAGAGTTATCAAGTAAACTTTGTATATATTTTTTCTTTGCTTCAATTAACCGGCTCTCTTGGCTGAAAGAACTACTTTTTGCACTAGTTGCTAATTTCATTTCTGAGTCAATTGTTAATTGATAAATCTCTTCTTTTGTAAAATTATCTTTGAAGATTGCATTAATCAAATCTTGTTGTTTATGTGCCTCGTGAATTTGTTTTGCTAGGACTTGATCTTCTAAGAACTTTTGAAATTTTTCTTCAGGAACTTTAGTCCCTCCTAAACGTACAAAATCTTCTTCTTTCATAGCTCCAATCTCTTTGAAAAGCTCTATATCATAGATATACCAGCCACCTTCTTCTGGCCGTAGAGGTGAGTCTGGATTCAAAGCTGTTTTTATAGAACGATTCAACCAATGGTGAAATGCCATATAGTGCATAGAAATAGCAGGATTAACACCATTATTTCGTTGTTTGTATTCACGAGTAATTTCAGTAAAAAAACTATATAAATGACAAAAGCCCCAATTTTTTTGATTCATTACAGGACTTAAATCAGTGACAGTTGTGATAGAATATTTACCAGCGAGGTTCTCTAGAAGATCT
>JABWCN010000066.1 GCA_013359135.1 Pseudobdellovibrionaceae bacterium | reverse complement strand
AAATGGGAAGAAAAAAACCTTAGCCAGAACTTGAACTGACAGACAATTTAACTTTGCAAAACAAAAGGGCAACTGTCAGATCAAATCCCAACTTCTACAGATTATCTCTGTGATATCTGCTGTTATTTAATACAACAGAAATGCGCAGCGAGTAGTGAACCTAAGTTTCTCTTTAGCGTATTTTCTTGCGTCAGGATAACTCATACCTAATCCATTATATGAAGTAGCAAATTCCAATTCCTTAGCAAAAACGGCCTTAGCGCGTAGGATTGTTTGACTACCTTCACAACCATTAGCTAACCATTGTTTACCTAAACTTCTAGCGTCAGGATAGTTCAAGGCCAACCCCTTGCTGTAGTCTGTTGCAAAGCTTAATAGAGTTTTAAAAGTATCTGCTTGTGTCATAACTTGAGGAACAGAAATAGACTCGGCATTTTTTTCTGCATAGGCTCTTGCTTCTGGATAAGACATACCTAAACCACTTGAGTAGTCTGTTGCAAATTTTAAATGAGCTTTATATCTTGCTTGGTATTCTTGAATTGTGTTGCAACGATGAGAGTCAACATATCTTAAAGCCCAGTCAGTTGCATTTTGTCCATAAAGTGCTGGTCCTTGGGAATCAGAAGCAAACTTCTTAGCTGACATAAAATTTTCATGATTTCTGTCGTAACACCTTCCAGCCAAAGAAGCATATCCATAATCACGATTTTCATCAGGAACTACTATGGGAGGTCTTGGTGTTGGTCGGTATTCATCGCGCGATGTATTGAAATTTACATATCTTGAGTCTGTTTCTATCCAACGTCCACTTGGATTGGAACAAGCGATACCTTTATTTACAATTCTTTGACGTGGTGTTATGACGACACTTTCATATTCACGGCAAATACTTTGGTTGCGTAGTTCACGCCCTTCTCTAAGGGTTCTAAACTCACCTCGATTACGAGTTCTAGAGCCATACTGGCTACCATCCCAAGTGACACTTTCACCGAAGGGGCGTTCGAAGGCTCTTCTTTGTGCTTCTGCCATAGCTTGGCGATCGGCTTCATCTAGCTCTCTTCCAAGTTCTGAACCAATAACAGCTCCAATTATCATTCCAATTCCAGTAGCAATACCTTTATCTTTTCCCTTTGTACTGCTGTTACCAATAACGCCACCAATGATAGCTCCAACAATGGCCCCAGTGTCTTGCTTGTCAGCTAATGCAACATGCGCTGACGTTGTTATATAAATGCCTGTTAATATTTTTAAACTTAATGATTTTAATTTCATACCCTCTCCCTTTTTGACAGAACTAGGAAAAAGCAATTCTTATGCCTGGAAAATTTGACACCATTCCCAAGGGCTGGATAAGCTAAAAGAATGAAAACAAAAATTAATAAAAAGTCTTTAAGTTGGGCATTCTACGATTGGGCGAATAGCAGTTATTCAACTACGGTGGTGGCAGGTTTTTTTCCTGTTTTTTTTAAGAGCTACTGGATTCAGGGATTTTCCTCTGTAGAATCAACAGCAACCCTAGGGACCACGATTGGTATTTCAAGTTTGTTAATTGCTATTATTTCACCCACATTGGGAGCTGTGTCAGATTTAAAAAATTTAAAAAAAAAGCTTTTAATCTTTTTCATGGTCATAGGAATACTTAGTTGTTTTGGATTATCGCTTCTTTCCTCCGGACAGTGGTTAGCTGCAACAGTTTTATACGGTATTTCTATGATGGCTTTTAATGCTAGCTGTACTTTTTATGATTCATTATTACCATACGTTGCTTCTGAAGAGGAAACCGATTTTATCTCGGCCTTGGGATATTCTTTAGGTTATCTTGGAGGAGGAGTTTTATTTTTACTAAATGTACTTATGTATCTCTTTCCTGCAAGGTTTGGTTTTGAAAATGGAGTCCAAGCAGTTAAATTTTCTTTTTTCTCTGTGAGTTTATGGTGGTTTGTATTTTCTTTGCCTCTAATGTATTTTGTCAAAGAGCCCCAGGGAAAAGTTTCAGAGAGATTTAATCTGGTGAAATTGACCCATCAGAGCTATCTTATGCTCAAAGCCACGCTTAAAGATATTTTACAAAATAAAAACCTTTTCTATTTCATGTTAGCCTTTTGGTTATATATTGACGGTGTTTATACAGTGATATCTATGGCTGTTGATTATGGAATTTCTTTGAACTTTGAGGCAAAAGACTTAATAGCGGCACTTTTAATTACTCAGTTTGTTGGTTTTCCAAGTACATTCTTTTTTGGAGTTATAGCTAAACGATGGGGCTGTAAAATTCCTATTATTCTTTGTATTGGAATTTACAGTGTGACAATAGTTCTTGCTACTCAAATGTCTAAACCTATCCACTTTTATATTCTTGCTATGATTATTGGGTTGGCCCAGGGGGGAGTTCAGTCATTAAGTAGGTCCTTATTTGCTAAAATGATTCCTAAAGAAAAGAGTGGAGAGTACTTTGGGTTTATGAATTTAATTGGGAAATTTGCATCTATCTTAGGGCCATTCATCGTGGCCCTGACGGTGACATTGACAGGTAAATCTAATTTAGGATTGATGGGCTTACTAGTGCTTTTCATTCTTGGAGTGTTTTTTTTACTCAAAGTGAAATCAGAATAGCATCGCCCACCCCAAAGTGGCAGAGAGTTGATTCTTACTCATGTCAGAATCAACATCGAAGCTGTATTTACTAAAGCCAAAACCGTAGTTCAGATAATGTGAATTAATTAGATTCAGTTGCAGAAGATATTCAATCTCTAAAACTGAGTTCAAAATTAAGCCATCTTTTTTCTGCCCTAAATAATAATTAAGATAAATCTTGTTCCAATCGGCCATAGCTTTTAACCATCGAGATTGAGGCGTTCTTTCCCAACCAAGGCTAACTCCAGGAAGCGAAAAGTTCAGTGTATTAGACTTAAGGAGCTGGTAGTTAACTCCTACTACTAGACTACTATCTTGGTGGTTCAACCCTTGGGAAAAACGGTGAAGAAAGTTTAATTCAGTTATTGAAAAAGCTGTAATATCTTGTGGCTTAGTAATGGCTGAATAGGTTTTGATTTTAAGTCCTGAATAGAGATTATTTAACCACCAAATAAGCTCAGCTCCAGCTAAATTTATTTTAGCAGAAGATAAATATTTACTAGTGATCATGAGTTCAGCATTTCTTCCTCTAAAAATATCATAACTCAATAAATAAGATTGCTCTTTGTTTTGGATGTAGATTTGACGTCTATTTAGTTCTTTTTGATGTAGATTTGATAAAGTCCAAATAGTTTTTTGATTTTTAATAATAGACAACTTTGAGTTTTCATCTTTAGGCTTAGTAGAAAAGTTACTAGGAATCTTTAGAGTCAGTTTTTCTTCCTGAGAGTATGTTTTAGTTTTAGCATTACTGGAAACACTCACTCGGTATTTTTCTCTAGGAAGTTCTCCTTTGATGTTAAATTCTTGACGAATGGGAATTCCACCATCACCCTGAAGATAAAGAATAGGAAAATCAGAGGGAATGCGAGTTTCCCATAGAGAGTCTGAAATTTTTTTGGTATTTTTTTCTTGAACAGGAAAGCTACCTAGTCCTGTTATCATCAGATTTTTTTTGTCTTCAGTCATGATGATTTCTTTGATTTCAGTTGGGCTTAACTTAGTCAAGATTTCAAGAGCTGCACCAGATTCTGTTTGAGCTTTAAAACTTAAACTTTCTGTAGAATCATTTAAAAAAATGATCCCCTGGTCTCCAACTTTTTTGCCATTAATAAAGACAGAAGAGGGCCTTTTTGCAGATTTTCTTTCCTTAACAGTTAGTTTGTTGTTATCAGATGAAACATAGAGTTCAGAGGAGCAGAGCTCAGTTCTTGTTTCTTTTTCTTCATGACTTATACAAAATTTCATAAATGGTAGGTATTTTAAATCTTCAGAAGTTTCGTCATCTAGAAATTCACTGGAAAATGTAGAAACCTGCTTTCTGACAAGCTCATTAGTTGATTTCTGATTAGCTTCACTCACTTGAGTGAGGTCTTTGGTGATCATTTGTGTGAAAATGGATTTCCCATTATTATTATAAAGTATTAAATGCCCTTCTCTGGTTAAGCCAGTAGGCCAGGTGAAAATCAATCTTACCATGTTAGGATTTTTTTCATTAAGTTCTAATTGCATATTAAGACTTTTTGAATCAACCAGAATATCTCCAATTTGAATTGAAGAACTGTCGACTAAGGTGTATTCAAATTTTTGAGGTAAAACTTGAATTACTTTAGGATCAGGAGTGAAGTAAAGAGGAATATCAGATTTGGCTGAGCTTAATAATAAAAAGGTGAGAACTATAATAAAATTAAATGGCTTCATGATAGAATTCTCTCTATTTCCTTAAAAGATTTTCCGTTTAAAATGTATTTAATGGCTTGAATGGCCTTGGTCATTTTCATAAGAAAGTCATCATCACTTTTTATGATTAATCTTTGTTCATGACCATTCCAAGCCATTTTGATTTTCTCATTAAGTGTCATAGCCTCTTCATAGGTTTCAGTTCTGATTGGATTTGATGTATCGTAGTCCTGAAAAGTGGCAGTGTCCAGGTGAAGAACCCACTCATATCTTTGTAATTCGATGTCTTTACTTGTTTGTAAATTCTGATAGAAATCACTTTCTTCTGCTGGCCAGTAGGCAACACTGTCAAGTGAACCACGATCACAAATCACCATAGATTCAGGATATTCTAATTGTATAAGAGATTCTAATTCTTTTTGAGAAAAATAAATTGCTCGTTGAACATGTTTTTTTCCTTGAAACGACTTTTTTCTAGGAAATCCACCACTGTATAGGATACTAGCGGCCTCAGGAACAATACTGATTTTTTGGCCAAATTCCTTTTTGAGTGTTTCAATGAGTGTAGTTTTACCTCCAGATGGGCCTCCGGTGATGGCTAATTTTTTTTGTTTAATCATCCTTATCCTTAATGTGAAAAAATTCTCTTTTGATAATCTTACAGAATATATCTGATTCGATAAAGGATTTTAGAGAGAATTTTTTCAAGCCATGACCTATTTTTTAAAGAATCTAGGCTGACAACCGAAGAGGATCCTAAATCATCTTTTATATATTCTTTAAAATCCAGAATGTCTTGGCGATTTTTAATTTCAAATAAAATTTCTAAATCATGCATAAGACTACGATGGTTCATATTAAAAGAGCCAATTAAAAGAGATGTCTCGTCAAAGAGAAAATATTTTGAATGAAAATGAGACTTTTGATATTCATAAATGGAGATAGAATTTTTTAACATTTTTTCAAAGAGTTCGTAAGATGCTAGTTTAACAATCTTAACATCTGTTGGACCTGAAGTGATTAGTTTGACTTGAACTCCTCTTTTAGAGGCTCTTTTTAAGGCTCTCAGAAAAGATTTTTTAGGTAAAAAATAAGCACTTCCGATGACGATTTCCTTTTTAGCCAATTTTATCTGCCTGATTAAAAACTTATTTACTCTGTATCTTTGTAGGAAAGAAAAATTAAGCTTGAAGTTTTCAGTCATTGGATTGTGATTCTTCAGTCTTGGATAACCTTTAAAAAGTTTAAAGGTATTTTTCTCTTGGGATACTCGCCATATTTGCAAAAAAGAACGACTTAATATTTCAAGAGAGTCTTCGGTAATTTTGATGCCGATATCTTTCCACGGGATCGGTTTTTTTTCTGTTTTAATATGATCAATAGACCAATTTTGTGACCCAATAAAGGCAATTTTGCTGTCGACAAGAACTAGCTTTCTATGGTTCCTTCGGTTTCCTATCTTTAAAACTTTAGCTAAAGAAAAAAGTTGCTTGAGTCTTTTCCATTCTAAAAAATTAGATTTTAAAAAGTAAAGTGGTATCGGATTGAAAATACGATAGGGGATTGACATTTTCTGAAAAACTTCTAACTCAAAGGCAATGAAGTTTTGTGAACCAAAACCGTCTAAAATAACTCTGACATCAAGTCCCTTTTTTTGAGCATTAGCAAGAGACTCGAGGAGTTCTTTTGATTCTTTAAAGTATTCAAAAATATAGCACTCAATAAAAATAGAGTGCTGAGCCATGGAAACTTCTCTTATAACATTTTTGTAGAAATCATCACTTTTTGTGAAAAAATGAACTTTCATCAGTGTAACTGATCTTGGGCCTCAGCTATAATATCATGTCCAATCCAAGCTACTGAAAACTTAGGTTTCCAACAGTCATGTAACATGACATAGCCACAGCTTTGAAAAACGACTTCACTCAAAACAAAAGTGATTAATTTTTTGTTGTCTTTATGAAGATCCACAAGTTTATCAGAAAATGTCAGCATTTTTTCCATCTGATTTTTTGACGAGTGCTGTGGCCAGTGTTCAAAAACACAATGTGATAATATTTCTGAATCAGTTAAGTAGGTGTTAAGAATTTTCTTCAAATCTTTTTTTATTGAAGTGCTGTCACTGGCTTCAGTTTTAAGTAGATCAATACACTCTGCAACTTTAGCAAGATTTTTTGTTGATCCTGTTTTTTCTAACGAAAATAATAAAGGATAAAGAGAAACTTCAACTCCCTGAAAAATAGAGCTGGAGTTGGTTAAAATTTCTGGACAGTTATAGACACAGCTATTAATCCCTTTAGCCTGGCTTTGAAATGATATTTCTTCGAGTTTCATTTTGGCCCATCCTTGTAAATAAGGAGTATAAGTCTGCCATTTTATTTGTTCGTTAATTAAAATCTCAGTTCCATGATAACCGTATGCTAAATAGGAAACATGACCTCCAGCTTTAATTATTTTTTCTCTTAGTTCAGCACTGAGTTCAATAAAGTATCTGTATGTTTCTGCCGTTACTTCCTCGAAGCTGAGTTTACAAAGCTTACCAAGATCTGAATTCCAAAACTTCTCTGAAGGAATATGTCTGTCTCCAGAACCTTTAAAAACGCGGTTCATCAGTGGCATAATGATTTTGGCACGAGGAACACCACCCGCCATTAGGTGAGCAAAAAGAATATTTTTTCCTGCTGAGTTTTCGGGTTGAATGATTTTTTCTAAATCTTGAAAATAAGTTTTAAGATGAGATTTAAAACGTTGAATCCCTCTTTGGCGACTATCTTCAATTTTAGTCCAATCTAACTTTGCATTTTCCCACTCGTTAAGCTTGATGTCCTTTAAATAATCAACAGGAGTTAAGCCTTCAGAGTTCGGTTCAAGATCAAAGCCTGCTTCAAGGGGAACATTGATGAGTGTGTCTTGTACTTGTGAAAGCTCTTCAGCATTTAACGGGCGTAAAATTTCTTTTTCACGCCGACCGACGGTGCCCTTAATCAGAGTCATACCAATACGATGGGCCTCGTCAACAAGACCGTTAGCGTAGCCCCTTTGAAAAAGCTCGCCGAACAAAACAAGATAATCCCCTTTTTTCCACGGACTTTTTGAGGGTAATGGATGTATTGGATTTAATTTTGGAATATAAGAACTCATTAAAACTCCTCTGAAATTCAAAACTACATGTAAATACAGAGGCGCAAGAACGGTCAAGGTTTTGACAACATTGACTCGTCTTGTAAGTATATGAGGGAATTAAGCAATAAAAAAGATCAGATATGGGTTAACCACTGATAACGGTCCTCTTTGTAGCCATACTGAATATCAGTGAATTCTTTGTATAGTTTGTTGGCAATTGAGTCTGGATTCTCATTAAGTTTCATAGTTAAGTCTTTATACTGAAGTTCGCCAACAGGTGAAATCACTGCGGCTGTCCCTGTGCCAAACATCTCTAAGAACTCTCCTTTTTTATAAGCAGCAACTAACTCAGTCATAGTGACAGGTCGTTCATTAATAGGTAGATTCATATCTTTTAGAAGTTTGATTGTACATTCACGTATACCACCCGGAAGAATAGAGCCATTCAATGCGGGTGTAACAATCTCGTTTTTTAGAACGAAAAAGACATTCATAGTGCCAACTTCTTCAATTTGATCTTTGGTCATGGCATCAAGCCATAACACTTGGTCAAAGCCATTCTTCTTTTGTTTGGCAGCGGCATGAAGTGAACTTGCATAATTCGCAGCCGCTTTAATGGCTCCGAGTCCCCCTTTGGCAGCTCTGATTTCCTCAGTTTCGACCCAAATTCTAACACTTTTAGAGCCACTTGTGTAGTAAGAGCCTACAGGAGAAAGAAGGATAAAAAACAAATATTCATCACTGGGTCTAACCCCCAAAAATCCTTCAGTTCCTACAAGTGTGGGGCGGATATACAAGGCCGTGCCCATTCCTGTTGGGATCCAGTCTCTTTCCAGCGACACTAATTCTTTAACAGCATTTACAAAAAGCTCTTTTGGAACGGGACTCATGTCTAATCGGTCACAACCTTGATTCATTCTGTTGGCATTAAACTCGGGTCTAAAAATTGCCACTTTACCATCATGCTGACGAAAAGCTTTTAGGCCTTCAAATAAAGCTTGGCCGTAATGGTAAACACAAGCTGCTGGGTCCATTGAAAGGTGAGAGTATGGCTTTATTTGAAAGTTTTGCCAGCCACCCTGATTTCTTTTAAAATGGGCTGTAAAAATATGGTCAGTGAAGTATTTTCCAAAGCCCAGATTGACATCGGCTCCTGGCTTAGGAAGGGGATGATTATTTTTTTCAATGGAAATGTTTTTTAAACTAAAATCTTGATGCATAACGACCTTTTGTTGCAAACATTTTACATATTTGTTTTCTTAATGCAAATAAAACTCATTCACTAATGAAAACAAAACAATCTATTTTGTACTAAAGAGGCTGAAAGCTAATTTTTAATCAGAAGGGAATTCTAACTTGAGTCAGAATAAAATACGAGCTCTAGAAATACCTCAAGAAACTAAAAATTATTTATATTTTTTAAAAAATACCTATGGGATTCAAAGTTTTTCTTTGTTTTTAGAGCAGGACTCTGTAGCGCAGAGTCTGGCTTCAGAGACTGCGAGTGCAGTGATTACCAACAAGGATCCTATTAAAACAAAAAAAATCTTTTGGAAGAAGAGGACTGAAACTTCTTCAACTGTAGCTAAACTAAGAGTGATTCACCAGATAACTTCAGACGGGGAGGGGTTACTCGGTGGTGCTATGGAAGATACATTTATAAAAATGCTAGCATCTCTAGGAGTGAATCTTGGTGAGGTAGAATTGTGGGAAACTAACGAGCAACAAAGTGCAGCTTTCTATGAATTTCTTTTAGAGCATCCAGGTTCTGGATCCATATTACTTTTGTTGAACCAGCCAACTAAGGATAATAATTTGTATGAGTTCCAAAAACAACAGATTCTTGAAACTTTCAGCCCAATGTTGTTTGAAGAACAACCAGAATTAAAAAAAACGGTGTGGTCCCATTTTAAAATTTTACTTAAAAAAGGATTTTTATGAATAGAAAGTTAGCAATTGTTACCGGAGCAACAGCGGGAATCGGTCAACAGACTTCGTTAGATTTAGCAAAAATTGGCTATGATTTATTAATTTTAGGGCGCAGACAAGATCGGCTTTTAGAGCTAAAGAAGAATATTTTATCTCAGAGTAGTTCGGCTCAAGTATACATCTTGCCTATGGATATAAGAGACAAAGATAAGTTATCACTCTGGATTGAAGATCATGCGGAGTTATTGAAATCAACACAGATTCTAGTCAATAGCGCTGGGCTTGCCCGAGGAGTAGAACGCTTTCAGGATAGTCAATGGCAAGACATAGAAGAAATGATTGAGACCAATGTGAAGGCATTATTCTTTCTGACGTTGAAGATTTTGCCTTTTATGAAGAAAAATAACTTTGGACATATAATCAATCTTGGTTCTGTTGCAGGCCGATGGGTTTATCAAGGGGGCACAGTTTATTGCGCTAGTAAGTTTGCAGTCCGAGCTTTTACAGAAGGGCTTAGGCAAGATTTAGTAGGAACAGCCATTCGTGTATCAAATATCGAACCAGGAATGGTCAATACAGAGTTTTCGCTCATTCGTTTAGGAAATCAAACGTCAGCTGATAAGGTTTATGAAAACATGACGCCTTTGACAGCAAAAGATATTTCTGAGACTATTTGCTGGATTTTACAGCGGCCAGCTCATGTAAATATTCAAGAACTGGTTATTTATCCTACCGATCAGGCCCATATTGGCGTCGTGAATAGGAAAAGTACTTAATTGAGCCCCTTGAAAGGGATTAAAAGCAAGAGTCAATTTGCGGTTTACTTTAGAAATGAAATTGTTAATCTTAACTATCAAAAATTTTAAAACTAGGAGATAAAGAAATGTCAGTGAATGAAGTTAAAGATCTGAATCAAATTTTAGCAGATAAAACTTTCCGTATTGAAAAAGACACAATGGGAGATGTAAAGGTTCCAAGTCTTGCGCTGTGGGGAGCTCAAACACAACGCTCTACCGAAAATTTTAAAATTGGTGGAGATCGTTTTCCAAGAGAAATGATTAAGGCCTTGGGCGTTTTAAAAAAATGTGCTGCGATCACGAATCAGCAATTAGGTCTTTTAGACAGTAAAAAAACAGAATTCATAACTAAGGCCGCAGATGAAGTGATTCAAGGAAAATTAGATGCGCACTTTCCTCTTGTTGTATGGCAAACAGGCTCAGGAACTCAGTCTAATATGAACGCAAATGAGGTGATTTCAAATCGCGGGATGCAAATGCAGAATATAACTTTGCCTTCTAAGGAAATTCACCCTAATGATCACGTTAATCGCGGTCAATCCTCTAACGATACTTTCCCAACGGCAATGCATATTGCTGTTGCTGATCAAATTCATCATCGTTTACTTCCAGCTCTGGAGAAGTTACAGCAATCTATGTTAAAAAAAGAAAAAGAATTTGCTCAAATTGTGAAAATCGGTCGAACTCATTTGATGGACGCCACTCCCTTAACTCTAGGACAAGAGTTTTCTGGTTTTACGACACAATTGAAGCACGCATTGCAAAGAGTAAAGAATACATTGCCTTATTTGCATGAGTTAGCCATAGGCGGAACTGCGGTTGGTACTGGATTAAATACTCATCCTGAGTTTGCAGTGAAAGTGGCTGCCGCAATTGCCAAGGAAACGGGTATTCCTTTTGTGACCGCAGAAAATAAATTTGAAGCTTTAGCAACACATGATGCTCTTGTAGAAGTGAGTGGATCTTTAAAAAACTTGGCTGTGTCTTTAATGAAGATAGCCAACGATATTCGTTTACTTGGTAGTGGCCCTCGCTGTGGTATTGGGGAGTTGCATTTACCTGAAAATGAACCAGGTAGTTCCATCATGCCAGGAAAGGTAAATCCAACACAAAGTGAGGCTATGACCATGGTATGTGCTCAAGTAATTGGTAATGATGTGGCCGTGAGTGTGGGTGGAATGAATGGTCACTTTCAGTTAAATGTGTTTAAACCTGTTATCGTTTTTAATGTTCTAAATAGTGTACGTTTGTTAGCAGATGCTATGGATAGTTTCCGAGAAAATTGTTTGGACGGCATTGAGGCTAACACTCAGCAGATTAAAAGGCATTTAGACAATTCGTTGATGTTGGTTACGGCATTAAACCCACATATAGGTTATGATAATGCAGCTAAAATTGCTAAAACAGCCCATAAAAATGGCACTACTTTAAAGCAGGAGTCGATTAATCTAGGACTTTTGACGGCCGAGCAATTTGATAAATATGTCAGACCCGAGGAAATGATTTCTCCTTTAAAGTAAAAAAGGATAGGCTAGTGGTATGGATAAAAAAAATACCGCTAGTCACAATATGATTCTTGAAAAAATACCCTGGTGGAGCTCAGAGGACATCAGACCTTATGTATTTGTAAGGGATGAAAATCATATTACCCATCCAGGGCAAAGACATCGGTTGAATTGGTTTGATAAAGAACCAATATACAAAGATCCTTTGGATTTGAGTGAGCTACCCTTTGCTGAGTACGTGTATTATATCGAAAATGCAGCTTTTGGACCTTCTGCGATGCCAATGCCCAGATGGGTATTTTACGATTGTGCCGTGATGCCAGGATTTGTTTGCGGATTTGCGCACAAAAAAGCGACATTACCAGCCTATTTGAAAGCTTTGTTGCCTGATTTTGGCCCTATTGATTGGGTGCCGTTATCTTTGTTCATTATTATTCCAACAATGCATAAGGGAGAGTGGGTTGCGCACAATCTTTGCTCGGTGAATAGTCTTCTTGAAAAAAGAGATCAGTTTTATGGGCTTGGTTTTCTTTCAAAGGCTTTTGGGCTTTGGTATGCTAACGTTGAACAATGCTCTGGTATGACTCAGTGGGGAAGTCCAGCTTTAAAATTACATTCGCATTATGGTCATCTTGAGGTGATTGGTGCTTACGCTCCCGTTCATTCTCACGCCAAAACCGTTACCTATAGAGCTTTAGTTGATACAAATAATTGGGAAATGTTTTTTTCTAAAGAGCCAGATTTAGTATTTCTGGAGCAGTATGAAAAGACTTCACTTTTGGTGGATCCTTTAAATGAAGAATCTATGATTGATTTACAGATGAAAATTCAGAAAAAGGAAGGGCCATTTTATCTAAGTGCCTCAGAAGTTTCAAAAAATGACTTAAAAACACCACTTCATATTTACCGTCCTAAAGGATATTAATTTTAATAAGAAAGCATTTAGGCATAGTCAAAGTCGCTAAAAAAGAGTATGATGTAGTTTCGATAAAAGACTTACTGTGTATTAGAAATCTACTAATAGGCAAGAAGTCAAATAAATGAAAAGGGACAAATCCATGAGTTTAAATGCTTCAGAACAAAATGTATTACCACCAGTAGCCAAATCATTTTTTACCTTTTGTAAAAAATGCGATATTGATAGATACCATAAAGTTTTAGCTCATAAAACAGCGACCAGTGCAAAAATTGAATGCGAAGTTTGTCACTCTGTTAAAACCTACTCTTTGCCCAAAACAAAGGCGAAAAAAACAAGTGGTACCACCGGAGTAAAAAGAGTTGGACGAGCTGTGTCTGAAAATCAAAAAAAATCAAGTCACAAAAATGAATATGAAAGTTTGATGGAGTCACCAAGTAAAGGTGAAATGCTGGATTACAATATCCGTAGTAAGTTTGCGGAATCTACTAAATTGAAACATCCTAAGTTTGGTCTAGGATATGTTAAGGTAGCTCACTCTGATAAAATTGAAGTGATTTTTTCAGATGAGGTTAAGGTTTTAGTTCATAACCGCACTTAGTTTTCATGTCGTGGTATCAAGGACTTAATCCAGAACAGCAAAAAGCGGTGGCCCATAATTATGGGCCATTACTTATTTTAGCGGGTGCGGGATCTGGAAAAACCACGGTTTTGGTTGCAAGGACAGGGCGAATGATCATGGAAAAGATCGCTAAAGCCAACGAAATCTTGGTTCTAACCTTCACTAATAAAGCGGCTAAGGAGTTAAAGCACCGTGTGGCACTGAAAGTAGGCAGTCCTGCTAAAAAAATTTGGGCTGGAACTTTTCATTCATTTGGGCTGTCTTTGATTAAGAAGTATCATAAGGAGTTAGGGTTAGATGCTCATTTTGGAATCATCGACACTTCTGACTCTTTTGCTATTTTAAAAGAAATGCTTAAGGAAAATAAAGTAGTTGGTCGAGATAAATTTGATTTAGAGCATTTGTATCAACTGATTCAAGATATCCGTACAGGGAAAAGAAAACATACAGAAGCTTTTGATGAATATCATGAAATGGCAGAGCTATTAGCTCCAAAATATGAAAAACGTTTGACGTTGTTAAGTGTTGTCGACTTTGAAAGTTTATTGTTAAAGCCCTTAGAGCTCTTTGAAAAGTTCCCTGATATAAAAGAAACCGTTAGAAATCAGTTTTCACAGATAATGGTGGATGAATTTCAAGATACAAATGATGTGCAAATGAGATTGATTAATCACATCATTAATAATCAGAGAAATATCACTGTTGTTGGTGACGATGATCAATCGATTTATGGTTGGCGTGGGGCGGAGGTAAAAAATATTCTGCATTTTCCTAAAGAACACAAAAATTGTGAAGTGATCAAGCTTGAAAGAAACTATCGCTCTATTTCGTCTATCTTAGATTTTGCTAACGAGGTGATTTCAAAAAATAAATCACGTCATGGAAAAATTTTGAAAGCCGAAACAAAAAAGAAAAGAGATCATATTCCTGAGTTTTTTGTCATTGAAAATGAGGAAGAGGAAAGTGAGTTTGTAGGTAGAGAGGTTGTTAGCTTTATTAAGCAAGGATATGCTCCAAGTGATATCGCTATTTTGTATCGCTCTAATTCCCAAGGAGCTTGGATTGAAGGTAGTCTAAGAAGAAATAATGTTGACTATTCCATTACTGGTGGATCTTCTATTTTTGAAAGAAAAGAAATTAAAGACGTGATTGCTTTCTTACGGCATTCTTTTTCCGGAAATGATGTTACCTTAAAACGTATCATTAATATCCCATCTCGAGGGATTGGTGAAACTACTATGGAGAAAATGATTGAGTATGCAAAAAAATTGAACATTAATTTTATGCAGGCCTCACGACAATGGCGCCAAATGAACTTGCCTCAAAGTACAGGAGATAGCCTAGAGTTTCTTTTTGACTTTTTGGATCACCTGCCTTCAAGAATTTTAGGTTTGAAAGATCAATCCACTCTTAGAGTTCAGCTGGATTTTGAAAGAGAAAGTTTTCACACTCGTCCTGTTGAGGGAACTTCTCCAGGAGATCGCTTTCTAAATTTACTAAGAGAACTTGGTTATAGAGAATACTTATTTAGTCTTTCTGAAGATTTGGCAGTTGGCGAAAAACGTTGGACATTAGTTGAGATTTTTTGTCGTATTATGGATTCGTATTTAAATAAAAGAGATCATAGTGTGGATTCTTTAAAGGGATTTATTGAGAGTTTATTGCTTCGTGATGATGTAATGGAGGCTGATGAAGATAATAGAAAAGTACAACTTATGACTCTTCATGCCTCCAAAGGCCTTGAGTTTCCAGTAGTGATTTTATGTGGAGTGGAAGAAGACTTGCTGCCGCATAAAAATTTAGGACATGATATTGATGAAGAGCGCCGTTTATTTTATGTGGGTGTTACTAGGGCGCAAGAGCATTTAATTTTAACTAAATGTCAGAATCGTAAAAAAAATGGAGTTATTAAAATGCCTTCACTGTGGCAAGACATATCAATCCGATGAATACCATCAGGATAAAGGTATGAAATGTTTTGGCTGCGGTATGGAATTGG
>JABWCN010000065.1 GCA_013359135.1 Pseudobdellovibrionaceae bacterium | reverse complement strand
TATAACTGGATTTGAGTCGATCTTTATCAGACAAGGCATTAAAATTAATTATGTCTTACTAAGGAAAAGTTAGAAAAATGATGAATCATAAAGTTGAATTATTTATCTTCAGACATGGTGAGACAGATTGGAATGCACAGCGGAAATTTCAGGGACATACAGATATTCCACTCAATGAAAAAGGAAAATTTCAGGCTGAAGAGTTATACCAAAAGTTTTCAACTTTGAAACCTCAGGTTTGTTTATCATCAGATCTTGTTCGGGCTGTTGAAACTGCTAAAATAGGCTTAAGAAATCATGAAATTTCGTATGTCTATAGTCCAGCTCTGAGAGAGACTTTTTTAGGAGATGTCGAGGGGTTATCTCAGATTGAAATCACAGAAAAATATGGTGAAGAGGTTTTGACAAGATGGCGTTCTATAGAAGAAAAAGACTTAACAATGAGTTTTCCAAATGGTGAAACTAAATTAGATCATCTTATTAGAGTGCAAAATTTCATTAGAAATTTTATTGAACTCAATAGTCATTTTAGTAAGGTAGCTATTTCTTCACATGGTGGAGCTGTTGTTCGGCTGGTTCATTCTTGCATTAATGCTCCTAAAGAAGCAATTGGCATACCTAATTGTTGTTTGTATCATCTTGAGTTTGATAAAAACGAAAATCAATTTAGTTTTATTAAACAGTTATAGAAGTTGGTGCAGCACTATTTTTTTACCAATAATTCGTATCAATTTTAATTGCCCCTTTTACTTTAAGTTGGCAACTGATTCGTTCATTGTCTTTTAGTTTGTTTTTTGTTTTTAAGGTTATTTCAATGGTTGTTTCTGAGCTTATGTTCTCTAGTCCTTCTAGGACGGTTATACGACATTTACCACAAACTCCATCGCCTTTGCATGAGGAAGCAACAGGTAGTCCTTTTTCCAGTAGTTTAAACATCAAATTTTCTTCGGTTGAAATCTCTAGCGATAAACTAGCAAGATGAGGCTTGTTCTTGTTAAAGGTAACACTGGGCATACTTGAAATAGGATATATTAAGTTCTAGTATTATCAATAGATAAAGTAAGGATGAACCAGATGATCGAGGCAAAAGAGAATTGGAGCTTATTAGGAGCTAGTCGAGGATTGGGTTTAGAATTTTCAAAACTAATCCCTTCATTGGGAAAAAGTATTGAATTATTTTTGGCCTCAAGAAGTATTAATAATTTTGATTTCTCCAAAGAAGATTTGTACGAATTGTATTGTGAACAGATAAAAATGACAAATCCCCACAGAATTTTTTATTTTGCTGCTGGAGGAACTTATGGTCCCTATGGACGCTATGAATGGAAAGATCATCGTTGGTCTATGAATGTTACTTTTTCATTTCCTGCTTATTTACTTAATTACTTTATAAAAAATCATGGCTCATTAAAACAGATCATTTTTGTAGGCTCACAAATCGCAGAAAGCAAGCCAGATCCACATGCAGCCATGTATTGTGCTGGAAAACATGCTTTAAAAGGACTTGTTAGCTCTGTACAATTAGAAAATATTCCTTTTGAGTTGTTACTTTTTAGTCCAGGGTATATGGATACACAAATGCTGCCTAAAAAGGCATGGCCAAGAGAGAAAGGTTTAGCAATTGATCCAAAGGTAGAGGCTATAAATTTATTAAATTTGGTGCGACGCTAACAGTTATCTAAGGAATCTCAAAAAAAAAGATTTCAAATTAGTTAGCAAAAAGTAAATATAGGGAACAAAATAGATATTAAAAAGGTGATTTTATGAGTTTAGAAAATGTCATTATTATTGGTTCAGGTCCAGCGGGCTTAACTTCCGCTATATACTCAGCAAGAGCTAATTTAAAACCATTGATGATAGAGGGAGAGGAATCCGGTGGGCAGTTAATGACGACCACTGAAGTTGAGAATTTTCCTGGCTTTGAACACGGAGTTACGGGACCCGATTTGATCGCAGTCATGCGTAAACAAGCTGAACGATTTGGTACGCGTTTTATAACAAAAAATGTGACAAAAGTAGATTTTAGTCAAAGACCATTTAAAGTATGGATTCGGGATCAAGAGTATCAAGCAAAATCGATCATTATTTCTACTGGAGCTAGTGCCAAATATCTAGGATTACCTTCTGAAAAGCAGTATCTATCTAAGGGAGTTTCTGCATGCGCAACATGTGATGGTGCTTTCTTTAGAAATGTTCCAGTTGCAGTTATTGGTGGTGGTGATACGGCGATGGAAGAAGCTAATTTCCTGACACGTTTTGCTTCACAGGTTTATATAATTCATCGTAAAGACTCATTTCGCGCTTCTAAAATTATGGCAGATAGAGCCTTAAAAAATCCAAAAATTAAAGTGATTTGGGATTCTGAAATTATCGAAGTTGTTGGTGATGGTAAAAAGGTAACATCAGTAAAGTTAAGCCATCTTAAGACAAAATCAGTTTCTGATTTATCTGTTGAAGGTGTATTTGTAGCTATTGGTCACAAACCCAATACAGATTTATTTAAAGGTCTTTTGGAGATGAATGAAACAGGCTATTTAGTTACAAAACCACACTCCTCTTATACGAATATAGAAGGTGTTTTTGCTGCTGGAGATGTGCAAGATCATGTTTACAGACAAGCTATCACTGCAGCTGGCTCTGGTTGTATGGCTGCTATTGATGCTGAAAGATGGCTTGAAGGTCAGGAGTTTTAATGTCAAAAAAAATCAATACTAAAGATCTTATCGATAAAATTGAGAAAATTACTAAAGCTAGAATCGCTTCTCAAGAGGTAGTGTCATTAGATCAATTTAGAGAGACTGTAAAAAAAACTGAACCTAAAGTCATTCTAGTTATTGAAGATGATGAAACTATGAGAGCCTCTTTGAAAAGAATTTTAGAGCCAGAGGGATATATCGTGAAGTTGGCAGCTCATGGTAACGAATTGTCTGAAGTTCTTGATGATAATACGAGTGTAGATTTGATTTTGTTAGATATTGGATTGCCTTGGATCAATGGTTTTGAATTAGCGGAGTTATTAAAAGATCATAAGGATTTGAAAAAAATTCCTTTGGTTTTTATTTCTGGACAAGCCACGCAGGAAGATATGAAAAAAGCTTTTTTGGTGGGAGCTCATGATTACATCAAGAAGCCATTTGATATTGAAAAATTAAAAAAAACAGTTAAAACTTTGCTAAAAATTTCAAATGACGAGTAACAAGGTAAGTATAAATAACACTTAAGCTGTTTTAGCTTGTTTGATGTAGTTATTAATTAATTTTTCAAGTAATTCTTTGTTGGTTTTATCAGGATTTACGAAGACTAATCTGCACGGATCGGTTATGTCTCCAACAAATTTTGTATTAAAATGAATTCTTGCTTTTTTGGGATCTTTTTCAAGTCTATTGATTATAGTAACGCTAAAATCTAAACATAAAAAATCTTTAGGAATTTTGTCGACAAGTTTTATCCCACCAAGTGAAATATTATCTGATTCGCTCTTAAAAGTTTTTCCATTTTTTGATATTAATAAGACTTCTAATTTAAAGTTAAATCTGACTTTGTCACGTCTATCACTATCTACAGTCGAGGAGTCTGACTTTTCTTCTTTAGGTTTCAGCTGAACACTTTCTTTATTTTTAAAAGTAGTTTTGGGTAGTTTACCTATGTTCAAATCAATTTGATCGATTCTAAAGTCAGGGAAAAAATAACCGTAGTCTTGTTTCTTTATTGGATTAGTATTTTCAAGACTTGCTTTAGTGTATGAGTTCTCAACGGCAGCTTGAGTACGATTAATATGAGTTGTTAATGGTTTTACAGAAGTTGCAGTTGCTTCAACAAAGACAGTTTTGTCTTCGTCAAAAGAAGATATCAGTTGAGTTTTTTCATTTGAAAAACTTGTCAGTTGGGTTTTATCGTCAATTTTATTTTTGACTGAAGGTGGGACTACGAAATAATCTTGATCAGATTCTAAAAAAATATTCATTTCCATCCACTCATTCCAACCAGGTGTCCATAAATAAATTTTTGTATTTTTTTGTTTTAATAAGTTAAGAATTAACGCCTGAGCCTGAGTTGGATTCAGGGGTTTTGTCTGATTTTTAGCTTTTGCATCGTAAAAAATCCAAATTTTACCTTGTTGCTTCATAAAAGGCTCATCGGAAGATTTGTCATGAAATTGATATTTACTAAAGACAAGTTTAGTGGGTAATTAAAATCTTCTAAGACATAAAAAAAACTAAAAACAGGATGAATTTCTGGACTTAAATAGGTATTATACCTTTATGCGACAAAATTTAGAGAATTCCGTCAAGTTAAGTTATTTAGCCAATTTAACTCAAGAAACCCAAGAGCCTAGTTTTAAAAGAATAGTTGAGAAAGCTAGACTAGATTCAATTCAAATAGGTAAGCATAATATTTCGCTTTCAGAGTTTGAAGCTCAAAGTTTATTTCAACTTATTAAAATGAATTATTGTAATCAATTCATAGAGTTGGGAAGTCTCACAGGATATTCAGGAATTTTTATATTAAGTGCTTTAGTTGAAGGTGGTACGTTATATTGTTTTGAAAAAGATCTAAAATGGATTCCTAAATTGGAGGAAAACTTAAAAGAAGCCACTCAGCTTAATGAAAATAATAGTAAATCCTTTGAAATTATCGCTGGTGATGCTCTGCTGAATTTAAAAGAAATATTAAACTCTGGACAGATAGTTACAGATAAAAAAGTGTTAAAATTTCCCAAACAATTTGATGGTTTTTTTATTGATGCAAATAAGTCAGCCTACTTAGAGTACTTAAATGTAGCTATAGATTTGTTGAAACCAGGTGGAGTTATTATTGCTGACAATATCTTTCTTGAGGGTTCTGTTTGGGGAGAAGAGACGCAAAAGTTTTCAAAAAAACAAATAGAAGTTATGCGTTCTTTTAATCAGATGATTTGTAATAGAGAACTTTTTGACTCCCTCATTTTAGATACAACAGATGGAATGGTTTTCGCTAAGAAGAGATAGGTGTTGCAAACTCAGAGAGAAAAAGTTTAACACCCTGGATGTACTCTTCTTTAAAGTCTTTTAAGCCATTCAAATGACCAGCCTTAGGTAAGCTTAATTTTCTCCACATAAGTTGAGGATGTCCTTCAAAGACGCAGTCGATGTGGTCAGGTGGAATTAACTTATCTTTCCAGCCTCTAATTGATAATATGGGAAAATTTTTTGGAAAACTTTTAAGGTGAGTATCCATATCTTTGTGAAGATGTTGGCTCCAAAAAATAGGAGTGAATACTGCTTTCAAAAGACTTTCTATCATTCCTTTTTCTTTATAATATCTCAATAAATTATAAAAAGAGGTAATGAACTTACCAGAAGGTCCGGAATCACATATCATTGCTTTGACATCACGACACTGCCGATAATACATGGATTCTATTGCACTCGAACTTGGATTTGAAAAAGAAAATAAGATTTTATCTTCAGGTAATGAGTTTAGTAGAAACTCGATTTGATCAGCCCAGATATGTTTGATTCCAAAAATGTTCTTTTTGCTTAAAGGATTTTTTAACATTTCTTTAGTGCTTATAAGATTAAAAGCAAAAGCATCAAATCCTAATTCATTGACTAAATCAATGTGACGTTTCATTAGAGTTTTGGAGCCCTCATAGAAATGAACAAAAAAAATGGTCTCTAGGTATTTTTTATTTGAAGACTTAAACAGCTGGCCATCATAGGGAAATGTGGAAGAGATTGTCATATAATCCAAGACACTAGTCAAAAAATCGTTAAAAAACAATGTTAAATAGTATTCATTTGTTAAATGCAAATATGAGAATGGTTTGGCTCATTCTTAAGTTGCTTTATTTTAGTACTCTTTCTACAATTTTTAGTTATGAGTCAAAATAAATATGCTCCATTGAGCGGTAGAGAGTTTCCAAGATATTCAGCAATTAAAACTTTTTTTAGACTTCCTTATGTTGCTAAAGATGAAGATTACGAGATAGGGCTTTTTGGAGTTCCATTTGATGGAGGTGTTTCTTATCGTCCAGGAGCTAGGTTTGCACCTAGCCATATCCGTCAGACTTCGAGTTTAGGGAGGGGTTATCATTGGACACGAGGAATCCAAGTCTTCAACCAAAAAAAAGTAGCTGATATCGGTGATTGCTCAACAGTGCCGATTTCTATTGATCAAACTTATGAGAAAATTGAAAGTTATACGTCAGAACTAGTTAATCTGAATAAGAAATTTATTGCAGTTGGAGGCGATCATTCGATGACTCTTCCTATTTTACGAGCTCTAAAAAAGAAACATCAAAAGCCATTATCTTTTATTCATTTTGATGCACATCTTGATACCTATCCTGCAGCATGGGGATGTGAATATCATCACGGATCTTTTGCAAGGCATGCGGTGGAAGAGGGGTTGGTTAATCCCAAAAGAATGATTCAAATTGGTATTAGAGGTCCTCTGGCTGATGGCAGTGATCTGGATTTTGTTAATAGACATGGGATTACAGTCAAAACAATAGATGATGTCAGAGATAAATCATTAAATGATTTTGTAAAAGAACTTCCAGAGTTTTTAAAAGAGGAACCAACTTATTTAAGTTTTGATATTGACTGCCTTGATCCTGCCTATGCGCCTGGAACAGGAACTCCAGTCCCTGGAGGATTAACAAGTTATGAAGTCCAAAAAATTTTACGCAATTTAAAAATTGGTAATCTCGTAGGTGGAGATATTGTTGAAGTGTTGCCCTCTTCTGATCAATCTGACATTACATCTTTAATGGCTGTTGATGTGATGTTTGAAATACTTTGCTTACTTTAAATTTAGGAACAAGCTAAAGATCATAAATAAAGGTTGTTGAAGTGATTACTTCTGGGGCAAGGGATAGTTTCACAGGGCATCCATGGGCAATGTTCTCTAAATATGTTTTCTGCTCAGCAGTTATATTTTTTGGAAGATGAATTTCTATGGTTAATTGCCTAACTTTTCTGGGATCTGAACTCATTTCTTTGATTACTTTTCCAAAACAACCTTTGAGGTTAAATCCTTGAGGTTCTGCTTTAATAGCCATTGTAGTTATCATACATGATATCAAAGAGGCAGCTAGAAGATCAGTGGGAGAAAAACTTTCTCCCTTGCCTTGATTGTCCTTAGGAGCATCTGTATGTAACACAGCTCCTGATGGTTGGTGAATAAGTTCGCAATTTTTTTGACCAGTATATCTAATATCTAGAGTTACCATTTTCCTATTCTTTCTTTTTCCAACCGTAATCAAGCAATTCAAATCTTTTAAAAGTGGTACCATCATTTGAAACATAAAGTAAAGTACTGAACGGAACCGGTCCTATCCAGCTTTCTTGATCTTTTATTTTACAAGCAGAAAAATTACCTGCCTTGACGGTGATTTTCTCAAAAGATCCCATACGTAATTTAAAGCGACACATTTGAACGTAAAGATTGAGTTCAAATTTAGTAAAGTGGTTAGTGTCCTCATCCCAGAAAAATTTCTCATTCATAGTTCGACCATTGGTTATGAGTTTCTCACTAATTTTTAGTAAAGTGACTTTTTCTCCGGAAGGTAATACTTTGTCTTCTGATTGCAAAACTTCTTTAATCAATTGGCCTTTAATTTCTTTAGCAGCCGTTTTCTCTACATATTCATAGGCCGCCCATTCTCCAACTCTTGATTTTGATCCAAATTTAGCAAAAGCCATCGAGCTAACGCTTAATAAGATAATTGTTATTTTTTTCAAATTCCCTCCTTAGTTATGAATCATTAAAACTTATTTAAATAGCTAAAATTTGACTTAGTTGTACTAGTTCTATTGGGCTTCTTTTTTCTTTAGTGGTAGCAAGTTCTAGTGGAACTTGAATTAGATTTGGTCCCTCTGTTCCAATCATGATGTCACAAAATCCTTTGGTTAATGTATCCACAGCAGCAGATCCCAACCTTGATGCAAGAACTCTATCAACAGCTGTCGGTGAGCCACCTCTTTGAATGTGTCCAAGTATACAAACCTTAGCATCAATACCTGATTTTTTCCTGATGGACTCTGCTAAATCGTAAGCTCTTCCAGGTTTTTGCCCCTCTGCAGTGATTAGAATACTACTACGCTTGCCTTTTTTTATTGAATCTTTGATTCGCTCAATAGATTTTTCTACGGTGGCATTAATGTCAGGAGTGAAAATATCTTCAGCTCCTCCAGCTAATCCCACATGGCATGCAATAAAACCAGAATTTCTGCCCATGACTTCAACAATAAAAACTCGATCATGGCTATCCGCTGTGTCTCTTATCCTATCAATTGCGGAAAGAGCGGTATTTACCGCTGTATCAAATCCAATTGTCAGATCCGTTCCAAAAATATCGTTATCAATTGTTCCAGGAATACCAACTATTGGTATCTGGTGTTCCATCCAAAGAGCATGAGCTCCTCGGAAGGAGCCATCTCCACCAATGCAGATTAGCCCATCAATTCCATGAAATCTCAGGATTTGAGCAGCTGCTTTTCGAATTTCTAATTTGTGAAAGTCAAGGCTTCTACCTGTTTTTAGGATAGTTCCGCCTCTTTGAATAATGTTAGCAACATCTCTGATCTGAAGACTTTGAATCTTATTTTCGAGAAGTCCGACGTAGCCGTTATAGATTCCAAGAGTTTCAATCCCTATTGAGGCTCCAACTCTAACGATAGCTCTGATTGCCGCATTCATGCCAGGAGCATCGCCACCACTTGTATAGACGCCAATTTTTTTAATACTAACTTGATGATTTGCCATATTTTATGGACTTATTAGATCGTGTGAGTAGAATATAGTCAAAAAAAAAGCCGGCTATAACCGGCTTTTTTATAAAGATAATTTACAAAAATAAATTATTTTACAAGAGCTTTAAATTCAGCACCAGGACGGAATTTAGGAGCGTTAGAAGCTGGGATTTTGATTGCTTTACCAGTTTGAGGATTTCTTCCAACTCTAGCTTTTCTTTTTGCTTTAGTGAATGTTCCGAAACCAACTAATTTAACATCGTCACCTTTTTTAACTGCTTTTTTGATTGTTTCGATAGTGCAGTCTAAGATGTTCTCAGCTTGAGCTTTTGAAACTTTTGTTTCTTCTGCAATTTTTTCGATTAATTGTGCTTTATTCATATCACTTTCTCCTTATGATTTGTTTTTTCGCGTAGAATACGCGATTTACTGACCTAATCTGAATTCAAAATTGTGTTCGCGTCAATAGAAATAAATAAAAAAATTAATTTTTTTTAAAAAATGATTTCATCCTTTTTTGTTCAGAGTGTTTTTCAATCTTCATGAATCTCTTGATTGGATTCATTCTCCAAGGAATTTCCAGAGGCATCAGTTTGTGAATTTTCATTTTCAGAAGTATTTATGGGAATACGAAAAGCTTCACTGGCCCAATCTCCAAGGTCAATAAGCTTACATCTTTCTGAACAAAAAGGACGAAATTTATTTTCTTTTGAGTAAACAATTAGCTTTTTACAACGTGGGCATGGTACTTTTCTTTCAATCATTGTTAGTAATAAAACCTAAATTTTAATTAGAATCAAGAGGCTTGATCAGTATCTTTGCAATTTTCCTTTAGCGAAAACTTCACCTTCAAAACCTAACTGATAGTTAAGTGTAGCATCTTGTATAGTACCCGTGAAAACTTGAAGCTGAATTAAGCTTCTATTTGCTTCTGTGAGGTTATCACCATAGGCTCTTGCTTCAAAGCCTTTGCTGTCGTTAATAGGAGATACAACCATATCAACTGCCAATGGATTTTTAACAACACCTGTGTCATAGTAGACAGGAAAACCAAACATGCCGTAGAAAAAATCAGAAGCCGAAGGTAGAGAGTAACCGTACCAGTAGTAGTTACTTACTGCAGGGTAGGCGGCAAATGTAGCTCTTAGTGCTTGGGTTTGTGTTTGATTTACTTGTACTGTAAGTTGGAATTGTCCGCTTACCCAAGAGTCGCAAGAATAAATTCCACCACTATTAGCGGCGCGATCACACGTTCCCATGGCCTTCTTAATAAAATTTTTGAAAGCACTAGAGTTTGAAACTGTGAATGTTTTGTAACTGAAGTTATCTGTTACAAAATTAATGCTGGAATTGTAACCATTGTAGTAGCCGTTTTGATTGTAACAAAATCCACCAGTGTAGGTACTTCCAGCGGGACAGCCATTGTTATTAGCATAGGGATTTACAGTAGGAGTGTTAGTGGATTTATTAGTTCCACAGGCAACTAGGTAAATCATTGTCAAACACATACCTAGAAATGAGATCGCTGATAAAATGATTCTTTTCATAAAAACCTCTTACCTTCAATAACTACAGTATTTGTGCCATTAATAAGCAATTTAGAGGTATTTTGACTGTTTCATATTGAGATCATGACTAAAATTGACATACAGTCATAAGGTTAGAGAGCAAAACTAGGTTTTTTTCTACATCGAGAGTTTTCCGATGGCTAAGGTTTCTAAGTAAAATCTGGCTCATCGTGCGCACTATGCTCTTTCCTGCGATGTTGTTCTATGGTCTGGATGGGAGGACCGAGACAGAATTCTATTTGATAACCTTTTCCTATAAAAACCCTCGGCTTAGAGAATTACCATTTATAACTTAATCCAATGCTTGGACTCATAAATGCTTTGCTATAGGTCACATCAGTTTGAACGTCAGAAATCACTTTCTTTTTTGTTGAGCCACTAAAATAGTTGAAAACAAAGTTAACACAGAATCCATCTGCAATTTCTGGGTTAATTCCTAATTGTACTAAATAGTTAGTACTTAGCCATTCTTCTGAAGTTCCCCCTGTATCGAAAGCTGTTTTAGTTTGTATTCCATAAGTTAACCCCAAAAAATACATTTTTTTCCCAAATTCATATCTAAAATAGGGGCCCATGTCTTGGGTTGAATAATTATTTTTTTGCTGATTTACATCATCTTTAGTTAATACATTATAAATTCCCCAACCAAAGTAAAATGATTTTTTAGCATCAATAGAAAAACCTAAGCCAACATTGTAAAGAGATTTCGTTGAGGTTGTTGAGGTATCAGTTTCAACAGTGTTTTTATCGGTAAACATGATGTAGTTCAGATCAATTAGAGCTGAAGCCATTATTTTTTGTGATAGTAGTATAAAAAAAATTAAAATTATTTTTTGCATTGTTGTTATATTTTAATTTCAAGGCCTTCGTAGGCAAAGTCCCAGTCAACTTCAAAAATTTCCTCTTTGCATTCATGAGCATGATCGACTCGCCATTGGTAATATTCTTTAGTTTGTCTTTTGATTTCCTTGATCTGTTCTGTGGTGGCACCTGGGTCATGATGGGCAAATAGAACTTTTTTGATACCTTCTCGGAAAGCTAAATCTAACCCAATTTGAGCAGCACTGTGTCCCCAATTAGCTTTTTCAGCTAACTCAGGAAAAGTATATTGGGCATCAAAGTACATCATATCTGAATTTTGATAAAGTGGTAAGTCCTCGCCAAGTTCATCGCGGCTAACACGAGTGCCTTCGGTGTCTACACAATGAGAATAGGACTTTCCTTGACTTTCTACCTTAACCCCCCAGCAAGCATCTGGATGATCAAGTAAGTATGGAGTTAATGTCATGTCATTGATTTTAAATGGTTTACGCGGTTCAAGCACATGAAAATAAATTTTAGAGGCAAGTTGTTCATAAGGAACTGGAAAATAAGGTTTTTTAAAAACACCTTTAATTAGATTTTCAAGATCTTTGTGTACACCATAATAATGAATTTGTGTTCCAGAGATAAAATGAGGAGTAAAAAAAGGAAGGCCAATCACGTGATCCCAATGAAAGTGAGTCATATAAATATGGAACGGGCCTTTCACTGGGACATAGGTACCACTCATAATTTTTTCACTCAATGCTCTTATGCCAGTGCCGCCATCTATAATGAGTTGAGTTTTTAAGGAGTTAACTTCAATGCAAGTAGTTCCTGTTCCATACCCACCAATACAAGGTAGATCTTGATTTTGCATGAATTTGGTTACGGCATGACTGTCTTTATTGTTTTGTGCAGAAAAATCTCTGAGTACATTTTCAAAATGACTACGCCATCCATGTGGTGACATGGATGATGGCAAAGACCCTCTAACTCCCCAAAACTTCAAAGATAATGACATGCTTGAGCTAGAATTTCATTTCTTACAAAGTTCAGCAACTCTTTTTTTTAAAACTAGATGTTGTTCAATTTTTTTTTACAACTCAACTTAGGACTAAAAAGAGCTAGAGACTTATGTCTAAAAACAAAAGAAAAAACTAATTAAAATTTAAAATGTTACAGAAAAAATGTAAACTTAAAGGATCGAGGTAAAAATTATGATGAAGAATTTATTTTTGTTTACGATAAGTTTTTGTTGTTCAAATTTCACTTTAGCTGGATCTGGTGGTGTTGGGCAGTTATATGGAGAAACCGGGGCATTAAATAAAAAGTTTAATGAGCTAGAGCAAAAAATAAGAGAATATTCAAACCAGATGAATACTTATTATGAACAAAGTAAAAAATGTAGGGAAAGTTTTAATTCTGATTCAAATTTAACTAATTGCTCTGGGAAGAATGTAGATAGCTATGTGGGTGGTAAAATGGCCTCATTTCAATTGGCTAATGCTGAAAGAGAAAAACTAATAGGATCATATAAAGAGCTCGCTTTTAAATTAGGTAAATTTGAAAAAACGAATGAGTATGGAGGAGTTAAAGATCCAGTTGAAGTGCAAGAATCTTTAAAGTTTTATTCAAAATGGTCTACGCTTCAAGGCTCAAGAATGGATTTAAATGACGCTATTTTAGAATTAAAAGAAAGGTCAGCTAAAATAGATGAAAACTACAAAGAGGTATTAACTAAATCTCAAGTTTGTTCAGAAGTTTCTAAATGTTCTTTGATTAAACAAGCCGGAAAGCAATTGAAAGCTAATAATGATTCGCTTAGGGCGATGAGAGCATTGTTCGATAGTGAATCAAGGATGGCAACTCTTAATTCAAGTTCTCCAGGCGCAAAATAAGTTATCAATGCAATTGTACCGATACTGGGTTGCCTAAATACAAAATCAATTCGTAAGAGGATATCGCAATTTGCTCGAGCTTTTGATTGTAAAATAAAACATTTGTTAAAACCCAGTCATCTGGGAAAGTTTCACCTAAATTCTTGAAGTAAATGCTGGAACTCGCTGTAAGGTAATTTGCGGATGGGTTAGAGTTTGTTGATGAAAATAAGTTTTTTGCGTCATAAAAATTAACCTCTATACTTAAATCCTTTTTAGAATTCAACGTACATTTTTTAAGAAAAATAAGTTTCGGAATTTCACCATTATTTACCTGACCTCTTGCGGAAAATTGAATTTCTATAAACGGTAGTTTTTCACACAGCGATAGTGATTCTTCTGGAGTTTCAAATTGAGGCAGTTTTGAAAAATTCAATGTATATTGGCTTTGATGTTCGCTAGTTTTGTCAATATCTGTGAATGAGAACCCTTGTAGCAAAAGAGCTTTGATTTTTTTTGTATTCTCGAGAATGTCATCGGTGTTTTTTATTTCAAAAACAACTGAATTATTCTGTGCTCTATCAATTAATTCGTTTGAACTTGCTGGGATTCGTTTAGTTAGTTTTGTGCTGTAAAAATAAATTAAGTTTAAGATAAAAAGTAAAATGGCAAACAAGATAATATTTCTAAATTTCATTTTAATACTCGCACTTTAAAGTTTTTTGGTCTGTATAGTAAATTTCTAATCTTAAGAAAGCAGGAGCTAGTGTCGGCCACATGACGGTCGGTTTAAGGTTAAGATGTTTAAATCCAAGCACATGACCAAGCTCATGGATTAATAAACTTTCAAAATTAACTTGAAGAGAGTTTTGAGGCGTATCAATATAAAATTCAAAATCCTTAGCATTAATTTTTATATCAGCTTCAGTGATCAATGGTCCATTAAAAGATAATGTAGTGATCGCTTGCTGGGAGCTTTTGTTAGCGTCCCATACTTTCGACCAGTAAATCGAGTTTACCTTATCTATCGAAGGAGTGATAGAATTTGCTTTTGCTGCCATTTGAAAATTAAATAAATTTTTACCAGCTGCCTTACTCCATTTGTTGGCTGCAGATTTTATGGACTCAGCCATGTCATCAGGAACAGAACTATCAATGTACATATTTACTGGTAAATTTGACTTCCACGAAACCCTCTCTCCAAATTCATTCTGTACATAACCACAGCTCTCTTCAGCTGCAGTCGCAAGTTCCAACTTGCTTGCTGGCCCAAGGACTTTACCTTGGTCACAACCGGCAAAAAAAAGAAAACCAACGTGTAGTAAAATTAAAATTAACTTCATGGATAAATTTACTTTCTTTATAAAAAATTTCCAATCATTCAACGCTATCGGTTTAATTCCTTAAAATTTAGAGTGAATATATGAGAGGGGTTATAATAAAACCAAACAGCAATAGTTAAATGACTAGAAGGCGATAACTTATAAGTCAGAGCAGTGTATTTTTGTCACTAGCAATAACTTAAGTTATATATTAACTTATTGAAATAACTTAATATAATTAAAACAAAATAAACTAAAGTCCTGGTTTCAAATTTGCATGTTTTGATGATAAAAGTTGTAGCTAGGCATTTTAGCACCAGAAATGGTTCAAAGAAAGAGTCGATGGCGCTTAAGTTTAAAAGGTTTAACAAAATTATAGCGTTTGAAAAGCAATTGGAGCAAGAAGAAGCTTCAGTTGGTTATGTTGCTTATCATAGTGAAAATATGGAAGTTGCAAGTATTTCAAAAGATATATTTGGTGAGCTTTCTTTGCCTCAGACAGAGAGCTTCAGAGAAGAATTGGAAGCTTGGAATGGGCGTGTTTCATCACAAGTATTTGAATCTCAGAGTCATTTAACATCTCAAAATAAAATTAAGAGTCTTAATATCAACGTAACTCAGATTTGCAATTTACATTGTATTTACTGTGCAGCTGGTGGCGATGGTACTTATGGAGATCCCATCAAAAGTATAAGTATTGACAAAACCTTGCCTCAGCTGAAGTTCTTTATGGATAAGCTTAATGAGGGTGAGAGGTTTCATATAAGTTTTTTAGGAGGCGAGCCTTTACTTTATGCAGAAGGTATTGATCTTATTTGTGAGTACGTTTTATCCATTAGTAAAATTAAAAATTTGCAAGTAACTTTTAAAATAACTACTAATGGAACTTTATGGAATGAGGTCGTCGAGTCTTTGCTGAAGAAGTATAAACCTACTTTGGCTATTAGTATGGATGGCTCTCCCGAGATCAATGATCAGCTGAGACCGCAAAAAAATGGAAAGAGTAGCTCGCAGGCAGTTTTATCCACGCTAAGACAACTTCAATTCATACGAAAAGAAATAGGTATAGTTGGAGTGCATTCTGTTTTTTCTAGCGAAAATATGTCTGTTACTAGTGCTTATAATTTTTTTTATGAGTTTAATTTCGATTTTATGGATTTTATGTATTCAGTAACTGACGAAAATACTGAGGCCAATAGGCTTTATATACAAGAAATGGAAAAGGTCGCTGATTTAGCATGGCAGCGCGGTGGAGAGCGAGAGTTAAGGAAAATATATATTTTTGATCATTATTTTGATTTGCTAGATGAGCAAAGGCGACTAGAAAATCATTGTGGTATTGGCAAGACCCTTGCTGTTATTGACTCTAGAAACCGAATTTATAATTGTCCTTGGACAGTTGGTAGACCACAAGATCAAATAGGTGACAAAACTGAAATTTTTTCTGATAGAGTCAAGACTTACGGGGAAACTGTGATAGAAAGAAACAACTGCCAGACTTGTTGGGCAAGATATCTTTGTGGTGGAGGATGTTCTTTTGTACATAATACCACTGATAATAAAAATAACATGAAAAAAAGTGAATTTTATTGTGACAGAATTAAGTATATTGTAGGTCTAAGCATATACTATTTTTCAAAAAGTAGAGAGCTGATGACATAGTACAAAATACTGCTATAAGAGGTGTAGAAAA
>JABWCN010000064.1 GCA_013359135.1 Pseudobdellovibrionaceae bacterium | reverse complement strand
AAGATTGTCAAATGGTTTCGAAGTTATTTCATATATACCCGGAATTGGGCATAACCTTCAAGAGCACTCAGTTGTGTTAATTAGGGGTGGGAGAGTTAAAGATTTGCCTGGTGTAAGATATCATATCGTTAGAGGTGTTTTGGATCTTCAGGGTGTTAACGGAAGATTGCGTGGTAGATCTAAATATGGAACTAAGAAACCTAAAAAATAATTTACAAGGATAAATAAATGTCACGTAGAAAAAAAACCTTCAAGAGAGAAATTATTCCCGATCCAGTTTATAAAGATTTAGTTTTTGCTAAGTTTATTAATAAAATGACTATTCAAGGAAAAAAGGCAACAGCGCAAAAATTGTTCTATGGAGCCTTGTCTGAATTAGAAGGTAAGATTCCAAATGAGGATGGCGTTAGTGTTTTGAAAAAAGCAATTGAAAACACAAAGCCACAGGTTGAGGTTAGATCGCGTCGTGTTGGTGGTGCAACTTATCAAGTGCCTGTTGATGTTAGGCCAACTAGAAGATTGGCTTTGGCAATGAAGTGGTTAATTGATTACTCTCGGTCTAGAGGGGAAAAAGACTTTTCTAAGAAACTTGCTGGTGAAATTTTAGATGCGTATAACGGTAAGGGTAATTCAATAAAGAAAAAAGAAGACGTTCATAGAATGGCTGAGGCAAATAAAGCATTTTCACATTATAACTGGTAATTAAGATGTCGGCTAAAGAGCCTGCTAAAGTTGAAGATCTGTTTTTTACTCGTAATATTGGTATTGCCGCGCATATCGATGCCGGCAAGACTACTACTTCAGAACGAATACTATTTTATTCAGGTAAGAGTCATAAGATTGGTGAAGTCCATGAGGGTAATGCTACCATGGACTGGATGGTTCAGGAGCAAGAAAGAGGTATTACGATAACCTCTGCCGCTACAACTCTAAGTTGGAAAAATTTCAGAATTAATTTAATAGATACTCCGGGGCATGTAGACTTCACTATTGAAGTAGAGAGGTCTCTTCGGGTATTAGATGGTGCTGTTGCTGTTTTTGATGCCGTTAGTGGAGTTGAGCCTCAGTCGGAAACAGTTTGGAGGCAAGCTAATAAACATAATGTTCCTAGGGTTTGTTTTATAAATAAAATGGATCGAGTTGGGGCTGATTTTTTTTCTTCAGTTGATTCTATTGTTGGTAAACTCAATGCAAATGCTATAGTACTGCAAGTTCCTTATGGGGTCGAAGATGAGTTTAGAGGTGTTGTAGATATTTTAGCTATGAAGTTGTATCTCTGGGAAAGTGGATCTAAGTTTGGTGATGAGTTTCATGAGTTAGACATTCCTGAAGATAATTTACAAGAGATTTTGGATTTAAGAAAAAAAGTTGTAGAAAAAATTGTTGAAGCTGATGATGATTTGATTGATGCGTTTTTGAATGGAGAAGAATTTTCGTTAGAGGTTTTAAAAAAATCTCTAAGAAAATCTGTTTTATCATTAAAAGCATTTCCTGTTATATGTGGCTCTGCTTTTAAGAATAAAGGAATTCAACCACTTTTAGATGCTGTAATAGATTATTTACCTTCCCCGTTGGATAAGAAAAATATTAATGCCTTAGATTTTAAAACAGAAAAACCTGTAAGTTTTCAATTGAGTTTTGATGATCCTTTTGTTGGGTTAGCTTTCAAAATTGCAAACGACCCTTTTTCTGGCAACTTGACCTACGTAAGAGCTTACTCTGGTACTTTACAAGTGGGTGATACTTTAATAAATCCTCGACTCAATAAAAGAGAAAAAATACAAAAAATTTTAAAAATGCATGCTAATCATCGTGAAGAAGTTGCATCATTGAAAGCTGGAGATATCGGAGCGGTAATTGGTCTCAAATTTACCGGCACTGGAGACTCACTTTGTGATGACAAAAGAATAATAATTTTGGAGTCAATTAGATTTCCAGAGCCTGTTATTTCTGTGGTCGTTGAAGCTAAATCTTCAGCTGATCAAGAGAAGATGATGATATCTCTTGAAAAATTGCAAAAAGAAGATCCTTCTTGTCGGGTAAAAATTGATGGTGAAACAGGGCAAACTTTACTTTATGGTATGGGTGAGTTGCATTTGGAGATTTTACTTGATCGATTATTGAGAGAATTTAAAGTCCAGGCAAATAAAGGAAGACCTCAAGTTTCTTATAGGGAAGCTATTAAAGACTCGTCTATTCAAGAGTTTATATTTGAGAAAAATATTGGTGGAGAGGATCACTTTGCAAAGGTGAAAATTTTAGTTGAACCAATTTCTTTAGATAAAGGAATTGAGTTTGAGTCTGAGGTTTTGTTAAATAAAGAATTTAATGATTTGATGCTAAAGGCTGTTGAGAATGGTTTTAAGGAAAGCGCTGAGGTTGGAATTTTAGCTGGTTTTTCTATGTTGGGTGTAAGACTTACTTTGCTATCCATTGAATACAAAAAGGAAACAATATCTGAAATTGCTTTTAAAGCTGCAACTATGCTTGCTTTTAAAGAGGCGTTGAAGGTTTGTTCTCCAGAAATTCTTGAACCAATTTTTAAAGTTGAAATTATGGTACCTGAAGACTTTATTGGTAATATTGTATCAGATGTGAATTCAAGAAGGGGTAAAATTACCTCAATCGAAACAAAACAATCTGGAATGCAGATTATTCATTCAGAAATTCCATTGGGGTCTTTGTTTGGTTATGCTACAGATGTTAGAAGTTTGAGTCAGGGAAGGGCAACTTTTTCTATGGAATTTTTGCAATATTCTCCTGTTCCATTAAAAATTTCTAATGAAATATTAAATTTAATGGGTAGATGAAAAAAAACATTTGACATATTTAGTTTATTTGTAAATATTCACAGGCTCTCAATATAAAAATGCTTACAGAAAGCTCCCCCCTTCTTAATTAATGGGAAAAAAGCTTTTGATGTGGCCATAACTAAGAGAAAACAGAGAAGAAAATATGCAAAGTCAAAAAATCAGAATACGTTTAAAGGCGTTTGATCATAAGCTATTGGATCAATCTACGAAAGAAATTGTTGATACAGCAAGGAGGACAGGAGCTAAAGTTGCTGGACCTATACCTTTGCCAACTAGAATTAATAGATATACAGTTCTAAGGTCTCCTCACGTTGATAAAAAATCTAGAGAGCAGTTTGAAATAAGAACTCATAAAAGAATGTTAGATATTTTGGAGCCTACGCAGCAAACGATTGATCAACTTATGAAGTTGGACCTCTCTGCTGGTGTTGATGTTGAAATTAAATTGTCTGCTAATTAAGGTGAAATATGAGCGAAACTAATCAAATTAAATTAAATTCTATATATGCTTTCAAGGAAGGGATGTCTACCCTTTTTGATGAAAATGGTACCGCAGTGCCAGTAACCATCTTAAGGTACTCACCTTGGTATGTCTCACAAGTAAAAACTGTTGAAAATGATGGATACAGTGCTTTGCAAATTTCATGTGATCCTAAGAAAGTTAAAAACTCAAATAAGGCAGAAATTGGTGTTGCCAAAAAAATTGGTTTTGACGCTGGTTTTCGGTATGTTAAGGAAGTTCGTCTTTCTGATTTGTCTGATGTTAAGTTAGGAGCGCAGGTTTCTATTGATTCTCTTTCTAAGGGCGATTTGATCAAGGTAACTGCTAAATCTAAAGGCCATGGCTTTATGGGTTCTGTTAGGCGATGGAGTTTTGCTGGAGGGCCAGCATCTCACGGTTCAAAGTTTCATAGACAGCCTGGATCGAGTGGAAATAGGACTTGGCCTGGAAGAGTAATGCCTGGAAAGAAATTCCCTGGTCATTGGGGTGATGAGACAGTTACTGTCAAGAATCTTAAGGTTTATGATGTAATTCCTGAAGAGAGTGTTGTTATTGTTAGGGGTTCAGTGCCTGGGGCGAGAAACTCTTTAATTAGAATGGTTAAGGTGTAGGCTATGTCAAAGTTGGATGTGTTTAGCGTTGAAAATAAAAAAGTTGGAACGGTCGATGTTCCTGAGGTTGTTTTAAGTGGTGCTGTTGATGAATCTCTGCTTCATACCATTATAAAGTGGCAGTTGGCAGGTCGAAGGCAGGGAACGCATATGACCAAGACCAAGGGTCTTGTTAGTGGTGGTGGAAAAAAGCCTTTTAAGCAAAAAGGAACTGGTAATGCGAGACAGGGTTCTACAAGATCTCCATTGATGCCCGGTGGGGGGACAACGTTTGGTCCTCAGCCAAGGGATTACTCTTTTTCTGTGCCTAAGAAGATGAGAAAGTCGGCTTTAAGAATGGCATTAACTCACTTGATTTCAAATAAAAAGCTAGTTGTTGTTGATTCTATAGAGTCCAATGGTAAGACAAACGCTCTTAATAAAAGTTTGAAAAATTTTGGTTTGAATAGAGCTGTGATCTGTGATTCAAAGCCAAGCCATGAGCTGGTTAGGGCATCAAAAAATCTATCAAATTTCGTTTTAATACCTACTGTGGGATTGAATGTCTTTGATTTGTTAAAATATGAAGGTCTTATTTGTACAAAAGGTTCTATTCAAGATCTTTTAAATAAAGTTGGGGTGGTGGGATAATGAAGCATCTAGATTTATATCCTTTAATTACAGAAAAAGCTGCTCTGAATGCAGAAGCTGGTACTTACGTTTTTAAAGCTAATCAAATTTATAGTAAGCCTGAAATTCGAAATTTCTTAGAGAAAAAATTTGATGTTAAGGTTGAGTCAGTAAGAACTGCTATTTTTTCCAGGGCGCAAACTAATAAGAGAAATGCAAAAGTCTCTAAAACATATTTTAAAAAAGTATATGTGAAATTACAAAAAGGTATGAAGATTCCTTTGTTTGAGGGTGTGTAATATGGGCATTAAAGTTTTTAATCCTACTTCTGATGGGCGAAGGGGAATGACTGGATATGATTTTTCGGAAATAACTAAATTTGAGCCAGAGAAGTCATTAACTACAAGATTGAAAAAAAGCAGTGCAAGAAATAATTACGGTCGGATAACTATGCGCCATGTTGGTGGCGGTCATAAGAAATTATATAGAGTTATTGATTTTAAAAGAGCAAAACTTGAAGTTCCTGCTGTTGTTCATTCTGTTGAGTATGATCCAAACAGAACTTGCAGAATTGCGCTTTTGCATTATCTTGATGGCGAAAAAGCTTATATACTTTGTCCTATTGGGCTAAGTGTGGGTGATAGAGTTCAATCAAGTGATAAGGCTGATATTAAACCTGGGAACTCCCTTCCTCTCAAGTTTATACCTGTTGGAACTACGATTCATAACGTTGAGCTTAGGCCTGGAAAAGGTGGACAAGTATGCAGAGGAGCTGGGGCTGCTGCTGTATTGGTAGCAAAAGAAGATAAGTATTGTCAGGTAAGGTTGCCATCTGGAGAAGTTAAGCAAGTGCTTTCTGTTTGTAGGGCTTCTATCGGGCAGGTTGGTAATACAGATAATGAAAATATAAGCTTAGGTAAAGCTGGTAGATCAAGATGGAGAGGTATCAGGCCTTCCGTCAGAGGTATGGCAATGAATCCAGTTGATCATCCGCTAGGTGGAGGAGAGGGAGTTGGAAAAGGTCATCACCCAGTAACTCCGTGGGGACAGCCTTGTAAGGGCTTCAAAACTAGAAATTCAAAACGTACTGACTATTCTATAGTGAAAAGACGAAAGTAGGATAAAATGGCTAGATCACTTAAAAAAGGTCCATTTGTTGATCATCATTTAATGAGTAAAATTAACAATGCTATTGAAAAAAATGATAAAAAGGTTATAAAGACTTGGTCTAGAAGATCGACGATTTTGCCTGATTTTATTGGATTAACTTTTGCTGTACATAATGGTAAGAAGTTTGTTCCATTGTACGTTACGGAAAATATGATTGGTCACAAATTTGGAGAGTTTGCTCCTACTAGAACATTTAACGGACATGCTGAGAAAAAAGCGCAAGCCGCACCAGCAGCAAAGAAATAGGAATTTATGGAAGCAAAAGCATCATTAAAATATGCCAGAGTTGGAGCTCAAAAGGCAAGATTAGTTGCGGACCTAGTTCGCGGAAAAAAAGTTGACTACGCTTTGAAGACACTTTCTTTTATGAATCAAAAGTCTGCTGAGTTATTTAAAAAGCTAATTGAGTCGGCTGTAGCAAATGCTGAGTTCAAGAAAACTATCGATGTGGAAAGATTGATTGTAAAAACTATTTATGTTGATCAGGGGCCAAGTTTAAAAAGATTTAGGCCTAGGGCTCAGGGTAGGGCATTTGGTGTTAAGAAAAAAACTAGTCATCTCAATGTTGTATTAGAGGAGAAGTAAAGTGGGTCAAAAAGTTAATCCTGTCGGTTTTAGGGTTGGAGTAATAAGAACTTGGGAATCTAGATGGTTTGCAAAAGGTAGAAAATTTTTTGATAACCTGCACGAAGACTTGAAGTTGCGCGATTATTTAAAATCTAAGTTAAAGCATGCTGGTGTTGCTAGAATTGAGATAGAAAGAGCAGCGGAAAAATTAAAAATTATAATTCAAACGGCAAGGCCTGGAATTGTAATTGGAAAAAAAGGTACTGGCATTGACTCTTTAAAGTCAGAGGTTCAGGCTTTAACCAAAAGTGAAGTTTTTCTTAATATTCAAGAAGTACGTAAGCCAGATATTGATGCTCAGTTGGTGGGTGAGAATATTGCATTGCAATTAGAGAAGCGTGTTTCGTGGCGTAGAGCTATGAAGAAGGCTCTTGCTGCAGCGATCAAAGGTGGAGTTAAGGGAATAAAAATACGTGTTTCTGGCCGACTTGACGGTGCGGAAATTGCTAGGTCTGAGTGGTACAATCAAAAAAGTGTACCTCTTCATACCTTAAGAGCGGATATTGATTATGGAACAGCTGAAGCTTTGACGACCTATGGAATAATTGGTGTTAAAGTTTGGATTTATAAAGGTGATATTTTGAGTACTCGTGAAGTAGAGGAGGCTGGTCGTGTTAAGTCCTAAGAGAGTTAAGTGGAGAAAGCAATTTGTTGGTAGATCGAAAGGTTTAGCTTACAGAGGTTCTAATTTAGATTTCGGTGATTTTGGCCTACAGGCAGTTGAAAATGGTAAGTTAACAGCGAGACAGCTGGAGGCTGGAAGGATTGCCATCTCTAGAAGTGTTAAAAGAGGTGGGAAAATTTGGTGCAGAGTGTTTCCTAATATTCCTGTAACAAAAAAAGCAGCTGAAACTAGGATGGGAAGTGGTAAGGGAAATCCAGAGTTTTGGGTTGCTCAAATCCTTCCTGGAAAAGTTCTGTTTGAGATTGATGGGGTGACACCTGAGCAGGCTAAAGAGGCTTTTGAGAGAGCTGCGCATAAGCTTCCTTTTAAAACAAGATTTTTGATGAGAGAGTAGTGTATGAATTATAGTGATTTGAACAACTTAGGCTTAAAAGAATTAAAAAAAGAATTAGAAACTCTTAATGCTGAGCTTTATGAGTTAAGAATTAAAAACAAATTAGGACAGCTGTCTAATCCTTTGAAAATTAGAGTAGTGAAAAAAGATATAGCTCGTTTAAATACTGCTATAACGAGTAAAAAAGGGGACAAGTAGTTATGAGCAATTCAAATAAAATGGAATTAGTTGGCGAAGTTGTTAGCAATAAAATGCAGAAAACAATTTCAGTATCTGTCTCAAGATTAGTTAAGCACGAAAAGTATGGTAAATACATGAAAAAAACTTCGGTTTTTAAAGCTCACGATGAAAAAAATGAAGCGAAAATTGGAGATAAGGTTTTAATAAGAGAGTCAAGACCTTTAAGTAAGCTTAAAAGATGGACTCTCGTAAAAATTATTAATTAATAGGATAAATTTATGATACAAATGCAATCTAGACTCTCTGTTGCTGATAATTCTGGAGCAAAAGAAGTTATGTGTGTGAAGGTTTTGGGTGGTTCAAAAAGAAGATTTGCTTCGATTGGAGATATAATTGTTGTTTCAATTAAAGATGCAATACCTAATTCTAAGGTAAAAAAAGGTGATGTTGCAAAGGCTGTAATTGTTAGAACAACACACAAGCTTAAAAGACCTGATGGATCCTATATTAAATTTGACGAGAATTCAGCAGTTTTAATAAATGCTGCAAAAGAACCGATTGGAACAAGAATTTTTGGTCCGGTTGCAAGAGAGTTAAGAGCTAAACAATTTGTAAAAATTGTGTCTCTAGCTCCGGAAGTTTTATAAGGAAAAGCTATGAATAGATTAAAAATGCAATATGACCAAGAGATTAAAAAAGAGCTAATAAAAAAATTGGGACTTAAAAATGTAATGGAAGTTCCAAGGTTAGAAAAAATTGTAGTTAGCGTTTGTACTAGTGAAGCTGTGCAAAACCCAAAAATTCTTAACAGTGTAGTTGATGAATTAACAGCGATAACTGGACAAAAAGCAGTTATGACTAAATCAAAAAAGGCTATTTCAAATTTTAAATTAAGGAAGGGTCTTTCTATTGGTGCCAGGGTAACTCTAAGAAAAGATAATATGTGGTCTTTTTTAGACAGGCTTAACAATTTAGCTTTGCCTAGAGTTAGAGACTTTCGTGGTTTGCCATCAAAAGGCTTTGATGGCAAAGGGAATTACAATATGGGACTTAAAGAGCAAATTGTATTTCCTGAGATAAACTATGATAGAATAGAAAAAATAAGAGGAATGAATATAACTATTTGTACTTCGGCTAAAAATGATATACATGGTAGAGCGTTGTTAGAATCTTTAGGCGTTCCATTTAGAAAATAAAGGAAAATTATGGCTAGATTATCATCTGTTGTCAAAAACAAGAAAAAGTTAGATAAGGCGACTAGGTATTTTAAATTCAGAGAGGATTTAAAGGAAAAATCAAAGGATGTATCTTTGTCTTTAGAGAAAAGAATGGAATACAGGCTAAAGTTGAATAAGCTACCTAGAAATACATCAATTTCAAGATACAAATTAAGATGTGAACTGACTGGAAGGCCAAGGGGAAATTATAGAAAATTTGGCGTTTGTAGATTAGAGTTTAGAAAATTAGCATTAGCTGGAAGAATACCTGGCGTCACAAAAGCAAGTTGGTAGGAGATATTGAGTATGGATACAATAGCACAGTTTTTAACAAGTATAAGAAATGCAGGCTCGGCAAGGCTAGAAAAGCTTGATACTCCAGCTTCAAATATGCGCATTGGTATAGCGAAAATATTGCAAGATGAAGGCTATATTAAAACCTTTAAAGTTGCTCGGGATTCAAAGCAAGGTATTATGAGAATATATCTTAAATATGATGATCTTGGCGCTCATGTAATTAAAAATATACAACGTGTCAGCACTCCGGGTCGTAGAATATACTCAGCTCATATTGATATTCCCAGTGTGCGTTCTGGTTATGGGTTTAGTGTTTTGAGTACAAATAAAGGAATAGTGTCTAGTAAACAAGCTAAAGCTTTAAAAATAGGCGGAGAAATTCTCTGCCAGGTTTGGTAGGGAGTTAAAAATGTCTAGGATTGGAAAGTTACCTATTTCTATTGAGGGGGCACAAATTGACCTCTCTAGTGATTTCATTTCAGTTAAAGGGCCAAAGTCGACGCTGAATATTAATAAAATTGAAGGTGTTGATGTTAAATTAGTAGATAAAAAAATTATTTTGACAATAAATAACTCTGATAAAAAAACAAAGGCCGCGTATGGCCTTTGTAGGGCATTGATACAAAATGCTGTTCATGGTGTTGTTAAGGGTTTTTCAAAATCTTTGGAGCTGAATGGTGTGGGTTACAGAGCTTCTGTTTCTGGAAAAAAACTAGAGTTGTCATTGGGGTACAGTCATCCTGTAAGTTACTCTATACCCGAAGGCATTGAGATAAAAGTCGAAAAACAAACTAATATATCGATTGTTGGAGCTAATAAAGAGCTGGTTGGCCAGGTTGCAGCGAAAATTAGGAGTTTCAGGCCTCCGGAGCCGTATTTGGGTAAGGGAATTAAGTATAGTACGGAAGTTATCAAGCGTAAAGCCGGTAAATCAGCTGGAAAATAGGAAATATTATGAAAATTATAATTAAAAAAACATATTCTGAAAGGCTAGCTAACAGGCTTTCAAAGAAAACAAGAATACGAAAAAAAGTTGCTGGTACTTTAATTAGACCAAGATTGTGTATTTACAGATCTTTGAATAATATTTATGCACAAATTATAGACGATGTTTCTCAGAAAACACTTTTTCAAGCTTCATCACTTGAGATATCTTCCAAGGTTAGTTTGAAACAAAAAGCTGTTGAGGTTGGAAAACTTATTGCTAAAAAAGCTTTGGAAAACAAAGTTGAAAATGTAGTGTTTGATCGTAATGGTTTTATATATCATGGAAGAGTAAAGTCTCTTGCAGATTCTGCCCGTGAAAACGGTTTAAAGTTTTAAGAGGTAGTGATGGAAAAAGTAGTTTCAGATTTAGAAGAAAGAGTTGTGGCTATTAATAGAGTCACCAAAGTCGTTAAAGGCGGTAGAAGATTTTCGTTTGCTGCTCTTGTTGTTGTTGGAAATAAGTTGGGTGAAGTTGGTTTTGGGTCAGGTAAAGCTGGTGAGGTTCCTGAGGCAATCGGGAAAGCTACGAGGTCGGCAAGAAAAAACTCATACTCAGTGAATTTAAAAGATAACAGAACGATAAACCATGAAGTTATTGGAACGTTTGGTTCTGCAAAGGTTATTTTAAAACCTGCTTCAGAGGGTACTGGTGTTATAGCTGGTGGAGCTGTTAGGTCTGTTCTTGAATCAGTTGGCGTAAAAGATATTTTAACTAAGTGTGTTGGTACTAGAAACCCACATAATGCTGTCAGGGCTACAATTGATGGCTTAATGCAGTTAAAGGCTGGAGTCAAAAATGAAAAAATTTAGTGTAACTTTGATTAAGTCTTTGATTGGTTGTACTGAGTCTCAAAAAAGAACTGTTGCTGTTCTTGGTTTAAAAAAAATAAATTCAAATAAAGTTTTTATAGATACTCCGCAATTTAGGGGACAAATTAGAAAGATTCAACATTTAGTCAGGTTGGAAAAAGGTAATTAAAATGAAACTTTTAAGTAATTTAAAGCCTAATGAAGGTTCTGTTCATTATAGAAAAAGAGTTGGTAGAGGTATTGGTTCTGGATTGGGCGGATACAGCGGTAAGGGTGGAAAAGGTCAAACGCAAAGAAGTGGTGGATCTATTAGAAGAGGCTTTGAGGGAGGTCAAACTCCTTTACATAGAAGGCTTCCAAAGTTTGGTTTTACAAATGCCCTTTTTAAGAAAGCATACGTACTATTGACTTTTGAGGATTTAGAAAATTTAGGGTCTAAGATTGATCTTGATGTTTTAAATAAAGTTTATAAAGCTGGTCCTTATAAGCTCTTATCTAAAGGAAACCCTGTAGCAAATTTGAATTTAACGATTAATAAAATTTCAAAATCAGCTAAAGATCTTATTGAAAAAAATGGTGGAAAAGTAACAACACTTTAACAAGGAAGTAATGTGTCTTTAGCAGCAACTTTTTTTGAAAATAGCGAGTTAAGAAAAAAGATTTTTTTTACTCTAATTGCTCTTTCTGTATATCGAATTGGTGTTCATATACCAACCCCAGGTGTTGATTCAAATGCTGTTATGGAGTTGTTTAAAAGTAACTCATCTGGGATTTTTGGATTGATCAACTCATTTACTGGTGGTGCTTTTTCTCAATTCAGTATTTTTGCTTTGGGAATTATGCCGTATATTTCTTCATCTATAATTTTTCAACTTCTCTCATCTGCTGTGCCATATTTAGAAAACTTGAAAAAAGAAGGTGAACCTGGCAGAAAAAAGATCAATCAATATACTAGGTATTTTACTCTTGTACTTGCTTTAGTTCAGGGTTTTGGAATGAGTAAATTTCTTATTAATTACAGATCCCAAACTGGTCATATGTTGGTAACGTCTCCTTTCGTGGGTGTAGTTCCATTTGAAATTATAGCAATTTTAACTTTAGCTGCAGGGACCTGTTTTATAATGTGGCTAGGGGAGCAGATAACTGAGCGAGGTATTGGTAATGGGTCTTCTTTGATAATTTTTACTGGTATTGCTTCAGCTATCCCGGGAGGCGCTAAGCAGTTGTTTTCTTTGTTGTCTCAAAATGAAATTACTTTTTTTACTATGATCTTGTTAGTCTTGCTAATGGTTGGTGTAGTAGCATTTGTTATTTTCATGGAAAGTTCCCAAAGGAAGTTAATAGTTCATTACTCTCAAAGGAACACTCAGAGTCAAACAGCTAAACAGGTAACTTCTCACCTTCCTGTTAAGTTGAACTATGCTGGAGTTATTCCACCAATTTTTGCTAGCTCAATTTTAATGTTTCCTGCAACTATTGCGCAATTTACTCAAACCCCATGGCTTAGGTCAATTCAAGAGGCAATTCACCCAAATGGAGTTATTTTTAATATATTATTTGTATTTTTAATTGTGTTTTTTTCTTTTTTCTATACAGACATAATATTTAATCCAAATGATATTTCTGATAACCTAAAAAAATCAGGTGCTTTTATTCCAGGTGTTCGATCTGGGTCAAGTACTGCGTATTACATTCAAGAGGTTTTAAATAGGATTAATGTTCTTGGTTGTATTTATTTAAGTTTTATTTGCATTATGCCAGGAATTTTAGTTTCACAGTTAAAGCTACCTTTTTATTTTGGAGGTACGTCTTTATTGATTCTTGTTGGCGTAGCATTGGATACAGCTCAACAAATAAATTCATATATTTTGACTCAAAAATATGAAGGTTTTTTAAAAGGTAAAAAAATTACACCGAGAAGAGTTAATTTTAATTAAGAATAGACAATTTAATAAAAAATGATATTAGGAAGTTTTATGAAAGTTAAACCATCAGTAAAAAAAATTTGTAATAAGTGTAAAATAATTAAAAGAAAAGGTGTTGTTCGTGTTATATGTGAAAACGCAAAACACAAACAGAGACAAGGATAAATAATGGCTAGGTTGTTTGGGGTTGATTTACCTAAAAATAAAAGAGTAGTAGTCGCATTAACTTATATCTTTGGAATTGGAAAAACCAGATCTGAAGAAATTTGTTCTAAATTGGGTCTTAAGGATTCATTAAGGACAGAAGATTTAACTGATGAGAATGTTGCTGGGATTAGAGGATTAGTAGAGCAAAATTTTAAGGTTGAAGGTGATTTACGAAGAGATATAGGTCTTTCAATTAAGCGATTGACTGATTTAAATTGTTACAGAGGTATAAGGCATAAAAAAGGTCTTCCTGTACGAGGGCAAAATACTAGATCGAATGCGCGAACTAGAAAAGGCCCTAAAAAGACTGTGGCTAATAAGAAGAAAGTTGTATAGGATTGACTATGAATACTGTTGAAAAAAAAATCACTAAGAAAAAAAATAAAAAAAGTTCACCTAATGGTTTATGCTTTATCCAAGCTGCTTTCGGGAATGTGATAGTCACAATTACAGATATGAAAGGTGAAACCATATCATGGTCTTCTGCAGGTCATTTGGGTTTTAAGGGAAGTAGAAAAGGTACTCCTTTTGCGGCTCAAGTTACAGCTGAAGATGCTGCAAAAAAAGCGATTGAAACTGGGTTAAAGACTATTGAAGTATACCTTAAGGGGCCTGGAGCAGGAAGAGAGCCAGCAATAAGGGCTTTATCTGGAACAGGGTTAAAAATTCTTTCTTTGAAAGATATTACGCCTGTGCCTCATAATGGATGTAGACCCCCTAAAAGACGTAGAATTTAAGAGGTAAAAAATGAGTTGTGTTGTTAAAAGTGCTTGTAAATTATGTAGAAGAGAAAATTTAAAATTATATCTAAAGGGTGACAGATGTTTTTCTGATAAGTGCTCTTTCGAGAGAAGGCCGTATCCTCCAGGTCAGCATGGTCAGTCAAGACTTAAATTTTCTGAATTTGCACTTCAATTAAGAGAGAAGCAAAAGGCTAAGAGATGGTATGGCCTATCTGAAAAACAATTTAGTAATAGATTTTATAAAGCATCAAAATCAAATTCTATGACTGGAATAGAGTTGTTAAAAGGTTTGGAATTGCGATTGGATAATGTCGTTTATAATCTTGGATTGGCAAGCTCAAGAAGGCAGGCAAGACAGTTAGTTCTCCATAAACACTTTATAGTTAATGGAGTGACGGTAAATGTGCCAAGTGTTGTTCTAAAAAAAGGTGACATAGTTTCTGTATCTGAATTAAGCTTAAAAAATAATTTTTTTGCTTCTCATAATTTGGATGGAAAAAGAACTGTTCCTTCGTGGTTAGAGGTTGATGCTTCCAAAAAAGAAGGTAAAGTAAAAGAGTTGCCTTTGAGGGATGAACTATCTTTACCAGTAGAAGAAAATATGATTGTTGAGTATTATTCAAGATAAAGTGAGGATTTAGATGCAAGAGCACTATTATAAATTTTGGCGTGATCTTATCAAACCTAAAGGATTTGAGGTTGATAAAGATACTTTTAAGGATGACTACGGTAAGTTTACAGTTAGGCCATTGGAAAAAGGTTATGGAGTTACTATTGGAAATTCTCTGAGAAGAATTTTGCTGAGTTCAATGATGGGAGCCTCTGTAACTGCTGTAAAATTTGATGGTGTTTTGCATGAATTTTCATCTTTGCCGGATGTTTTGGAAGATGTATCTGATATAATTTTAAATCTAAAAGAAATTAGGTTTAAAATGTATACTTCTGATAATGTAGTCTTAAAAATTTCCAAAAAAGGTCCTGGAAAGATTACGGCAGCTGATATTATCACGAATGAAAAAGTAGAAATTTTGAATCCAGCTTCACATATAGCTACGGTGGGTCCCAATGGTACTTTCAATGTAGATTTAGTAATTGGCTTTGGAAGAGGGTACGTTCCAGCTGATATGAAGCAAGATGTTTTTCCAATAGGCTTTATCACTATAGATTCTTTGTTTAGTCCGATAAAAAAAGTAAACTACAGTGTACAAAGTGCTAGAGTAGGGCAAAGAACAGACTACGACAGCCTGATTCTCGAAGTGTGGACTGATGGTTCCATAAAGCCGGATGAAGCTGTTTCTTTAGCTTCAAAAATAATGAAAGATCAGTTGCAAGTTTTTTTAATATTTGATGAAAGTTTCGAGCCAAAAGATGAGAAAGCAGATGGTTTTTCACCCCAGCTAAACGATAATTTGTTTAGGTCAGTTGATGACCTTGAGTTGTCAGTTAGATCTGCAAACTGTTTAAAAAATGCTAATATTAGATTTATTGGAGAGTTGGTTGTTAGGTCAGAAGCTGAAATGTTAAAAACAAAGAATTTTGGTAGGAAATCACTTAATGAAATTAAAGAGATTCTAACTGAGATGGGTCTTGGTTTGGGTATGAAAATTGATGGTTGGCCACCTGTAGGATGGGATCCAACAACAGCAAATTTTAAAAGAGAGCAACAGTAGGTGTTATGAGTTCGCATAAAAAATTGACTAAAAGATTTTCCAGAAGAAATGGTCCAAAAAAAATGTTAATAAAAGGGCTGTTAGTTAATCTGATAAATAATGAAAGTATAGTTACAACAAAGTCTAAGGCATTTGAAATTAAAAGACATTTTGACAAGTCAATTACTTTGGCTAAAAAAAATGATTTAAACTCGTTAAGGATTTTAATAGCTAGGCTTAGTAATAAAGATGCTGCAATTAAGTTAGTTAAAGATATAGCTCCAAAATTCCAAACAAGAAATGGCGGCTATACATCCGTAGTTAAGATGCCCAATAGACAAGGAGATAACTCTCCAATGGCACTAATAAAAATTATATAACACGCCGCGTTTATAAATAAGTTTTGACAAAGTATTAAAAAATTAATAAAAGCTCTCTTCATCGGGGGCATAGCTCAGCTGGGAGAGCATCTGATTTGCATTCAGAAGGTCGCAGGTTCGATCCCTGTTGCCTCCACAAAATAAAGTTGACTTTCTTTAAAAAAAAAGTTTAATAAAACCGCTCTTTGAAAACTGAATAGTTAGTACCAAGATTTAATAAATACTTTAAAAGTATATTTTGGAGAGTTTGATTCTGGCTCAGAACAAACGCTGGC
>JABWCN010000028.1 GCA_013359135.1 Pseudobdellovibrionaceae bacterium | reverse complement strand
AACGGCTTGAATAGTACGGTTAAACTCATTTTTATTACGAACAAAATTATAACCACCAACCATTGCCAAAACATCTTCTGTATTTTGATCAAAAGAAATCAAAGCACCCTCAACTTCTGGAATTTGATCTAACTCAACAGCAACAAATCCTCTTAATTCTGAAGGATTTTTTAAGCGTGATATGCTTACATTTTCTTGCTGTAGTTTGACTAGAATAACATCACCTATTTTAAGAGCATCTGAAGGCTTTTTTATCAAATCAAGATCTGCTTTTTTATTGCCATCTGGTTTTCTGGCCCATCTCATAGTTTCAAAATCAATCACGCCTCTAGTTCCTGGAAGATCTACATAAGTTAAACCATTCTGATCATCCACAAGACTAACAACCCCCTCATATGACTTATTCAAACTCATATAACTAGGAATTTTTGTATTTGGATTGTTTTGTTTTTTAGCTTGAATCTCTGCAAAAGTGCCATCAGTAAGAATAGTCCTCTCTGGTGAAGTTTCCAATATCAAAGATTTCATTCGCGCTTGAAGAAACTTATCTACATCTTCCTTAGTAGCAAGGGTTTTAACTGCACCTCGATAACCTTGCCTCTTATCCAAAGCTTTCAATCCTTGCTGAACTGACTCTTGAGCTGCTTTTTGTAAATCAATATCTAAGGACGTATAAATTTTTATTCCCTTATCTAGTACTGTCTCTTCACCTAATTGCTGAAATAAAACTTGACGAATAGTTTCCATGAAATAAGGCGCATTATCTTCAAAATCTTCTCTAATATATACTTTAACATTTTGATTCAAGGCAGTTTGAGCCTCTTCTTTGCTTATAAAACCAACACTCTCCATCCTATTAATCACATATTTTTGTCTATCTTTTGCCTTTGCTGGATTAGTTACAGGAGAGTATCGGCTTGGGGCCTGAGGAAGACCTGCTAACATTGCTGCTTCAGGAATAGTCAGCTGAGAAACTGACTTTTTAAAATAAGTCTGGCTAGCATTTTCAATTCCATAAGCGCCATGACCAAAATAAATTTGATTCAAATACAAAAATAAAATGTCTTCCTTTGGAAGATTTTCTTCTAGCTGCCATGCAAGCAAAACTTCTTTAATTTTACGAGAGAATGTTTTTTCAGGAGAAAGAAAAAAAGTTTTAGCCACCTGCTGAGTTATTGTGGAAGCCCCTTGGACATTTTTACCAGCTCTCATATTAGCCAGTGTAGCACGCATAATTGCAAGATAGTTTATACCTGAGTGCTTAAAAAACTGATCGTCTTCAGCAGCTAAAAATGCCTGTACTACTTTTTCGGGAATTAACTTATATGGAACAACAGTTCTTCGTTCATTAAAAAACTCACCAATTTTTTTATTGTTTCTATCGAATACTGGGCTGACCAATAACGGTTGATAGTCCTTAATTTCAAGAATTTTTGGTAAACCAGATTTAATAGATCCAAGCCAGATAACCACTGAAGCCACACCAATAACTATCAAAGCGATAAGGCCCAGCACTATTTTTTTTAACACAATAACTCCCTAATCATAGATGACTTGTATTAAAAAATACCAAATGTAAATGAAATTGTCTCTCATTAATCAACTATCAGGGCTAATTTTTACTCTTTAAAATTATGGCTCATGCTAAGCATAAACCATATTGGCACCTAAGTCTTAGTGAGTAGATATTATGATAAGCAATTATTTACCAGAATCACTTTCAGCAGAGCCCTTATCAGACGCTTTTGTTGTTTTGAGCTTCTTAACTTTATCTCCTTTAAAAGCATCACAAAATGAAGAACTATAAGTCGCTGTACAACACATAGTTTTTATGGACTCGGCCCTACCTTTTAAAGATTGATATGAATTATAATTTTGATAATAATTTTTCCCTGAGGTTGTTGGTGCAGTTCTCATTGTAAACATCATTTGCTTCATATTAAGCATCTGGATTTTAGTAGATAACTCTTTTTGCTGCTTTTGATTATTTGCAATTTCTTGATCTAGTAACGTTTTTGCCTGTGCTTTTTCATTTTGTACATTTTGGTACTGTTGGATTAATTTACTATATGTAGCCGCATCAGATACCAATAAACTCTTTAGCTCAAACGAGTAATCATCCTGAGCTTTTTGTTGCTCACTTGATATCGTTGCATATTGCTTTTCCATTTCCTTAATAGATTCACCCTGAGATTTAATTTGATCTACTGTCTGTTTAGCTACCTCAATACCCTCTGCCTGCTTATCACTAACACACTCCTTATAGATAGCATCGTTCTTTAAAGAAATAGCTTTTCCATTTTTAAAAGCTCCACTAAGGCTATTATTGTACTGATTTATGATTTGCTGATTTTTTTGATCTCTTCCAACATCTTTAGCACCACCAGAAGTTAGTCTCCCATCGATAAGTTTCAAACACTCTTCTTGAATTTTAATCATAGAATATTTTCTTAAACCAAGATTTTTTGAACTAACCATGCCATTATAATCAGTTTTTGCCTTTCTAATCTGAGCATCTAGTGAAGTCACTGCTGATTGTAGTTTAGCCAATGCATCTTCTTTAGCTTTCAATAAGTCTCTTTTACTTTTCTCTAATTTTGAAGGCATACCATCAATTTCCTCTCTGATTCCTGCCTCTTTTTCATTCAAAGTATTTATCTTTTCAGCATAATTTTTTTGAGCCTCTAACTCATCACTTTTCAATTTGTTCAACTCTTCCTGAGCCTTACTCAGATCCTCTTTCATGTTCGTCTTTTCTTCCTTAAAGTCTTCTTTAGATAAAGTGCAGTCTGGCTTACTAGTCAGAGTTGCGGCCATGCCTGCGTATTCATTAAAAGCGCCTACCATTTGAAAAGTTTGTTGCAAATCCTGATTCATCCAATCATCATCTGTCTCATTACAGTGCTGCATTTTTTCGATACATTTTGCATTACACTCTTTCATTTCATCTGCATACTCTTTGCTAAGATCATCACAGTTTTCTTTTTTAAGATCTGACGGACTATCTTCACCTGCTTTTTTAGCTATACGATTTACTTTTTTTTCTAATGCAACGATATCTTTAAGTAATCCTTTACATTTTTTTTCCTCAGCTGTTGAAGAATATTTTGTCTTCCACTGACAATCTGACTGCCACTGTTGTTGTTTGCCTTCAAGATCCTCTGATAGATCTTGATAATCTTGTGAATAACTACCAGGGGTTTTATCTAAGCTATTATTAACAATTGCATTAAACGCATCATTTAGATCTTTAAGACTAGCTTTCTCTTCAGCGCATGCTGCTTCAGATTTTTGTGCCTTACATTTTTCTAACGCTTTTCGCGCGTCAAGAATTTTCTGAGTTAACTCTTGCTTTTTCTCTTCTTTTTTGAACTCAGCTAATGACTTAGCTTTCAACATAGAATCTATTCCATCATCAGCAGCATTTGCAAATTGAATAAAACTAAAATTAAACGATAGAACTAAAAAAAAACCAGATATTGCAAGCTGACGACGTTTATTATTTTTCATTCTTCATCCTTTTATTCTAACAAAAATATATACATTATAAATAAGCAATTTTGGAACCTATGGATGTAGTCTATATTGTATTTCAATTTTTTTTTAGTCTAGTTTCTAGTCACTCATTTTGAGAAATTAATTAGGCCCTTAATTAAAGAGTCCTCTTTTTGACAACATAGAATAAAGTCTAGTTACATTTTTTAAAGTAGACTGCTGTCTATTTCTTTAACTCTATAAAATCTCAATTTAGAACATTTTTAAAAAATTTTATCTGATTTTTAATAGACTAGACTTTCTAAGTATATTAAAATTTTCCGCAGGAGTTATCTTAAGATGCAAAAAGGATTTAATTCAGATATCACAGTTAAAGGTAAAAGCTATCATGTTCAAACCGAAGACTGGGGACTTCAAAATCCCTACATAGTTACAAGAGTTTTTAATGGTGGAGCTGTTATTCGAACCATAAAAAAATCCTATACAGAAGTCTTAAATCAATTTTCAATTAAAACAGAGTTAGCGATCAAAACAGCTCTTCGTAAACAACATGCGGACACCATTGATGACTTAGTTTCTGGCAAGCTTGAAGTTAGAACGCAGTTATGACTCCAGCTCAACTTCAAGAGCTCCTCTTCAAGAATATTCCTATCTGCTCTAAACTAGGAATTGAAATCAAATCAGTAACAATGACTGATATTTTAATTCAAGTTACTTTAGAACCTAACTTGAATCATAAGGGAACTGCTTTCGGAGGTAGCCAGTACGCGATAGCCACAGCGGCTTGCTATGGTTTATTTTTGCATGTCTTACAATTAAATGGTGAAAAAACTCAAGATTTAGTTATTGCTGAAGGAGCTATGAAATACAAAAAACCTATTTCTTCTGATTTTATAGTTGCCTCACATTGGAGCTTAGAATCACAAGATTTATTTTTTAAAACTCTAACTCGTAAGCAAAGAGCAAAGGTTAAGTTAGAAGCACGGCTGGAATTTTTATCTAATTTAGGCTCTAGCTATGAAGGCTATTTCATAGCTAGTAATAAAATATCAAACTAAAATTCATCAAAATTGAACACTTTTATTAGAGCAGGAATTCTATTGTGATTTTTCTGTAGTTACACCAGCAGGAACTACAGTGCCATCAGATTTTGTTTTGAAAACTGATTTGCGATTGAATGTGGTTTTTGGAAGAACTGTCGCAGTTCCACCGTTCAACTCACACTTACTTAATCCACCTACAGAGTTTACATTGGTACTGTCGCAATTAACTGGCTTACTTGCTAAAGTTCCCTCGCAGGTTTGATCACCAACTTCGCATTGATTTACTGGAGTTGTCGTTGTCGGCAAACAATTCGTCTCCCCATTAGCACATTCAGATTTAGGTGCTTCTGCGAATAAAGAAAAGCTTAAAAAATTGATTAATATTAGTACTGTCATTATTTTTTTCATAATTTAACTCCTATAAGAAAAGTTCCTGAGTTGCAGGGGCAATGATATCAAGTAAGTTATTAAAGGTACTTGCAACTTGCATGGCCACACTAGGGCCTTCTTTACTGTCAACTTTACTAATGTCTCCATTGGCCTTATAAGCGACCTTAATGCTACCTAAACCCGGCCTAGCAACTATCACCGGTTTATTATACTTTTCTTCATACTGAAGTTTTACTACTTTTTTAGCCTGATCCACAATCTGAGTTATCCTTCCCTTGCTATCATAGGATAGCTCAATTTTTTGCCCATCGGAATTCTCTGCATAATTTAAATTGCCCTTTGTATCATATTGAAACTTCGTAAAGCGAGAATTTACTTTTTTTCCTTTTTCATTGAAATTTTCAATAGACACTTTAGTTGGTTTTTTAATAGCAGCTCCATATTCAAAAGCTAACTTCACATTATTAGTCGTTTTACTTTTTACAAGTCCATCTGGTGTATATTCATAGGTCATTTTTTCACCATTTTTACGAATAGAAATAGGTCTACCAAAAGTTTCATGGTAACTAATATCTACTTCTTTATCATTTTCTATGGAAAGAACTCTAGATAAAACATACTCCCCATTGGCTTTTTGTTTATGCCAAAATTCATACTTACTTTGTGCCACCGTCTCTTTGCCACAAACTTTTTTAACTGTAGACCAAAAATGTCCCTTAGGATCTTTTTTATCCACCTCATATCCGTAAGTCTCTGAACATTTATCTCTATCTACAAAACCAATAACCCAATCATTATTTTGATCATACTTAATACTTACTTTTGAGCCATCAGTGAAGGTAATATCTGTTAAATTATGTAAATCATCATATTTATATTTAGTAGCGTATTTTTTCGAATCAATTGAATAGGAAAGGTCATCAACATTTTGATATTGATACTCAGCTTTTAAACTATTTGGCCCAAGAATTTGGTGAACTTTTTTATTTGGATAATACTTAAACGTAAGTTTTCTAGCATTAGTATCAGCTACTTCTTTTAGTAATCCCACTTTATCATATTCAAGTTTCAGCATATTTCCATTTTTGTCATACATATGGGTCAATTGCCCTTGAGAGTTAAACCTTTGCTTTGATCCATCTGGCAAAGTGCGCTCATAATAACTTGTCTTGAAGATAATTGAGTCGACTTCTTTTCCGTTGGCCAAAAACTTACTTCCATCAACTAACTTTGTCGCCATTCCATACTTCTTAGCTTCATAAGCTCTAAGATCGTCAGACTCTAAAAATTCTTCTTTCTTCTTTTTGTAAAATTCATCATTTCTTCCTGCAACTTTCTCTGCTTTCATTTTTGAAATAATAAAATCCACAGTTTTTTCCACATCCTGTTTACTTATTTCCCGTTGTGAAAACACAAGCTCTGAACCAGCTCCACACTCTTTGATCTTTAAATTACTTTCGCTTGTTACATCTAACTTGGTCTCAAAGTTAGTACACCAACCAAAACCAAATATTCCGTTAAACAAAGTTCTACTGTTGTAAGTCCGCTCAAGCTTTAAATCATAACCTGTTCCATCTAAATGGAAATCAGTCCATGTGTTAGAGTAATTCGCATTTTTCATATCTACGATCGCTTTAGCGTTGATCGAAAATAAAATTATAGCTAATGACGATGTAATGATGTGAGCCCATGAAGTTATTGAAAATCTAAATTTCATTTTATCATCCTTAATAAAGATCCAAAAAAAATCTCATACCTTAATTGTAACAATTTTTTTTATCCAAATTCCACCAATTACTTGCAGGACTAGCATTACAAAAAGCAAAATATAGCCCATAGTCGTAGTATACATTGGCCTAATGAAGGCTGGATCTAAAAACAGAAATACTACAAAAATAATAAATGGAACTAACATAACGATAATCCCTTGCATAACTCCTTTAGAAGTGATGGCTTCAATTTTCTTCTCTATTTTTTGTCTTTCTCTTATGACATAGACAATGGTTTCAAATGTTTCTGCTAAATTACCACCTGTTTCTTTTAGAATATTTATAGAAGTAACAAACATTTGAACATCAGGTCGAGGAATTCTCTGACCCAACTTTGTCAGAGCTTCTTCAAAACTAGACCCAAGTTGAGTTTCACTGACTATATTTTGGAACTCCTGACTTATTGGATTTCCCATAATTTCAATCACTCGCTGCATAGACTGGACTGGATTTGAACCTGTCTTAATACCATTAGCCATAATAGTAAGGCCATCAACCATCTGTTCTACAAACTTCCCACATCTTCTTTCATAGTTGGCTTTTACAAGTAATAGTGGCAAGTTCCATCCTGCAATACCAACACTGACTCCAAAAATCAAACCTGGAATGATATTAGGCCACAAAATAAAAAAGAATACAGCCCCCAGTCCAAAACTCATACCATAAAGAAGCCAAGTTATTTTTTTGGGATCAACACTAACTCCCATAAGACGGTAATACTCCAGAATTGTATTTTTAGAGTTTTCAGATTTTTTTGAAAAAACTTTCGAAAAAAAACCACTAAAGTTATACACGGCTATAGCTATGGCAATAGTCACAAGAGGTATAAAAATAAATGGTTTAAATAAAAATTCCATGCCTAAAAATCTCTCCCAAAGTTTGTTCTACATATTCTTATTTTGTCTAGCTGCTTTTTTTCACTACCCCAGTACTGTTTACTGAATTACTTCCAGGTACTCCTGACACAGTACTTGGTTTAGGTGCTTCTGCGATAAATAGCTCCTTAGGTACGATAACACTTTTCGCAGCTAATTTTTGGATAATTTTAGGTACATATCCTGTGGGTTGGAAATTACCTAAAATTTTCTTTTTAGCATCATAGCCTGTTTCTTTAAATATAAAGATAGGTGCTAAGGTCACAGCATCACCTTGTATTCCATCTACCTCAGTAATAGATAAAACTTTACGTGATCCATCAGAGAGTCTTGAGACTTGAACAATCAAATGAACTGCACTTGCAATTTGCTCTCTGATAGCTTTAGCTGGAAGATCCATCCCTGCCATCATACACAAGGTCTCTAAACGCGAAACACACTCTTTGGCATTATTCGCATGCGTTGTGGTCATCGAGCCATCATGACCTGTATTCATGGCTTGCAGCATATCCAATGCTGCCCCGTCACGACATTCGCCCACCACGATACGATCAGGGCGCATCCTTAAGGCGTTTTTTATAAGGTCTCTGATATGAATGGCATGACTTCCTTCCATTGAAGAAGGTCTTGTCTCTAGTCTGACAACATGATCTTGTTGCAATTGCAATTCCGCTGCATCTTCTACAGTTACAATTCTTTCGGTTGTTGGGATAAACGAAGACATCATATTTAATAAAGTCGTTTTACCTGAACCTGTACCGCCAGAAATAACAATATTCATACCATTCTCGACACAAATTCTAAGAAAGTCGATCATGTTTTTAGTCATCGAACCAAACTCAACATATTTTTCTGGAGTTACTCCACCTTTTTTAAATTTCCTAATGGTCACTGCTGGACCGTCGATTGAGCAAGGCTCAATAATCGCGTTTACCCTTGAACCATCACGTAAACGCGCATCAACCATAGGTGAAGCACTATTAATTTGTCTTCCTAATGGAGTCACAATTCTTTCTATTATTCTCCGTAGATGATCATTAGAGGTGAACTGGACTTCCTTTAAATGTGTCAGCCTTCCACCTTTTTCTACAAAAATTCTTTTTGAGCCATTGATCATAATTTCAGAAACATCTTTGTCTGCCAACAAATCTTCTAAAGGACCTAGTCCCAAAGCTTCCTCTAAAACTTCTTTAATTAGTTGCTGACGCTTATCACGGGCAAGATCCGGAGCTTCCTTATCAACAATTTGAGTGATCTCTCTCTTAGTTCTTTCACGCATCTCACTCTGACGACTTTCATCTTGCGAAGTTTCTTTCATCATTTTACTAATTTCTGGTGACCTTAGTAATTCCGAATGAACTCGTAAGCGTAATTGAACTTGAGGGTCTAATGAGATTTGATTATTGTTGGCGCTAGAATTAACTTCAACTCCTGAACTCGCTGTAGGATTTAAAGAATTTGCCTTAGGCTTAATTAAAGCTTTAAGGCGTTGCAGTGTTCCGCCCGTCAATCTACGAACAATATCATAGTAACTTCCTGTAATCGGAGCTTTGGGTTGAGATAAAACAAAAGGAGTAAACTTTTGAATAGACGTAGATGACGTTGTATCATCTTGTGGAATAACTCCCATTGGAGGCATCCGTAAAGAATTACTTATTTCTTGAGGCGAAATCCCTGAAGTTGAAACTTTGTTAATTACTAACTGAAACATATCTTTTGGAAAAGTTGCTGACATCAAATCATTTATAAGCCTCTGAGTCTGAGCCACAACTAAAATTTCAGGAGTCGTGATTACAAAAGCTGCTGTGGCTTCCAATAGAAAAGCATTTTGTAATGGACCAATATCATTTCCAAGATCCACAACTATAAATTTAAATTGTCTACTAAAAAACTCCATCTGTCTCATGACAGCCTCTGGATTAACTTCTAACTTTTCTTCTGGCCCTCTAACTGCACCTAGATAAGCTAACCCACTTGAGTGAAGTGTTACTATTTGATTCATCGGAGTTGATGATAAACCAGTACTCATTCCCACAACTTCTTTAATGGTTTTATTTGGCTTTAAACCCAAAAGAACATTTTGGTCACCAATTGTCTTTGAATCAGCATCTACCAGTAAAACTTGTGATCTTAGCTCATTCATTAAAGCTAGAGCAAAGTTAGCAGCAAAAATACTTTTACCAACTCCACCTTTTCCACCCATAACACCAATAAGGGCACAATTTGGATTCAAAGCCACAAGAGCCTCCTCATAATTCCACTATTTACTATCGGCTAATTTATGAGCTTTTTTGAGACAAGTTCTTTCAGGTAGAGCAGAAACTAGTTTTTAATCCAGTTAGACGCCCTACCCTACTAGAACTTAAAGGTCTAGTAAGGCAGTTTAAATTTAGATTTAATTTTTTCACTGTCAGTGCTTGTTGAGGTCATGATGACAGGAGTTACAAACACTACAAATTGGTTTTGATTCCTAGAGTTTCCCTTAGCAGCTAATGCATTGAAAAGTGTATTGGAAGCCGGATCTCTGTTATAGTTTGTGTCCGTTGAGTTTTTAATCAGTCCCCCAACCGCAGCACTCTGACGATCTCTCACAGTAATAACTGTTTGCAATGCATTTTTTGAAACAACGGGTTGATTACCAACCACTCCAATTTTTTGACTGACTTGAAACTCCATTTTCATCTCAACACTGCCTGATTTATCTTGAATAATTGTAGGGGTAATGACAGCTGTTAATCCTGTGGGAGTAAAAGCAGTGCCTTGTAAATTATCTTTTCCAATCACTGTGTAAGGCTCATCAATAGTTTGTGATATTGACCCCTTCTCTCCATCTTTAACCATGAATGAGGTGCTTTCTAAAACCCTAGCATGGCCATGAGTTTTTGCAGAATTAAGCTTTGGTAACAAATTACTTATTACTGCTGTTAATGAGGTGACAATACCTCCACCAGAGTCTCCAGTAGAAACACTTGTATTTGTTGAATCACTTATTTTAGGAGCCCACTCAAAACGAAATGATTTTGAATAATCTTTTTTCAATTCTACATAATGGATATTTAATTTAACAATTTTTTTTGGTGGTGGTGGTGCACCTTCTTTAATAGCTAGCATGTTAATAATACCATCATTTGCAGGCTTTGGACATTTGATGGTACCATCAGCACACGATGGATCAACAAATACTGGGGGTACATAGACTTTTGCTATGATTTCTGCTTTTACTTTCTCATCTTCACTACCAACTTGTCCTTGTAGAATGATCTTCTCGTTTGCTGCACGACACTCAATTTCAGGATTGTTAATATCCCTCATGATGAATTCACATATTTTTTTATAGGCCATAGGATTTACAGTCACAATGCTATCCACTTTGTCACCAAACTGTCTTAAAACACTTTTAATTCTCATCAAATCTTTAGGTGTTAAAACTTGACCATCAATAACTACTTTGTTGTTAATAATTTTAATATTAATACCGTCTATCTCAGCAAGCATTCCCTTAAGCTCTATCACCACTTTGTCTAGATTATTTTTTCTAACATTAATACGGTACTCGGCGACCTTTTTCTTATTTTTAGCATCATAAATAACTAAAGTCCCAAAGCCTTCTCTTAATGGCTTAAATCTAAAAATATTCATTTTTTTGTTGTATTCTAATTTTACAAAACCTTTATAGCTTCCATCTATTTTAATTTTTTTTGGCAAAGGTGGCAGCTTCTTGTCTTCCTCAATTCCATAAGTCAAATTGATATACTCAGCCTGTTTATAAGAGATGAATTGTTCTGTGCCTTCAGTAGAAAAAACAGAGTCATCTGTAGTATCGGCCGCTAGATGTTCTTCTGAAGAGTCAGGAGCATCATCTCCTGGTTGTGAACTATCTTCCTGAGCTAAAGCATTTGGCAGCAAAGACAAAGAAATTAAAAATTGTTTTTGTTTTGTAGTTGCCACAAGTGAAAAAATCACTACCAGAAAAAACTTTAAAGAGAAGCTTATTCTCCTACTAATCGCCATATCTTTCCCCCTCAAATTACCTTCCATTATTACCTAATCCTTCAGGCCTACTCACAGGAGCCAAGCCTCCAGAAGCGTTAGACAGGTTGCCTTCAGTGGCTCTTGCTAAGATTGAATCCGCGGTTGAGCTCGGCAATCTTGGCTTAACAGTTCCATCCGTTGGATTTCTTAAAGTTATAAATATATTTCCTGGCGACGTGGACAAAATATATACCAAATCCTGAGCTTCCTTTATCTCGGTCTCTATAGTGATAGTACTATATTTTGTATCACCTGTGAGAGAGGTTTGTATGGCATTTTTCCCAGTTGAATCATATTCAATAAGACGTGGGATATTGTTCTGAACTGAGACACCCGTAGCTAACACAACAACATTCTGCATAAGCAGAAAACTCTCTCTCCTAAGAGCTGCTCCTTTTCCAATATCAAGAGCTACAAAAATATCAATTCGATCACCAGGGCGAATCAGCTTTGAAACACCTCGAGTCTCATCAATTGGTATTGATATCGCTCTTTTCGTTGGTGCAACTTGCAAGGCTATTCCCGTATCGGCACCTGGAGAATACAAATGATTTTTTAAAATCGGTTGTCCCTTCTTAATTGGAATCGCTGCCACATTACCAACTATTTCTTGGACATTAACATAGCTTCCTTCTGGCACGTAATCATTGGGAAAAGTTTTAGTTTCTAACATAGAATCGTAGACAGTTGTCATTTCAGCAATATCTTCTTTTGCAACAACAACAACTTTTTTTTGTCCTAACTGTTGATTGACTGCTTTTTTTTGTTCTTGGGAATAACTATAAATCATGAAGGCTGCAAAGACTCCTGCAAATATTGATATCCATAAATTTTTGGATTCATTTCCCATGTGTACAACTCCTGATTAAAGTAAAAATACTTTTCACTCTTATTTTTATCGGTGATTTTTAAAAAATTTAAATTGTTCTAGTAATAATGTAGACTATGGTACAGGAGCGCATTTAGCATTGATGCAGATACCATAAACAGGCTTAATCCAAACAGGAAAGGCTTGATACTGATCTTTTTCATCTAATAAAGGCTTTCCATCATCTTTAATAGAGAAAATTTTTGAATTATGAAGTGGTCGATTAGCATCTGTGCTTGGCGTTCGACTCATATCATCTCCATCTTCATTAGTCCCACCAAATGAAGAAACAAAGGAAATAGGTCTAGCCGTTGCTACCCAATCATCTGATCCAAGATACTCTGAAGTAACACCGTGAAAGCGATTACCGAAAAGACGAAACTTAGAAATTGTGGGAGTGTTTTCCCGCCAAAAGAAATCTAAATTAGATCTAAATCTGTATGTCTCAAAAGCATAGTTTCTGGCTGCAATACTTTTTAGAATCCCAGTATGAACAACACCAAAAAATCCAAGACTAAAATTGAAAAGAATCATAATGACAGCAAAAATAGCAACGACCTCAAGGGCCGCCATGCCTTTATTACTTTTTAACATCCATTATCCTCCATTGGTGCATACTTTTCGTTACTTCCTGGAGATCGATCATAGTTTTGGTATCTTTTATCTAATTCAATTATTGCACGATGACGCTTTTGGACTTCCATAAAGTTTTGACATTCTTCTTGATTGGGATTTCTCATCATAAATCCTGTAACCTTGGCAGTGAAAGTTTCACCTGTAGGGTTAGTACTTCCTAAATTTCCAAGTTTCAAATCAAAAAGATTAGTCTTAAAAACAAGTCTCACACCTGTTGTTATTAGCCTCAATCCTTCTGGTTGAGATGTGTATCCTGTGAAAATTTCCCCTTGATGCCCGCTTCGAATAAACGGATTATCTTTACTAAGTTCAAACCATCCTTGTTTAAAAAGTTTACCCATTCGCGATTGGTTCATCAATTGATTCCATTTCAAGTTTGCCAATTCTTTTTGAGACTCTCTATTTACATGGCCTGCGGAATAAGTTCTTCCAATTGAAAAAGCAATATATTGGGCTATTTCAGCTGTAGAAAGTGTAAAAGCTAGCACAAAAAAAATCACACTAATTCCTACTGAAAATAAAATAGCAAAACTAAAATCAATAGTAAGAAATCCATTTTGATTAAGTTTTATTATATTTTTTTTCGCAGGCATGACATAACCTTTTCTAAAAAGTTTAGATTCCATTTTGTTTTAATGTCGCCACATTTTCATGATTATTAGGATGAATTGCTCTCGTTGCAGCAGGATCTCCCCAGGCACCATTTTCAAGCATTCCCGCAATTTTACTCCAAGGTTTAGTTAATATGTTTTCTATAATTTCTTTATCTTTGAATGACTTCACAAGAGCCGTGAATAGCATGACTGAAAGAAACAAAATCAAAACAGCTTCAATCACAAACTGGCCGGCTTGATTTGATTTTTTTTTTGCTGATCTCATCTTAAAAACTCTTCCGTAATTTAAGAGAAAAAATTTTCTCTTTGTTATCTAAATTACCTAGCCTTTTCCCATTCGTGGGAGCGGCCATCCTGAACCTTGAAACCATGACCAGTCACCAAGTGTTTTTCGACCCTAGCTGCTAACACAGGACCGTAGTCTCTGAAAGCGTCTCTAGGTGCTGAAAAGAAAAACTTGAGACTGATCATAAAAAAGCAAACTATAAGTAGAACGTATTCTACCGTCATTTTTTATATTCCCTTTTATTATTGAATTACGTCATTAACGCCTGATTCTGCCTTACCAACAGCACTATCAAACATTCTTTTAATTGGAGTTTTGAATGCCATTACAAGTCCAATAATAACAACTAGTAATAGAATGTATTCTACCATTCCTTGTCCTTTTTGATTTTTTACAACATTTCTCTTCAATCTACCTAAAAACTTTTTCATCTTTCCTCCAAATCATAAAATTTGTTTTTATTATTTGAATTTATTATCGCCCGTTTTTTGCCGAGACATGAGAGAAAAAAATAAAAATCTAGTTTTGAGACACTTCAAAAAAGGACTTTAGACCTGAAATATTGACCTTTTTTACAATTGCCTGATACTTTTACAAAGTGATGTTACGATAATGTGCGCTGGGGGAGAGTTATGCAAAAGCAATTAATCATGCTGTATGTATTGTGTGTTGTCGTTTTATTTATCGTAAATGTTGTTGTGTCTTGATTCGTTAATTTTTTAAATTGTAAATACGTGCGTAGTTACGACCAATTTCTTCTTGATCCATTCCATAACCTACAACATATCTATCATCTATTACTTTACCCACATAGTCAGGTTTTACAGGTAAATCACGACGTGCTGGTTTATCCAAAAGACAAGCTGTTTTAACCGAAGCTGGTCCAGCTGTTTGTAAGCGATTCTTTAAAAAACTTAACTTTCTTCCTGAATCAATAATTTCCTCAAGAATAATTACATGCTTATTATTAATATTTACTGAAATATCCTTAGTAATTCGAGTGGGAGTTCCTTTCCCTCCAGAAGTTAAATATACAAAATCAATTTGCAAATTAAAGTTCAACTTCCGAACAAGATCAGCAGCAAAATGAATACTTCCCTTCAAGGGACAAATAACTACAACTTCTTTGTCCTGATAATCTTCATTAATTTTCTTAGCTAGCTTTGAAACAAGCTCTTCAATTTCATTTTTATCTATAAACGGAACCATATCATCTTTGATTTGTCTCATATTCTTCTCTCTGCTTAAAATTCCATATCGCGATCAATTCCTCTTGAACTCATCGTCGTATTAATATCTTTTCCTTTAACTTGACGTATATATTTTCTGGCCTCTGGATTTTGAGGATCTCTGATAAGTACGTTTTCCCACTGCTCTATGGCTTCGACAGTTTTAGAGTTGTTGTACAAGATAACACCAAGTTTTAATCTAGCTTGTATGAACTGAGGAAACTCTATAATTAAATTTTTTAATTCCTTAATGGCTTTATCGGAAGACCCTTGATGAACATAGACCTCAGATATACGCATCACAATTTCGGCTTTTCTAGAGGACAACTTCTGAGCTTTTAATAACTGCTCAAGAGCTTCATTATACTTCTTGTATTGAAAATAAAGGTCCGCCAACTCCTCATGCTTGTTAGCAATTTTTTCATCAATATATGGATCTGTTCTTCCAGCACGCAAATCAATAAGCTTCTTTGCATCTTCAAAAACTTTCTTACCCTCGTCATAACGGCCAATATCATTAAGAATAATAGACAGACCAACACTTGCATCCGTGTATGTAGGGTCAATCTCTAAAGCTCTTTGAAAAGTTTTAATCGCTTTATTGAATTTTCCTTGATCATAGTAGATAGTTCCCAACATTTGATAAACTTCTGGATTGCGTCTTGGTTTTTGAAGAAGTTGAGCAATCAATGGCTCTGCCACTTTGTAATTACCAGCAATAAACTGCTCTTTGGCCTCTTGAAATAGAGCTTCGTATTGATACTCCATTTAAATTTCCTCGATATTTTTTAACAAAGTCAGTTCCTTAGAGTTCGGAAAATTCTTTTTCAATAACTGCAAATACTTTCTAGCCTTTTCTTTATCGCCTACCTTCACAGAAGAGAAGTAGGCTCGGGCAAGAGCTTTTTCCTCTATCTGTGACTGAGGATAATTAGAAATTAAAAATTCATATCTAAGTAAAGCACTATCAAAAACTTGACGTTTAAAATAAAAATCACCTACATAGGCTTCTTTTTCAGCCAGCTTCTTTAGTGCCTCTTCCTTTTTTTCCTTGGCTTCCTTTACAAAAGAAGACATTGGAAATTTTTCTGAAACCTCATCAAAAGCACTAATAGCATCATGAGCATAGGTTAAATCTCTATCGATAGTTTCTGGTAATTGATTATAAAAACTAAGACCTATTCTAAAAACCACATAATCAATTTGAGGATGTTTAGGATGTAACTCTCTGAAGGTTTGATAATTGATTTGAGCTTCACCAAAAGACTCTTCTTTAAAATAAACATCTGCAATAGCTAATTCGGCCTTTGTTGCAAATTGAGAATATGGATATTTATTTTTAACTTCAGTGTATTTTCTAATCGCCTCGTCAAAACGCTCATCTTTTTCAAACTCTTGGGCTACAGCAAAAGTGGACTCAGCAGTATCTGTTTTCTTTTCGTCAGAGGCACAAGAAACCAGTCCCAAAGAATAAAGACCCATAAAAACTGTAAACAACGATAACTTCAAGAAATGGAAAAATTTAAGCTTTGACATAGAGCAAATTTATTAGTTTTTGGACTATTATGTCAATAAACTTAAGCCACTAAATTAGCAAAATATTTACAAAATTCATTGATTGAAAGTTTAACCCCCTATCTGGTTTGATTTCGCACAAAAAATCAAATGAACAACTATTTAATTAGAAAAATTTTCTCTTTTAAAACCCATCCTGTATAAGATCCCGGATAAGTTACTTGCACCCAGTCATTTTGAATTTGCCCCACTAAAACTTCAGAGCCCTCATTTAAAACAAATAGATCCGCTTGCTCTTGACCTGGCGTTATCTTAATTGAAGTATTATCTACCAAAACAATTGCCCTAGGAGTGTAGGCTTCATAAATTTTAGCTACCCCTATAAGTCCCGAAAAAAGAAATAAAACTAAGAACAGCACTCCGAGTACTGGAAAATCTGGACTATCTAGCTCTTCATCATGGGCTTTTTTTCTATTGGCTAAATATCGAATCCATAAGAATCCAGAAGAAAGTAAAGTAATGGCTGCAAAAAATAAAACCATGTTTAAAGAAATTTGACTCGCTATTGTTTTATTAAAATACTCATAGGTACTTTCTTTTGAAGGAACAGCATTTGTTTTTAAATCCTTTTTCACAAACTCAATAGCAGCAACAACATCCTGAAATGCTGGATCTAATTTCACTGCTTTGCTAAGATGCCCCAGAGCCATACCTTTTTGTCCCAGTTGATAGTAGCTCAAAGCTAAATTAAGCATTACTGCTACATTTTGTGGATTTTCTTTTAATGCCTCTAAAAATTGACTTCTTGCTTCCTCGTACTGTTTTTGATTATACGCCAAAAGTCCTTTACTAAAACCCTCTCCCCCATGAGCTCTAATAGAAACAAGGCACAGCAATACGGCAAAACAGACGAAATAAAGCCTGTGGTTACATTTCATTTTTACAAGCCTCCTAGATTATCCTAAAAGAATAAATCACTCCTTGTCAAAGTCGAGTCCTTTTCATTAGGCTCTGGACTGAGACCACCAGAAAATGATAACTTATTGTGATGATTTAACTTTCCGACGGAGGCAAAGATGTCATTAATTGGAGACCAACTTTTAAAGTCAGACAAAATTAACCAACTCATCAAAGATCTTGCTAATGAAACAGAAAAAAATAATGCAAGCATTAGCGGAATCAAAGAAGCCACATCGTCTTTGAAAGAAAGCTATAAGCAGTTAATGGAAAATACTGCTAAGTTTCGTGGACGTCCATTGCAATACCCTTACATTGGCTCTGGCGCTGGCAAAGGTCCATTTGTAGAACTAGCAGATGGCAGTGTGAAAATGGATTTGATTAATGGCATCGGAATTCATCTTTTTGGCCATAGCCATCCTCGTGTCATTAAAGCTGGCATCAGAGGAGCTCTTATGGATGTAGTCATGCAAGGGAACTTGGAACCAAACAGAGAGTACGCTCAATTTAGTCAAAAACTGGTTGAACTGGCCAGCAAGAAAAGTCGTCTTAAACATGCCTGGTTTGCCACTTGTGGAACTATGGCCAACGAGAATGCTTTAAAAATGGCTCGACAAAAAAACTCTCCTGCTAAAATGATTGTGTCTTTCAAGAACGCTTTTGCTGGTCGTTCGACAATGATGGCCGAAGTCACAGACAATCCCGCATACAAACAAGGACTTCCCGAGTATCATGAAGTATTAAGAATCCCCTTCTATGATCGCAAAGATCCGGCATCAGGGGAAAAATCTTTAAACGCATTCAAAGAACACTTAGCAAAACATGAAAAAAACATTAGCTGTTTTGCCTTTGAGCCCATGTTGGGCGAAGGCGGCTATATGCCCGCAACAAGAGAATTTTTTGTTCCTATTTTAGAATTCTGCAAAGCTAACCATATTGCTATATGGGCTGATGAAGTTCAAACTTTTGCTAGAACTGGAGAGTTATTTGCTTTTGAAACCTTAGACATTGGTAACTACGTAGACATTGTCACTATCGCTAAAACTGTTCAACTAGGAGCAACTCTTTACACTGATGAATACAATCCAAAACCTGGACTTGTGGCTGGTACTTTTTCTGGTTCAACGGTTTCCATGCACACGGGCATGGAAATGCTTGATATGTTAGTAAATGAAAATTATCTAGGCCCTAAAGGAAGAATTCAAGATATTCACAATCAATTTATCTCTGGATTGAATCAGCTTAATGCTACTAGCTGCTCAGGCAAAGTAACCGACGCCTGTGGTATGGGACTGATGATTGCCTTCACACCATTTGAGGGTAAGAAAGAACAAGTGGATTTATTCTTGAAAAACCTTTTTGATAATGGAGTAATTGCATTTTCATGCGGTAAAGATCCAGTAAGAGCTAGATTCTTAGTGCCTGCTTGTATTAAAGATGAAGAAATTTCTCTGGCGTTAAAAGTAATTGAAAAAACAATTTTGCAGCAAAACTTAACGACTAATAAAACTTAGAGGTTTTCATGGATTTCATTCAAGCCTGTAGAGAATTCATAGCCATCGATAGCACCCCTTCACAAGGAGCGTTAAAGGCGGCTGAGTTTGCTGCAACTTATTGTGAATCTCTGGGCTTGAATGTAGAGAGACAAGCTGAGGCCTCTCCGTCAGGTGATGAAATGAATTTAATCATCAGAACTTCAGCAGCAAGAACAGGATTTGAGTTTTTGTTACAAAATCATCTAGATACTGTAGACCCTGGCCCCTTTCACGCTTGGTCAAAGACAGGCCTTAATCCCTTTGATGCTAGTATCATAGAGAATAAAATCTATGGTCTTGGATCAGCTGATGTAAAGTTGGACTTTTTAATTAAAGCTCGGGTCCTTGCCGAATTCAAAGATCATATTGATTTCAAACTTCCACCAGTATTAGCAGCTACTTTTGGTGAAGAAATGGGCATGCAAGGAGCACTTAAACTGATTCGTAAAAATAAAATTTCACCTAAATACGCCCTAATTGGTGAGCCTACAAATCTAACTATAGCCAATGCAGCAAAAGGTTTTGCCAGTGTGGAAATTCAAATTCCTTTTTCTGACGCGGAAATAGAATATCGCAATGAACATAACTTTAGAGAAAGTACGACAACCCAAAGTAAAATATTTCAAGGAGTCTCTGCGCACTCTTCGACTCCTCATTTGGGTGAAAGTGCTATTACTAAAATGCTCCAATACATAGAACTACTTCCAGACAGTGTGGCTATAATGGAGATTGACGGTGGCAGTAATTACAATACTGTTCCAAGCCATGCTTTTATAGAACTTGATATGACTCCGTTGTTAAATCCTGTAAATGCTAAGATCACAACTATTTTTAATGCTATCAAGAAATTAGAAAGTGAATTTATTAAATACACTGACTACAGTTTTATTCCTTCTTCACCTACATTAAACATAGGCTTAATTAGAACATTTCAAGATCATATTTTAATTAGCGGAAGCTGTCGTATACTGCCCACGATACCTCAGGAAATATTTGAAAAATGGATGGCATTTCTAAAAACCTCATGTCAAGAAAATGATTGTTCTTTTCGCTTAACTGATTATAAAAAGCCATTTCAAACTTCGGAAAATTCTGTTTTTTTAAAAGGTGCCCTAGATATTTTAGCTGAATTGAATCTGAAATCGAATCCCATTTCGTTACCCTCGACCAACGAAACTAGTTTGTTCAGTCGTACAGGAGTAGAGTGCCTATGCTTTGGTCCAGGTCTAAGGGATAATAATATTCACACTCCCAACGAGCATGTAAGTATAGAGGATCTAGAAAAAGCATCGCTCTTTTATAGAAAGATAATTGAGCGCTTTTGTTTATAGGAAAAGGAAGTAAATATGAGCTTTGTCATTAGACCAGCTAAACATGACGATATCAATCAACTCGTAGATCTCGCAAAGCAGTTCAATTTACTGAATCTGCCAGGTGAGAAGCGTATTTTACAACATAAAATTGAGACAAGCGAGAAATCTTTTTCAGGAATTTTACCTAAGCATAAATCTGAATATCTATTCATATTGGAGGACACAGAAGAGAAACAAGTAGTTGGTTCTTCTCTGATTCTAGCTAAACATGGAACAGATGAAATTCCCCATTATTTTTTTAAATTATTAAAAAAAAACCACTTTAGTGAAGACCTTGGAACTGGATTTATCCATCAAGTTTTACGATTTCAATTGGACACTGATGGTCCTACCGAAATTGGCGGCCTACTTGTTGACAAAACCTACCGCCGACGTCCTGAAAAACTAGGTAAACAAATAAGTCTAGCTCGTTTTGTATATATGGGACTTTTTCCTGAGCGTTTTGAAGATCGCATACTTTGTGAGTTGACCCCTCCACTTACCGAAGAGGGGCGAAGTGAGTTTTGGGAAGCTCTAGGGAGAAGATTCACTGGTCTTCCCTATCAAGAAGCTGATGTCTTGAGCCAAAGTCACAAAGAATTTATTCAAAGTCTTTTTCCTGAGGACGATATCTATTTATGTCTTTTAGACTCAAAGGCAAGACTTGTTCTTGGACGTGTTGGCGAAGCTACAAAACCAGCTCAGCATTTATTAGAAAGTATAGGATTTGAATATCTTGATGAGGTTGATCCTTTCGATGGTGGTCCTCACTACGGTTGTAAGCTTGAAAACTTGGCACCAGTAAAGCAAGGTAGAATGGTGAGGCTCACAGAGTTTAAAGATCCTAAATTTCAGGGTCGTGTGTTTGTTGGCGTACCTGGAGACAACTTCAAAGCAGCAGTAGTTCCCTATGATCTTAGACATGATGAGATTTCTATTCCCAGTAAAACTCGTGATCTTTTAGAGGTTGATTTGGACACTGACGTTTTTGTTACTCCCTTTGAGTATGGGCGATAAAAAATTTTAATATACTAAACTAAGGAGACCACTTTATGAATTTCAAAGGCGATTTTATCAATGGTCGATTTATTAAAATCGATAAAGCTGATGGCGAGTTTAAAGATATTTCTCCCGCTGATCTTTCTGATGTGCTTATGACAGTTCGATTTAAACACGATCACATAGATGAAGCTTGTCTTTCTGCAAAAAAAGCTTTTCACTCCTGGGCTCATTTCAGTTTAGAGCAAAGAAAAGAATATCTACTTCGACTAAAAGAACTTTTTGTAAGTCATGAGGCTGATATGGCTCAAGCCATTGCTAGAGACACTGGAAAACCATTATGGGATGCTACAGCCGAAGCAAAAAACTTAGCTAATAAAATTGATATTACTGTGAACTTCTCTTCCAAACTTATTCAAGAAGAAAGAATTGTAAATGCTCTGCCTCAGGTTGATGGTGTCATCAGATATAAACCGCGAGGTGTGATGTCAGTAATTGGCCCATTTAACTTTCCAGCTCACTTACCAAATGGACATATTATCCCAGCTCTCTATGCTGGAAATACTGTTGTTTTTAAACCTTCAGAGCAAACTCCTTTTGTTGGACAACTATACGCGGAACTTGTAGAAAAAGCACAATTCCCAGCAGGCGTTTTTAATATGGTTCAAGGTGATGGTGAGTCAGGAAGGAGACTCGTTGCCCATGAAGCCATAGATGGCATTTTATTTACCGGATCTTATGAAGTTGGTTTGAAAATCAAACAGGAAACCATGACTCACTACTGGAAAATTTTAGCTCTTGAAATGGGTGGAAAAAATTCAACAGTTATTTGGGATGATGCTGATATAGATAAGGCCCTTTATGAAACCCTTGTTGGTGCCTACATGTCCACAGGACAACGTTGCTCATGTACTAGTAGGGTTTTTGTACACGAAAAAATTGCTGATAATTTTATTGAGCGATTTTATCAATCAGCAAAAAAACTTACTATAGGTCACTGGTCAGAAAATCCTTTTATGGGGCCTCTGATCAATGCATCTGCAGTAGAAAAATACATACGCTTTCAGGAAATTGCGAATCGTGAAAATTGTGAGTCAATGATGCGAGGTAAAGCTTTAGATCTTAAACACAAGGGTCATTATGTAACACCATCAATACACTTAGTAAAAAAATTTGATCCAAAATCTATTTATCAAAAAAGTGAGATTTTCGGTCCCAATGTTGCCATATACACTGTGAATGATTTTGATGAAACTCTTCAACAAGTCAATTCTACTGGTTATGGATTAGTCATGGCATTATTCACAAAAAATCAAAATTTATATCAACAAGCGCTTCTAGATGCAAAAGTTGGTTTACTGAATTGGAATCGAACAACTAATGGCGCCAGTTCTAAACTCCCTTTTGGCGGAATGGGTAAGTCAGGAAATGATCGACCATCGGCACATTTTGCTATCAATTACTGTTCCGTACCAGTCTCTAGTTTAGAGGATCCCACTCCATTTGATGAGACTAAGATGGCTCCTGGAATGACACTTGTTAAGTAAATCACCTTGGTGATATGAAGAAGTAAAGAGTAAGGAAATGAATAAACCAGTGAAAGTCTTTTTGTTAGGTATTTTTTCTTTGATCATGGCTATATTAATTTTTACAGGATTTCTGTATTGGAATTTTGTATTTCAACCCTCTACACCCCAAGCAAAAGAAGTGATTTTTGAGGTGACGCCACAGAAGTCTTTTATAGCTATCGCTCAAGAGTTAGAAAAAGCCCAACTTATAAAAAATGCTAAATTTTTTAATATTTATGCAAGGCTCACTGGCTATAGATCTAAAATCAAAGTTGGAGAATACGCTCTAAGGGCCAACATGCGACCTAAAGAAATTTTAGCGGTGATAACTTCTGGGATCAGTATCGCCAAGCCTCTAACCATTCCAGAAGGTTATAATATTTTCGAAATTGCAGAGGTAATTGCTAAATTTGGCTTAGCCAGCAAAGAGGACTTTTTGAAACTCGTGTTTGATAAAAATTATATAAAAACAGTACTTTCTGGTGATCCAGAATTAAGTGAAGTTGAAAGTTTAGAAGGTTTCTTATATCCTGAAACCTACCAAGTTACAAAATATATGGATTTAAAGGAAGTCATAGCAGCCCAAGTTAAACAATTTAGGCAAGTCTTTAAGACTGTTCTTTTAGAAAAAAAAATCAACAACTTAAATTCCAAACAAATACTTACTTTAGCTAGTATCATTGAAAAAGAAACTGGAAATCCATCTGAAAGGGGTTTAATTTCCTCAGTGTTTCATAATCGGTTGGCAAAAAAAATGCGTTTGCAAACAGATCCAACCATTTTATATGGAAAACCAATACAATCAAAAACTTTAGAGAACAACATAACAAAAGCAGATTTAGTTTCTACTACCAATCCATACAACACCTATACCATTCCCGCTCTGCCTCCTGGCCCAATTTCTAACCCAGGAAAAGCCTCTTTGATGGCAGCAGTTCAACCTGCAACTACAAACTACCTTTATTTTGTAAGTCAAAATGATGGCACCTCTAGATTTACGGAAAGCTTGAATGACCACAATAAAAATGTACAAGAAACTCAACTTAATAGTAAAGCTCGTGAAGGAAAATCTTGGCGTGATCTAAATCGATAGACTTTATCGACTTTACCCTATTTCTCTATTTTATTTTTTAAATACAAGAACTGTACCTAAAATTCAGTTGCACTTAGGTTTCCATCTTTTAAAACAATTCTCTTGTCGGCTAGAGCAGCAAAATCAGGGTCATGGGTTACATAAATGACAGTGGTATTGCCATCTCTAGTAGCTGTCTTAAGGAGATTCATTACAATTTCACCATTAGTTGAATCCAAATTACCTGTTGGCTCGTCAGCAAACACATACTTTGGTTCTTGAATTAAAGCTCTGGCAATAGCCACTCTCTGTTGTTCTCCACCAGACAACTGTTTGGGTAAACGATCTAGTTTATTACTTAATCCAAACTGTGTTAGCAGTTCTACACCACGTTGATATCTTACCGTATGCTGCCCTGTTCTCCTAGCTGGCATTAATACATTTTCTAGGGCTGAAAGTTCAGGTAATAAATAGTGAAACTGAAAAATAAAACCCATTTTAAGATTACGAAATTCATGCACTTCTTTATCAGACATTGAAGCTATTTCAACACCATCAAAAAAAACTTCTCCACTCGTTGGATGGTCCAAGGTGCTCATGGAATAAAGCAAAGTTGATTTCCCTGACCCTGATTTTCCTGTAATAGAGACAAACTGCTTTTCAGGTATTTCAAAACTAATTCCATGTAAAACTTCAATAGGTGGTTCACCAAAGGATTTTTTTATATTATTCACTTTAATCATTTACTCACCACTTCTTACAATATCAATAGGATTTAATTTCCCTGCAGCTCTTGCTGGCAAATACGAAGAAATTACGGAAGCCGCCACCGCCATCAAAATACCCATAGAGTAAAGCTCTAATGAAAAATTGATCATTAGCTTATCAGTCATGCCCCCAATTCTTAAAGTACTTAAATAAAGACTCATGACAAACCCAAAAAATAAACCGATGATACCACCCGTGATTCCAAGAAAAAGTCCTTGAATCATAAATAAATTCTGAATTTCTCCGGCGTCATAACCAAAGCTTCGTAGAATGCCAATGTCTTTTCTTTTTTGATTCACTAAAATATTTAAAATATTATAAATACCAAACGACGCTACAATCATTATTGCAATGGTGATAAAGGTTCTAATAAAATTTTGTAAACTAAATACACTTAAAATATTTGCGTTACTTTGCTCCCAACTTTGTACTTTTTCGTCAGTAAACTCGCCGTATTCATCGGCAAAACCTAAGGACTCAGAAACATCGGTTAAACGAATTGCTATGTCGGTTATTTCACTAGGGCGAGATAATGCCCTCTGAACGTCTCTGATATAAGCATAACCAAAGGTATCATCTAAAGTCATGATCCCAGTTTTAAACACCCCACTAACTTTGAAAGGAATCGGGTCCGCTTTTCCCACTGAAATTAAAATACTATCATTCAGCTTTGCTCCCATCTTTCCCAATAGTCCCTGCCCAATTATGATTTTATTTCCACCTCCAGAAAGACTTTGATAATCACCAGCAATAATATAATTCATGATATTAGTTACTTTAACTTGGGATATCGGATCTACTCCTTGAAGCTTACCACTTATGCTAATCCCACCTTTAATATACAAGACCATCGCTCCAATTAATGGAGTGTATGCAACCACTCGCGAGTCATTATCTAGTTTCTTATACCAGCCCAAAGGGTAATTTATCTTGGCAGACTCTTGCCTACCAGATGGACTCGTTGTCCAAAAAGTATGGATTTTGTCTTTGAATAAACTTTCATTCAAATCTTTTTCTGTGACCATTTTCTCTTTGGCACTAATTTTAACATAAGCATCATTATTCACCAGCTGATCTATAATAAAAGATTGAAAACCTGTCATGATAGCCGCAAAAGTAATAAAAGCCGTTGTTCCCAAAGCCACACCTAACAAAGTCAGTAAACTTTGTTTTGGTCTTGCAAAAATATGTCTAAATGCCAAAAAAAGCATGCTTTACTCGCTTGGCTGGAAATAAATCTAGCCTCTAAAATTATTTTTTTACTAAAACCTGATCACTCTCTTTAATTTCTCCAGAGATCTCTTCGACCCATTCTTGATCCATAATTCCAAGTTTAGTCTCATGTTTAATTTTTTCGTTACCTCTCACAAGAGTAATCATTTTATTACTAATTGCTTTTACTGGAATAATTAAAGCTTTTTCCTTGGTAGCAATTTCAATAGCCACATCAGCAGTCATTCCTGGTAAAATCTCTGGTGGAAATTTTTTAACTTCTACTTTGGCAATGAATTGTCCTTCTGAAGGATAAAGAGTTGTTACTTCACCTTCAATTTTTTCGTTACGCAAATTTTCAAAAGAAATTTTTGCCTTCATGCCTTTTTTTACACGCAAACTAGCAACCTGATCCAATTTTGACTCTATATATAGCTTTTCAAGATCTTCAACGGTTATCACTGTTCGATCTGCAAAAACATTCTCCCCCATATGAAAAGGAATACTCAGTACAGTACCAGGAAATGGACTAATAACTGTTGGACCATCTTCAAAACGTAATAGTTTTGTTCCTTTAGAAACTTTATCCCCTTCTTGCACATAGATTTCATTCAGAGTTTTTCCAACACCTGGTTTAAAATTGAACTTATGAAAGCTCTCCACAGTTCCTAAGCCATAAATAACTTCAGTAATAGGGCCTATTTTAGGCTTTACAAGTTCATAGCTTTTTTTATTTTGGTTCCATTTAAATAGAACAACACTAACAACAATAATAGCAGGAATAATTAATAAGTATTTTTTTTTCATATCATCTTGAATATCTCACTTTGACCATTTCAGATCAACACATGTATTAACTTTAGTCGGTATCTCAAAGTGAAACATTTCTAAGTTGTTGAAATTCAGTCAATTTTTCTGTCTCGATTTGATTGTCTCTGGCACGCGTCTCGCAATGATCTAAAAGTATAAAGTTTCATACAAAAAGGAGACAACCATGAAACACTTAATCATCGCTTTAGTATTATCATTATCAGCTACTTTCTCTTTTGCATGCCCTTTAGCTGATAACACTTTTGGAAATAAAAACGGAACTTTAACTAGAGGTTCTTCACTAAAAGGTTTGTCCGCGACTAACTTGACTTATTCTCAAGTTAAATCTGAAGATAAGGCAAAATAAATCTTAATTACATTTTTCAAGTTTCTAAAAGTTGTAATTTATAGAATTACTTTTCAGAGAGAACTGCTGAAGAGTTCCTAGAGGAGCTAGAGAATAAATTGCGAAGACTTTCTTTACTGTACTTGAAAGCATTCTCAATAGCTAAAGCTCCTCCAGAGGCTGCTGCTTGAATATGCTTTGGTACCGAAGAGCTATAAAACCAAGTCGTTACCCTGGACTCAACGGTCACATCTTTTACCTTTATTTGCAACACCGCTACAATAAGTAGACTCAAAACAAGAGTTTTTATCACAAACAAAATATCACTTATCATAAACTTCCCTTTGTGTTCTTAAAGTCTCTATTCCAATTTTCTTTAAAGCTTCAAATAAACTATCTTTAGTAAAAGGCTTTTCCACAAATTCATCCACACCAGCCTTATAAGATTCTGAAATAATTTTCTGGTCATCAATTGTTGAAATACCTATAATTTTTAATTCCGGCCAAATAACCTTAACTTCTCTTGCAACATCAATCCCATTTTTCAATGGCATTACATAGTCTAGGAACAAAAGATCAGGAAGATTTTTTTTTACTAACTCAACAGCCTCATTACCATTAATGGCAGAACCAACAAACATAAAATTTTCATCTGGAATTATATTCTTAATAAGTTCGTGAACGAATAACGCATCATCTGCAATAGCATATCTAATCATGATGTCATTTTGAACTATTTCAGGAACTAAAGAAATATAGCAAACAATGTTCAGCAAATATCTGGACCCAAGCCCATAAACTTAAATTTGCTAATTTGACCTAAGAACAATTAAACTAGAAAATAACTATATGTTTATAACTACTATTTGGTCTAAATTTACACCCTATTTTAATTTTACGCTCATCAGTATTTTTCTTTGTGGTAAATCCTTGCAAGCGGCTTATATAAGCAAAGACGATAATCTACTTCATATTTCTAGCGTTTATATTCAACCCTTCACTGACAACATGAATCAAATATATGCTAGCAAAGCCGAAGAATTAATTAAAAACCAAATTCAACAAGAACATCAATGGGACCTTACGGATGAACAAAAAAAAGCTGATCTTATTATCACTTCAAGGCTTACTAAGAATCCTAAATCAATGACAATTAAACTACAGTTTATCGTAAACAAAAAGACTGACTTAAACTTTTATGACTCTGTAGATTTACCCGATGTTTTCGAAACTCACAAAGTACTGATACAGTATCAAGCTCTTTTTAATAATCTAAAAAAGAAAGTACCATACAGTGGTATTGTTCTAAGTCGTAACAACGAGCAATTGACTTTAAACATAGGTAAAACCCATGGTTTAAAAGAGGGGTCAGAGATTTTAGCTATACTTATTACTAAGATAAAATCTCACCCAAAAACATTTCAATATATTTCAGCAGAAAAGGAAGTACTTGGAAAAATACTAATCACAAAAGCTGATGATTATTTAAGTTTTGGAAAAATTCTATATGAAAGAGAATTAAACTCAATTCAAAAACTTACAAAACTTGAATTTTCAAAACTAGATATTAAACTTGCTACTGACACTAAGGAACTGCAAAACAGAGCAGACAGTCCTGTTGTCATCGGAGAAACACCTCAGGAATGGGTACCAACAGAAGATCCTCAGTACGGTAGATTGTCTGTCTTAGGTGGTCTCATTCAGTATAACCAAAATTTGAGTTTTCTTTCTGCTGGAGCGAAAACTGTTGGTCAGTGGTTTTCACCAACAATAAAAGCCCAAGGCGAGCTCTGGCTAAATCAAGATTTCCACCTAGAACTCTTTATTCGGCAAACATCTCTTAAGTTAACAAATCCACTCGATGGATCCACCCCGGGAAGTATTAACTCAAGCCTCAGTCAGTACCAAATAAAAGCGAAATACAACTATCAACTTCAAAGTGGGATCAGATCTCCTACCTTTCAGGTTGCCTTTGGTCTTGGGCAATTTCAGGCAAGCGTAGATACGAGCGCTCCTGTTACACTTTCGTCTCATTCATTTGGTGGAATGCTTGTAGGTTTTAATGGTCAATTTCCAATATCTGATGAAATTCCTGTCGATTTAGGGCTTTTTTTCAATTACTTTATTTCTAAAAGTTTGAGTGATTCGGCTTCAGCAAACTCTTCAGGTGTTCAAATTAATGATTTTGGTTTATCAGTAAAATATTTAAAATCAAAACGCCTTTCATACGTTTTTGAATTAGGGTTTGAATATTATGCAGCTGATTTCGATGCTCTAAGTGGTCAAAGAAGTGACCCTATAAATAGCGCTAGTCATAAAATGACCAGCACATTAGCTGGAATCGAATACTCGTTTTAATAAAAATTTTAACACTTAAAAAAGGACCTATATGAACCCTGCTTTAAAAATAATTGCTATCTCGTCTTTATTTTTTTTACACTTTGCTAAGGCTTACCATGGAAAAGCCATGATTGTTCGCGGTCAGGCAGAAAGAATCTCAACTCAGGAACCATCCGAAAAAAAAGAGACTATAAAAGTAGGAACAAGAATTTTTCAAGGAGACAGTATTGAAACAGCTGCTGGCGGTTTTGTAAAAATAGTCATGACAGATAGAAATATCATTAATATTTCTGAGAACTCAAAAGTGATCATAAAAAAATATGAAAATGACCATAAAAACTTAATAAAAAATGTTGAACTTTCTTTGGAATCAGGAAAAGTTCGCACAGATGTAAAAGAAAAATATGATGGAGAAAAAAATAAATTCATAATTAAAACTCCTGTCATCATCGCTGGAGTTCGTGGCACTGATTTCATTGTTAAACATGATAGAGCTAACTTCATTTCAGAGGTTTTAGTCGTTCACGGAAACGTCGATGTTGAAACACTAAAAGATAGCAACCCTTCAGGACTAGTTCAAGCTGTAAAGGCTGGTCAAATTTATAAAGTAAAACCAAGCTCTATCCAAGAGAAGCCAACTAACATTCCAGAAGAGCTTTTAAAATCTGAAGTAGATAAAGATATTGATAATGTAGTAAAAGACAAAGAAAAGAAAAATACTGATTCAAAACCTTTAAATACTAAACAAACCGAATAGGGGTATACCTTAACTCATTTTTAATTTAATTTCTGGCCAGAGGTTTGCATTTTCTAAATGAAGTCGCAGCCTCCTGGAGAAACCCATGATAATAGCCTTTAGATCAAACTTATTGAGTCTATTTTTTGTAGCTTTCCACTTTTTGTCACTTTCTGAAGGCCGCTGTCTGGTCTATTATCAGCCTAAGCCTATTGTGAATTTTGATAAATATCCTGGAGATCTATTCATGGCTTTCAGATCAAATCCCAAATTCTTTTGGGATTTTTCTAAAAAAAACGAAGCCAATCCAGAATATTCAGACTTATTCAAACTTTTTTCAATAGGCATTGGTGACTTCCACGTTCTTAATATAGCTGATATTGAATTAAAAAATGGATCAAGAGAAATAGGCTTAGTGGATATTGATGATATTGGAATACAAATTCCTTTTGCTTTGGATTTAGCTCGAGGAATTTCCCAAAAAAAATTTTTCCCAAAGGTCGTTGTTAATAGTGAAAGTTTTGCATCTGTGGATACCACATCAAAGGCCTTTACAGCTTATTTAAAAGGTCTTCTTGGAGAAACTTTTTCTAGTGATTTTATTGACTCAATTCTAACAAAAACAGCTGATGACTTCCAAGTTTTGTATGAAAAATTCATCAAAAAAAATGTTAAAGACAACAAGTTGATTATTGAAAAAGATGTTTTCCCTTTATCTCAAGCCCCAGAAAGTATCCAAAAAGTCTATAACACCTCTAAATTTCATTTTGAAACTGCTTTACAAAAATACAACCCAAATTTAGAAATTTTAGATATTGCCTATCGAATTAAAGCAAACGGAGGTTCAAAAGGTGTTCCTAGATTTCTTTACTTAGTAAGGAGTCCCAATAATAAGTTAGAAGTTATCGAATTCAAGAAATTTGAAGATTCATCAGCTATTTTTCTAAGTCAGCAAGGAAGTGCAGAAGAACGATTTGAAGCTGCAAAAAAATTTCGTCCAACAACTACTGATCAACTTGGATTGTTCAGTCTTGTAAAAATTGATCCAAATACATACTTCATTGCTAGAAGTAAGTTACCTTCTTTTATTAACTTTGATATTTCCAAAAGTATAAGCTCAAAAGAAATCGATAACTTAAATGAGTACTACCTTTACCTTTTTAGTCTCAAAGGTAAATTTGATAGGTTAAATTTATCTACCGAAGATGCTGTATGGATCGAAACTAATTCTGAAGGTATTCTAAAAAGCCTTAAAGCTTTCGTTCGAGATTTTTCAAATGCTCTAGAAAAAGCTAATAAATAAGCTTAAACAATAGGTAAAAAAGTTTATTAAAATTTCGACTTTCAGTTTACTCTAAAAATACTAAGACTACTGCTTTATTCTCTGATCAGGGGCTTGAAGGATAAGAAAATTGGTACTAGGGCTTTTTTTTGGCAAGTTTGAAATTGTTTGTGACTAATAAAATCACTATAAGATTGATGTATAAAAGTATAGAGATTGTAAAAATTTATAAAAATCGTTGTCTAAAGAGCCTAAAATCGTAGCACATATCACCTAGAGTTCACTTATTTTCCCATTTTAGGCTCTTTGGCCCATTCAATTTTTTTTTTTTAAAGATAGACTCCTTCCAACATTAAACCTAAGGAGAATTTATGAAACAAATATTTCTTACATTAGCGGCTATAATAGCTGTTACATCTTTTGCCCAAGCTGAAGGGTATGATGATAAAACCAGTTGTGTTGTTGTCTATAACAAGGTGGATAAAACAACTCCTAACTTGTACATCGCATGTGATGGGGAGTTAGTGATGAGTCATTTTATCAAACTTGAAAAAGAATTAGAGAATGCATCACAGTTTAAACAAGACATTTTTAAAGCTTTCCGCGAAATCGTAGATACGACTAAAAATAAAGACTGTAAAAGCTACGAAACAGAACAAGTTTTTTGGGGGCTTTGTTCAAAAGTTCAACCTTAATTAAATTATTTGACGGTGATCTCGCTGAGAACCTAAGATCACTGTCTTTGCTATCGTCTACCTTCATCAATGTTTGTATCAGATAACTTTCTAAAGTGAATACCTCCAGTAAACTGGAGGTTTCACGATGCCCCATAGGGGCCTGTTCTCTAGAAGAACTGTAGTTTCAATTGCTCTTGTTTTTGATCCTCACGTTCTTGCTCACGTATGTACTTTCTTACAACCTCTTCATTTAATCCGACTGTACTAACGCAATAACCTCGTGCCCAAAACTGACGACCCCGTGCTAGCTTTTCAGCTCGCTTGCCGTAGCTCATCACTTCGGATGCTGATTTTCCCTTTAATAGTCCTATAATGCTTGAAACCGCATACTTTGGTGGGATCGAAAGACATAAGTGGATGTGATCTTTCATCGCGTAACCTTCTATAATCTTTACATCTCTACTTGCTGCCCATCGTTTTATCGAATCTACGATGATTCTTTTCTTATACGCATAGATTGATTTTCTACGGTATTTTGGTATCCACACAACATGGTATTTACATTCCCAAGTGGCATGTGATAGTGATTGGAACTCTTTCATTCAAAACCTCCCTTTGTTACATCGTGGTTGATGTGGAGGGAGGTTTATCCTCTAATCTCTGGCTTAGCCATTACTCTTACCACCAGCAAAGCTGGTGGTTTTATGAATTAATAAAAAGCCCACAGATTTTGTCTGTGGGCTTTATTTAACTTTAGTTTAAAGTTTATAAGTTATCTAGCTAGGGAATGACAATTACATCATGTCGCCCATGCCACCCATACCACCCATACCAGGACCGCCAGCAGGAGCTGCACTTTCCTTCTTAGGAGCTTCAGCAATCATAGTCTCAGTTGTTAACATTAAAGAAGCCACAGAAGCAGCATTCTCTAAAGCACATCTTACAACTTTCACTGGATCAATAACGCCATCTTTAATTAAATCAGTATACTCATCAGAAAACGCGTTGTATCCCCAAGAAGCTGATTTATTAGATAGAACTCTATCAAGAACAATAGCGCCATCTAGTCCTGCATTGAAAGCAATTTGTCTTAAAGGCTCTTCACAAGCACGCTTAATAATAGCAGCACCCCAAGACTCTTCTTCAGAATATTTAGATTTATCAATTTTTTGAGAAGCTCTAACCAGGGCTGTTCCACCACCAGCAACGATACCTTCTTCAACAGCCGCGCGAGTTGCATTAAGAGCATCTTCAACACGTGCTTTCTTTTCCTTCATTTCTACTTCAGTTGGAGCTCCAACATGGATAACAGCTACACCACCAGAAAGCTTAGCAAGTCTTTCTTTAAGTTTTTCTTTATCATAGTCAGAAGAAGTTTCTTCAATTTGAGCTTTGATTTGAGCTACACGTGCTTGAATTTCAGCTTTTTTACCACTGCCATCAATGATAGTTGTGTTGTCTTTATCAACAACAACACGTTTAGCAATACCTAGATCTGCAACAGTCGCTTGCTCTAATTTTCTTCCCATGTCTTCAGAAATAACTTTAGCACCAGTTAAAATAGCAATGTCTTCTAACATTGACTTTCTTCTGTCGCCAAAACCAGGAGCCTTAACAGCACAAACATGTAAAGTTCCTCTTAATTTGTTCACAACAAGAGTAGCTAATGCTTCACCATCAACATCTTCAGCAATAATTAAGAATTGTCTTCCTTGTTTAGCAACTCCTTCAAGTAATGGAATCATATCTTTCATAGATGAGATTTTTTTATCGTAAACAAGAACGTAAGTGTTTTCTAAAACTGCTTCCATTCTTTCAGAGTTAGTTACGAAATACGGCGATAAGTAACCTCTATCAAATTGCATACCCTCAACAACCGCAACTTCTGTTTTAGCAGTTTTAGATTCTTCAATCGTGATTACACCTTCTTTACCTACTTTATCCATAGCATCAGCTAACATAGTACCAATTTCTTTATCGTTGTTAGCAGAAATTGAACCAACTTGAGCCACTTCATTAGAACCTTTTACAGGCTTAGCCATAGCTTTTAATTCTTCTACAGCTGTTGCAACAGCTTTATCAATACCACGTTTTACTGCCATAGGATTGTGACCTGCAGTAACGATTTTAGCACCTTCTCTATAAATAGCTTGAGCTAATACAGTAGCTGTTGTTGTTCCATCACCAGCTTCATCATTGGTTTTAGAAGCAACTTCTTTAACCATTTGAGCGCCCATATTTTCAAATTTATTTTCTAATTCGATTTCTTTTGCAACAGTTACACCGTCTTTAGTGATTAGAGGGGAACCAAAAGATTTTTCGATAACAACATTTCTACCTTTTGGCCCAAGAGTCACCTTCACTGCATTAGCAAGAGTGTTAACTCCTTTTAAAATAAGATGTCTTGCATCTTCTGAAAAACGTAATTCTTTACTCATTTTTATCTCCTAGAATTAATAATTTATTTTTAATTTAATTTTTACTTATGGAATTTTAAACTTCATCAGCAGTTTCGCTAATTAATTGAAAACACCAAGAATATCTTCTTCTCTCATCATTAAATATTCTTGACCCTCAAGTTTAAGTTCAGTACCAGCATATTTGCTAAACAATACTTTATCGCCACTTTTAACTTCAAGAGGAAGTACTTTACCATCTTCAGTCACTCTCCCTTTTCCTGTAGCGATAATTTCACCTTTTTGAGGTTTCTCTTTTGCCGTATCAGGGATATATAGACCACCAGCTGTTTTTTCTTCTTCAGCCATACGACGGACTAAAATTCTATCGTGTAAAGGACGAACTCCAATTTCTTGTTTTGCCATTTTTGCCTCCTAATTATTTTTACGTAAAAACTTATAGAAAACGAACCTAAGTTCGAACTCTAAAGCCTAGATTTGAATTACAAGTGTTAATATGAATGGCCTGGTAAAACTGTCAAGGTAAAGACTTTTTTAATTAGAATTATTCTGAATTTTCGAACTTTTGCCGCTTAGTGACATGAGAGGCGGAGGGGGCATGAACCCATCCACATAAACTTAGTTGAGTTCAGTTATAAGTAACTTTAAAATTTATTTAATTTTATCGTAGATATTTTCACCATTAGCTGAAGGAACTACTTTAGACCCTTGGGTTTCAAGAAGTGAATCGGCAAAAACACGCATTAGGGCCTCAACATCTTCATTGGACATTTTTTGAGCTGCAGCCTTAAAAGAATCATTTCGGTTTTCTAACTTGTTTAAATAAATAGCAAAATAGTCTTGCACCGTTAACTGTTGAGCTACCTGCAAAGAGAACATATCGTTTTTTAACTGTTCCTCCAGGCGTTCCATATCGGCTTCTTTTCCTGCACTGGCTTCAGTTTTTTTAAAAATTTGATTATTTAATTTTTTATACTCAATTTGTGCCCTTGATATTGTTACTTTTTTGATCGCACTTTGCACTTTTTCATTTTTCCACTCTTTGAAACTCTTTACCGATACCAAGGGAGGTAACTGATTATATGAGCTCGGCGTAATCTCTCCAGCAGATGTTGATGTTGTGACCAAGGCTGTTTTAGTGGGTTCGTTCTTCACGCTAACTTTTGCAATTCCTCTATCTACCCTTAATTTAGGCCCCGAAATGTCGACTTTTCTTACACTAACGTTGGACTGTTCCTTAGGTGAAGTCGCTGATTTTATTACTGAAAATGCATCTGACTTAGCAGATAAAAAAAGAAATAAGTAAAAATAAGTAAAAATCAATAACCGCACTTTACGCTCCACCTAGAAAAATAATTTAATCATATTATCTCCTCTATCTCTAACAATAAGTGTGCCAGAGGTTATAAAGGATATGTTATATTTTAGATTAAAAACTCCTTCATGTAGCGACTAAATTGAGCCCTAGTAAGACAATAACGAGCTAATGAAAAAAATAACTGTAAAAATATAAATGTGGAAAAATTACAACTGGTTAGAGTCTTGATGAATTAAAGACTTGATTAAAATTTTAACTACGCCTAATCCATAATTCCACGACTACTGATAGAATTTCTTATGCACTTTTAATTTTGGGAACAAGGATGATTGAATATATTAATCTATTATTTTTATTCTTGATATTCCTTGCTTTAAATAGTTGCAACAATTCAACCCCTACTAAAATCAATCCAGTAAATTCTGGTGGTTACTGCTCTAGGGAATATCAAATTTCTTACGAAAAGCTATTGAACTTAAACGATGAGGACAAAGCCCTAACACAAGAATGTAGCGCTTTTTATCAACAATATGAAAACATCAAGTGTTTAACTGAAATCGACTCAGTTGAAGTTAGAGTTCACACCAGCGATTTTGATTTAAAATGCCACCAAGGGGACTTTAAAAACTACAACCAAAAAAAAACTACTCCCCTATCCTCAGAAAACCAAGCCTCAGATAAGTCAAACACTAGAGATAATCTAAGAAAAGACTGGTGTAATGAAGACTATTTCAATTTTTTTGATACTCATGCTGAAAAGTTTGAAAATGATATTGTAAAAATTAAACTCTCGAAAAATAAGGATTTTATTTTTCGAACTTCATTAAAAAATTATAGAACATGCACCTCTTATTTTGACAGTTTTGACTACCTTCAGTGTTCCAAAGAAGACACACTAAAAAAAATTAAAATCTATACCTATCTTAATATAAAACCAGCCTGTGACTTCTTTAAAGAAAGAATTATTTCTTTAAATAAATATAACTCTTCTCTTTTCTACCCAGAAGAGCTGATTCCACTCAAAGAACTGAATTTTGAACTAGCTATTAAAAGCAAAGCAATCATTTTCTTCAATAAAAAAACTACAGTTAAACAAATCATAAAAGCTGGAGAAGTTTTACCTGTAGAACAAATTCCTTTGACTGGAAAGTTTTGTTATTTTTCAAACTATAAACTTCCAAGCTCTGCTAAATTCTATGGTCTTTCTTTTTCTCCTTTGGAAACTAGAAAAATAAATAAAGAGGTCACTACTATCAACTTAATTGCTAATAAAATTACTGTTACTCTAAATTGTCATTCTCCAGAAAATCTTCTGTTTCATGACCTAAAAGAAATTTTCGGCTCTTTAATTCAATTACATCTCATCTAAACAGATTGATTTTGTCTTAATTTGATATTTTAACTTTTGATTTACAATTTTCTTAAGTCCAGCAGACTAAGGCCGATACTCCTTGAAGGAGGCCTTATGTATATGAAGAACTTAGTCTTAGCAACAATGCTGATTTTTACATTTGCCTTTAGTCAAATGGCTGAAGCAAAAAAAGGTGGAGGTAAGAATTCCAATATCTCAAAAAAAATAAGCAAAAAAGAAAAAAAGAAAAAAAAGAAAATCGTAGCCAATGAGAAAAAAAGCAAACGAGAGGTAGCTAGCGAAAAAAAATCAAAGAAAAAAGGTAAAAAGAAAAGCAAGAAGAGTAAACACTGATTATAAATCAAATTAAGAGCTGTTTTTTTAAGTACAGCTTATTAATTACAATCAGTGAGGACTACATAAGCTCTGAAACGAACAGCTTTGTTTTCATACGACAGCAAGGCTGAGTCAGTAGCAGAGCTAGTAGGTTATATTGATCATTTTAAATGACCTTTTCTCCTAAAAAAACAAATAAATTAACCTCTTACGTCTCATATTCTCTATATGTGAATAGAGTTTAATTTTTTAAAGAAACCTCAACTTCAAAATAAATAAATTTATTGATTAGCTAATTACAGTTTCTCGTGGTATAGTTTATTTCGTTAATAATTGCTAATTTCGAGTCTGTGTTCATAGTGTCCATGCCCTCCAAAGTAGCGCTCTAGCCTTTAGGAGGTAATATGAGTAAAAAATTATATGTCGGTAATCTACCCTATTCTGCAAATGACCAATCTTTGATGGATGCATTCTCTGAGTGCGGTTCTGTTCAAACAGCAAAAGTTATCATGGATCGTGACTCTGGCCGCAGCAAAGGCTTTGCATTTGTTGAAATGGCAACTGATGCAGAAGCTGAAAGTGCTATCAATCGCTTCAACGGTGTTGATTGGGATGGTCGTGCGATGAACGTAAGTGTAGCAAAACCTCAAGCGCCACGAAACAATGGATCTCGCGGAGGATATAACTCTCGCAATTCATACTAGTTAACTATTACTATTTAGAAATAGTTTCCAAAGTTAAAATAACAAAAACCAGCTGTAAAAGGTTGGTTTTTTTTTGGTCAAAATGCATTAATAATACAAGTTTTTTATCCAAATAAAACAAGATCAGTAAAATATCCTAGTCTACTAGCTGACCTAAATAATATCGCTAGTATCACCTAATCTGGCCAGCCATAAGTCAAACTTTTTATGAAAATTCCAAGCTTATTACTAACTTAGATAGGGACATTCTTTCATAAAAAGCGATTACATGTCCTAATTCCATAATTGATTATTGTTTATAATTTCAATATTATAGATTTGATACAACTGTGGAGTTATAGAATGAGTCAATATAATGCTCAAAGCATTGAAAAAAAATGGCAAGAAAAATGGGACACTGAAAAAACTTACAAATGCAATAATCCAGGAGATAAAAACTTCGATTCTTCGAAGCCAAGTTATTATGTTCTAGATATGTTTCCCTATCCTTCTGGATCAGGCTTGCACGTAGGACATGCAAGCGGATATGTAGGAACAGACATAATTGCCCGTAAAAAACGTATGGATGGCTTTAATGTTTTGCATCCAATGGGATGGGATGCCTTTGGCTTGCCTGCTGAACAATATGCGATTCAAACGGGACAGCATCCTCGTGTTACAACTGAAGTTAATGCCAACAATTTTAGAAAACAGTTAAAATTACTGGGACTTAGTTATGACTGGGATCGTGAAATAGATACTAGTTTACCAGAATATTACAAATGGACGCAGTGGCTTTTTTTAAAACTCTATGAAAAAGGTTTAGTTTACCAGAAAGAAGTAGCTGTTTGGTGGTGTGAAGATCTTAAGACAGTACTTGCCAATGAAGAAGTTATTAACGGCCGTTCTGAACGAGGAAATTATCCTTGTGTTAGGCGCCCTTTAAAACAATGGGTACTTAAAATAACTGAATATGCTGATCGTCTATTATCTGATTTAGATTTGTTAGATTGGCCTGACCATATAAAAAAAATGCAATCAGACTGGATTGGACGCTCTGAGGGTGCAGAAATAGATTTCGTAGTAGAAAATTCAGATAAAAAAATTCGTGTTTTTTCTACTCGTGTTGATACTATTTTTGGAGTCACAGCAGTTGTATTAGCTCCTGAACATCCTTGGGTCAAAGATCTAACAACAGAAGCACAGAAAACTGATGTTCAAAATTACCTCAATCAAACCTCAGCTAAGTCCGAACGCGACCGCCAAGCAGAGGTTAAAGAAATTTCTGGCACTTTTACTGGCAGTTATGCCTACCATCCTTTAATTGCAAATAAAAAAATTCCTATTTATATAGCTGATTATGTAATAGCTGACTATGGAACTGGAGCTGTGATGTCAGTACCAGCTCATGATGAAAGAGATTACCGCTTCGCTAAATTACTTGAGCTACCTCTAATTCCAGTAATTAAACCTGATGGAATTATTTCTGATATTGAATGTTTCACAGAGGATGGAGTTCTAGTAAATTCAGAGATATTTTCAGGATTAAAATCAAGCGATGCGCGTTCGAAAATTACGACTACATTAGAAAATAAAAAATTAGGAAGTAAAAAAATAACTTATAAACTAAAAGACTGGGTTTTCTCGCGTCAAAGATATTGGGGTGAACCATTTCCTCTGTCTTTTGATGAATCTGGAAATATTATTCCCACCCCAGAATCAGAGCTTCCTGTAGTACTACCAGAAATGAAAGATTTTACTCCAAGTGAGGATGGATCATCGCCATTAGCGAGAGTACAAGATTGGGTTAAATACACCTCAAAAGCTGGAAAATCTTTGGAAAGATCAACCGATACAATGCCCGGGTGGGCAGGTTCTTGTTGGTACTATCTTCGCTTTATGGATCCTCATAATGCAAAAGAACCTTTTTCCAAGAATGCTATTAGTTATTGGAAGCAAGTTGATTTATATGTTGGTGGAACAGCTCACGCTGTAATGCACTTATTGTATGCTCGCTTTTGGCATAAAGTTTTTTTTGATTGTAACCTTGTTCCTACTCCAGAACCTTTTAAAAAATTATTTAACCAAGGCCTTGTAACAGCATTTGCTTTTAAAGACTCAACAGGTAGACTTGTTGTTTCCGATGAAGTTGAAAATGTTGAAGGTGTTTACAAACGTAAGTCTACAGGTGAAACCGTTGAGCGATTTATCACAAAAATGTCTAAATCGTTAAAAAATGTGGTTAATCCTGATGATATTATAACTTCCCATGGTTGTGATATATTAAGAGCTTATGAAATGTTTATGGGCCCACTTGATGATGAAAAACCATGGACAGACGATGGACTACCCGGATGTACAAGGTTTTTGAAGCGAACTTGGAATTTGTTTCACGATGACTCTGGTGAAATTAGAAAAAATTTATTAAGATCTGCCTCTGTAACTAGCGATTTTACAGCTGATCAGCAACAAATCGAAGAAGCATTCCACAAATGTCTTAAACGTGTAAATGAATCCTTTGTAAATTTTAATTTTAATACTTCGATTGCTGCCTTCATGGAATATTTAAATGATATTTCAGGAAAAGTCGATCAAATGACAACAGCACAAGGTGAAAATTTCTTAAGAATTTTGTCTCCTTTTTGTCCTCACATAGCAGCTGAACTTTGGGAAAAAACACAACATAACAACCGTATTGATTTTGAAAAATGGCCTGAATTAGATTTAAAGCTAGCAGAGGGTTCAACTTTTGAGCTTGTCATATCATTAAATGGAAAGCCAAAAAAACGCTTAAAAACCCAACGTGGAAGCAGTAGTTCTATTTTAGAAGCTAAAGCGCTTGAAGCCATGAGCGATCTTGTATCCAAAGACAAAATCATAAAAACTGTTGTTGTTCCAGATAAATTAGTAAATTTCGTAGTTAAGTCATAAGACTTAACTACTTATCCCTATAGGTTGATTTTGTTGTAATCCACCTGATATAAACCAAAAGGGCGAAAGAGCATTCAACACTTGAAAAAATTAAAGTCCAAACATTACACATTAAGCTAGGCGGTTCAAAAATACTACAGGCAGTTAGAACGAGAGAAGTAATAAGTGGCATTTACTCAGATTTTAAAGCTGTTTGACCAGCAATAAAGGTAAGCACAGCAAAACAGAACAAACTGCCTGCTACGTCAAATTTATGAGTCAAGCGTTGTCCAAAGCCCAAAACTATAAACGTAATTTGAGCTAAAATAACTCCATTGTTTAGAAAACATTTGTAGCTACCTACTTTTTTTAAAAATGCTTTTTTAAAAAGCCCAACAAGTAAAATCAATGCTGTAAGGATTTCCAATATAGTAATTAGTATGAAAGAAATTTCAAGAGCTCCAGGAAATACATCTAAAATTGTTCCTCTAAATTGCTCTAAAAACCAGTTTGGAATTTCACCACCAAGAATTTTGTCCAAACCGGCAGTGCCGAATGTCATTATCAAAAGTAAATAAAATGGGACTGTCTTCATATCATAACCTGTTTAAGTGATGTAACATTTCTTACCTTGTATCTCAAAAAAATGTCAGCTGCCAGTTGTCCATCTATCGTTTGGACCCATTTAAGAGTAACTTCTGGTAAGGCTCCACGTCTATACATGAGCTAGCCCAATTCGATGATGAGTTTTTAAAACTTTGGTTTCTAAATATTTTCGATTAGATGGTTTAACGAAAACACCTGTTGAAACTTCTTCCGAAACATTAATACCATGGTCACGAAGTTGCTTAATCTTATCTGGATTGTTAGACAAAAGTTTTACATTTAAAATTCCTAGCGCTTTTAACATTTGAGCTGCTGCTGTGTAATCACGAAGATCGTCTTTTAAACCTAGTCTTTTATTGGCTTCGTAGGTATCTAATCCTTTAACTTGTAAAGCATAAGCATCAAGTTTGTTGTATAATCCAATTCCACGACCTTCTTGACGCATGTAAAGAATTACCCCCCCATCCCGATGAATTTCTTGAATTGATTCTCTTAATTGTTCACCACAATCGCATTTTCCAGAGCCAAAGACATCGCCTGTTAGACATTCTGAATGAATACGAACTAGAGGATTTTTCCTACACTTCCAGTTACCTAATCCAAGAGCAATGTGCTCTTTCTTGTCAATTAAACCTCTAAATGTAATAAAATCGGCCTCTAAATTTTCGATTGGAACACGTACGATTTGACGTACTGTCGCTGTTAAATTTTTTATTATTAGTTTTTTTAGTAATTTTATTATTTTCACAACCACCCCTTCCTATAGATATATAGTAAAGAATATTTGCCCATGTAAGCCGTTCAAAATGTAGTTTAGTGTTTCCAAAATGGAATCACCAATGATATTCTTTATACATGAGCTTACTTATGCCTAACATCAGCTTAGCCGACCTAGATTTGTTTTTTAGAGCCGCAAAATTAAAATCTCTAAGAGAATGCGCACGTCAACTAGACATGACACCAGGTGCGGTTTCCAAGGTGATAAAGCGTTTAGAGGCAAAGTTAGATAAAAGTCTTTTGCGTAGATCAGTTTCTGGAATTCTGTTAACTGCCGAAGGAAATGAGTTAATGGCGGTTGCCGAGAAGGTTCTTAGTTTAACTTCACAAATAGGTACCTCCTCCAACAAAAAAACTTCTGCAAGTAAGGTTTGGGGGATTGGGTCATTAAGTTTTATTAGCAGTAGATTACTTCCTAGTTTTCTAGAGCAAATTTCACAAGCTAAAACTAGAACACATTTTCGTTTGGTAGAATTTGGAAACAACACATTGGTTGCAAATGGATTAAATGGAGCTTTTGAAATGGCAGTTCATATTGGCGCATTGGAATGGACACAAGTTTGGAGTTCCTACGAAATGGGAACTTTACGTTGGGCCTTGTTTGGAACTAAAAATCATCCTTTGACGAAACTAAAAAAAATAGAGCCAACCGATGTAATAAAGTATCCCTTTGTGATGCCTACGAGCTGGAGCTCACATGGCTTTGTCCGCGGAGAAGATCAATGTCCAATACCATGGGGTGTTCGGTTTTCTGGTCACGAAGCAACGACTGGTGAAACAGCACTTGAGATTGTAATTGGCTCTTCGCATTTGGCGTTTGTTCCGGTAATACTAGCTCAACGTTCTGTTGATTCTGGTTTATTGACTGAAATTAATGTTGAAGAATGGCCAACAGTAGAAAAGAAAATTTATCTTTCAGTACGAGACGATTTAGTACCGTCATCTTTATTACAAATGGTAACAAAGCTGATTAAAGAAAATCTACGCTGACAAAAAACCTGCTAAGAGTTGTTTATTCTTTAAAACCTTGAATCGGATCATAACTTTTAGTTGTAGTTTCTCTGATTTAAGTTTTTTTATTAAAAATTGGGCATGTTTTTTCAATTTTGAGAATTACTCAACAGAAAACTATTTCTTTTTGATACTTACTTTATTACAGAACGCTGGAGAGCCACTTGTAGATTTACACTCTCTATCAAAAGTGATATGTGATTAAAAACCCTTGGCTTTAACCTCAATCTCTTTTTTTGCCTTCCGCCTCCACCGTTTTGGACTAGTTCTTCAAAGTAAAGCTTCAAGTTGAGCTTTTAAATTTTTTCTTGTTAGTGGATGCCATTGAAGATTAAATTTGCAAACGATAGATTGCTTTTCAATAAGACATTTAATTTCAGAACTATCTATATACTCTAATTTTAATTCTGATATACTCTTCAGACTTGATCTTCCTAATTCATCTTTTGAGATTTCTTTAATTATACTAATTAACCCATCTACTGTGTCTTTAATATAATTATTGAATCCATCATCATTTGGAAGGATATCCCAATTAATCGATAAGGAAAAATTCATTTGTGAAGTATCCCAAGCTTGATGAATAAGTTTTTTAGCTTTAAAACGAGTGATTTGGTCTTCATTTTTTATCGGGGATAAAAAATTACCACAACTAAGCGCTTGAATAAATTCAGGAGCATTATAAATTCTGATTGCAGAAATAGCAGATACAAGTACATAAAAAAGATCTTCATCTACCTTATCTTTAATCATCACAGTATCTGCTTTTTCAAAATTATCGTCTGATATCCGTACTGGATATCCAGTAATAATTGTTCCACAATTTAAGCTAAGACTTACCAAACATCTCAAATCTTCTATTTCACTTTGAAAATCGATAATTTTTTTCAAAGTGATTTTTACCGAATCTAGTTGAAACCGCTGATAGGTCTTTAATTTATTCACGAATTTTTTCCTAAAAATCTACAAAGCTGCTTCGATCTTTGTTCGAATTGATGTCTCTCTAATAACCACATCTTGTACATTTGCATAATAGAAATCTAACTTCAAAACTCCAGTTTCAAATACAACACCTGAGTCACCGTAATAATTGCCAGTGTTTATCATTTGAATTTTTTTTAGCGCACTCTTAAGAGCTGTTTTTCCCATATCATCAGAGCAAATGGATCGAAATGCATTGATCATAGGGGCAAAAAACATACCCTCCATATAATCATTCATTGTTTCTGATGGGTTTGATCTACCTTCTAACTGAGACCCAAAGTTGTCCCAAGAAATATCAAACTCAACAGCAAAACCAATAATACCCTCTATTTGTTTTTGAAATTCATTAAATTTACCTGACTTAAAACTTTCAATTGCTCTTTTCTCTGCCAAACCCATATATATTTCCTTTTGTTTTTTGTTTGAATTCTCTTTCAGTGCTTCAACTATACTTTGGTCTAAGCCTTACTTTTAATTTTCTCACGTATACAGAAGCAGAGAAAATTTGCTTTGATTGTGCCCATTAATCTGGTTTACTCGTGCTAAAAATTTTTTTCAATTAAAATATTAATTGTCCATACAGTTGTCTAGGCCATATTAATATTTTAATTCTAGAAAATAAAAGTTTTAAAAACCGAATTTCTCACGCCAGGTATCTAGTTTCAATATCACTGTTGATAAAATTTTGCTGTTGATGTCAAATATGTTGCCGATATTTAGCTGAGAAAGTGACATGATTCAAATTTTTATTCGCAACCTTATAAAGACAATTGTAACCTCCGAATATACTTTGGATCTTGTTGGTGTAGAGTTTACTGGATGGAGTGATTGCAAGCAAAGAGATGACTCGGAAATTCAACTCTTGATCTCTGGAGAGATTTTTGAAGGTCCCTCTCAAATTGCGGATGGGTGCCTGCTTTACTAAAGGAAGATTGTAGCAAAGCCCAAAAATCATTAATCCAACCCCAGAAGCACCATTTATTATTTGGTTAGAGACTTACCTATTAATCCAAAGATTCAAGGGTACCGCACTGAAATGGAATTACTTAACAATCATGAGTTTCACAACGAACTACGCTATGCTGCACTTCACGAGTTTGGTCACGCGGCTGGTCTGTATCATGAAAACTGGACTCCAAGTTATGCACGACGGGTAACTCCATTGGACAACTCTTCCATTATGAGTTTTTTCAGAATTGGAAAAGCAAAACTCAGTGAGGGCGACATCCAAGCATTGCGATGCCTATTACATAGAGAATTGTCCTAACTTACCTGGAAAATGATCAATAACTTTTTTTAGACTCACAAAATTAAGAATAAACTAAACATTCAGGGATGGATCCTTATTAAAGTTTAAAAGATTTTTTGCCGCCATAAATAATAATTTGCTATCTAGACTTCTTACTTAGAAACCTTATACTGTTAATAAACTTTTTGGAGTACAAATGAAAAAAATAGCTTTAGGGTTTTTTATTATCGCTTTAGTTTTTCAAACTGCAGCCTTTGCCAAATCTATCAAATGTCAAAAAGAGGCAGAAGAAATTGGAATTTCTAAATCTAAGAAAAAAGGAAATCTTCCGTCAGAATTACTAGCGATTGCCAACCCCACCGAGATGGATGGAAAAAGTATTGTCGTATATGTTGGAGCACACGCTAATTACAATTACTTTAAAATGAAATTAGATAAGAATTGTAAATTAATTAAAATTGAAGAAGCTGAATATGCTCAATAATCTACTGAAAAAGAGAAACTAAAGTAGCTATAAAAATAATACCCGCTGCGAGCTACTTCCTCGCGGGTGGTGGATTGCTGTTCACTCAATTTTTAATTTACATCGACATAGATAATTTTTTCAAGCCTACGGCGTTTCCATTCTCATGCCTAAATTCATATTTAGATTGCATGATTTGATTTTTCGCGAATGCAAAACTTTGAAGGCATTTGTAGGGCTCAAAAACTTCAGAGACAATAACAGTTGGATGAACAAATAAGATTCTGGCAGTTCTAAACTCGTATTCATCAAGACTGTTTGTTCAGTTTAAGTACAATTACGAGCTAAATAAAGCGCGGCCCAAGCCATGCACAAATAATCCCAATGCCTATAAATAGAAACATTTTTCTGAAACTTAGACATATTCCAAGTTTTTATCAATTTGACTTAATGGTCATCAAAGAAATTTCACTTTTTTTATTAAATGAGAACTGCTTGTTCTGGAAAGACTTTTTAAAAGTACCAAAAAAGAAAAGCCTTAAAAGCCTGAAAATGGTAGCCATCTTCCGACAACCTGCAACTATTATTATATACATGATTTCGTTGAACTTTTTCAAGACGATATTTCTCGAATTTTTGAAATTTGTAGCCCACTTTATCAGCAAGGATACTCTCTCACTGAGATTTCAGTTCAGACTGGATTTCCTTGGACTACTATTCGCAGCCAGCTTGTAAAAGGCGGTATGACGTTACGACCAAACAAGTCCGTCAGTGCTGAGCAGATTTCGCGCCAAAACTTCAAAAGTTCTACTCCACCCCCCTTTGGGTATATGTACCTTGAAGGTAGGCTTCAGAAGAACCCAAAAGAATTTCCAACGCTACAAATTATATGGCAACAGTGGAAGTTGGGGCAAACAGCTTCGACCATTACCAAGTATTTAAATTCCAAAAAACTAAAAACCAGAAACCTAAAGGAATGGAAAAGGCAAACCGTCTTGAACATTCTGGAACGCTTTGAAAAAAAATTAATCGTTCTCTAAAAAGGGGGGAGTATGAACTTCGACAAATTAATGCCATTTATTTTAAGTGTTGTCGTTGCCGTCGCTGCTGTCGGAAAAATCGACGATTTACAGAAGTGGATCTGGAAAGCTCAAGCTCAAGCTCAAGTGCTCCATGAATCCCGATCATCAAGTTGGGGAAATCCAAAAATTCTTAAAGAAATAAATCATTCTAAATAAAAATTTGTTCTTATTTAGAATACAAATATAATAAAATCCAAAGGAAATAGATTATCCTTTGCATATTAAAGAGGACTATACTGAAATCATAAGTAAATTAGTTTTTTAAAGATTGAAAAAAACAAAATAGTTTCAATTTATAAATCAGAATTCATGTTTGACAACTTGAACACTAAAAGGAAATTTGGCTTTTTCAATATCAAATTGCCGCATCAGCTTTGACCATATTTTATCTTTCGGGTTCCACCTAAATCCTAATTCGGATGCTTGATTTTTATTTTCTATACTCACCTTGGCTACGACTTGAACTAATTCACTCGATGCCCGATCGGCAATCTCTTGAATGTCATACCTGGATAGAATTTGAAACATTGTCAATACATCAAAAACAGCTCTGTGGTGATTGAACAAAGAAATTTTGTGCTCAGCTGCTAAATGACTTAACTTTCTAGTTCGCATATGTGTTGGAAAATTAACATCAATTAATGTGTCAATCCAGTTTGGACCTAAACAACGTAACCCTAATTCAGTACAAGCACGATCTAAAAATTTACTATCAAAAAAAATCGCATTATGTCCAACCAAAAATTCACACTTCTTAGAAAGTTCATGTAATTCATCAATAACAGACTTTAAAGGACTTCCAAATTTTTCAATTTGATTATCGGTGATTCCTGTTAATTCTTTCACCATCTGTGGAAGCGCGAGACCACTGTTTTGAATTAATTTACTAAACATTTCAATAGGTTGACTTAAATCAGTATCCCAAAGAATAGCACCTATTTCTATAATTTGATCTTTTTCAGGATCAACTCCTGTGGTTTCTAGATCTATACCTAAAAGATACATTTTATCTCCATTGTCAAAACTCTACCAGCTCTTCCAATCAGGGGGCAACTGTTTAAATTCAGTATACTCGCCCCAATTTTTATCGTTTTTGTTATCTGGGTTTCTAAATGGATGAAGAGTTAGAGCATTTGCCTGAGTTTTCTTAAAAACTAAAGGGTTAACAATAAAGGTATGTAATTCTGGCTCTGAATCCCCAATCCTTTTAAAAATTTCCCTCCTGCGTTTGTCATAATAAGGCGCGTAGCAATGACTGCTCCCCGTACTCGGATTATTACACACGATAGCCATGCAGTGTAAATCCCGAATACATGATTCAGATATATGATCATAGGTTACTGAATCTACATTTTGGGCAGGTACAAAAATTGATTGAACCTCTCCTTGAAGCAACCATCTAAACCCTAGTGATAAAAAATCCGAACATGTTAAAACCGCAAAGTCTCCCCAGAAGGACGATTTAAAAACGTAAATCGTATCACCATGACGATATTTAAAACCTGCCTGATCTAGATGAAATGATTCCTCTGCGGAGGGAAAGTTCTTTATTTGTTCAAACGCCATATACTGTCTGCCGCCGGGGCTATTTGTACGAGAAATCGGAACCGATATAATAGTGGAATTATACGCTACTGAATTCGAGTCGATAGCATACTCAAGTCCCCCCACAAGGATAATACTGTGCCCACTTAATAGATGAAGATACGATTGTAAATATCTTCTTGGAATGCACAATTCCGGAAGAACTAAAAATGCTGATTTTTGCTTGATAGCTTCATCAATAGCATGCCTGATTTTTACATCCATTACTCGTGTCACAGCATCTTTATACTGAAACCCATCTTTCCAATCCAAATCTTTATTTATATTCATACTGAGTGGCGCAACCGTTACCTTAAAAGATCTTTGTTTCTCAGTGTCACCGTCGAAAAGTGAAAACAAAATATCTAGGTCTACAATCGTCGGACTCAAACTAAAACCGTCTTTTCTTTTAAGTGACTTTCTACCATCACCCATTCCGGCAAACGGCATGATAATGCTTTCTATCATAGGGAATAACTTTGTAAAAACAGTCGCATCATCTAAATTAGAATCCTGAATAAAAATTGCTTTGAGAACTTCACTTATAATAATACCCGTTTTTTTATATGTAGGAGGCAAAGCACCCCATGCACTAATCAGATTAGATTCTTTTCTAAATAAGAGTGAAATTATATATCGATAAAAATCATTCTCGTCATTTAATCTTAGCGAAATAAAATAACCCGCAATTACTTCCAACATTCGTAGAAATTCTAGTTTTCCAAAGAATTCATATATGATATCTGCATTCTCATGCAAAATTAGCGTTTTATAGGCTATAATTATTTTTTGCTGTTCAGATACTTTAAAAAAAGTAGTTATTGATTCTTCGTGCTCATATAGTCTTACAATTTTTCCAATTATTTCATCATTTATATAGGGCAAGCTACTCATTAAATCAAAAAATTGCTTTCGCTCTGGCGTTTTTTGAAAAATAATTCTAGCTGCTAATCTTCCTGCAGAATATAATACTTGCGCTTGCTCTTTCTCTTTTTCTATTTTTTTTAAACTTGTAATTACAGGCGTAAAATCGAAAGGTTGGTTGCTATTTTGCAGTTTCTGAATTGCCAAATGTAACCATATAAAACTATAATCACTCTCCTCAAATGCTATCTTTAAATCAGGTTTAATAACTTTACAAATAAACAAAATCATTTCATGTTTTTCATAAATAAATCTATAGAATGGAGTATTATAATCTTTTAAAAGAGGTGAAAATGCTTTTGCTCTAAAAGATACAACCGATTTCTCTATAATTATTTTTAGTACAGAATCATTTTTGATCAACTGAAGTATTTGTTCATCAGAAATACTTCTTTTTTTCATCAACTTGATAGCCTCACCAAGTAGTTGAAAATAGGTTTCTCTATCTCTATCTTTGAAATCAATAGATTTCAAAAATTGCAGATACCCTGAAAAAAATTTTATCCAATCAGCTGAATAATTAAAATCTTTCTTACACTTTGAAAAAATTTCTTTTATATACTTTTCTCTAATTTTATTTACAGTTTTTTGGTCTGTGCAAGTAATTACAAGCAATCGAAGTAATCCAAAAACACTTCTTATATATCTAGCTCCGGTTTTCTCAATTTTCACTTTAATATGTGCCAACAGGTCGTCAATTTCATTTGCACTAAAGCTATGCTTGTTTATAATCGACTTTTGGAGAGCAGCTAGATTACGTTTAAATTGCTGCCCGTGGTTCATTGTTAAATCATTATCATTAGGCAGCAAAACGTCGTCGATTCGAGCACGTATGTCTGGATCGTCTAAAAAATATTCATCGGCAGTTTTAAAAAATGCGAAATTTGATTTTAGTATTGCAATTGAATCAATATCTATCCGATGTACTTTTGCTTTACTTTCTTTGTTTTTATTATCTTCGATTTGATATAACTCGAATAAAGAATTACCAGGGATCACTTTGTTTATTAAATTTTGCCCTTCTTTTATTAGAGTTTTTGCCACAGAATCAACATTAATGTCTTTAAATTCTGGTATCGACACAAGAAATACAAAGTCATCAACATAACTTATAATATCTTCAAGTCTAAGATCCAACTTTTGAGGGATCGAAATGGGCTGATAGGCAGCGTATTCTATTTCTTTTCCTAATGAGCTTATAAGATTTCTTTCAAGATGATCTTTTAAACTTTTGTGAAAATGTTGGATGACGATATTTGATAAAAATCGACTCAAGACCCAACCAATCGGTAGAGAATCAAGACTATGTTCTTTATTCAGCCTACCTAAATACTCTTGAATATTTTTTGCCCAAGTATAGTTTTCTTTAAAAAATTGAATTAACGGAATTATTTCTATCTTATGAAAAAAATCTCTAAGATCTGTTTGTATAAATATAATATCACGCCCATTTTTTTTGGCGGTAACTTTCTCGCATGTTCTTACAATACGCTTTCGAAATGAGTTATATTCATACTTAAAATCTAGATTTAGTGGAAATGATTTTCGCTCCTCTTCTTCCTGAAGTGAAATCTTTTCAGGCGTCTCAATTCTAACGTTTAAATTTGGTTTATTCCCATAAGAGTTTCGTCCGAAGTCTAATAAAGATTTCTCATCATTTTCACCTGAATCTTCATATGGGTCTAAAAACTGGAGCTCCCTTTGGTATTTTATCGGCTTTGTTAGATCCTCTCCTGATTCCTTTTGAATTTTTAAAATCTCACTCCAACACTTAAAAAGGGACTCACATTGAAAGCTTAGTGGAGGATACTCGAAGTATCTATAATCTTTATGAGAAGACCCTTTTCTAACAAACTTAATCGTATTATCTAACCCCATTTTTTCAAGTTGTAACTTAAGTTCATCAAAATTTTTAGCTCTAGTGAATGAATACTTCAGACCTGAGGTTACAATTCCCAAGTCTAATGTTTGAAAGTAAATTTCTCTTTTTAAAAAGATTTGTATTTTATTAATTAGCCACGCAGAATCTTGATCATTCACAAAAACTACCTTTCTTTTTTATAAATTCATTAAGTTACTTTATAAAATATATTCAAAGTAGTCTCTATTACTTTTTAGATAACTGCACATTGGTCTGTCGAAATTAGGATAGATTATAGAATTTGCAAAAAGATACCACACGCAACCTTGAATTTTCATTATTAGATGAATTTTCTCAAAAGAAAAAAATTAAAGCTTCGCATTGAAGGCAGTAACTAATAGCCCCATGCAATCTAATACTGTTAAAATATGTCAAAACTTTAAAGCAAGTGAACTGTTCGCATTTTCAATAGTTAACTGAATACGCTGCTAGATAATATTATTGTTTTATAAGCACTTTCACATTCAAATAATTTATCAAGCTGCTCTATAAAGAACTTGGTGTAGTAACTAAACTGCTTGGGTAGTACTACGTGCTTTGCAACTCAAGGCTATTTTTTGATAAATTTCACACTTAAGATTTTTATTTTGCGCCGCATCACAAATTGTAAAAATTATCACCCTAAATCTATAGTTTGATTCCTATTAAGATTTAATTTTAAAAGATTAATAAAGTTTAAGTTAATTAAATAATTATTACTCAAAGAAAGATCGTCATCTTGAAAATTAAGAAAGAACACTTAACTCTGATTAAAAAAACTTTGCGAGATGCTAATGAGTCTCATTGCAATTCAAGCTCAGCACGTGAGTTAGCTATCTTCTTAATAAAGAAGACCTTTAAAGAAAGGTATGGAAGTAAAGTTAAACCGCTTTTATACCATTCTTAGAAATTTCTTTACTTGATTTTCTATTTTTGTCTTTTGCCAATTCAACTTGTAACTCAGAAATTTCATCTTCGTTAATTTCTTCTGAGGTATAAAATTCTATTAATTGATACTCCTCATCTGATAAGCCGTAGATACTTTTAGACCATAAGTCCAACCACTCTGAGTTTCTATAAAATATGTTTAACTGTTTTAAGTTTGAAGACGTCTGTTCTTCTGAATAATACGCACCAGATGATTCATACAGTTCATTTAAACAAGTTTGAATTTTATCAATTTCTTTATTGCTAATAGCTTTTTTACTGGGCAACGGCACTGGAGCTTCCCCAATATAATGTTTATTACATTCTATCCAACCGCCTCTAAAGTCACCAGAAAAACATTTCACCATAAAATCAAAAACTTTTGAATTTAATATGCCTAATAAGTGTATTCTATCAATTTTATTCTCTGGAGCCAAAATACAGTATCCCCCAGTAGATACATTCACAAACATATGACCATCTTCGTCCAAATGGGCATTAAATCTTTCTACAAGATAGGGAATCATAATTTTAGATTTGCTCCAAAGTTCTAAATTTTGTGGCCTAGAATATTGATAAAATTTTTTTCCTTTAAATTTCCCATCTTCTCTTTCTTCAAGCCCTTGCAATAGAGTTACATTCTTTGTGTTTTTGATTCCTTTTTTATTCTCTATTGTATTTAAATACGCAAATGCTTTTGAAGATAGAAATTCTTTATCTGTTATTAGATTTCCTTCATCATCATATGGATATAATATATATGAATTTGAAGTACTCTTAAAAAAAGGTTTTAAATCACTACTTCCACGATAAACAGGTTTTAAATACTTACTCTCGATTTCAAAAATTGAGCTTTTTAACTTTGACCTACCGAATTCATTTTGCTCATACTTTATTGTAATTTCGAGAGCTTCAGAATACACAAGCCATATGTTATCATTTTTTTCTCTTACTTTTTTAAGCAGAAAGATCTTATCTGACCCTGTCGGAATCCCTTGAAATATCTTTTTGTCAACCGCCACCTCACCAAGAGATTTAAAATTTGCCTTAAGTCTCTTGAAAAGATCACGTTTAGGCCCAACCAAAAGACTCCACGGCTGATTGCTTAATTCTGAATTATTCAAATAATCAACCTCAAAATACTTACTTGGATATATTTTATTTGTCTTTTTGATTTCACTTAGCGTTGCTGCAGGATCTTTAAGATCATAAATTTGACAACACTTAAATTTCTTCAATGGCTTTTCTCGTTCTAAATAAAGAAGACAAGTATAGATGCTTGCATCAAACAGCTGACAGCTATTGAAATCAATAAACTGGTACAAATTACAACTATTCTTAGGATCTGTAATAAAATTTCTTAAGTTTTCGCCTTGTTTGTTTCTAAAAATTTTATTAGGGATAATATACCCTAGAACCCCCTTTGGATTCAACAAACTCATTGCTCTCTCAATGAAGCCAATTGCAAACTCTATAGAGCCTTTTGATAGCGTCTTTGAGTATACCAATTTGTAATGCTCGACTTGCATATTATCTATTTTCTTTAAGTCTTGGACCTTTATATAAGGGGGGTTCCCGACAATTACATCAATTGATTTTGTTTTAAGGTACTTAAAAACTTTTCCGTTCTCACTACCTATCGGTAGTGAAGTCTTCGGATGGATATAGTTTTGACTTGTATCAAGAAGACTATCACCAAAAACTATATTCTCTTCTAAATTAGGAATTAATGAACACTTCTTATCCAAATCTGCATCTGGAAAGTTCTCAAAGAATTTCAGATATAAACACAGCTTCGTAATTTGAACAGCAGAATAGTCAATATCTATACCAAAGATACAAGACTCTAGAATAAACTTTCGATCCTTTAAGCTCAAGACTTTAAGTCCACTTCCTTCAACTAATCTACTCGTACTACTCTTTGCCTGAGTTTTGTATATTGTATCATAAAGGGAGGTTAAGAAAGATCCAGACCCACATGCAATATCAAAGCAAACCAGATCAATAGCGCTCTTGCCCAAATTTTTAATGGCTCTTTCTACGCTTGTATTAGAAAGCTCTGAACAGATATATGCAGGAGTATAATGAACGCCATTTTTATATAGCTTCTTCTTTTCGAGTTTAAATTTTTTAGTTTTTTTATCTATATTAAGTTCATAAGCAATGCTATGTTCGTATGCGTAACCAAGAATATCTGAGGGGATATACTTAAAATCATAACAATCATGAAAAAATCTTGGGCCCCTATTATAAAACATTAGTAATATACTTTTAAGATTTTCATCATCAATTGAAATACCATGCTGGTCCAGAAGGGTGCCTTTGCTTCTATTTAAAACACCAACTGGAAACTTTGCACATACATTATCAATTAACTTTCCCAGTTCATTCCATAAATCTTTTTTTGCTATAATATCGAAAATTGATTTTGAAATGATACCTCTATCTTCCAAAACCCTTATAAAAATTATCCTATTTATAAAAAGCTGTACTGATTCTTCTATTTTTGAAAGACTACTTGTCTTTAGTTTAAGGCTATTGGCTATTAGAACTCTTAAATTTTTTAAATCATCAAGAAGGTTCTCATCAATTGGCTTGTATTGAGATATAAGTCTCCGGTCTATTTCATCAAAAAGTTTTTTCCCAAAGTCCAGTGCACCAGCTCTTTCATACCGAAACTCCCATAATTTTTCAAAAGCCTCCTCCGAAAGAAAATCCGTAAAGTGAAACCAGCCAAGTGAGTTTTCAAGCTCTTCACCTTTCTTGGGCATTGTAAATGCATGACCAAAAACTAAAACCTCAAAATTTGAAACTATAGCAATATGAATATCCTTAATTGAGCGGGAATAACCTATTGCCTGCCTTAATGCATCTCTGCCAGATTGAGAATTTGGGTCAACATTTACTGAGGGCTTCTTGGTTTCAAGTAAAAACTTTTTCTTTCCCGAGCGGACAAAAGTAAAATCAGCAAATCCTTCATGGTTATGTAGCTCAGGAATCACCTCATTTACACTATCATCAATATTCCAACCTAATACATCTCTAAACATAGGCAGTATATAGCCTTGCCTAACTTGAGATTCAGAATACTTCCTCCCCTCCTCAGACATATTCAAATAACTTAATGACTTGTTATGAGCTCCACAAATTACACCATTTTTAAGATCGTTCTTAAATCTCTTAACTAAAAGCTCGAGCTGCTTGAAAGCCCTTTCCCTGGACTGAACCCTTCTCACTTATAACCCCTCCGTGGATATAATTTGATGGTATCTTCAAGCGTCAACTATTTGTAGAAAGTATTTAATACATTGACACAAACTAGTCTTTTTTTAGATAACAAATCTTGTTATCATTCCATTGAGGTAGATAGTGCAAGAGCCAAGACAAAAGTATAATGAGCCTGTTTTTTATTTTAATCCCAATGGAAATTGTTTTTTAGATGCGGAGTTTATTACTGAAAGCTCTATTATTCTTAATCCACAATCCGCCTTACCAAACAATAAAGGCAAGATTGAGTTTTCATTCCCAAATTGTGACTACGTTATCTCTTGTAATTTTGATCTAATCATTTCAGACGAAAGAAATTACATCCTCAGATTTAAGAATTTAAAAAATGAAGATAGAGAATTTATTGCGCGTTTTATTTTTGATCAAAACTCTTTGACCAAAACTCAACTCAAGCCAGAAGCTGTTCTTTAATCCAAGTTTTGTTAATTTCAGATGCTATTGTCAGAGACTTTAATATTTAAAATTTGGATTTGTTTTACACCAATACTCCAGCTATATGCAGAGCGGGTAGTATAATAGTACATTTATACCATAGCCTTTCATATCACTATTTATTGAGAATCAAAGGAAATTTTAAAATTTCCTTTGTAGAAAACATACAAACACAAATTCTCGTAGTACCTTTATACTGTCCTAAATTGTTGAATTTCTGTTGTATGAATAAATCCATAGTATACTCATACTATGGATTCCAATTTATTATTCATATATAAAAATATTTTCCTACTTTATTTCAAGTACTTAGCATTTTTTTAATTTTGTGCAAACATTGGCCTAATCTCTGCTTATTAACAAATCATACGAGGAGGAAAAAATTTGATACTAAAAATAAAGTACTTAAAGGAAGGAAACGGATATATTGAATTTGATATGGGAAAAAAATGAGACTGTTGTTCCATAAAAATTGATTAATCATAGAACTCTAAAAATGAATATAACCTTTTGATTTTCCAATAGAAAGACTTCATCCCCAGCCCAGCCCCCTCAAGCAAGCTTGTTCGTGACCACTCCCCACCTACGATGGAAAGTGGTCACGAAACGGGGGCTGGTCTGGGGATGAAGAAATACAAGAACAAAAGACATATGAACAATAAATTATTAACATAAAGGAGGTAAGGATATGGAAGAAAGGGAACAAAACAAAGACATACATACAAATACTAAAGAGGATAACTTAACAAGAATTGTCGTCCTAAAAGAATCAGATAAAATTGCCTCTGAAATTCAAGAGCTGGTCAATAATGGCTTTGAGGCAGGACGGGCTAGTAAACTTGATGTGGTGAGTTTTATTTTTACTTGGTTCAAAGCTAATATAACCGATGACTTGATCCATCAGCTCAGAATGTCATGCACCGATGAACTAACAATGCTTGAAAATGTTTTAAAAAAGGCTAAAAGTTCTGGGAATTTACCACCAGAGCTAAGATCCGCCCTGGCACAACATTTCTTTGGCGGCGTCACGCCTAGCCTTAAGAAAAATAAAAAGTCCTTGAAACAAGATGGTATCATTGATACCAATAAAGAAAGTGAGGCCGCATGACCCCTGCCAAATTTAAAGAAATCAGAGAGCAGTTAAAACTCTCTCAAACGGAGCTTGCGACTCACCTAGGTGTCAAAACTTATAAACCTATCAGTCATTATGAAACAGGGTTTAGGACACCAAGTTTGTTAATTCAGGCGGTAATGAGCTGGCTTAGTGGTCTTTCTGAAAAAGAGGCTGTGAAGTTTTTAGAACAGTTAAAGCACCACATGGATAAGGTGCAGAAATCATCAAAGAGAAAAGCTCATGACGGCCGATAGGCTGAATAAGGCGATAAAACTTGATGAAGAAAACATGGAAGTGATTTTAGTAGGACGTAAAGATGAAACAAAAGATGCCGATACTAAATATAATAATGTCCAAGAACTGGTGGCAAAAATTTGTTTGTTGGGACAAAAACGTGGACGCCCTCGAAAGGATTCAGATGAGTACGAATTGGCAGCTTAAGTTTTTCACGGGAGTGAATCTATGACATTTCGTATTGCTGGATATTCCAGAGTTTCCACTGATGAGCAGGCAAGTGTTGTTGAAGGATCACTAGATAATCAAAGACACCGAATGAAATCTTTTGTTGATATTAAAAACCTGCAAGATAAAAACTGGGGTCATGTTGTTGATTTTTATGTGGACGATGGGTACTCAGCAGGAGATACCAACAGACCTCAATATCAGCGTCTTATAAAGGACATAAAATCTGGCAAAGTAAATATGGTCATGGTGACGGAGCTTTCTCGTTTATCCAGAGATATTCCAGATTTTTGTGTCTTAAAAAAATTATTCGATGAACATCATGTGAGCTTTTTATCTATCAAAGAGCAATTTGATACCTCCACTCCTGCTGGTGAGTTAATGCTTTATCAATTAATCAGTTTGAGCGCAAGCAAACGGCAGAAAGAGTGGCAGTAAATTGCCATGCAAGATCTTTGCGTGGGTTATTAAATGGTGGTCCCGCTATCCTTGGATATGACAAACATGAAACCAATAAAACTACTTTTATTATCAATGATGAGGAAGCCAAACAGGTTCGGGATATTTTTAATACTTACAAAACTCATAGAACCATAAGCCGCACCATTCAAGAAATTGAAGCCTTGGGAATAAAACCAAAAGCCCGAAAAAGAGATCACAACCGTCTTGTTGCCGAAGGCAGATGGAGCATTGATTCTTTAAGTTTTGTTCTACAAAACAAGGCTTATATTGCTCTTCGTGAAATCAACAAAGCCAATAAAGATAAAGATAAGAGTCATTTAAAGCCTTGGCAGAAGTACTCTGTTGTGAAAGCTTCATGGCCGGCCATTGTCGATAAAGAGCTTTTTGAAGAAGTTCAAAGTATCCTTGAAGAAAATCGCAGCAAAGAAAGATTAAGACTTGAAACGTCAGTGAAAAGAGTTTTCTTTGCCTCACAAATTTTGATTTGTGGCGATTGTGGAAGACCCTTAGTGGGCTCCTCTGCTCATGGCAGAAACAAAGTTCATCGTTATTATGTCCATGCTAGTAAAAAAGGTGATGTCATTACTTGTACTAAGAAAAGATACTCTGCCGATGAAATCGAGGCAGGTTTAGTTGATCGCTTATCAGAAATCTTACTTCGCGCTGGTCACTTTGAAAAAGTCTCTGAAAACATCAGAAAAAATGTAGCCGTCAATCCTGAGGAAATTAAAAGACAGGCTGATGGAACCGAAGAGGAAGTAAAAAAGATCACACTTGCCATCCGAAGAACTTTCAAGCTCCAAGCAGAAATGGATGCAGATTCGGACGGTATTAAATTAGTAGCCAATGAGCTTCAAGAATTAGGACGAAAAAAGAAATCTTTAGAGACTCGTCTCATGGAACTTAAAGCAAAAGCAGATTACACTTCTGATGTTGAAGAATCTGTCGTCAGCCTAAAAGATAGAATAGAACAGTTTTGTCCTTCTTGAGACATAGGTAACAGAATATACCGGAGACATGGGTTACACTTTATGGCATAGGGGGTCCTTATGCCATGGAAGGAAAGCAGCATGTT
>JABWCN010000027.1 GCA_013359135.1 Pseudobdellovibrionaceae bacterium | reverse complement strand
GAGCTTCAGTGTATTGTTTATTCATCTTCTCTAACCCTTTCTTCTTATATAGATGTTCGAACTGAATCTGTCCACAGCATATAGGGGGTTAAAAAGAAATGTAGTCACGGTTCGGTATCAGCATCGAAAAAAGAGCTACTCGCTAAAAAGGCGAAGCTTGAACAAGAAAAAATTCAGGTGTTGCAAAATCAGATTAAACAAAACAACTCCGCAGAAACAATTGAGACCATGAAGACGATGAATGTCTCTGAAGACATCGTCAAACAAGTCCAACAAAAAATCGAGTCTGAAGCTCGTGAAAAAGTTCAATCAGTCATGGGCCATGCTGGTTATGAAACATTCGATTGATCAGAGTCATCGGGTAAAACAATTAGCGGCCCCGCGATAGGGAGTCACCAAACAAGGCGGCTCCCTATTTTTTTGTCTGAAGTGAACAAAAGGATCAGTCTGGTTGATCAAAGGTCAGGGGACCATTGCAACGGTCACGGTTAAATCAGATCAGTCCCCGGTAATGCAGCCATGGTTTAAAACCTAGGTCCCCGTTAAATTCGTGTTAAAAGGCTCAGTTCGATTTTAACGCAATTAGGGCAAAGGGTTTGGGTTTCTAGACAATATTCTTCCTTTTTTGTATTCTTGGGTTAACAGATTCAGAGAGGAAGAGAAATGAGCAATAATAAAAAAGACATCCGGCGAGCCGGCGGGAGTGTAATGGCCGATGGTCATCCAGGTAATCCGAACCATACAATGGTAGATAGCTTGACGGAGCAGCAGTTGGAGCGATGGTTTTCTCCAACTGTTCCAAATCCTGTGCCGTACAGACTCCGTGGCTTTTAAAGTATGACTATGACCATGCCGATGCTATACGTCGATTTCAACGAAGTGCTGGAACCAAACCTTGTGCTTCTTTCTGCAACCGACACCAAGATCGCTTCTGATGGCACGGTCGTGACGTTAAGCGAAGGGCTGGAGGTAAGCGTATACATGGACGACACGGACGAATGCGGCCATCTGGACAATCTTGTGGCAACAGGAGTCGTGGTGCTTAATCAGTCGACGGGATGGGGTGCGCATATAAAGTGGTGCTGCCGTATAGACACAAACGGTATACGTCACCAATCTGAACTTTGAATGGTGATCACTTGTCGCGAGTACGGTACAGGATTTCCTTCCTTCTAGCCCTGGGCACGGTTACTTGTAAGGGTGTTTAACATCGACGTTGAGACTTGCATCAAATGCGGCGGCAGGATGAAGATTATCGCTGCCATCGAGGACCCTAAAGTGATTAGAAAAATACTGGATCATATGGGACTTGACACAAAACCGCCACGGCTCATGCCAGCCAGGGGCCCACCAAGGCAGCAACATCATTTCGAAGATGATTTCAACCAGCAGCACTTCGACTTGAATTTCTACAACTTTAATCAGTTCGCAGACTAAGAAATCGATCTGCAACGGACTTGTTCGATCAAAATCTTGAAAAATACCCTCGAGAAATCAAATATTCGACGTCAGGTTTATAAATCGCTGAAAATCGTTGCCAAAGACCGCTTCCAATTACACAATTTTAACAACAACCAAGGAAAAACTAGATGTTAGGATGGATCAGTTCGGGCTTAAAAACTCCTATCCTCCTTTGAATACTTTCAATTCTTACATCAAAAATTTTTCGGAGATTATTAGATGAATGAATACGAAAAAAATCTAATTTTAAATTTGTCTTTGGGCAAAACTACTAAAGACGAATTTCTGAGGCAATTTTCAGAATTTTCCGAGGATGTGGATTACTTGCGCCGCGGGCTGGAAAGTGCCTTTGCCAACAGGGACGCCGACGCCGTGGAATATTTATTGTTATTTGGATTTCAATTTGGATTTCCGGAAAATAGTGCGGAGGTGTTGTGTAAACTCATTCTTGAGGATTGGCATACACAGCACGAAAACATAGCCATGATTTTGAACAAAATGCACTATGCGGAGGCGGTGGAGTGTTTATATCAGACCGCTTTGGCCGTTTTTCCGTATTTGGACTACGATGAGAGCTATTCTTTGGGTGTGAAATGCATATATGCGCTCCGCACAATAGGAACAGCCAGCGCAAAAGAGAAGTTAGATTTGATAGCGCATGGGGGAAATGCAATTCTTGCGGAAAATGCACAACGATTGTTAAAAACACTCAATGAGTAGAGCGCTGGACTACTGCATACCCAGTCGGGTAGACCTGTAGGGTGGACAGTTATTACGACTCGCCGGCCCGACCCGGCAGAATCACCGTCGTTTCGTCGCTATCGCGTGGATCGACGATCACGACGCACATTGCCGTGTAATTGGCATTGGTATCGGTGGCGCGGCTGACGATGAGGTCGCGCATGCTGTCCGTTGCAAAGTGATGCTTGGATTAAAGACGTCAGAGTCATAAACAAATAAGTTTGCCAATGGTCCATTTTGCCCATTGGCTGGCTCTCTTATATTAGAGGATTGCAAAGGTGAATGAGAGCACCCAATAACTACTACGCCAAATGCAATTAATAGGGTCCATTTCATGATCTGATCTCCGATACACTTATCGGAAAAATCGTTTCTTATCTCACTTGGCTTATGTCTAGAAAAGGAATGTCCAAGGCTGGACAGCAGCTTCGCTATTGCATTTAATAGCAGCTAGACAAATATCTAGAGAATAAAATAGTCTCTTTTCTCGAACCACCTAGCCGCCATTATTATGGCTCATTAATTCAATATTATCACTAATAGGCTTGGTGGATCGCTTTCATTTTAACTGGATCTTTTTCAGAGACTCCTGTAAATTTAGAGTCTAAAATGAGCGGAATTATTGCTAAGTTTATTCAAAACGAAGACAACGCACTTGCGGCCAAAGAGCAAGGGAATTACTTTGCTGAGAATCACCATCGCATTAAATCAGATTTTAAAAGAGTTTTTAAAAAGCTCGATCCCGAAACTCTGCTGCGATTTTATTATCATTCTTTGCGACTGGGTGAAGTGGCCTCCGACGTAAGCATCGAAACGTGGCCTTCGTTTTTAAAAGCGATTGAACTCGTCAAAGTTCATTTAAAAAATGGAGATAGATATCCCATTTGCAACATGAGTCCGTACGAATCTTTATTTTTATTTGGAAGTGATGGGATTCGGATCAAAGAACCTGAAACTAGTTTTAATTTGCAAATCTATCGTGAACGATTGGATGTTTTAAAGAAAGCCAGGCAATATACGAGTATCCCAGGCATGCTATCCAAACTCGATAAGCTAAAGGTATTTACCGAAAATGAGTCTCTACTTAAGCATATTCACTTTGTATTTCGGAATTCTGAATTCATCCATAATGGCATTTTTGCTTCTGAATTAACATTTTGGTGTCCAATGGCCATTATTCTTATTAAAAATGACGAAGAAACAAAAAGGACTATTGACCTGTTCCGTAAGGCAGCTATACCTGAGAAAGTAAAACATATGGAATTTTTAAATCGTTTGGAAGAAGCTGTAACAAACTGTGAATCTATCCAGTGAACTGGGATTTGCATCCAAAGCTGCTCAGGATCTTGGAGTCAATGAAAGTCTGATCAGAAATTGGACCAAGAAATCAAATTCTGAGAAGTTTTTGAAAGCAGTGAATCCAACATTTTCAGTTGAAGAGTTTAAAAGACTTCAGAAGGAAAATGAGAGACAGAAGGAAGTGATCCATATCCTGAAGACTGCTATTGCTTTTTTCTCACAAGGCCATTTGAGGTAAGATTTCAAATGGTCGAAGAGCTATCTCTCTCGTGGAAAAAAGAAAGTTACAAAGCTCATGAAACTGCAGGACCTTTCTGGCGTTGCAAATAAGAACTTCCAATTTTCACAGGAAACTTAGCGGTTAATATCCGAGTTCAGGAGTTGGTGAGCAGATACGAAGGAGATTAGAACAAATGGTTATTTTGGAGATTGATTATGCGCGCAGTAACTGAAGATGATAAAAAAATAGCGAAAACGGTTCTTTCGGCATTTAAAGGAGGGAGTCCTGTTGTTCGTAATTACTTTAATGACAGTCACGATGTTTCTGTTGATATTCTTTCAGTTGTGGGTACGCCCGATGTTGATATTTCGTCTTATGGGACGATCGGTCTTTCGGATTATCCTATGCTTGAATGCGGAAAAAAAAATCCAACGAGGTTGGAGCTTTGTGGCGCTGCACTTTCATCCTTTACGCTCTTCCCAAATATTCTTTCTGAGGCTGCTTTTACGATAATTAAGTCGTCAGAAGTTTGGCGACCAGGCCATTTTTTGAAAAACATCGTTGGGCACTATGAGTTGGAGTCAAGCTTGAGATCTCTTTATTTCACAACTCCTTTTTTTTGGGAAGAGGATCTCCATGAATTGAATCTCAATGGAAAGGCGATTAATTGGTTAATGTGCTTTCCTATTTCAGATGCAGAGTTAGGTTATTTGGAAAAATATGGAGAAGCTCAGTTTGAGAACATGCTGGAGGCCGCGGGAGTTAATGTTTTCGATACATCTCGCAGCAGCTGCGTGTAGTCTTGTTCCTAGAAAGTAGCACGCCCCGGAAAACCGGGGTCGTCAAGTCAATGGATTGCAAAAGCTGTGCTGCTAAATTTTTTGATTTTTAAATTACATTAACCGTTCAGAAAATTAAGTTAGATCATCAGGATCATTTGTGTTTGCAGTCTTTGATCAAAGTAACTCGTCTCAATCTAGGCTTTTCATGTGTATTCCCCTTTAGGTTTACCACACACTAACTATGCCACCTTACTCTCACTCGGGTAAAAACAGCACAATCATAGACTATTGTCGGTTTTTTAAAAAAATAATCACAGCCTTTTATAATTTATTTTACCATGTCTAAAAAGGCCTTAGATTTCAAGATTAAAGGAAGTTATTCAATGTATTTTTTCAAAAAAAGTAAGTTTGTACTATCTATTTTGGCTATTTCAATTTTTTTTATTTTTTTATTTTTTCAAAATTGTGGAAGTAGCTCCTCAGGAAAAGCTACTTCTGATGTTGTTGGAACTGTAGATTCAGGAGCAGCTGGCTCGAGCCCTGATGATATAGGTGAAGATTCGACACTTCCCCCAAAGGAGCCAGTGATTAAGACAGGTCTTACAGGTGTAGCCGTAGGTGAGAATCATCAGTGTGTAATTGTGTCGGGTGAAGTTAAGTGTTGGGGAAGAAATCTTCTTGGGGCCGTTGGTAATGGTGAGCAGAGAGATTATGCGACCACCGCGCAAGTTATCAAGTCCGATGCCGTGGATATCGCTGCGGGTGAAAATTTTAGTTGTTCAGTCAGGAGCAGCGGAAGTTTGAGTTGTTGGGGAGATAACTCTTTCGGGGCTGTTACCGGAGAGTTTGATGGTCGAGTCTATAGTTCTCCTGTTGAACTGATAAGCTCAGGAGTGACTCAAGTTTCTGGTTACAAGCACTGGGGATGTGCACTAGTAAATACGGCAGTGCAGTGCTGGGGAGGTATGAGCGATTACTCGCCGCTTGTTGGAATAGGTCTTGAGCCGAGGAAAATTTGGACTATTATTCCCTCTGGAGCAACGCAAGTTTCTGTTGGAGGGTATCATGCCTGCGCCATTTTAAAAGGTGGAGAGGTTAAGTGCTGGGGACAGAATATGATGGGACAGCTAGGTAGCCGTGCTGCGGGAAACGTATTGCTTCCACCCGATGTAGCCATTGAAAGAGGTGCAACATTTGTTTCATCGGGGCATGTTCATACCTGCGCTGTTGTTGCTGAAGCCCTTTATTGCTGGGGTCAAAACATGTGGGGACAGCTTGGAACTGGAAGCAATATGCCTTATATGATCACAACTCCTACAAAGGTAATTTCGTCTGGAGTTAAAATGGTGGCTGCTGGATTAGCGCACACGTGCGTACTAATGAAAACAGGTTCCGTGCAGTGTTGGGGCAGAAATGAGTTTGGTCAAGTGGGAGATGGATCTATAGAGACAGCATACTCACCCAAGGGTACCTCAATTAAGGGAGATGCTACTTCCATAAGCGTTAACAACTACACAAGCTGTGCAATTGTTTTGAATAAGTTAAAATGCTGGGGGCGAGAAAATCAGAATTTTGAAGTGGTAAATGCACCAAAAGATGAAGCGCTATAGGACGAAAGATTGTTATTTATAAACAGCACAATCAGCCTTTTCATTCTCCACCAGAGCTGCTAGTGAAGATTTTTTGGTATATATTTTTGCAAATTCAGCGCAGCATTGCGGCAGTCTTGCATCAACTTTTCCTGCAATTCGTGACTGGATAGTAAATTTTGTAAAAATGGTTGACCAGATCTCTGGTTTTCTTGATTGTTCATATTGCGGGCTCCTTCTTTTAAACGGTTCCCAGATTATCTGGGGTTGGAGTCCGCTTTTTCAAACTACAACGGAGTGCGGGGCTAGATCTGCGAACTCGTAGCATGCTTCGATGAGACAAGGTCGTTGTTCACGAAGTGCAATGATCCGGTCCTTCAAGCGCCTAATAAGGTTGGCCAGCTTCGGATGGTGGTCAGCCTCAAAATTGATTCGTCACTTCCAGACGGCCATCATCTTTATCCTTAACTTTTTTCAGATGAATCTGCATATTTTGGATTTTATGAAATTCTTTAATCTCTTCTACAGAGATCCTTGAAAACTTCTAAAAAAATAGAGAGTATAGAGTGAGTCTTAGGCTTCCAGTTCTATTTTAAAGACTTGCTTTCTTAAACAGAAAGTTACAGCTAAAAAGATAAAAAGACACTTTTTCTTCCGTTTACAGCCTTCTCACATCGAGGTTGTCCGGCTTGAACTTTATATTTAGAATAGACTCAATTTTTCTTAACTTAAAAGCTTCTCCTAAAGAGGGGCCAACTTTAAAGATAATCAAAGAAATCGCAATGGCATTACATAAAATAAAAACCAAAATTAAAAGACTCGGAGTTGAAAAAAAGAACCTCAATATTCCGTAGCAGGATACAGACAAGGCTCCAATTGCGATCGGAGTTGTTGTGATCGGTTGTTTTGTGTTTTTTGCTTCAGGACGGTAAAATTTATGCTTTACAAGGCTGACTTTAAGTCGCGGCCAAATAAGCATCGAGTCTTGACTCGACTCTGTGTAGTGGCATCGCGAATAGGCGACTACTGACGATAGCATCAAAAGTAGTAAATCTAATAAGATTAAAATTGAAATGATGACTGAAGGCTCGAACATTTTCAGATGTCCAAAAAACATTAAGTTTCCTAAACTCTGGAATAGAAAAATAAAAAGCATAAGAAAAAATGATACAAAGATTGTATGATTGGTACCAAATCTAGAAAATCCGACAACAAAAATTCCTGAGCCCAATCCTATCAAAAAGCATAATCCTATGGCCACTTTCAAATGGAGACTCTCTGCACCCAAAGCGAATGCAAAAAAGCCGCCGAAAAGAGCCAAAGAGATAGGGAATGCCCATAAAGCAGATTTCAAATGTTGATGTTCACTAGGAGGAAAGAACATAGATTAAGTATGGGTAGACTCTGGCTTAAAATCAACTTTTCTAGCCTACCAAATTGTTTATTTTCTTAGAGGGCCACCAGTTTAAATCTAGCAATTCTATCCTGGACCTTGTGAATCGTTAGATTTACTCTCTCAGAGTATGATTTTCAGAAACCTTACCAAAATCTGCTCGATTTATTCTGCTTACTCTGGATTGATCGCCAAGTTAAGTGGTCAGATTGTGCTGGACGAGGTTAAAATATTTTTTTCATGACCGCCCATTTGTTGCGGTATATGCTGCAGCTATGCGAACGTTTTTTTGGCGTCAGGGCAGTTTTAATGCATTGAAAGACCTAAGGGAAACTCTTGCTCAAAATGCCAACTATAGGCTTTTGGCTGAATCCGTTGAGCTTCGAGAAAAGGGTCTGAGGAAGGAATCCCTCAGGCGTCTTTCGGAGTTTATAGTCACCTTTTCTTCCAGTCCCTTTACAGAACGTCAGGAATTCGTAAGTATGCTTTGTGGAAAGCGTTTTCAATGGGGATCTGATGGTTTTCTTTTCGACCCTCAACCACTGGTGGAACAAGTGATAAAACCTACACTTTTTGAGTGGATCACAACCGATCCTGGCAATTCCGATCCTTACAAATGGCTTGGCCTTTACTATGGGGCCGATAACGAGTTGACATATTTAGAAAAGGCATTGGCACTCGATCCTGAAGACGACGTAATCAGGGTTAGGTTGATAGACATTCGACTTGGTGCGATTGAGTTTTCTACCCACCATCTAGATGAAGGTTTATATTTAGGCGATCCGCAAAAAGACATTGCAGTTTGTGCCGAACTGCTCAGCCAGGCGTTAAAAATATCACACAGTGACGCGAAGGATACACTCCAGTCAGAAATAGAAACTTATAAGAGTATGATTGAGGACTGGATTACTTTCTCTTCGCAATCGAAAAGTATTTCCTTTCCTGATTTTTGTACCCGGCTAGGAAGAAAGTATTCTTGGTCTTTAAAGAATTATTATAGCAATGACCACGTTATTTCGTGTCCACCAAAACTGAACCAGATCAATTCTCTTGGCCGTATTTTGCCGAAAGACGAAATGACAGAGGTGTTACAATCGTTTCTGAGCCGGATTGGCAATCATCTGAATCCAGAAATTTCGACCTCGGCACCCATTGCTTGCAGAATAAGGGCGACGATCTCCTCTCCTAAGTTACTTAATGATTGGTTAATCACTTCAGTGCCTTTGTTTGCTTATTTCGAAAATTACAATACCATGGTCCAAGCATCAGCGCAGTCCCTTATAGGTTTCATAGAGTTACGTGAGCCTTGGCAAGACTATGATATTTGTATTTTCGATGAAAATTTTAAATGGTGTGCCGCCCTTACTCACAATAATGAGGCCAAATTTATCGTTATTTCTTGAATAAATCTTCGATCTTAAGCCCCTTCCTTTGATGACAATCATAGCCATTGAATTTAAACTTATGAAAAATAAACTGCCTTATTTTTTTTTGGAGGAAGAATGAAATTTTTAAGTTTTTTGGTGACCCCATCTCTTTCTTTTGGGTCTCAAGCGGCTCAAACTAAAAAAATTCTGTGGAGTAAGGGAGGGCACTGCTGGTAATGCCTTCTTAGTAAACAAAAAAGGAAACCCGGTTATCACCTTTTCTCGACAAGGAGACGATCAATCCCTCCTTGAGCAAACTGATCATTTAATTGGGCCTGATAAATCGGGCGAAACAGGAACACAGAATGGCGCGAAATACTGTGTCATCGCTGAAATTGATAAATCAGGTAAACCTACAAAAATAGTTAAAGCTTTCCGTCAGAAATAATGGCGGACATAAGCGCTTCATCTTGAAAAAAGAAAGTTACTCACGACTCTACATTTTGTGCGGAGTTTTTATTTAAGATGGGGACGATATGAAAAAATATTTTTGAATTTGCACGGCAAAGTTCAATTTTCTTGACCAGTCAAGAAACCACCTATTTTGTGGTAGAGCCAGAATTTAATAAAATCCATCAATTAAGAAGAGACTTTTGGGTCTAATAGACTTTAGACCGTGATTTTAAAAATTGAAAATACTTCGGATCTTCATCTTGGAAAATCTCTTTTCCTTCCGCCATGTAAGCGCGCATAAACTCGTCTGCTGCTTTGTCGAAATTTGATCTTTCAAACTGACATTGTCCAAGTCGAAGGTGAATAAACGGATTTCCCAATCCATCGGGGCACTGAATGGCATCAGTAAATGCAAACAAAGCTTGTTCAAAATCATTTTTTGAAAAATAGATATCTCCCAGAGTTGCAAAAAGCCAAGTAGCCTCCGCGTAAGCCGAGTGCGGCTCAGGGACGATCTCTAATGCCTTCATCACGACATAATAGGCCTCTTTAAAATTTTCTTGCTCTATTAAATCGTTAGCTAGAGACGCAAGGTCTTCGATTTTTTTGATATCAACAGGTGTTAACTCTTTATGATCAGACATAGAAGAAGCTTTTCAAAAGAAGTTTAAGTTGTCACTAAAAAATCATCTGACACCCTTGCTTACTGTTCAACAGGGCTAGCAGGCTCTCTCTATGAAGAGCCCCAAAACAAAGGTTCTGTGGTTCAACTTGGTTTGATGAGCAACCACAGGTAGCATCCAATATCTTGATTGCATTTTTGACATTTTATGCAAATGTAGCTTCCCTAGAAATAACTAATGTTGAAAGATCAACATTCTTCTTTTCATCGATTACAGACTAGATCCAGCCTAGTACCTAATCCTAATTGCAAACAGCACTAGTGCTTCATTTTTGTAAGTGTCCAGCGAGCGTTCTCTTTGCGACAAATTTATCGCTGCAGGAAAGCGTCGTTTTCGGCGTAGTACAAAAGAATTCTTAGGACTTCTTCAGGGTCGCCCCCCTCGTCCGTGATCTGCGATCGGATATCCGCAATCAATGGCGCTTCAAGAAAATACTCAAACAAGTCATCTTGAAGAAAGCGCGGTACAAAGTCCCCAGGGGCGAAGCTAACCACTTTCGCTTCTGTCTCCAGCGACCAAGGTTTCATTGCGAAAACGACATCGTTCTCATCAAGCTCTTCCGACTTCAGAAGAACATCTCGTAACTTCATACTGGACTCCTTTTAATCTCAACTGCTGTTTTGACACTAACTGATAAAATGGTATTCTATCCTCATGTTCAAAAAAAATATACGCGTTCTATGCTCAATTTTAATTTTTATGGCATTTTTCCTGGGCTATTTAGGAATTATAACTCCACAATTCACCAATGAGCACGAATACCAAGAAGCTTATCAAAACATAATTCCCTATGAAAATATCACTGAAGCAAATAAAAAATTTACTGAATTACAAAAAACCTATTTAACAAAAAAATTTATTTACATCGATTACAGTGCAACTACTCTATTAATAGCTGTAATTCTTCTCGCTGCGACTTTTTTTGAGAAAATCAAAAGCCCCAATTCAAAATTTACTTTTGTGTTAATTTCATTTTTGTGTGGAATTTCCTTCTTAATAGCTGATCTTGCACAAACTTCCTTAGAGTTAAATCGAGGACTTTACCCGCATTGGGCTGATTCATTTGGTGCAGCTATAGTAATGATTATTAGCTTTGCCATGGTTGTTCAACTTTATCTGCTACTTCACTTATATTTTTTACGTTCACCATTTCTACTAAACCAAACACTAAAAGACATTTCTTTTAAGGATCAGCTTTGGGTTTCGCTAAATTGCGGATTTATTGCTTTTTTTTGATAAGAAGCATAATTGACGGACTCTTTTTATATTTAATACCTTATTCTATTTGGATCTACTACTTTCTAAGTATTTTATCTGGAAAAAAAGCATCAACACCTAAATAAAAATTTAATTATTAGTTTTCATATAAACTCCGTCAATATACGTGTTTTCTCCGCGCGAAATGAACTCAGACTCAGATTTTTTTGAAACAAAGCACAAGAACATTAAACGAGCTGAATCAGTAGAGCTTGATGTTCAGAAGCTTCGAGTCATTTCTTCCTTTATCGGTGGAGAAATTGGTCGTCACAATGGTCAAGTAACTGAATGCATAAATAGCGAAAATACTTGTGTCTAGCAGACTTACGGTAGCCTCTACAAATGCTCTCTAAGAAACTAAAAGGGGATACTCGCTTTCTTACATTGTCTGATTTTCATTATTTTCATTGAAAAACACCATTTTTGAAACCGATCATAAAGGCGATCCATGTTGAAGAAAAAGAAAATCCCAACGAATGAAAATCGCATAAAATATTTTTTGAATAACAGCAGATACTCTGTACAACAAGTCTCACTTTTTGTAATTTGAATTCAGTGGACCGTGAAATCCGAAAGAGAAACGAAGGACAGAAGACTCGAGAAGAACGCCATGATTTCAATAGTGTGAGGCTATTGACCATAAACCTATGCAAAAGTGATAAGTCCCGCAAAAAAATAAGTCAAGCTGAAGTAGCGCAGCGACGATGACAGCAACCAGTTGAGTATTCAAAAATATAAACTCAACTGGACATCAAAAAGTAAGCATAAGATCCTGAGAATGAAATTATGACTCAGAATCTTGTGCCTTTGTGTGTTTAAAATTAGCTGCAATAAAGGCTGTCTTTATATGAAACGCGACCCACTAGATTTTAAAAAATGTTTTACCAAATATCCTACTGCTGAAGTAGAAGTGAGACTTTAGCATGAAATATTTAAATCAAATTTTAACACAAATGTTCGAATTAAAATTGTCCATAATTAGGGGCTAGAAGGGCTGGACATCAGAGCCGAGGTTTCCAGCCATTTCCGATGTCACCTGAGGCGCCTGTCTTCTGGTGGCGAAGCGCGAGCCTCCCTCAACCATCTCGCCGCCGTTTCGTGCTACGACATTTTCCTGTGCGGAAGCGCTGCCCTTTGCGGCATCAACCTGTTCATGTTTGGGTCAACACGTCCTTCGCAGCCTTCATGATCAATGCCTTCTTGAACGTGCCTGCCTCCAACTTTGATCGCAGACCTTCGGTCCGCAAACAATCCTTGCAGAAGGGCACGACCTCCTTCTCCAAGAACTCAGCGAACGTGGCGAGGTCTTCCGTACTGCCGCCAACCTTGCAGGCTCGATCAACAGCCTCGGCGTGACCGGGAAACAAGGAAGTCAAACGAGCCTGAATGTGACACTTGTTCTCTGAGGGGAAGTCGACAGCGCCAAGGCTCTGCAACCACACTCCAAAGTTTACATAGAACTTTTCATCAAAGTCCGACCTTTGAAGGTTCAGTACAACAGTGGATTCGTCGCCGCACAGATACCAGGAACCACTCTTGCCCGTAAAGCCAGCCGACTTGAGAACGCGGCCGACCCCCTTCTTGAAGTTCGCCTTGTCCATCATTGTCGATATGTGTCGACGTGACTCGTCCATTTCTCACCCGTCATTTGCTCAAGTTCCTTCTTGTAGCCTTCAACCTGTCTTTCTCCACGCCGAATGGCACGGGGATTGTCGGGCAATCGCCCGCGTCCCGAAAGTGGTAGAAATTTAAAAGGGAGTAATCCAAGATGGTTTATAATAACGAACTAAGCCCTTAAAACAAAAGGAGAACTCCCTTATGAGAAAAAATAAAGTAATTGGCAAAAATCTACAACAATTAAGTGCAGATACTGGAATTAAACTTCCAAATATGACATTATTAAGTCTATTAAAATTTGAAGGACAAACATTATTAGCAGTGGCCATTAAAGCTGAGATTTCAGATTTCTGCGGAACTCTAGATGATACCTTTTAGGTAAATAACTAATAATGTTTCTTGCCTTATGACGTACACACCGCTGAATATAAGTATCTTCTTCAAAAACTCTGACCACTGCTGTTCGTAAGGCCTTTGACACATCTAATGGTGGGAAAAAATCTCTTTATCACTCCTTAAAGGAGCCTGAACGGACTCTCTTCATTAAGGAATCCAAACCATTCTCTGCAGAGGATACTGAAAAATTGGATTTGGTGCTGCAATAACACTTCTTTTCAAAGCATTGAAGATCAAGTTGGCGCTGCATTGGTTGGCAAGCAGGTTTGTACTCAAAATTTAATATTTGATTCGACCCTAAAAAGGTAATCATTTCTTTGGTCCTAAAAGTCGTCTCCATTAATTCAAGAAGATTCACCGCCAAGTACTAACTGTATGCAGTTAAAATCAGTGCGCTCCCCTCTTTTTGCAGATTAAAGCTGCTACCGCAATCTTCTATCTTTTTCTTAATCATTTCCAGATCGTTTATTTTCTTAGTCTTTTGATTGGTGTGTGGTTGAGTTGGATATTTTGGAATTCGTATCCATTGAATCCACTTAAACTCAATCGGTGCAAAATACCCATCTAAAAGCATGATTTCGTTAAACTGTCCTTTTCTAGGAAGATTGTAATAAAAAATTCGCTCTTCGTTTATGAACTTCCACTCTGCGAAGACAGCTGGAATTTCTTGATGACCCAAAACTTTGAAAAATTTAAGCCACTTGGAATTCGACATGTAGGAATTTTGGAATCTTTTAGCTATTTCAGAGTAAGATTTCTCCATAACCTCCAGCCTTGTTAATTGAAGTTTGAGTAAAGTATTTCAGTTTCCTTTGGGTCATGCCCTGTCCTAGTCTTGCTAGAAACTAGTAGATTCTATTTTCAGGCGATAATTGAACTTCCTGTAAATTCCATTTGGCTTAGAAAAATTTAAAATCATTCTTCATTTGCCCTTGAATCATCCCACTCATTTACAAAATTGATTTTCACCTTGGGAAGCAGAGACAGAATCTTAGCTTGTTGTTTTTTTGTGACATTATTGTTGGCAAGGTTTAAAGTTTTCAGTGAATTAAGAGTGTTTATTTCGTTTGGTAATACATTAACTTGATTGCTTAAAAAATCTAATGTTTCTAGAGACCTAAGATTTTTTATTTCTGCCGGAATCTGATAAATACTGCCGTATTGAATGGTTAAATTCTTTAAATTGGTTTGGGTAAAAACCCATTTTGGAATCATTTTAAGTTCAATTCTATTTAAACTTAAAATCTCAAGAGATGTTGGCATTTTTATGTTTGAAATATTATCACCACTCTTTTTTCCAAAAGAATCGCCCACAACAAACTTTTTCAATTTTTTTAGGCTGCGAAGGTCGTCTGGTAATGCCACTACAATGTTGCAGTCCTGTCTGTCTGCCACTTCTGCTGTTGTTCCAAGATCCAATTCCTCAAGGTTGACCAATTCTTTTAACCATTCAGGAACATTTTTTTTGTCGTTGCTACCTGTACAAGCGGGTTTAATAAAGAACTTTCTAATTTCTAAAACGTTCTTTGGTTTTTTTAGTTCATTAATTTTTGAATACTCAACCTCAAGAGTGGTTCGATCTATGGCCCAGCAGAATGCGGGGACTATAAAAATAAAGGCTGAAATTAATTTTTTAATTTGCATCACTGCATGGTCTATTTAAATAAGTCCATGGTCAAGTTAAATTACTCATGCACTACTTGTCGCTGTAGACACTATTACTTATTTTAGTATCATTACATTTGATAAAAGCAGAGAGAGCATCCCTCTGCTTTACTAATTTGACGATTTAATGTTAAAAATTATTTATCTACTTCTTTTGTGATTGAATCAAATGGAATATAGCTATTTGCCTCTGCTGCAATAGTTCCAACACCGTTCTTAAACGAAAAAGATGAGGTTCCTTTTTCTGTAAAAACAATAGATGTCAAAGCTTTCATGGCTTTTTTATTGCCTTCATTAGTACAATAAGCGGCAACTCCTCCAGAAATTGCTTCAGCAGTATCACGGACGGATTTCATTTGATTTAAATTTAGCTTATCCCAAGGAACAGTAATTTTTAGTGCTCCACCACAGGTGTCTTTAAAAGACTTTTCAGCCTTTTTAACCGCTGGCTCCCCTGTTGCTGATTGAAAGTCTCTTTCATCTTTACCTGCAAAAACAAATACAGAGTAAATCAAAATAAGTCCGGTTAATAATTTTTTCATACTATCCTCCTGTTTAGGTTTTTTATTTTTTATCGACAAATTTCATTTTTATTTTGAGTGTATTTACAAATATTTTCTCGCGCATATTTCTTTTGTTTTAACCCACTCACATTTTCGGCTAAATCATTAGGGCACAAATCAATACCTAATTTTAATGCCAAATCAACTGTATTGGAATTATGAGCCCTATTCAAATTAATGGCTGCTAAAAAAGAAAGTCTAAGATCTTTATCTTGACACTCTTTCGAATTAACTTTTACAGACTTTACAAAATAAATGACAGCGTCTTGATGATTCATTTTTTTTCTAACCATTTTTGCAGCTTGAAAAAAATCATTCGGATTTTTCTCAAGCCAAAAATCAAGAGCGTGCAAACAAGCGCTTCCGTCTGTGGTTATTTCCTGACATTGATTAAAGTCATTAAGCGATTCTAGAGCAAATTTTCCATCTTTTTCTACGAGCGCAAATGATTTTAAAAAAAATAAACTGCCAATAAAAAAAATAAATATATTTTTAATCAAGTTACTTACTCTCTTTACTCTGTTGCATATCAGAATCAGACAATATGGGCTGCAATGGTTTTTGTTTGTTTTTAGGATTCCAAAGAGACAGCTTTATAGTATCGTTGCTGGCATACAACTCATAGATCGATTCTCCAAACGCTGCTCCATTTTTTCGTAACCAATTTTCACCACCGCGTTTTAAATAATAAGCTCCAGCAGAGGCATCTTCTTTTTCGTATTCCAACACAAGGCTTTCAATTTTTTTGTCTGTGGTTCCATCCACTCTAATCAAAAATTTATCTTCAGAACCACTCTTTTTTAAAATCGCTGCACGCACAGAACCATCTTTATTGAAAACGTTCACAACTTCGCTATGTGCCGACAAAGAAATGAAAAAAATATAATATGATATGATATAATTTAATTTCATAATGACCTTTTTTGATCTATTTTTTTTAAATTCGAAATCTGCAAATGAATTTACAGTTAAACTGATCTTTGGTCAATTTAGATGTCAAATCATACAAAATAACCAACTGAAGTCTAGCGAAAGACTACATGTCAATGAAATTCTACTCAATCTAGTAATTCATAAATGGCTTCCTGATCAACGACTTCATATTTTTTATCTGATAAATTTTGAGGACTTCCATGAAATTAAATCAATCGAAGATTTGGGAAGTGATGTTGGAATGAATCTTTTATTACCGAAAAGAAGTTCAACCTTCTTCGCGATGGATAGGTATTATCGATGACTACACTGTACTTCCAGAAAAAATTCGTTTTCAACTCCCGAAGAAAAAGGCTTTCATCGTCGTATTATTTAGCAGGGTGTTGAAAATCCATCCTATTTGATCAAATTTCTATTTTATTTTTTTCGAAAACTTATTTTTATTTTTTTTTTGGAATCTCACCGACTTAAACTTGGCTTCGATTTACGTCAGCCGATATCAAATCCATCGCTGTTGGAGGATTTTCTGGTATTATTCCAACTCATGCCGCCAATAAATTCTTAATTCGCACAAGGTTATAAACGCTCATCACAAAGCTGAACATCCATCCCAGTTTTTCAGTTCCTCTCAGCATCGGTCTCCGTAGCAGGCCAATTGTCTTAGCCCAGCCAAAAATTTCTTCGATGCACATTCGCTTGCGCTGACTCACTTTGTATCCTGCGTGCCGTGTTGTTCTGCCGTCGATGGAACTGATTTTTTTGCGGGCATGAATATTCTGAGCGACGTGGGATTTAATATTCAGTTGACTCAGATCTTCCCCATGATCGGCCGTATCGTAACCTTTGTCTGCTCCCAAAGATGAACCTTGATTCAAGGCCATTGCCATTTCAGCTGCGGCTTCACGCTCAGCAGTTCCTGTCGCTTGAGTTAGGCGGGTGTCGACCACCAGACCATTTCGATTTTCCATCGTCACGTGACCCATGAACTGAAGCTTGGCGGCCTGACCTCCTGATTTTGTGTACAACTTCGACTCCGGATCTGTCTTCGACTCATGGGTCTCGTTGGATCTTTTCTCGCCTTTGAAATCAACCCATCGATTGTGGTCAGACTTGTCGTCGTCATCTTTTTTGTTTTCAGATTCTTTTGGAAGGAAAGTCTTCAGACTTGCCCAGGCCTCAATCAGTGTTCCATCCACTGAAAAGTGTTCATCTGATACAAGGCCATTTACACTTGCAAACTCGATGACAAGACTAAAAAATCTATCAGCGACACCACCCTTGATTAGTCTTTCTCGATTTTTTGAAAAGGTGCTGTGATCCCAAGCCGCGCCACTCATTCCAAGACCCACGAACCATCGATATAACAAATTATAGCGAAGTTGCTCTGCCATCTGTCGTTCACTGCGAATCGTAAACAATACTTGCAGAAGAAGGGCCTTTAATATTTGCTCTGGTGGAATACTCGGCCGACCAGTTCCAGAATACAAACCGTCAAAATCTGACCACATCTCATCGAGAAGAGTATCCACCATTGCCTTGATTTTGCGAAGAGGATGTTTCTTGGGGATGGAATCCTCCATTGAAATGTAGCTGAACATATCTTCTTGTTGATTTTCTTTGTATCCACGCATGTCGCCATTTAAACAATTATCGAAATAGTGGTCAATTAGGACTTTTTCAACACCCTGTTAGTTGTTATACGCGTGACCCCTTAACTTAAGACAGAATATTTAATTTTTAGGGTTTATCAACTTTTCACTTACGTTCAAACTTATCAACTAAAACTAAAACTGAAACCTAACTAGTTGATAAAAATTTTCTGATTGTGTAGACTTTGAAAAACATTTACATCGATCATCAGTTGAAGAATTAAGGACGGCTATGCTGGCAAGAATAATATTTACAGTGCTTGTATTTATAGTTTCATTGAGCTGCACACATTCACAAAAATCTTGTGAAACTCCTTGTGATAAAGACCTATCTCTTCAAGTGGATCAGATTGCCTGTCATGATTTCATCTACAAGAAGGCTCTCGCCAATCCAAATTCACCACATCCGATTTTAAAGAAACTCTGCGAGACACATAAATTAGCGCGTGCCTGTTCTAATATGGCCTTCTTCTTCGAAAACCCTGGAGCAGAAAAAGCCCCAGACTCTTTAAGTTCATTTAGTTTTTATAAAAAAGGCTGTGAATTGGGAGACGGAGTTAGCTGTAATAATCTGGCTAATTTATATATGGAAGGGCGAGGTACCACACCTAACGAAAAGCAAGGTGTAGAATATTTATTAATGGGTTGTGAATTAAACTATTCTCCAAGCTGTTACCGAGTCGCAGTCATAACTGCGCGAGGAATATTATTGAAATATGACGCAGAGGCCGTCGTACACTTTATGAAAAAGGGATGTGATCTTGGAGACGCCATGAGCTGTCATGATCTAGGTTATCTGTATATGGAGGGAACCGGCACCAATCGAAATCAAAGTTTGGCACTGAACGTGATAAGTTCTTCTTGTGATATGGGACTTGCGCGAGGGTGTGGCTCGTTAGGTTCTTTTTATCTTTTAGGTTTTGGCCCTGGAGGTGTCGACTACGCTCGTGCTTATGAGCTTATCCAGCGCGCCTGCTCAGAGGATGATCCGCCTTCATGTAGTAATTTGGGTTATATGATTGAAACCGGCAAAGGGGCGCCTGCTGATGCCAAAAGAGCAGCTCAATATTATTCAAAAGGCTGCCATGCCGGAGATAACTTGGGCTGTGGAAATTTAGGTGTGCTTTTGGCTGAAGGCAGAGGAGTTGCACGAGATGATAAAGAGGCTCTTCCTTACCTAGAACGTGGCTGCTCTAGTAAAACTTCTGAAGCTTGTCGGTTTCTTGCCATTTTTCATGAAGAGGGGCGTGCAAATCTCCCCAAATCAAAATCAACTGGAAAATTTTATCGCAAAATCGCCTGTGAAAATGGCGACGTTCCTTCTTGCTACTATCTCTCTAAGGAGCTTCAGTCATTATGCAAAAAGGGCGAAGAACCAATCTTAAGCTGCAGGACTGGGGTTAAAAGAATGCTCTCCATCTGCTCGCAGGCCCACAAAAAAGAAACTTCAGTGATTTACCGATTTGGTACAAAGAACCACACGGAATTACAGTATGATGGACGCATTGAATTCAGAATTGATGCTTGGCCAACAGAGGAGAAACTCACCTTGAGTTTCTCCCGAGGACCTGTTAAGTATGAGGTCCTAGAGACCATTTCAAAAAACCAAGATCCCCCCTTAAAAAAAGTTAAGCTTGAGATCAATCAAAGTAATAAACAGACCTCTATAGATTGCAAATACCCAGCGGGTAGTCTTAATTCAGATATAGTAAAAAAGGCCTACAATATAAAATCAGATAAAACATCAACAAAGAATCTCTAGTTACTTAAGCAATTGTTCGCTAAAGTTCTGGGTCGTATCTCATACAGTTCTTCGATGTATTTTTTGTGGAGGAAACTAGAGAAGTGGTTTTAGCCTCGTAGCTATTTGTAGGAGACAATTTTAAGATCGCCAGTAGATAGTGTTGAGGTTATCTAAGCGAATTCGGTTTTGAGTTCGATTGGTAGTCCTGTGGCACTTCCTTATTTGGAAAAATATTTAAAAAGTCGAAAACCGGATGTAAAAGATTCTGCCAGATCAGCTATTGAAAACATCAATAAAAGAGAAACGCTAACATAATACTTCGATTTAAAAAAATTAAAGTCAATCTAAGGCTACCTATTTGGTGGCCTCTTTTTTTTGTTCCCCGATAAATAAATTTTTTCAAATTATGCTTATCCCCGAAAAATCAAAAATGTCTTCAAGGGACGGATTTATTACTGTTCCAAAAGGAACTCCTTACGGAAGCAGCGTTAAAGCATGCGACTGGCAAGCTGATCTGGCCACCGAAGCTGGGTATAAAGTTGTGCCATAACTACGCCCATTTGCAGATAATTCACCAAATTGACTCCCGAAGATCCTAGCAGAGCATAAAATCGCCTATTATTGATCATTCTATTCGATCTAATGGCGGAATCCACCTCGTCATTATTCATGTTTTTGATTTGAATTGACTGCTAACCAAAAAAGAATTGATTTAGGGGTCATAGTTAGTGGCTAAAGCAAAGAGAAAATACTGATGAAAAAAGTTAGAAGTTTAATCACATTAGATCAGCGTCCATTAAGGGCTAACGCAATTAATGAGCTTGAGAAATGGCATGATAAAATTGAATTGCTAGAAATTGAAATTCAAAAATTCCATGATACGGATTTTAAGCTATATAACGACTGGCTTCGGCTCACGCTGGCCGACCTTCAGGAAGAGAATAATACGCTGATTGATAAGTATCAAAAAATAGCTTTGTTTCACAATTGGGTTGTATTTACCGCAGAAGAGAAAAACATTTCGCTTCCGCATGCTTTTTTTCTGATGTCCGAAGAGGAGATCAAATACCAAAAAGGGTCACAAGAAGAAAAAGATCAGATTGAAAAATTGCGTGAAGCGCGCACCAAAAAAATTCATGCTGAATTAAAATCAGATAGCGAAGATGATTTTGATGACGAAGAAGACCTCAAATCAGATTCAGAACAGTACGATGATGAAAATTTTGATGCGGATCGTGAGCGCAATAGTTGGATCGAGCAAGAAGAGCGTGAAATTCGACTCCAAAGAGAAAGGTTTCAAAAAGAAATTCTATTTTTTGAAAGCCTAACCGACAAAAAAATCGTTAAAAAAATGCGGGATTTCGGCGAAGGCATAAATTTGATTTCAACTTGTGTTTATGTTTGCAGCTTATGTTATCGTTTCGATTTAGTAGAGCGAATATGGGCCTTTGTTCCTTTGAAAATCAAAACCCACTTCAATACAGACTTTAAAAAACAAATGGGCGTAACTCTTGATCAATACTTAACGAGCATAAAAGAGGATGCAAAGCGGACTTCTAACGATGAAGAGTTTGGTGAAGAATTTGATTTCAAATCACATTTCGAAAATCCATTTGCAAGTAAGACGAAAACAGAAGCAGTGCCAGAAAATTTAGAAGCTGCAAAGATAGTTTACCGACGAATCATGTTGAAAGTTCATCCCGACAAGTTATCAGCAGACTTTGTAAATACTAAGAAAAGTTGGCTAGATCGGCTTTGGAAGAAAATACAATCAGCCTATGATCAGGCAGACGTGAAGGCTCTTAAGAACTTACATTTGCAGGTTTTGGTTACATTAAAAAATTATGATGACCTTGATTTGTCGGACTTACGAGTAGGAACTCAGTTGTTGCAGTCAGAATTAGCAAGACTTGGAAAATCCCACGAAGACACCCTTCAGCATCCGGCTTGGGGATTTTCAAAGTTGAAGTCCTATAAAAAATTAGAAAAAATCGTTGCTGAGCCTTATAAAAAAACGTCAAAGGAACTAAAGAAAGATATCAAGCGCATTGAAGGAACGCACGCAGCCCTTCAAGACTTTGTTAATTCTGTGCAAGCTGTTGGAGGCTTCGGTCGAACTCGACGTCGAAAACCGACTCAAAGACGTAAAAAACAACCAAAAACTAATGAGCATCAGACGGCTTTATTTTAGAGCAGCAAAGTAGATAACGGGATGAACTAATGGTTTCGCAAAGACCGACTATTTCAAATGAAAAACACCTAGAGCGGCTTGCTGGAATTGTCGAGCGAATTACCTTTCATAATGAACAAAATGGCTGGTCGGTTCTGAAAGTAACCTCATTCCGAGACCCTGCAAAAATGACAACCGTACTCATTCATCAAGCAAAAGTTTTCGCAGGCGCAACGATGGAGTTTTGGGGTGAGTGGGGACATCATCCAAAACACGGTGAGCAATTCAAGGCGGTTCGTGCCATCGAGAAAAAACCGGCTTCAGCAGCAGCCCTTGAAAAATACCTTGGTTCAGGACTGATCAGTGGTGTAGGCCCAGCAACTGCGAAAAAAATTGTAAGCTATTTCAATGAGAAAACGCTCGAAATTTTTGAAAATAAAATCGAAGAACTGATGTTAGTTCCTGGAATTGCAGAAAAAAAACTAGAGCAAATTAAAACTTCTTGGGAGGAACACCGCGCCATTCGTGATGTGATGATTTTCCTGCAAGGATACGGAATCAGTACACTATTTGCGACCAAGATTTACAAAACGTACGGTGACCAAGCAATCCAAACAGTTTCGGCCAATCCTTACCGCCTAGCTCATGATATTTATGGAATCGGTTTTTTTTCAGCCGATAAGATTGCGCTTGCGATGGGATTTGAGCGGACAGGAGTACCTCGTATCGAGGCCGGGATAAAACACGTTCTTTCAGCCAGCCGCGAAGAAGGACATTGTTTTCTGACTGACCAGCAAATCATAGCCAATGCAATCGAATTACTCAGAGAAAAAATTGAGCCAGAGAAAATTTTAGAAGTTCTACAAAATTTGTTAACCACCGACCAAGTCAAACTTCGCAAACTGACTCGCGAAAATGAAGTAGCTTCATGCTATTATTCAAAAGGACTTTACTTTGATGAGCTAACGACATCAACCCTTGTTAAAAATTTGCTTGCGATTTCAGTTCCAGTTGATGAAGCCCGTGTTCGATCTTGGGTCGCAAAACACTGTGAAAAAAATGGAATAAATCTTAGTGACGAGCAACAAGCGGCAGTTTGTGGAATTGCTGGCAAGTCATTCTCTATCCTTACGGGTGGTCCGGGTTGTGGTAAAACTACCTGCACCAAAGCATTAGTGAACCTACTGAAGGCAATGAAAAAGCGCGTGGTGCTCGCAGCACCGACAGGCCGAGCGGCTCAGCGAATGACCGAGGTTATTGGATTTGAGGCAAAAACTATTCACCGTCTATTAGAGTGGGCTCCAGATAGAAATGGGTTTAAACGTGACGACAAAGACCCAATTAAAACAGATTTTTTAATTGTCGATGAAACTTCAATGCTCGATATTAGCTTAGCAGCTAGCCTACTAAAAGCCGTTCCTCAAGGTGCGCAGGTTCTATTTATCGGCGACCCCGATCAGCTTCCCTCTGTAGGGGCCGGAGATGTGCTCTCAGACCTTTTAAAAACAGAGTCAGTACCTCGCTTTAGGCTCACGAAAGTATTCCGCCAAGCTCAGGCCTCGTCGATTATAAGATTTGCCCACGAAATCAATAGTGGATCAGTCCCGCGAATCGTTTCACCGTTAGCAAAACCAAATGCCTTTAAAGAAGGCCATGACTGCCTTTTTGTAGATGCCGATGAAGCCACTCAGGATCAAATTAAGTTTATCCAGCGTGCAAAATTTGCCATCGAACAAACTTTAAAAGAGGACTCCGGCCATTTGATAAAACTTGGCGAAGAATGGAAAGGTCGCCTTCAAAAGACCACCGATGGCGTGGAAGTTGACCAACTCTACCGTCCTGAAGAAATTAATGAGCAATCCATTCGGGCTCCAATTTTGACTATTCCTGAAAAGTTCAAGCATGTTGATCTCAATGTGTTGGCTAAGGCGGAATCAAACACTAAAGAATTGATGGCCGTTTTAAAATCTGTTCATCCTTGGTCATCACTTAACTATGGTTTGTCAGCGGTCGAAACGGCCGTAAGACTTTATACAAAAACAATACCCGAATGGCTTGGAAAAGAAGTTGAAATTCAAATATTAACTCCACAAGTTCGAGGTACACTCGGAACCCTTAGCTTAAATGAATCGCTTCAAAAAATTTCAAATCCGGAATCACCAACAAAACGACAAATTCAGGTCGGCGCGCGAATCTTGAGAGTTGGCGACCGTGTGATACAAACAAGAAATAATTATGACCTCGGCGTTTTTAATGGCGACATTGGCCGTATAACCCAAGTCGATTCTGAAGACATGACATGTGAAGTTTGTTTTTCTGGAGGAGAAGAACGCACAGTTATTTTTGAAAAAGATGCTCTGAGTGACCTTACACTTGCCTATGCAATTACGATCCACAAATCCCAAGGAAGTGAATTTCAGGTTGTTCTAATACCAGTGTTAGGCCAGCACTTTAATATGCTTTTTAGAAACTTAATTTACACAGGGCTAACTCGTGCAAAAAAATTGGCTGTATTTGTCGGAAGTCGCAAAGCCTTTGCAATGGCCGTTGGCCAAATTGACAATCGAAAAAGACAGACGGCGCTAACGGACTTAATTCAGGAAAGGCTCAGATCCGGTCCCCGTTAAATAAACAATAATTCGAAATTTTATTTTCTGGGGACGGATTTTTTCAACATAGCTCTGTCGATCTAATTCTACAGAGCCTTTTATTCAGCGAGCTTCAAAACCAAGTGATTATTGTACAGATGATTTTACTGAAAGGTCTTCATTTACTAAGACTTCAATTGAGCTATCAAGCGGTCCCTCCGTATAGCCAACTATAGTTTCCTTATGAGCTTTTAAATTACTATCAAAAAATTCGACAGTTAAGTTTGATTCACCTTCAACTTGCACTTTTGTAGAAATGTCGACCTTTGATTTTTGAGCCAATAATTTTACATTCACGAGCTCTTTGGAGCCTCTATGACTATTTAACTTTAATTGAACATCAATTATTTCTTTGTCAGAATTATTTTGTATATTGAAGGTTACTTTGTGCGACTCATTCCGCGGCAGACTGTCTATAAAAAATAGACCCATGAAAATGACATTAAATAAAAGTGAAAGAGCTAAAATAATTTTTCTTATATTTTTCATGGTTGCAGATTAGCAATGGCAATAAGTATGTTCAACAACCCAATCTCCATGGCACCTTTGCGTTGTCGCGGATATAGTCAAAAGACCGCTCTGAATTCAAAATTACCGGGGACAGGAGTAAAATCCAGTCACCCTGCGGCCTAATCCAATATATTGGCCCCCGAGTATTAATTTAAAGAAAGACTGTAAACCAAGACCCATTTTTACATTTTTTCAAACCTTTTGTAAAAAGGTGAATTTTAAATTTGTTCATCAACTCAATTACTTAGGTCGCATGGGTGAGTTTATTGGTCGTAACTTCGACCAATACTGATAGGGGAAAAATTTAAGGCCAAATTCAAGTTTTTTACTTTGGATAGCAATTTCAGAGTCTTATCCGATTTTCGGACGGAAAACGGTTCTTGGCACTGATCTTGTTATGTAGGTCTATCGAGGTTCGTATGGGGGGAAGTATGAACGTCGTTGATAGAAAATATAAAATTCTTTTAGTCGATGACGAGCCAGCGATCCTGTCGTCAGTTCAAAATTTATTTTCAGATCAGAATGAAATTGAAATTCAGATTGTCAACAATTCTGAAGAAGCCATGACAATCATCAAAAAAGCTCCTTATGAATTTGCTGTTGTGCTGATGGATTATAATTTGGCCGGAATTTCAGGAGCTGAATTAACAAAAGAGATTATCAAAATAAATCCGCATCAAATTGTGGCCATGTATTCTGGTGATGAGTCTCAAAAGGCAGCAATTGAATCTTGGCGATCAGGGGCGGTCGATTTCATCGAAAAACGTCTTTCTCCTGAAGAGACAAAAAGAAAAATAAATCTTTCCATAAAAAAATATGCTGAATCTTCAGAAATTTTTAATTCAGCTCCGCACTCAAGCTACCGAGAAACTATCGAATCAATTGGATTGTCCGGCGGATCACCTGAAATGGCAAAAATCGCTGAATATATCAAGCGAGCTGCAAACACTGATGCATGTGTCTTGATTACTGGTGAAAGCGGAGTTGGAAAAGAAGAGGTTGCAAAAGCGATTCATCGACTTTCAAAACGGAATGCAATGCCTTTTGTCGCTGAAAATATGTCAGCAATTACAAAAGAATTATTTGAATCAAAAATGTTTGGCCATATGAAAGGCTCTTTCACTGGTGCCATAGAAAACCATCAGGGGCTTTTCAAAAAAGCCCACTGCGGCACCTTATTCATGGATGAAATTGGAGATATGCCACTTGAGCAACAAGCAAAGCTACTTCGAGCAATTCAGGAAGGCGAATTTTTTCCGGTCGGTTCATCGAAAACTGAAAAAGTGAACGTGAGGTTGATCGTTGCTACCAACAAAGAACTTGAAAAAGAGGTTTTGGCCAAAACTTTTCGGCAGGATTTATTTTATAGACTTAATATAATCAACATTAAAGTTCCGCCACTCAGGGAAAGAATCGAAGACATTCGGCCACTAGTTGAAAACTTCAGGAAGAAAAACAAGATTCGGCAAGTTTTTTTGATGGAAGTGATTAAGAAATTTGAGAGCTACTCTTGGCCGGGCAACATCCGTGAGCTTTACAGCGAGCTATTGCGAATAACATCAGTTTTTCAAGATGAATCCAGAATTACGATTAAACACTTGGACAGCAAATTTTTCGATATATCACCCATGACCGAAAAACAAAAATTGAATCTCACATTTGAAGAATTTCACCAACACAGCCAAGAAGCTGAGAAAAAATTAATCCTTGAGGTCGTTAGGAAGTACCGCTCGCTTCGCTTAGCAGCTTCAGAGGGATTGAAAATTCCTTATTCAACATTACAAAGTCGAATCAAAAAGCTTAACTTAAACTTAGGGGGAGAAAATGAAAAAATCAGTTAAAACGATCGCAACAGTTATTGTGGCTTCAATTCAGTCTGCGGCTTTAGCGCAGCCAATTGTCGTTACAGCAGACGATCTCGCAAAATTTGAAAGCAAAACTCAATCTTTGGGTCTGTCACAGGAGTTGATTAGAAACAATATTTTAGTTCAGACGAATAAAAAAGAAGTTCTAATTTTAAATATTGACGCCGTCAAAAAAATTGAGGACGAGGCTGCTTTGAAAGTACTATCAAATTTAGTAAAATTTGTGACTGAGGGAAAAGTACAAATCGAAAGCAAAGACTGGAAGGATATGACACTTTCAACTCAAGACTACAAAATGTAGTACCATCATGACAAAGTTTCTAAATTACATTATCGTTTTATTTTGTGTATGCGCAAATGCCCAGGGGAAGACTATGAAAGAATACATTATCACCGAGACAGATGTTCCAACATCATATGACCCTCTCGAGGCTGATCAAACTCAAAATTTACCTGTAGCGCGTATGATTTATCATACTCCTTTGGAAATCGACGCCTCTGATACCATTTCAAGCCAAGTGTTGGAGTCCTTTAGCTATGACAAGAAGACTAAGACAATTAGGTGGATGGTTAAGAAGAATCTAACATTTAATGACGGAACACCTCTGACCACAGAAGACGTCGTTATATCGATTAAAAGGATGCTTTTAACAAGGCCTCAATTTCCGGTGATTGAATCTATCGATGGAAAAGATCAATGGCTTAAAGAGGTAAACCCACTGACCAAATCACCCCGAGGAATCAAAGTGAAGGGAAATGAAATCACCATTTCTTTAACTAAAGACTACCCGCATCCACTTTTCAGATTTTGTTTAGAGCTTTTTTCAATTATTCCTAAAAAATGTGTCGATTTGAAGTCTGATAAGTTAACTTGTGATCGCCCGCCTGAAAGTGGCAGATTTGCTATTATTGAAAAAAATGACAAATCTATTCTGTTTTCCAGCCGAGCGAGTAACAAAGATCAAGTGCTTTTCAAATACATTCCAGCTGTCGAATTATCAGAGCAATTACCAAAGCTAAGCTCCGATTCAGTAGTGGCCGGGAATGAGTCAATGTTTTCCAGAGACGAACTTTCAACATTTAGAAAACTTGACTCATTTTATTACCTACCAGCTTCGAGATTTTCTGTTTTACAATTAAATCCAGACAATGCGCCCTTTGATGACAAGTTATGTCGCCTATATTTTGCAAAACAATTTAGAAATGAATACGAGAAGTTAACAAAAGAATTCTCTCCGGCAGAATCGAGTATATTTACAAAAATTATTGCTGGCTACATGCCAAGAAAAGACCTCGAATCTGCCCAGCTTGAAAAAATTAAGGTTTCAGATATTGAAAACTGTGTCGATAAATTGCGAAGAAAGGAAATCGCATGGGCCTATGTCGAAAATGAAGTCAATTCTGCATTTGTGACTGCTTTAAAGAATACATTCAAAACGCTTAATTTAAAAAACAATCCAAACTCACTAAAGTCTAGAAAAGAACTTGCTGGAAAATTTGTAAACGGTGAAATCTCTATTTTCAATGGTGCCTCTGGCTTCTGGGCAAATGATCCATTAGGCGATCTTAAAATGCTATTTACTCCAAATCTTCACAAACCACTTAATTACATATCAAGAGATGTCGTACTGCAAAACCTAATTGAAGAATGCCTCAAAGATCCATCAAACAAATCAAGCCTTTTTAAAGTTAACCAGTATCTGCATGATCAGGGGTTGTTTAATGTCTACACGCATGTTCGACGTTTCTATTTTTCAAAGGATAGTAAAAAATTGAAACAAATTCCCCAAGGTTCTGCTGCGCCTAACCCATGGCAGGTTTTGGAATGAAATCGGCAGAGGAATTTGCAGAATTATTACCGACCGAAATCAGGAATTTGGTGACTATCGAGCACACACAAATTGCAGACTTTCACTGGTTTAATTTAGTCAGTGAAAAAAACGAGTCGCTCATTTCAGATCGAGTTTTTACTGGGTTTGATAAAGACATTGATACAGCATTTTCGAAAGCTGTATCTGAAATGATTGAACGCAAATCGTTTAGTTCAGGAAACAAGGCAAAACTCCGGTCATGCGCTACACAGAGATCTGATGGATTTGCAGCTTTCCCCATTTCAAGTGACTTAAAATTAGCTGCCCAAAAAGCACGAGACAATGCATTGAATGAAGCAATTGAAAGATTCGCGTGGGCTACCTGGTGGGATCAGCACCAAATCGAATACATACACGAAAAATACTCAACCCAAGAATTCTGTGACAAGTATCGTTGCCTTAAGAAATTGTTTATTGAGCTTAATCAAAAATTAGAGTTCGATTCCATACACTTAATCGAGCCCAGTATTCAAGATTCTGATAAAAAATTAATAATCATCGTCGCAGAATTCAAAGGCGGCGTCGTAACAGGTGGAGCTTGTGACGACAAAGATAGATCGGAGTCAATCTTAGTTCGGGCTTTCTCTGAACTTCTGCGCCACGCACTTGTTGTTATTCAAAATAAACAGAGGCCAATGCATCTTACTGATTATGAAAAAAGGCTTTTATATTTCGCATCAGATACTGGGAAATGCTCTTTCTACAAGCGAATTTCGCAAAATGGAACTCTGAAAATTAAGTTACCGCCTCTTGAGACGGATACGCAAGTTCCTTCGAATAAAACCCATTATGTGCATAGATGTCTCTTCCAAAATCAGCCGCCATTTATTGATGAAAATTTTAAGAGAATGTGTCTATGAAAAAAATATTTCTTCCAGTGTCCCTTTTGTTGTCCCTAATACTCACTTTTTTCGGTCTATTCTATTATCTTTTTGACCATTATGTTGAATCAGTTGGTATTGAAACAGTCACAGCCTGGGCAAAAAACGAAGAAAATTCAATTATTGAAGGCAATTTGCTTTCAAGTGTTACCAAAGCACAAAAAATGCTTCTTTCAAGCGAAGTAGTTAAAGGCGTCGCTATTTTTGACCTAGCAGATCCTCAGCAAGGACCGCTTGTCGAGTTTGGTGAGCGGATTCGACAGTTGAGTGCAAACAATTCCGAAACTCAAATAGCCACAACTGGTTTTTTAAGGAAAATGTATTCGATAAAATCACCATCTGATAAAAATTTGGAGATTGTATTTTCAATCTATTCAAAAAAAATCAATTCACTCTTTTGGGTTACAAGTGGCGTATTCGCTATACTGACAATTTTTTTCGTAGTTGCAATTTTTGCCATACGCCGAAAGCAGCAAATCAAAATTGAAAAGTTTGCTCAGAAAGCTAAACAAGCGGCGCATGACCTAGCACAGCCAATAGTATTATTGAATTCACTTATTCAAAGTATCGGGGCGAATGGACAGGAAACAATTAGATCAAGCGTTGATCGGATCAATAGTATCGTAGATGATTTGATGGACAAGAAAATTTCTCTAAAGCGAGATTTAAAAGTTCACAAGCAAGATGAATCCACATTCATCCAGAAAATTGAACGTTTAGTTGAGGAAACTAAAATCACGTTGAATGGCAATGTCAACATTGTGTTTGAAACGAATTTGAGATCTTTAAATTTTTCAGTCGATCACGGTTATATGATTCGGATATTTTCAAATTTAATTCAAAACTCAATAGAAGCGAATGCAACTCTTATCACCTTGGATGCTTTCAGTGACGACAACAAAATAGTTTTTACTATAAAAGACAATGGATCAGGAATTCCTGAGCATGTAATTTCAAAAGTTGGTGAAGAAAATTTCACTTTTGGTAAACCGTATGGAACAGGACTAGGATTGTTTGCTGCAAAGAAATTCGTTCATGAGAACAAAGGACAGTTTTCAATTCAATCTCAAGAGGGATCAGGAACATCTGTTGCTATTTCATTTTCATTATCAACCCAGAAAAAAATTATTTTGACAGAAGATACAAAAGTTTTAGTTTTAGATGACGAAGATATAATGCATTATGTTTGGCGTGAAAAACTAAGGTCACTAGATTTTAATACACCCGTCGAGTATTTCAAAAATACATTAGACTTTCTAACTCGGTTTGACCAATTAAATCGTGACGAAGTATTTCTGTTTAGTGACTTCAATTTAATGGATGAAAAGACGGGACTGGACATCATTGAATCGTTAAGGCTAGCTGATCAGTCCGCTTTGGTAACTGGTCAAGATTTTGATCCAATAGTAAAGGATCGAGCAAATAGGATTGGAACCCGCCTGATCGGAAAGTCATCTCTAAATAATTTAGAAATTGTCGTCGTCTAAGAGTTGCTATTCGTTCTCAATAATAAATTCATTGCCTACAGCTAATCTGGCTAAGTTTCTTTGCCACCAGGTTGCACTTTAATTATTTCTATACTTCAAATCTGAATTCAAAATAAAATGTAACTCTACTTTTTCCATGCACAATTTACTGAACTTTCATCACTAAATTTTGAGTGATCGAAATCTCGACCACTGGTCGAAAAAGTGATCACCTGTAATTTGATTTATTTGTATCTGATCGATTTGCTGACCCATTCTTCGACCAAATCTAACAAATTTATTTTTCTCAAATTTCTAATTATTTTGAAAAAATCTTTTGTATTCAAATGCTTAACTCTGATTGTGGCATGCGGATTCTATTTTGAAATCTACGTCCTTCGCGAATCAACGCAATTCACCGCGAGGGGTAAATATGAAAATAAAATTAAATCAGCCATGGCTAACATCGTCGGGAGTAGAAATTCCGACCGAGCATTTAAAAGAAATTAGCAAATCTTGGGATGAGGCTACCTGGGAAACGTATCTGAAATGGTACGAAGGAAGCTTTCGGGAAGTTTTAGTTAAACCTGAGCACTACGAAATTCTCGGCGAGCGTATGAGCCAGTCCGTATTTGATTTGTATGGCCACAACACCTGTCCACAATTACAGAGCTATTGCGATCAATTTTTAAAGCTACTTTCACCCGAACAAGAAACTGTTCTAAGAAAAATTTTCTTTGAAGGGAAAACCGAAAGACAGATCGCTTTTGAGCTAAATTGCTCCAAGACTTCTGTGTCCAGAAACAAATTTAAAGCCCTTTCACGTCTCAAAGTCAATAAATCCGCAGCACTGTGGACCACCCAACACCTTATGAGGGATGCAAAGTTTTTTGAGCCCGCCCAGAACAACTCGGTCTGGGAAGCCAAGAAGCTTGGCCCCCTCAAAAAGAGTAGAGCCTATAAGCCCGAAAATTATGACAAAGAGTTACTGAATCACCCCATCGAAGAAGTCAGTAGTTTCTTCCGCGCTTCCTCCTTGCGCGCGCGCCAGTATGTGTACCTACGCTACTGGTGCGGTTTTTCAATCAACGAAATTGCTCGGAAATGCTCAGTCGGAGTGAACACCGTTGATCAAGTGATCGATGCCACAGTTTTCAAACTTAAATCAGCTCTCATAAACCCAGAACTTATAACCCAAGCCGCAGCTGCTTAAAAAAGGAAGGTCAATATGGACTTAAATCAAACACTTTTAAATATGTGCGAAGAATTTTTCGATGAAATCACGAACAAAGAAAACAATTCGAACTTGGATTCTGACATTAATCATCTAAGACAAAAACTAGAGCAATGCCTTTATGGTTACATCAAAAAGTCAGACTACCAACTTGCAGTCATGGTCGAAGAAGAAATTTCAAATATTTGGCATGAAATCTCACCCAAAGAGAAAAAACAAAATCCAGAACTTGAGTGCCACTACAGAGAAATTATGGCGCTCACCACAGATGTCATCGAATGCCGAGAGGAGGATGAATGCGATGAAGACGATCAAGATTTAGAACATCTTGTAGATGAAATGGATACACCAGAATGGAGCAGCGACGATGAAGATTTTTGTGATGATGAAAGATAAGACGAATTTTATGCGCCATTTTTTCAAGAAGACTAAAAAATATTTTAAACAAATCATGAATCAAAATAACGGAGATCTTAATTATGAAAAATTTGAAAAACTCGAACGAAAAAAATATCAAAAACAAAATCAACACGACTATGAAACTCATCAGCGTCATGACCCTTTTTCTTGTACCGATGCTTGCTTTCGCAAGCGTTGAAAGCTCGCTTGCCGCTGTGCAGACAAAGCTGGTCGGAACTGTACTTCCACTAGCTGCAATGTGCGGGCTCGTTTTTGCGGGATTTAGCTTCATTACGGGGCAACCCAATGCCAGATCCCATTTAGTGTATGCAATCCTAGGCGCCGTGATTGGTTTTGGAGCCGTGTGCCGCGAGCAAACAGGTTTGGCGTAAGTCATGACTGTTTGGTGCTGCAATAAAGATGAGGGTAGGTCCCTCAAAATCGGTGTTCAGGCACTGGTTTTAATCCACCTCAAGCGGCTGTGGTCAAAAGCCACGGTCGTGAGCGTTGAGGAAACGATGCACCTGATGCATCAGGAAGGAGTCAAGAAGATGAATAAAACTGAACTGTCGTTGTCGCGTCGAGAATCCGTAAACGGTGTCAAAACCAGCGAAAGAGCCCTTTGCTGGGATAAGTTTAGCGGTCACCTGGTTACTGAGCTAAACGACATCCGGCGTGGAGACAGCATGATCTTGACTCAGGCTTTATTGCGGAACGCGGGAACCTTCGGCTCGGATGTTAAGGGAGAAGCTCAAGCGGACGAAACCGTAAGAGCCAGAGTACCAATGCCGAGCAAAGGGTCAGAGCAACCCATAGTAGTGATGAAGTCTGCGAAAGCAGATGGAGCGAAGGGGTTGCGTTGTTCGGGTGTTGTTGTTGGTCAACTGCTTTTAGCAGGAGGAGCCAATGAATAACACCAAGTCGTTCGATATTTCCAAACAATCTGTATGGAGGGCATATGAGTTAGTGAAAGCCAATAAAGGTTCGCATGGTATTGATGGGCAGTCGATCGAAGATTTTGAAAAGGATTTGAAAAAGAATCTTTATAAAATTTGGAATCGAATGTCTGCTGGGACTTATTTCCCGCCAGCGGTCAGAGGTTGTGAAATCGACAAAAGAGATGGGACCAAGCGACTACTTGGGATTCCAACTGTCAGCGATAGAATTGCTCAAGCTGTAGTTAAACTTTATTTAGAGCCAATTACTGATCCTGAATTTCACGACGATTCATTTGGTTACAGACCAAAGAAGTCAGCACTGCAAGCAGTGGGTCTTTGTAAAACAAGATGCCACGAGTATGACTGGGTACTTGATTTAGATATCAAAGGTTTCTTTGACAATTTAGATCACGATTTAGTTATGCGCGCAGTGAAGAAACACACAGAAGAATCATGGGTTCTTTTGTACATCGAAAGATGGTTGAAGGCTTCAATGCAGTTGCCAGATGGAACTTTAGTTCAACGAACTAAAGGAACGCCGCAGGGAGGAGTTATCAGCCCTCTACTCGCAAATATATTCCTTCATCATGCATTTGATGATTGGTTTGAAAAGCGATTTCCGAAATTGAAATTTGAGCGTTATGCAGATGACATTGTTGTTCATTGTCAGACGCATAAAGAAACTCAGTTTGTAAAACACACGATCAGAGAAAGACTGGAGCTTTGTAAATTAGAATTGCACCCATTGAAAACAAAAATAATTTACTGTTCAGATGTCTTCAGGGACCGATCAAAATTTTATATGGCCAAGAATCCACCAGCCGTAAGTTTTGACTTCCTTGGTTTTACATTCAGGCGACGATCCGTCAAAGGCCCTTCTGGGAAAATCTTTGATGGCTTTGTCCCAGCAATTTCGAAAGAGGCGCGTAAAGAAATACAGGAGACAATACGTTCTTGGTATTTCACTCACAAAACTGAAAAAGAGTTGGAGGATTTATCAAAAATGTTCAATCCAGTTCTGCGCGGTTGGATACAATACTATGGCGCCTTTGGCCGTAACGAACTCAAGTTTATGAACCATCAGATGAATCTCATCTTACAAAGATGGGCGCAACGGAAATATAAACCGCTTCATAGAAAGTCGGCCAAAGCATATCAGTGGTTACTTCGCATTATGCAAGAAAAACCAAATCTGTTTGCAACTTGGAAGACGTTTCATGGAGTTGGACGATGAAGAACAATGGGAGCCGTATGAATCGAGAGGTTCAAGTACGGTTCTGCGAGGGGCTGGAGCTGAAATGCTCCGGCCAACTCACTGAGTCGATTGTGTCACTTGTCAGAAGTTTAATTCACTAAAAAGGGGTTCAACTATGGGACTAAAAACATCGCCCGTTTATCGATGTTTAGATAAAAAATCGATGGTGTTCGGATTTGAAATTGTCGATTTGTTTTTAGTTTTCACAGTTCTTGCATTTCTAAACTTCATATTGGGATCAATCCAATACAAGTTCTTCTTTACATGGGGGCCAAGCACAGCTTTGGCCCTCTTTATCAGAATCATGAAGCGCGGAAAACCTGAAAACTATCTACAACATCTCTTGAAATTTCATTTTGATTCCAAGGTCCAGTTCGCATTTGGCCGCTCCAACAAACGAACTGTATTTAAAAATTATAACAAAGGAATAAGTCATGAGCAAAAACCTAGTTGATAAATTACAGGTCTGGGGCTTTGAGGAAGGTAAACTTATTTTTAAGGACTTTTCGCTCGCTTCAATTTTTGAAATAGAGGCTAAAGACATTTCTTGCAAAACAGATGAATACCTAAACTCTCTTAAATCACAAGAATGTCATTTCCTGAATTCACTGCCGGAAGGACTCAATGTTCAATTTGTGCAAATGACGACAGGCGGTGTTGATAAAATTATTGATGCTCATCAAAAGCAAATGGTTGAAGGGGCTGATGAAATCACCCGGGAACTTTTATCCGAACGGGTTCGAAAAATTCAGCTCCAAGATCAGAAAAATGAGATCATCAGAGTTAAGCGACTTTTTGTAATTCGAAGAAAATTTATTACCAAGCCCCAAAATAAAAATGAATCGTTTTGGAAAAGAATTTTTAGTTTCATCATGCGAAAGCCGACTCCTGAAGTAGATATTTTCTCACGCGCTATTTTAGATCCTGAACTTAAGTCATTTTCGCAGCTTGAAGATGATATGCAGAAAAAACTAGAATCTCTTGGAATAAAATCAAGGCGTCTGAGTGAAGACGAAATTTTTAAAATACTCTACGACCAGTGGAACCCCGGATATGTACTACCACCGGGAGGATACAACGCAGAAGACTTTAGAGATCATCTGATTCTAAGTGATTTGATCGTGAGTCACAAAGGCTTTACAATCAATGGCGTTCATCACCGTGTTATTTCGCTTAAGATGATGCCTGAAAAGACATTCTCGACGATGGCTGAAAAACTCAAAAATCTTCCTTTTAACTCATCTTTGTATTTGACGATCAATGTGCTTGATCAGATGAAGGAGGACTTCGCATTAAAAACGCAGAGGCAAATTGCCTATGCCATGTACTCGGGTAAAAAAGGTGTTCAGGATTTGGAAAGCGCCGCAAAACTTCAAGACATTGAAGCTGTTCTTTCTAAACGAGTCAGCGGTGAAACTAAGATATTTTCTGTAAGTCTAAATGTAGTGCTTCGTAATAGCGACCCTGATGAACTCGATGCGCAGTGCGCCGAGGTCTTATCAAAATTTCGTGAAATTTCAGGAGCTGAAGGAATTTTAGAAACCATTGCTGCGAGCTACATTTTTTATGAAGTGTCGCTTCCAAACGCGAGATGCACCGAGCGGACGCGCCCAATGAATACCGAAGTGCTGGCTGACTTTTTGCCGATTTATGGCGAGTGGCTGGGGCATACTAAGCCTCGTGTGCTACTAAAAAATAAATCAAAAGGTCTAATTGGTTTTGATCCATTTTCGCCGACGCACACTAACTACAATCAGCTCATTAGTGGTTCAAGTGGTGCGGGTAAATCATACTTTGGAAATATTTTAATTTCAAATTTGATGAAAGAGTCACCACAGGTTTTCATCATCGATGTCGGTGGTAGTTACAAAAAAACGACTGAGAATTTTAATGGTCAATATATTCCAATAGGTGCAGACTCTCAAATCTCGATTAACCCGTTTGATTTATCAAGCACTGATATTGAAGCAAAGGATCAGAAAATTAAGTTCCTGACTAGTCTTGTAGAGCTCATGACCAAAGAAGAGGACGAAAAAGGTATTCGAAAACTTCAACGGGCCGAGATTGAAATGATGATTAAATCCATCATTCAAACAAATCCCGAAGCAAAACTTTCAGATCTAAAAAACAGGCTTCTTGAAAGTAGTGATGAATCAGTGCAAAAAATGGGAAAAATTCTAGAGCCTTGGTGCGGTGACACACCCTACGGTAAGTTCATCGATCAGAAAACAAACTTATCGCTCGATAAAAAAATTGTGTGCTTTGATCTTAAAGGATTAGAGAACCTTCCAGATCTACAGGCTGTGTGTTTATTTTTGATCACGGATCTAATTTGGCGAGAAGTTCAAAAAGATAAGATCAATCAAAAATTTGTCATTTTTGATGAAAGCTGGACCCTGTTAGATAACGACGCGGGGGCGAAGCTCATTGAAAGTGTCTTTCGAACATTTCGAAAATATATGGCTTCAGCCATTGCGATTTCGCAATCTATTGAAGACTTTGCGGATTCAAAAATTGCAAAAGCTATTTTTTCATGCTCATCTGTAAAATGGATCTTACGTCAAAACACGAGTCGACGAGAGCTTGTTCAAAAAGTTCTATCCCTAAATGACCGTGAGATGGACTTGATTGATTCAGTTACATCGAAAAAAGGATATTTTTCCGAGGCATTTTTGATTTCGGGTGACGACAAACAGGTTGTTAAAATTGAAAGCACACCACTTGAATACTGGCTATCAACGACTGACCCAATCGATATGAAAAAAATGGACGAGCTTAAAGCTGATTACCCTGACACCTTAAGCCTATTTAAGTATCTAGCAGAAAAATATCCACATGGAGCAAGCTAAAGAAAGAGAGGTTCACCTATGAAAAAAAGATTTTTGATTATTTTTTTAATGATTCAAACAAGTTTTTTAGGTTCTGCGAGGGCGAGTATTTTCGGTGAAGAAACGGCTGTACTTGTTCAGATTTTAGCAAATGCTATAAAGCAGCTGACAGAGCTTAAATCAATTGTCGATAACGGAAAGGACACGCTGAGCTTTTTACAGGACATTAATCGCGGCATTAATGACTCATTAAGAATGGCTGAAACTTACGGAATCAGAATTGATCCAGGACTGTATAAGGATCTTCGGGAGATTGATCAGGCCACTCGGGCTATTCAAGAGCTATATGGCGCTGTGACAGATTCCAAACTTGCTACAGTTCAACGAAATACGGATCAAACGGTCGCTGAGGCTGTCAGTTTTAATAATGAGCTTAATGAATACGCCAAAAAACTCGACACTATTGGCGAAGATATAAAAATGTATTCGCATCAGGTGTCACCAGGCGGAGCCCAGAAACTTACAGCTCAGAGTTTAGGTGTAATGATTCATGTCCTTAACCAGCAAATGCGTGCACAAGGCCAAGGCTTAAAACTTCAGGCTCAGGCGATGGCCATAGCAAACAAAAAAGAAAAAGATTCAACGGCTCAGTATTTGACCGAAGGCACGGCACTTAAATCAAGATTCATGGGACTTAACCCCGAATTTAAAGTGATGAGGTTTTAATATGGATATGCATTGGTTAGCAAATGAAGCAAAACAGCTTCATTTTTTATTTGCATCATTTTTCAATTCGATGGTTCTAACGATGATCGTGGGCGGCGTTGTGGTTAGCTTTTTTAAAATGCCACTGGGTCAAGTTCCAGAATTTCTGACTCTGGTCGGACGAGCTATTATTGCAAGCTTTATATTAGCAGCATTTCCAGAAATTTTAAATTTTATGGCAGACTTAACCGACAACTTGGCGGCTACAATTGGAAATTTGAATAATTTCAAACTTGTGCTCTCAAGGCTTGGTGAAAAAATCGGACAATTCACTTGGTCTTGGGTCAGTGTGAAGGACTCGGTCCTATTGATCATTTCGTATCTGACATTTTTTCTTTTGTATGTTTCGGTCTACGTTGCTGATGCGGTTTATTTGCTAGTATGGACACTTTTGTACATTTTCTCGCCGATTTTAATTGCTGCATTTACTCTGCCGTCACTCGCCAGCGCAACAAAGGGACTTTTTATGAGCTTGGTTGAAGTTTGTCTGTGGAAAGTATTATGGAGTTGTCTCGCAGCGCTTCTATGGAGCTTTGCTCTGTCAGAAATCAATAAACCTGAGTACGACGTGGATTTTCTAACAGCGATTTTATTAAATTTGCTTTTGGCGTTTTCGGTTCTGCTAACGCCGATGCTTGTGCGAAGTTTTTTGAGTGGAAAATTGACTCAGGCCGCACAGAATATGGGTGGAATGATTTTAGGAGCAGCAGCTCTAACTCCGACCGGAATGCTTGCAAATTCAAAAGCTCTAGGCGTTGCAGCAGTTAGTAAAATGAAATCGAATCAGTCAGAGCAAACCGAGAACGAAGTCAAAAGAACGACTTAGATCAAAAAAATTATAACAACAAAAAATAACCAAGAGGTGATTAATGAAATTTTCATTAAGTGTTGATGCTTTATCTAGAGAAAACAGTTTTCTAAAAATGATGACACGAACATTGTTCGGACTCATGTTTTTTCTGATCGTGCTAATATTTTATCTCGTAACAAGAGATCCAATTTTGATTCAATCAAATTCAAGAGGCCGAGAAATCGTGAAGCCCGTGAGTTTTACACCTTCGCTGGAGGACACCAAATACGCAGTGAAACTCATGCTAGAGGCAAGATTTAATTCAGAGACTCTAAACTCTGATTTGTATTTATCAGAAAAACAAATCGACCTTCGAAAATCAGAGCAAATTGAACTCAAAAATAAAAACATGACTCAGACAATTATCGTGAGGGAAATCAAAATCAGTCGTGATGAAGCTACAGCCGAAATCGACCGTGTCATTTCAGTCGGAGATTTAAGGTCAGCGTTCAAAGCAAAGCTTAAACTTCTTTTTGAAATTACAGAACCCAATGAGCTTAATCCTTATGGGTTAGTTTTATCATTGGTGGAGCTTGACAAATCGGAGGTGAAAAAATGATGAAACTCGCATTAGTTGGACTATCACTCGTCACTCTCTTGGGAATTGACCAAGTACGATCAAAAGAGGTCCGGCGCTCAATTAAAACAGAAGCATCGGAAAAAAGTATTCTCTGCGACGATAAAAGTCCAAAGACCGTCAGAATAACATATGGCCGTGTGACGGTCCTAAATTTTCCCTTTCGACCGAAAGACATCGTTAAAGTGAATCCAGCCTTTGAATTTAAGCAGATCAAAAATGATCTGGTGCTAACAGCCCTTCGAATCGGAGCCAATTCAAATGTCGTGATTTACCTCGAAGAGAGGCGCTGTCTATTTAACCTAAAATCAGTCATGGAGGGCGGCGACGATCTCTTAATCGTGAAAGATCCCAAGGATTCGCAATATGAAGTGAGGTTTTAAATGTCAGAATCTGTACAAAAAGTAGAAGTTAAACCCGACGAAGGATTTCAAACCATCGGAATGAGTAAATACTTTAAGGACACTAACCTTGATACCAGGTACTTGAAGCTCTTAAGTTTCGTAGTAATTTCGGCCATCATTTCAATTTACTTATTCGTGATTTTTTCAAAACGAAAAGTGGTTGGAATTGATTCAAAACCTGTCGGCTCACCAGAGTTTAGGTATGAGGTGCCACTTGCGAGCCCCGGACTTATTGGTAAAGACAAGCTGCTTAACCAAAAATCTGGTGGCAGGTATTCTCCGCCAAAGGATCTTATCAATGTAATAAGTCTACGGTCACTTCTGAATTTTCCAGTCGGAACTGAAGGTAAAGCCGTACTTGTCAGCGGCGGCACCGATGGTTTGGTTAAAGCTAAAATTTTAAAACCCGTACTTGTGGATAACGAACCACTGATCCCCGAAAATTCAACGCTGATCGGTGTTGGTAAATCCGGTGAAGATCGACTTTTTATTGAGTTTCAAAAAATAGTCTTTCCGACTGGTGAAACCTATAAAGTCAGGGCACAGGCTTTTGAAAGCGATGACAAAATCCAAGGCATCAAAGGCTCAATCGTTGGCACAAGGTCTAAAAAAATGATGATGGCCATGGGTCTTGGGTTTTTAGGTGGTATGGCTGATGGGCTTAGAGAAAATACCAGCGGATCGTATTTTTCAACCCAAAAACCAACAACCAGAGACGCAGCCCTTGCTGGAGCATCAAAGGCAGCACTTGATCAGAGCGAAGCCTACTTAGAAGAAATGAAAAAATCTCCCAACATTATTCAGGTGAAATCAGGCACCGAATTTTACTTCATCATCGATGAAGAGAAAGAAAAGGAAAACTATGAAAAGTGAAAATAAATTATCCGCTACAGAAAATGCATTTATTGACCAGGTTATAAAAGCTTTTAAGTTCTTTTGGGAAGTTGGAAAAGAAATCGTTCTTGGAATTTATTACGATCGATTTCCAGTCTGGAGATATTGCAGCGTAGGAATTTTATCAGCGTACTATTTCATGCTAGACTTAGATATCACGGTTGCAAATTTTTTTGGTTCAAACTGGTATTTTGAACCGAATGGAAAAAAAGCGTTTCTAGTTTTATTTCTTGCAACAAGTGGTGTTTTATTTTTTGGCGTTGAAAAAGCTGTAGCTAAGACTCAACTTTTGGAACGACTCAAGAAATGTTTTGATTACTGTGATTTAAAGTCCGGTGGCATTTATCCGTCGTTCATTAACGATGTCGCGATTGATGACTATGTTCGGCAGATGAAACTTTACGTTCCAGGAATTCCGCTATTTAAGTTTGAGCAGAAGAAAAATGAGCTCGAAGCACATTTTAACGCCAACATCGTGAAAATGTTCACTGAAGATAATGATAAATCAAGACTCAATATCATTTACTCGATTAGAGATCTTCCACGAAAAGTTTTGCCAGACGAAGCCATGGTGCTTGATCCAGGCGAAATTCCCGTTGGAAAATCCTATGACACGGATGTGCGCTTCAATATTAAAGAAGTGGGGCACATGCTAGTTGCCGGACAAACCGGCGGTGGCAAATCGAATTTTTTAAAATTTGTAACGGCCACTCTCTGTAGCAACGATTCGGACGCTGAAGTACATTTCTTAGATTTTAAGGAAGGTGCAGAGCTTCCGTCGATTTCACAGAAGGTCGGAAAATTAAAGTCATTTAAAGGATACGATGGCGCTAAGGATTGCATTGAGTATTTGGCAACCTTAGACGGTATTCTGTCAGCCCGATTAGAGGAAATCAAAAAAACGGGCGCGAAGGATTTTGACGAGTACTTGAAAAGATATGCAAAGGAAAAAGTTGCAGCGACTGATTCTAGCGAAACGACGAGATCATTAAAACTAAATCGTATGTATATCGTGATCGACGAAATCGCTGAAGTCTATCTTAAAGGAAAAGATGACATTCCAAAGGAAACAAAAGAGGCAGCAAGGAGATCGATTAACAGAATTGCTCGACAAGGAAGATCAGCGGCCATGCATTTAATTGCTGGAACACAAAAGCCGGACTCGCAAAGCTTTGATCAAAGTGTAAAAGCCAACATGCCAGCAGTTCTTTGTTTTCCAATGGTGAATCAGGTTTCAAGTATTGCAGCCCTTGGCACGAAGCGCGCTTTTGATTTGGACATAGAGGCAAAAGGTCGCGCGATTTTTAAATACGGACCAAAACTGACAGAGGTGCAAACTTATATGTTTGAGTAAAGGATTTTTATGAATTTAAAAAAGCATTCTACAAATGATCAAAAGAATAAGCGACTGAAAGGTCGTCCCATGGGGTTAAACCCACGGGATATTGAAATTCTGCAACACATTTGGAAATGGAAAATCTCATCCACTGAATCTATTCATGAGGCTATCAATAAAATTCACTCGCCCTATGCCACTTATAAAATTTTAGAAAAACTTGAGCGCAGTGATTACATTTCAAGTCAATTTGATGTCGTGGATCGGTTTAATGTTTGGCAGCTCACGAGCAAAGGATTTTTAGTGCTGCGTGCGCGGATGAAACCACTTATTGAAGAAGGATATTTGTCTGAGAATCATTATCATGATAGACTGGTGCAGGCGTTTCATTTAGGTGAATGGTGTTCGTATAATCTTCCGCAGGTTGAATTTTGGTCGGAACAGGAAATGAGGCGACATGATCAGGCTGATTACCCCGAATGGGTGCCTGGCTCAAAAGATCATAGACCTGATGGATACACCCGGATCAGATCTGAAAATAAGAATTTGGTTTTAGCTTTTGAAGTGGAGCTTAGTTGTAAGCGTCCGGCGCTTTATGAAAAGACTTTAGACTACTACAAACACGCAAGAAACATTTACCGCGTTTATTGGCTGGTGAAAAATCAAGAAACAAAAGACGTCATTCTTCGGGCTCGGACATGCATTAATGAAGAGTCAACCAACTATCACCTATTTGTGGATTTAGATGATTATTTAAAAAATGGCTGGGATGCAATTGTAACCAACGAGCGGTCAGAAAAGGTCAAATCACTGCGTGAGAATATGCAGGGACATCTGGGGGACATCCCAGGGGACTTGCTGGGGACTAATAAGGGACGCTCAAGGGTTTTAGTCCATTTGAATCCGATCAAAACTCTAGGAAAACCAAGACGTTAGAAATTTGAATTTGCGGGGACCATGTCCCGACTGACTGCCCCTATCCTACTCAAAGCCACATTCAATACATCTGACGTCATCTCGTAACAAAAACTATTCGATCATTTCTATTCAAACAACAGATGATCAAAAACAAAACACAGAAAGGATTTTCTATGCGGTATTTAATTTACTGTGGCCTAGCTTTATTTTTATCAAGCTGCACACATATAAAAGAAAAAAATAATTCTGAAAACAATCAACCACCACCAAAACTTTTGAAACCGGAAGTTAAAAAAATCTGGATTCCTCCGGTGATTAAAAACGGCGGCATTGAATGGGAAGAGGGTCATTACCTCTACCGAATCGAAAGGGATACAACATGGAGCAGATAATTCTTAAAAACTCTGAGCAACCAAGCTCTGAAAGTGTGTCCGACTCTACGACAGAAAAAAATAAATCAACCATCGAGCGTGTCACTTTGGGTAAAGATGAAGCTGAAAAATTAAATCATTGGCTGAATCAAATTAAATCTGAAACCAGCGGGTTTTTAGAAGTCAGCAAGTCTGATCTCGTGAACTTTCTAATACGAAATCATGGTGATCAACTTAAAGCAAAGGAAATTAGGCTTATCAGAACTCATAAATATGATTTGGTAAAACATTTAAACTGGCTCACACCGCTTTTAAAAAAGGCTATCGAAGATAATGATCAAGAACGAATTTTAGCTCTACATACAGAGTTAAAGGCTCTTGAAGTAAAGTCTGGAATCAAGGTGGCCGCAAAAGAAGTTGAGCCCAAAATTAAAAAGCCAAGAAAGCTCCGCGCTAAAAAATCTGAAACAAATCACAGTGGAGATAATAGCGAATTAATCACAATTGATTCGTAAAATTATTTCCCTTGAAAGGCGCGACAGTTCTTGATTTTTCGAGGTAAATATATGAAACTAAAGGTAATAAGTTTTGCTGAAGAGCAGAATATGTTCTTTGAAAATTCGGAAGCATGGTTGTCAACAAAAGACGTAGCAAAGTTTCTTTCCATTTCTGAAAATGCTGTTCGGATTATGGTTTGTAGAGGGCTGTTGCCTTGTTACAAATTAAAAAACCGACTGCGTTTTAAGAAATCAGATTGTGCCGCTTTAGTTCAAAAAACTGGAGCATAAATATGGCAATAAAAAGTTACACATCTAAAGGAAAAAAACTATTTGAAGTCTACGTTAATGGATTTAACTCACGAGGTAAGCGCATTCAAATGCGAAAACGCGGAGTTGAGTCCATTACAAAAGCAAAAGACTTGGAATTTGAGTTTGAACGAGAGTTAGCACTTCACAAAAATGCTGAAGTTCATTTGAGATGGTCGGAATGGTATTTAGAATGTATTTCACTGCTAAAGGTATCTTGTCGTCCTTCAACCGTTTATTCGTTTGAAAAAGTTTGCACAAAGTGGATTAACAAACATTTTGATGAAAAAGAGCTTAGAAGTATTTCAAAGCTCGACATTCACGAACTTATTCATGAAAAAGTAGTCGGCGAAAAGGTAACACCTCATACAAGAAAATATGTTCTTAAGTTAGTTAAACGAACATTGCAGATGGCTGTTGATCACGGGAAGCTTGATAAAAATAATGCCCTAGGCTTGCAAGTTAAGGTTCCCGAGACAGATCAAAAAGTATTAACAAATTCTGAAGTGGAAAAGCTATTACAGTTTGCTCACTCAACGAATCATCATTTTTATCCGGTATGGCTTGTTGCCTTATTTACCGGGATGAGATCAGGTGAACTCTACGCACTAAAATGGACCGAGGTTGATTTTGAAACTAAGTCCATTCATGTGATTCAGAGTTGGAACAGTAAAAATGGATTTACTCCAACAAAAAATCAAAAAAATAGAGTTGTGCCGATCAGCGAAGATTTGATTAATTTTTTGAAAGAGCAGCGGCTAAGAGCCACAAATGAATTTGTACTGCCAAGACTTAATGAATGGGAACGCGGAGATGCAGCCCATGTATTAGGTCAAGTATGCATAGCTCTTGGAATAACAAAAATTCGGTTTCATGATCTTCGTGCGACATTTATCACAAATCTCCTGTCCCGGGGTGAATCCTTGGCCAGAGTGATGGCCATAGTTGGACACGCGGATATTGAAACCACCAACGTCTACCTGAGAAAAGCTGGTATTGAGCTAGCCGGAGGAACCGACAAGCTGGGGTACAGCGTACCGCAAGCAAATTCGGGCAAAATCCTTCGCTTAGTTTAAGCATTATCTGAATTATCGGGGACGCTTTTAAAAAATGGGTTGTGGCATGAGGTGGCAAATAAAATCTTGCTACAGATTGCTACAACCTGAAAATACGAGTTGAAATTAGCCAATGTTTTTGAGAACTTAGTTATGGCCGAAAGGGAATTCTCCCTCTCCGCCATTTACTCTAATCAGTTTTTCAAAAAATATTTTTCCCAAATCAAATTAAAGTGCTAGCGAGATCGTATTTTAGAGCGATTATTTCTAGATATTTCTGCGTATTTCAAAATTTGGTAGGATTTTGGTAGGCGTCTGGTAGGGCTTGAGAGTTTCGATACAAGGATCAGAATGGATATGAATTTCTTGTCTTTGTTGACTCTCAGTTGAGTGTTTTAGGCCGTTGCTTTTGTGAATGAAGATTTCGAGGATTTATTAAAAATAAAAATGCCCTGATAGACAGAGCATTTTAAGTAAGAAATTGAATTTCAAACAAGTGGTTTTTGTCACAAGCTAATACTTTTCGAAAAATTGACAACGTGTACGCTGTGGTTCCATGTAGTATTCTTTTTTTTCTATTTCAATTTTCATAAAATTATGTGGATTATTCCCGTCGTATGCCACGTCAGCATTAAGACCCAGTTGCCTTGCAAAATAGACTGAAAAGGTTGCGAACTCCGCACATCCCCCCTTTTGGTCTTCAAGAATTCTACAGGGAGTCTGCATACTCGAGTTTGAAATATCATACTTTATTAAAGTTGAACTTAAGCAAGTTGCCATGCACGCGGCTTTACACGACGATAATTTTCTTGTTTTTACGGCATGTTGAATCATTGATGTAAGACTTAGCAAATTCATTTTCGATTCCGAAGAATTCGAGCAGGTCGTTCTGGGGCCGTTCATCTTTTTCATATCCTCTGCTAACTGAGTGATAATCCGCGGTAGCATGTATAATGGCTGTCCGACATTTCTGCTGATTGCCCCGGGGATATATTTCTGGTTCTTTTCAAATTCGCAGGTTACGCTCATCCAGTCCCTTGTTAAACATTCTGAAACGACATTAGTTAGATCTAACTCCGAAGCCTGGATGATACGAGTGTTCAGAAGTAAAAAGACAATCGTCACCAATAAATTAATCATTTAGAATTGTATCGGAAAATAGCGGCTGTTTTTCCACTGTACGTTGGTCCAAATCCAAATGTCTTCTTGCCAGGCGTAATACATGCTTACAGGGATCAAAAATATAAGAAGTGAAATTTGACCGTCGTTTTAAAATATTGTGGCAAAATATGTTGAGTGTATTTTCATTGAGTGCTGACTAAACCCCCCTGTCTTCTATAAATCCATACTTGTTCTAAAAACCTACCTACCCTCGTGTATTCGGAATGTATTTCAGACGTATCCTAGTAGTATCTAGAATGTATCCACGATGGATCGCGAGGGGACTTTCTGACAATTTGAAAAATCTCGTAAAATATTAATTTCCAAAGTGAATGCCGAGAATTTTTGAATATTCATTTTGTTGACTGACTACCCCTATTAAGAAAAACAAAGAATCTAAAACAAATCGTCGCTACTCCCTGCTGGTCGGACTTGGTAGGATACAAAATTGAATCTTAAGCAAATCAAGGGCTTAGAAGGAATTCTCCCTCTCCGCCATTTATGCCTTCAAAAAAGACAACAAAATTCAAAATTATCAGTCGCATAAACAACACTAACCGAGTGATACAATCGAAAGCGAAATAGTTCAGAGTATTTCTGCTTAATACCTAAAAAAATATTATTTAATTTCGAGTCTCTCATCAATATCTAAAACCACCATCCTGTCTTGGTTGTTATATATTCTATTCATACTATCGATATTTAAAAGTAAGGCTGTATCAATCTTATTCATACCAACAGACAATGCTTTTAGAATCTCAACTTGTTCTAGAAATTGTCTGTGTTTACTGTCGAAAAAAAGATCAGACATTGAAACATGTGAATTTAACTGTTGAGCTCTTTGAATATACTGATCTAAAGCTAAAGAAAGAGAAAGAGCATCTACTTTAATTGCCTGTAAATCTACCCGCAAATTAACTAGCTTAAAGATAATTGCATCTTTATTAAGATTTAATCTTTTTGTTTGTGGAACTGTGGCTGATTGTTTTTCACTTAAAATCTTCTTTATGGTTGGATCAAGTTGACCTAATAAGCTTGTGTACTGCTCAAGCAAAATGTTCATTCGCAGTGACACGTTATTAATTCCCGTAGCTAATTCTTTTCCCCAGGTTGGTAAGTTCAACTCAGATTTTAGGTCTTTACTAATTTCATACTTTATGTATGAAAAATTAAGATCTAGTTGGTCTTCAATATTTTCAATTTGTGCTAACTCTTTAGCTGACAAATTGCTAAGGGGATCTTGAAGATTTTCAATAACAGCTGTACTTACTTTTTTTCTATTAAAAATATTCTTTATTCTGATCCAAGTCGTTTTAGGAAGCTCAGTGGACTTTCTAAATATCTGATTACTAAAAGCAATAGAAGATAATGATGTAAATAAACCCATGTACGTAATTAAATCAGATCCTGGATTTACGAATATTGCTGTTCCAGCAATGGCAGGGGCAAAAGCAGCTAATTTCTGAGCAACTCTAGAGACTGGTGCACTTGTTCTGGAAAGAAGATTTCCACAAATTTCCTTCAATGAGTTTTCATATAAAAAAATTATAAACTCTTTGTGACCGTCCATCTGCTTGTTGTCTAATAATGATGCTACCATTTTGAAAATACTTGATAAACTTGTCTGATAGCTACTATTGAATACATATTTAGAATCTATTTTGGTTTCATGTATTGCTGCTGATAACGCTTCATCTAAAGATAATTTTTTTTGATTTTCTCCTTTCAAAGAAAAAGTCTCAGATTCATTAGGAAGTTTAGATAAAAAAGCCTCAGTCATGTGATACATTTTTTCTGCGACTTCTCTTCTAAAGATCTTTCCAGATTCACTTGTGTCATTTAGCTTTGTTTGAAAAAAGTGCAATGAGTTTCTGTAGTTATTAATTTCATGTGAATATAAAAAACCATCTTGTGTAAATCCTAAATTTTGAATATCTAAAGCCTTGCTGAAAAAAATTTCATGTAATGGACCAAGAAGAAAACCAGACTTTATAAGTTTTTTTAATTCTATCTCAGCAACTTCTGCTGACATTTTGCTTTCTTGTATTGCTTGATAGGCACTTAATTTTGTGTTTTCTCTTTTTTCAGAAAGTGCACTATTAAATTTCTCAATAGATAGTTTTATTATATCAGCAGTCGGTTTTAAAATTTGAGAAATGGAGTTAAATGCAGGTTTTAATTCATCACCTCTGCCTTTATCATTTTTATAAATACTTAAGCAAAGTGAGTTAGCTAAAACACCTGTAGATGCCAGAAAAATTAATACTGAAGCTAAGGTTTTAACCATTTTTTTAATCTCCGAAATCTAAATACCTTACTAAACTAAGCAGTATTTATTCCATGCTAGAATCTATTTAAATTTGAATAGAGTCCAAAGGAATGTCTAAACAATCTCAATCTGAGCCGTCGCCAGTCACCGTCAAATTAATAGACATTGAGACTTTTTGATTTATTTATGAAGAATAAAATACTTTCTATATTTACCTAAAAATTAAAACCAATTTTTAATAGTACTGATGTATCTTGCAAGTTAAATCTGCCTTTAGAATCAATTCCGTTCCTAGTGTAACTATAAGGGAATTGACTTTGATTGTGTTCTATTTCAAAGCCCACGGCAGTGTTTTTTGTAATCTTTCTATTTACACCAAATGATATACCAAATTGGGATGTATCACTAATATTTAATAATAATTTGTTTTGTGATTTGCCTTCAATTAATTTCAAAACTTGAGCTTTTGCAAAGATTTCTGAATCACTTTTTAGTTGATAATTGTATTTCATTCCAATACTTATTGACGACAATTCGTGAGAGTAAACATTCACTATCGAGTTATTGATGTCAGTTGATAGCGCTGGGATCAAAGCATTTTTCAATCCAACAATAACTGAGTAGCTTGAATATATCATTTTTTTTAGTAAGTAACTTATATCAAACGTGGTTACAGTTCTTTTGGTTGAGTTTTGGTCAAGACTAGTTTCGCCTTGAGTAGGAATGCTTGCCTGAATTTGTCGATGTGTAAATTCGATATTGGTCTTGTTATTGACATTTAAATCAATGGCAAAACCAACCTGAGAAAGTGTTTGCTGACTAAAGTTTCCATTCTCTGTCTCTATATTCGCAGTTTGATTAAAAAGAAAATAATTAAAGCCACCAAAAAAGTGTATTGAAAACAAGGTGTCATTTTCACAAGGAGTTATACCTGCGACAGCTTTAAGCTCTTGAACAGTGGGGGTAGGTTGCAAGTCTTTATTGGAATTTTCTTCGTTAATATGTAAAGTTGTCTTTTCATTACTAACGATTGGTATAATACTTTCTTCAGTGTTGGGTTGCGCAGATTCTTTGAGTTTAGGAACTGCAAATACAGCAATTTTTTTTTCTTTTGAGGTTGAATTAGAATTATTATGAATTGGCGCTATATCCAATTTCTGATATCCATTTTTATCTGGTTCAACCAAAGGATTTTCTTTTTGAGATTCAACAGTAACAGGAATGGCAGTGATTTCTTCAGAGTTTGTATCTACATTCTTCTTTGAACATGAAGTAAAAGCTAAAATTAGAATGAAGAGTTTAATTTTTTTAGACATAGTATTTAGTAATCTGCTTCTCATTTTAGTTTTAAATAGAGAATAAATATATATTACAGAAATTCTGAACAGACTTGACAAATTTTGTCACTTTCAATAACAAAGTAGACTTTTGTCTTATAAAGATACGTAAATTTGATTTTCAATTTTATTTAAATTTTTGTGTACTTTTTTGAGAAAATCTTAATGCTTTTTTATAATTAAGCCGAATAGACCGTAGATGATAAAATCCAAGAAACACTTTAAATTATTATTATTAGTTAATTGTTTTTTGTTTGTCTCTGGTTGTATCCAGAACTCTCTGAATATTCCTCAAGTTTCTTCAGGCACAATTCAAGGAACAGTAAGTTTTTTCACTACTGGATATTCATCTAGTAGTGAAAAAAATAAAATACTTTCCTGTAGTGAACCTAAGGTTTATTTGTATAAGTTAGATGAGGATGGGAATCGCATTGAACCGGAATTAGATGTCGTGTCCTTAGGTATGGATTACACCTACAGTTTCAATCTAAAAAATAAAAATATTCAGTTTATAGGGAAAATATCTAAAGACCCATTAGTGATTCAGTTGAAAGGATGTAATTCCGAAGTCTACTCTCGACCTGTCACTAGTGCAAAGGAACAAAATATTTCACCTGGTTCTACAATAGTTGGATATTTAATGAACACTTCTTTAAGGGTTAAGTTTGCTAGCGTACTACAATCGAATCCTAACCAAATAGATGTTTTATTAACTAGCTTGAAAGATGCCAAAACTTTAGAGGGGGCTTATGAAGCCTTATCCTTAAATCAAAATTTAGCTATAAAATTTTCAGAGATTTTTGGGGCTGAGCCTAACATTTTATCTCAAGCTACTCCTGAAATTATTTCTGAAACGATTCCTAACGTTTTGTCTGAGTTAGTTAGCTCAACTTTCTCTGTTAAGACTAATCATTTTAATAAAAACTATTCTGTGCTCTATGAATGGAAATGGGATTCTCAAGTTATTGGAAGTTTGGAATATGTCAGTTTTATACCTGGTGCAAATCAACAAGGAAAACATATTCTTTCAGTTAAAATTGGTGAAAAAAACGGCAATACATTTAAAGACGACAGTTTAACAAAAACACTTTCATGGACGGTTGAGGTAGATAACAATGTGCTCCCCAAAGCACCAATATTTACTCTTCAAAGTCCATCAATTGGAGCATCAGGGTTTATTAATTCTAGAAGTATAATTTTAGCTATCCAGACAGGTAGTCAGTTAGAAAATTGTAAGTCATTTTCTTACTTAGCATTGAGTGAAACTCATTCAACTGAACCACCCCCAAATTCATATTTTAATTTATCTTGCTTTCAAAACATTTCTCAAAGTTTGAGTTATAATTTTCAAACTTCTGGAGAGGGGAATAAGACTTTATATCTTTGGGCAAAAGATGCCTCTGGCACAGTGTCTTCCCAGCCATCAGTTTTAGATGTTAATATTGATACTATTGCTCCAACATTAACAGTTAATAATGTGCCTTCTGCAAACACTAATCTCACAGCTATGACATTTTCTTTTTCCGCAAGCGATTCAGCTTCAGGAATTAGCCATTTTGAATGCCAGATAGACAATTCTGTATATTCAACTTGTAGTAGTCCTAGAGTTCTAAGTAATCTTGCTGATGGGATACACAATTTTGAGGTCAAAGCAGTAGATCTTGCTGGAAACGCCTCAGCTGTTGTTAGCAAGTCATGGAGAGTAGATACACAACCACCAGTACTCACAATTACCTCTAGTCCTTCAATAGTTACTAATGAGCTATTAGCTAGTTTCGCATTTTCAGCTTTAGATAGTACTGGCTCTGGGGTTGGTCAAAGCTTTTGTAGTTGGGATTCAGAGACATTTCAAGTTTGTTCAACACCAGTAGTTAGGAGTGTGTCCCCAGGATTGCATCATATTACAATTAAATCATCGGATATTGCAGGTAATATTTCATCTCTGGCGAATTATACTTGGACTGTTGATACCACAGCTCCAACAGTTAACCTAACTTTACAACCACTAAGTGTATCAAATTCAACTCAAGCAACTTTTGGTTTTAACGGGATGGATACTGGTGGTGGAGTTGTAGATCATTTTGAATGTAAATATAATGGTGCTAGCTTTTCTGCTTGTTCTAGTCCAATTACTTATTCTAGTTTAAGTTCAGGTAATCATTCATTTCAAGTAAGATCTATAGATACAGCTGGTAATATTGGACAAGCTGTAGTTTATAATTGGAGCGTGGATTTAACTACACCATTAGCATCAATAAATTTGGCACCAAATTTAGTTACTAATCAAACAGTAGCGACATTTGAATTTATTGCAAACCCTCCTCCTGGAGGAAGTGTTATTGGTTATGAATGCCGCATAGATGGAGCTAGTTGGACAAATTGCAGTTCCCCAATAAGTTATTCGTCGCTTACATCAGGAGTTCATGTATTTTCTGTTCGTTCAATCGATAATAATACAAATCGTAGTTCTAATGTTGACTACCATTGGACTATTGACTTAGCACCACCAACTTTAGCCGTGAATTCTTTTCCAGATGCAATGACTCGAAATAGCTCTGCAGCGTTTATTTTTGAAGCGACTGATACAGGCGGAGGTAGTATAGCAAGTTATCAGTGCAAGATTGACAGTTCTGCATACTCTAATTGTTCCAGTCCACACTCAATAGTCAATTTAACAGACGGGATTCATAACTTTTATATTAAAGCAACTGATACTGCCGGCAACACAAGTGCTATATACAGTTACAGTTGGAAGGTAGACTTGGTTCCTCCTGTAGTGACTTTGGTGAGTGCACCTAATTTATTAGATAATTCTTCCAGTGCAAATTTTGTTTTTTCGTTAAGCGATAACAATTTAAATAACATTGCAAATTCCATGTGTTCTCTTGATGGACAAGCTTTTCAGACTTGTACATCACCTAAATCATATGGTTCATTAACTCCAGGTAGCCATCAGTTGGCAGTCATTGCAACAGACAATGCGGGAAATGTAAGTACGAGTTTAATTTATTCTTGGACAATAGATCAGACACCACCAACTTTGAATGTAACATCAAGACCAAACAGTTTTGTTAATTCAACGACTGCTAGTTTTTCATTTTTAGCAACAGATAGCGGTGGAGGATCAGTTGCGCAGTATATGTGTTCAATTGATGGTGGAGCTTATTCTGTCTGCACAAGCCCAAGTACTTACTCTGCATTAACAACAGGAGCACATACTTTCAATATTAAAGCTATAGATTCCGCTGGAAACAGTTCAGCCCCTAGTTCAGAGAGCTGGACAATTGATCTGGTTGCGCCAGTTGTTTCAATTAGTTCCCCAGCAAGTAATGGATATGTCATTCCTGTTACTCAGTTAGGAAATTATAATTTAGCTGGGACTTGTACTGAAAGTGATACTGTTGTTCAACTTACTGGTGCAGTGACTAGAAGTTTACAATGCTCCTCAGGAACTTGGTCAACATTTATAGATGTGGCATCATTAACTGATGGGCAATTTACAATTAACGCATCTCAATTAGATACTGCTGGAAATATTTCAACAGTCGTAAGTAGAGTATTAATCAAAGATTCAATAGCCCCATCAATATCAATAAATTCAATAAACTCCCAAAGAGGAGGCAGTAATAATTTATCTATTTCATGGATTCTAACTGAAGCTAATGTCGCAAGTGGTTCTACTTTTAGTGTGCAACTTACAACCAATGGTTCTACTTGGCAGTCAGTGGGTAGTGTCAGTGCAAACTCAGGAAGTAATTCTTCACAAAATTATACTTTGAGTTCGGTTTCTTTGGGATTAGTAGATACCTCCTCAGCAGCCGTTAGAGTTTCATTGACGGATGCCGCTGGAAATACGGCTACAGCAAGTTCAAACTTATTTGTTATCGACAGTACGCCTCCAGTTTTATCTAGTGTTATTATTAATAACGGAGCTGCTTATGCTGGAGCTTCAGTTGTTAATGTCCAAGTAAATCTTAGTGATGCTTTAAGTGCTAGTTATTTATATGTAAAGTTGGCAGCTGCAGCAACAGGAACCAATGATTGTCAGTCGGAATTTGTTGATGCTGGCTGGTTAAGTTGGACTTCTTCAACACAAAATTTTTCTTTCACTATTTCTCCTGTAGATGGAGTTAAAAAAATCTGTGTTTGGGGTAAAGATTCTGTCGGAAATATCACATCAATGTCACCAACTACGGGAACAAATAATGTCAACTATAGTTCTATCATCAGGCAGGCGAGTAGTCCTCCTCAGGTAACATCTATAAATGTTTATAATACTGTGAATTCAACTAATACTTATTCTTTAAATCAAGCAGTCACTGTAACTTGGTCAGCCAATTCATTAGTTGGACTTGATAACAATCCCATTTCTTTATCTTATTCTACTAATGGAACCACTTGGTATGATATTGTTTCTAAAGCTGACTCTTCTGTTTTGAGCAATGTTACATGGCTAGGAAGTTTATCCAACAATCCGACTTCTGCAAGTGGCACTTATGGGTCCTTTACAGCTCCAACTACTGGTTATTTTATTATCAAAGTCGTTGCTCGAGATATTGCTGGTAACAGCAGTGTTGCTGTCATGTCTCAACCCCAAAACACTGGAAGCTGGAGCGTGTTTGCTGGAAGCACTGATAAAGGAGATAATGGCAGTGGTATGTCTGCCTCATTGTATAGCGATGGAGCATCGAGTGGAGGAAAAGCCATTGCTATTAATCCGAAGACAAACGATTTATACGTTTTAGATCATGGTACTGGTATTAGAAAGCTAGATATTCAAACTGGTAAAGTCACTACATTTATACCTAATGGAACTTTAAATCTTCCTGATAACGGAACATTGTCATCAACTTCACGCGTGGCCGTTGCTGGTTCAGCTGGAATGTTAATAGATAGTAATGGTATAATGTATTATTCGAATTCATTTAGTGGTGGTGCAAAAATATACAAGATTAATTTGGATACTAAGCAAGTCCAATTTTTTGCAGGCGGAGGAACGGATAACTCAACTTCAGCCACGGCAACAACTGTTTATATTTCACCAGCAGCCATGGAGTTAGATGCAAGCGGAAATTTTTATTTTATTACAGATTGTAATACAGCGGCACCAACATACTTAACTGCTAAAAAACTCATGATGTCTACATTGAATAGTGATGGAACTTTTGGATCAGTGACAGCATTAGCAGGTAATTGCACTACTGGAACAATGACCTATGGGCAATCTGCTTTGTCTCAGCCATTGTTCGGAGTTAATAACTATTCTCAACTTTCGATGATTGCGGCTGTTAACCCTAATCTAATTTATTTTGCAGGCTACGGAATTAACCCTGTAAAAATTGTTAATGGAGTTGTTTATTCTGCGAATATTGGTGCTAACTCTGGAATGGCAGTTATTTCATATAATCGTAAAAATAATAGAATTTATCGTTCTGTTACGGGTGGCAGTTTGGGATATTTTACGCCAGTAAATTCCAGTAGTAATGGTGGAGAGACATTGGTGACTGTGGTATCTTCTACCGGGGCTACAGGGAGTTGTGTTCAAGATGGTGTGGATGTTACCTCGAGTTGTGTTTATGTTGATAGTGGAATAACCTTTGATTCAAATGGTGAAATTTATTTTACTGATGGAATCAGAAACAATGCTCCTAACGGGTTCAGAATTCGTTACGTTGACTCAAATTCACAAGTGCGCACTATTTTTGGTTCTTTCCCTTTCTATGGTGATGGGTTAGAAAAAGGTTTAATCCGTGGTTTGATAGGTGGAGTTTATTATAAAAAATCAACGGAATCAAATACAACAGCTTTTCCAGCTGGCTTATATTTAGTTTCTCCCTCCATGGTTTTTGGTCGTATTAATGAATCTGATTCTATTTACAGAACATTATGGGGAAATCAGCAAGGTAACAGCTATGCTGCACCAACTGGAACGACAATTAGTTCGTTGATCAGTATGGGAATTCCGTACGCTGGAGGAAATGGAAAAGCCCTGGCATTTGATAGTAACGGATTGCCTTGGATGAGAGCAAGTAACCAGCTTGTACAAGTCAATTCTTCGAATCAAATCGTGGTTAAGGCTAATGCTTCAAGTGCATGGTGGGAAAGTGGTGGCGCACCAGCAACTTCGAGCTTGTATGTTTATGGTGGTTACCAAAATTTAGCTTTAAAAGGTGCAGACGGTGCTTTTTTAATTGGTGGGTATTTCCAAAGCCCAAGTTATATTCCAAATCCTCAAATTCGATTCTTAGATTTTACTAATGCCCTGAATACTAAAGTCATGGGTGGATCATTTTTATACTCACAGTCTTCAGCCATGTCTGCTGATGTGACTGTTGCTGGAGGAGTTCAAGCAGCCGCACTATACTATGGCTGTATTAACTCAGCAGCATGTTCAATTCAGTACGTGGCATCTCAGGATAGGTTATATTTCTTAAGCAGTGGAGATCGTTATATTCGTTATATTACTAATCCTACAAATCCAGCTTCAAGCACTCTGACAACAATACCCACAATGGTTGCTACTAGTGCAATTAGAAACTTTATTTTAAAAGAAGATTTAAGCCAGATTTTTCTTTTGGATACCAACGGTGGACTTTATTGTATGGATGTAAGTAGTGGAAAAGCTTGGTGTAATAATTCAACGAATTTGTACCCTTATACATCAACCATGGGAAGTTTTACTTATGGAGCAAATCAAATGACGTGGAAGGATGCTAACACATTATTGATTAGTAACTATAAAGGTCAAATTTTTCAATATATTCTGAATCCGTAAAATTAAGGATGAACCATGAAGTTTTTTACGATTTTACTATTACTCTTTAATTCAGGATGTTATTTGAATGCTTCCATAACAGATTCAAAGGACTCCAATAGTAAAACCATAGTCGAGAATCCAGCAGATAGTTCACAACCATCAGCTCCTATAGAGAAGACATGCACAGATTCCTTTTTACCAGTTAATAATCTAGCGGCATCAATTGTCATCGGACAAGTTGATTTTATAAACAATCTAGCAAATCAAGGTGGAGCAGCGGGCGCAAACACGATAAGTGGCCCAGACGGAGTTTCAATTCTTAGCAATGGTCAAGTTTATGTTGGTGAGTTCTTTAATCATCGTTATTTAATTTTTGATAAAGTTCCAGAGGTAAATAATGCATCAGCTGATCGTGTTTTTGGGCAACCAGATTTTTATACCACAACAGCAAATACTGGTGGAGTTTCGGGATTATCTTTGTGGACAGGTAGAAATGTTGTTTGGAATGGAACGCAATTTTTTATGGCAGACATGATAAATAACCGAGTTCTTGTTTGGAACTCCTTGCCCGCAAATACTTCAGTTAACCCTGATTATGTTCTGGGACAGAGTTCATTTAACACTAATACTAACGCCTTAGGAAATAGCAGTTTAGACTCTGGGTATGGTGCTATTTCTGTAGCTGACAATAAATTATTTGTTGCTGATACATGGTCAAATCATAGAGTTCTAATATTTGATTTACCTATAACTGCTAGTTTTCAAGCAGCTAGTAATGTAATTGGTCAACCCGATTTTAACTCTAACATGCAGAGAAGCACTGCAGATGGTTTTGATGAGCCAGCTCATGCAATTTCTTTTAATGGGAAATTGATTGTTGCTGATAGATATAACAACCGTGTATTAATTTTTAATTCGATTCCAACGACTCCAAATGCCCCAGCAGATGTAGTTATTGGACAGGTAGATAAGGTTTCCAGTTTAGCAAATCAAGGTGGTAGCGTTAATAGGAACACTTTATTTGGACCCCATTCTGTAGCCGTAGATTATGCTGGGCGACTGTATATCGCTGATACTGAAAACCACAGAGTTCTTGTTTTTAATTCTATTCCAACTACTGATAACTCTATGGCAGACTATGTTATCGGTCAGCCAAATTTCACAACTAACTCAGCAAACTCTGGCTCAACTCCAACAGATAAGTCTCTTAATCGGCCAACCTTTGTTACTTATGGATTTTGTCACTTGGCTATAGCTGATCAGATGAACAACAGAGTTTTATTATTCAAGTAAAATTGTTCTACCCAACTGTGAAGTGCTTGAGTATAAAGAATTTATTTAAATGTGCTTTTAGCCATTGATCAATATTTTCTTATTCCACATTAAATTTTTTGGAAATAAAAAAATGACTATGATCCTACAAGAATTTCTGGAATATATACAGTAAAGGTAGAACCTTTCTTCAGGCCAAGACTTTCAGCTTTAATCTGTCCACCATGGGCTTCTACTATATATTTTACAATGGAAAGACCTAAACCTAAACCACCAGAATGTCTTGTGGTGGAACTATCAGCTTGTTGAAAACGATCAAAGAGAAAAGGTAGGAAATCAGCTTCAATCCCAATGCCTTCATCTATAAATTGAATTCGGATAAAACTTTGTTCTCTGTCAATTCGAATTTGAATTTTTCCATAATCTTGAGAAAACTTGATAGCATTACTTAAAATATTATCAAAAACCTGTTCGAGACGCTTTGGATCGGCAAAAACTTCTACAATATTAGCAAAAGTACTTAAGGAAAAATTAAGCTTCTTTTCTTCTGCTAAAACTTTTATAGACTTAATTGAGGAGTTTAAGCTATCCATCAAATTTATTTCTTCTTTGTTCAATGAAAATTTTCCGGTGATGATCAATGAAGTATCTAGTAAATCATTAATCAAACTTGACTGTGATCTAGCATTTCTTTCAATCGAATCAATCCCTATGAGTAAGTCACTGTCTGAATAGTTAGAATTGGATTTTAATAGCTTTGACCAACCTAAAATAGAATTTAAGGGTGTTCGAAGTTCATGGGATAAAACCATCAAAAATTCATCTTTTGATTTGTTAAGTGATCTTAGCTCTGCAATTTGGTTCTGTTGTGAATTGTATAAATTTACATTTTCAATAGCTACAGAAACTGTTTCTGTCAGAGCTTGTAGAAGTTCTAAATCTTGCTCACTTGCTGTATAAGGTTTAGCCCAGTAATGTCCTATGGCGCCAACAGGATCTGAAATTCTGATAGGGATCATTGCTAAGCTTTTTACAAAGGTTGGCTTGTAAGCTTCAATTGGGATACGGCTATCTTGGTATATATCAGGGATTACAACCGATTTTTTATGAATCATAGACCAACCACTTATACAGAACTGCATAGGAAATTTTTTACCTTTCCATAAAGAACTGATAGCATTTTCATCAGCATAGTAACAAGAATTCCCTTCTTTTAAAATAAAAGTAACACCATCTGAATTGACTAATCTCCGAGAACGTTCTTTGACAATGTCCATAATGGTTTGCAGCGAACGAGCCTTAGATAACTCTGAAATAATTTGAACTAGTTCTTTTGATTCTTTATTGTATGA
>JABWCN010000063.1 GCA_013359135.1 Pseudobdellovibrionaceae bacterium | reverse complement strand
TAAGAACGGTGTCTGGATTTCATATTCATCAGCACCGCGAAGGTATATCGCTCGTCCTTTAATTTGTGGTAATTCGCAGGCTGTTTTTGATCCAAGGACTGCAAGGCTTCCGCCAAGATCATTCAGTCGAAAGCAAACTGTTGATGTTAAATTGGACCTCACCTGGACATCCACGATATTTCTGTCTGGCCTCTGGGTCGCTAAAATAAGTAGGGTAGGAACCGGTCTTCCATTGCTGGAAGCGACGTGAACCCCCCTCCGAACCGAACGTGCACCTTTCAGTGCATTCGGCTCTCCATTCATATGTATTAATCTCTTTTCCATGACGGTAATTCTCCTCGGTGAAGTTGCTGGTGGCACTCCACACATAAAACCAGTGTTTTTCTATTTCGGGACTGAAGCAAAATTTCCCACAACGCCTTTTTATTCTTACGCTTGATATCGCTGACTTTCTTTACGTGATGAACTTCAAAATATCCGCCGGTCTTTTTGCAATATTCACATTCGTTGGCGTACATCCTCTCGGCTAATTCCACCATTCCGCTGGCTTTAAATTTGTGGTGTTCTTGGTCATGCGCATCCGGCTTGGGAGCCACATGTTTTAATTTCCACACTTTTAAGCGAGCAGTTTTACCTTTCCTGGTAAAGGTTAGGTAGTGTTCATCAGCACATTTCATTCTGTTACGAATGGCCGTGCCAGAACACTTGTTGTTGTTGCCAAGAGTTTTAAATAAACTCTGCAGTCCAATTTGTTCCAACAGATGCAATGGTCTGCGATAGGCGAGCCCATAGTAATTAGCAAGGCCACGTAGTTCAGCATTGATTGTTGAGACAATTTCATAATCACTTAAGTGAAGAAGATTATCTCTACGAACTGGTGTTCCTTGCGAATTACAAAATTTCTTTTGTTTGCAAAAATCCCAAACCCTTCCCGTAGGAATCCGCAGAGCAACCTGTGCATTAAGAGATCTTGTAGTTCCATAAAATGTGCGGCCATCTTTTGTCGTACCACACTTATGGCGGCTCAGTCGTTTTCGTCCGCTTGGGATGACAACATGATAACCCAAGAAAACCACACCCTCATCAGCATGATGGATTCCTGATTTTTCTTCCGCAACAGACAGTTTTAATTCTGCTGCTAAATAATCACGGATTTCAGACATTGCATGAACTGCATCATCTTTGGGTCCAACAAAACCTAAAATAAAGTCATCGGCATATCTTACATAGTGTAACCTTCGATAATTTTCATCATGTGGATCACCGTGGGGCTGTCTGCGGCGTGAATCATCAATCACTTTGATTTCAGATTCTAGCTCATTCATAAACCACGGGAATACATCACCTGTCTTTTTCGCGTTTTTCACTCTGCGAGTCAGCGCTTCTTTTTGCTTCTTAAGGCGGTGATACTTTGGATTCATCCGCCTCTTTTCACCCTTGTTATAACGAAGAATCATTTCCTTCACTTTTTCATCCAGCTCGTGAAGGTAAATGTTGGCAAGTATGGGCGAACAAATTCCACCTTGTGGAGTACCCGAGTATGTTCCGTGAAATTTCCAGTTCTCAAGGTATCCTGCTTTTAGAAATAAATGGATCAAGGAAATAAATTTCCGATCACTAATTTTCTTTTCAAGAATCAACAACATTTGATTATGGTCAATGTTGTCGTAGAAACCTTGGATATCCATTTCAGCGAACCACTTGGTCCCTTTCCAAACGGTTTGAATTTGCTCAAGAGCTGTGTGACATGATCTAGATTTTCTAAAGCCGTGTGATCTGTCTGAAAACACGGGCTCATAAATTTTCTCTAGAAGCAGTTTCACAACTTCTTGCACCAGCTTGTCATCTCCTCGTGGTATTCCAAGGGGGCGACGTTTCCCATTCTTTTTAGGAATGTAAACACGTCTTACTGGTTGAGGTTTGTACCGTCCATCTTTCAGAAGTTTAATCAGATTTTCAATCCGATCAGCACACATGCCGTCAAGGGTATTGTTATCAATGCCCCTGGTGACAGCGCCGTTATTAGCATAGATGTTTGTGTACGCAAGCATCCATAAATCCGGCGAGTGTGTCATGATTCTGAAGAGATGTTTAATTCGCACACCCTTTTTCAGAGTGGCCTTTGAGATCCCAGTCAATGCGTTAATCGTTTTATCGGAAAGCACTAGCAATCCTCCTTTTGCGCTTGTTGACTGGACATACGAACTACTCCACTTCCCCCCAAGAAAGCAGTTTTCGCCCGCCATTGCTGGCGGCTTATGCTGATTTCCGGTTTGACCTCACGCTGGTTGCGTGGATCAACAGCCACACCCATTACAGGTAGACCATTGGGTAATATTGGAGTTCCGTCGTCACGCAGGTGGCTGCACTGAAGCAGATTCACCAGCAGAGACGATCCCATGTTTTCACCGCGTAGAGTTCCGTCATACTTAGATCGACTTTGGATTCCATTTACCTTCTGATCGAAGGCGTGCCGAGTTAACTGATTGCAAGAAACTACACCTATGATTTCTTGCATATCTCGGAGTGTCACCTTAACCATTGTGTGACACTGAGGCGGAATTTGTCTCCACTGAATCTCATCTTCGGAAATACATCCTAATCTTATATGACTTGCCCTTCCATAATCTCATTAGCCCATTCCGACTCATTCGTGTAAAGGTCAAAATTCATATCCCTTAAAGTCGAGGTCGGAAAGCCTAAACTTTTAAAAATGTAATCAAGAACAAATCGACTAGCCCTACCATTTCCCCTTTCAAAAGGGTGGATAACAATAAACCATCTTTGAATTTTTGAAACTGCTAAGAAAAAATCTTCATTTAATCGATGTTCATTGATAGCAGAGATGGTTTCGTTAACATAGTTTATCCACTTTTCAAGTTCTTCATTCACCAGTTTTGGATCTAAATAAGTAATATAACCACATTGTTTTTCAATACCTTCAGAATCAGTAAAAAAATTATTCTTTTCAACACTTTCCCAGTCGTTGGGGTCAAAAGGAAGACTAGCCCCATTAACTTCTGCATACTTACTAGTTATGCTTTCCTTTTGGTTTTCAAAACATTTCAATGGATGAAATGAAATCATCGACTTAGACTTCGAGTCTAGACTAAAAGAATTAACACCTTGAATTTGTTTTTTAGTTAAAGCCTCTTTTGAGTTCAAAACTAAACCAAACTCAGGCAGGGCTCTAACTTTTCCTGGAAACTGAGTTAACCCCTGCAAACTAAGTTGATGTAACTTGAGTAACCAATCAAATGAAATTAGTTTAATTTTTTGTTGATTAAAGATTAAAGTTATTACTCGCCATAGCATCTAATTTATCAGCGGCGACCATCCATTGATTCCATGTTAAAGGAGCTGGCTGATAAATTTCTCTAGCAGGATCTAAATAACTATTTCTTTTTTTTATCCAATCAGGATAGTTGATAAGTCTAGGAGCTATCAAATTAGCAATTTTTTCTGGATTTTTAAATTTATACTTTCCCCATTTCAATTGAGACCTATATTCATCATGAAAATAGCAGAGATCTTTATCTTTTAGGTAATTAGTTTTCAGACTAGAAATTGAATTAGGACAGCTTTGACTTCCAAGAGAAAGAAAAAATACAAAAACCAAATTAGTTTTAAAAAATAAACTCATCTACAGTCTTCTCTCTTTATTTTTAAATTAATTATATACTGTTAATAGCTCAAAAAAATCATTTATCGTGACTTTGATCAGATAAGGTTTTATACAGCATTTTCCTAACCTTATCTAGGTTACTATAAACTATTCAGGGATGGATAAATTTAAGACACTACACAAAAGAGACAATAATGATTACTGTGTCCGAACACACATTTATAACGAATGAACTTAGTAAAATTATGACTAGTTACGAAGCTGCTAAAGCTCAGTCTCAAATTCTTGACGAATTTATTGGTTTTAACTGTCCATCTATTGAAAATGAGCTTTTTCTAAAAACGAAATCAGAAAATCATTTTAAAGAAAAACAGTTTTGGTTTGGACTAGATATTCAATCTCTTCAAACTCCTTATTCAGAATTAGTTGAAATGGTAACATATTTAAATCCTAAGGATAATGATTTGTGGATAGATCTAGGAGCTGCCTATGGTAGAATGGGAGTTACTCTTGGTTTTTTAAAACCAAAAGTAACTTTTATTGGCTTTGAATTTATTAGTGCACGTGTAATCGAAGGTAATAGGATTTATAAACACCTTAGTTTAAAAAACAGTCACTTAAAAGAGATGGATATTGCGACTCAAGATTTTAAACTCCAACTAGCTGACGTTTATTTTGTTTATGACTTTGGTTCAAAAAGAGATGTAATGGATATTTTAGAAAAACTTCGTAAAATTTCTCTAGAACAACCAATTAAAGTCATAGCTAGAGGTAGGGGAATAAAAAACTGGATTTATCAAACAAGCCCTTGGCTTTACGATATGAAGCCTCAGATTCATTTTGAAAATTGGAGTCTATTTCAATCCTAGCCAATATATGAACTGTATAAAACGGTTACAATCATGAATTTTAATCCAATAAATTTTATCCACTATACTTTAACCTCGATGTCCATTAATTAAATTAGTATTTTTCGCTTCCTACTCTAAAACTACCTACTTACTTTGTAGGCTTTTTTAAGGACTCATTATGACCAAAAAATTGTTTAAAAGATCAAAAATTATATTTTCTTCTTCTGTTTTAATCGTAATTACACATAGCCAAATGTGTTTAGCATGGGGAGATCTTGGACACCAAACTGTTGCCGAAATTGCACAAAGAAATCTTTCACCCAAAGCAAAAATAATGGTCTCTGAAATTCTTGGACATGGACCTCTTGCTGAAGCGGCTATTTTCCCTGATCTAGTTAGATCAGACGAAGACTTCAAAGAATTTTCTAGTTTTCACTTTATTGAGATTGACCCTCGTTGGGGTACTTATCAAAAAATTCCATTCTATCTCAAAGAAAAAAGAGATGCTAATAGTCTGATCTCTAACATACCAACAAAACTTTTTGAGAATATACTTTCAAAACCTAAATTTAATAAAAACCAACGTCAAGATTTACTAAGATATTTAGTTCATTTAGTAGGCGATGTTCATCAGCCACTACATGTTGGTAATGGGTTTGATCGAGGTGGTAATTGGTGTCAAATTAAATATCCAATTAGTAAAAATAAAAACTCTTTTAAAAAAGAAGATGAAGTTTTATTTAATAAATCTAATCTTCATTCTTTCTGGGATTCAACGCTAGTAGAGAATATTTTTTATTTTCAAAAAACTAAAAATCCTAACTATAAAATACCTTCTTGGAAAGGGTATGTTGAACTTGCAGATCTTATTTTAAGCGAATCAAAGCCTGCAGAACAAAAAAGTTTTCAAACTCTAGATATCTACACTTGGTATGCCGAATCTCAAGAACTACATACAAAAGTTTATCCAGATAAAAACAAAACAACTCTGGCTAGCGAACGTAGTTACTGCCAAAGGTTAGTTAAAGATGAAAAAGGCGAAATTGTAAAAGACGATTTTGGAGTTGCTAAAATTATTAAAGATACAGATGTAGCTGAACTTGATGACTCTTACATGCTGAATAGTGCTGAAATCATTAAACAACAAATTTTAAAAGCTGGACTCAGGCTAGCGGCTGTGATGAATGACATGGCTCAAAAGAACTACCAAGATCCAACTGAAAGTTTTGAAGAGAGCAAACTTAATGATCTAAAAATGCTCTTAAATGAATTTAACAACTCTACAAAATAAACCGCGGTAGGATTACTTAAAACAATTTTTCTTGGCATCAAGCCATCTATAAAAATCAGCATCATTTACAAATTTAAAATGACCTGCTTTTTTTTGAGATGGCTTACTCCACAACTCTGACGTCTTTACTATGCAACTCTTACCTTCTTTGTAAATAGTTGCTTGATTAGCAGTTTCTAGGTGTGACTTACCATGTCCATCAATACCGGAAGTCTTTATCATGATACCTGAACCACCATAAGTGTAATCTTTCTGACGAAAGTTTTTAACAACACCAGAGATAAGCTTCCCTGTTTTTAGATCAAACATCATTTTTTCATTATTAGCCAAAGTCACTTCTATTTGATTACCTTTAACTTCATAAGCTGGAATCCGTTTTCTAGGAATAAAAACTAGCTCTGTTGCCAATGAGTCACGTTTCTCTGAGTTATGAAACCCATGATAGATGGTAAGTCCTACATCTTGTTTTGCAAAATTATTATGGTGAAATTCAAAAGTCGTTGCATCATTAACTTCTTTACTTGGATCTTTAATTTCAAATCTAAAAGGTTGTCTTTTGCTTAACTCAGTGACTGTTACTTTTCCTGACCTAAGACTCTCAAGCACTGAAGGATAACATTTACTTATTGTTGGTACCTCTCCAGAAATACAGCCAAGCTCTTGAACTTCCAGAACTGGATTTTTATCTACAGAGAAATCTAAAATTTCCTCTTTACTGAGAACAACAGGCAGTTGTTTTATTATTTGAGTTTGATCATTACTTTTTAACAACTCATTACCTATTCCCGAAACTTGCAGCTCATTAGTTTGTTGCTTTGAATTAACTGGTTCCATTTGTCTGTCTCTGATTAATGCTCCAGCGGATTCTGCAAACCCGACTAAAGAAGCATCAGAACCACACTTGGGATATGAGACTCCACAGGTGGAGGCGTTAAATTGATTTAACCCGCCAAACTTATTAGAAGCCATTTGCATCTCAGCTATTAGAGAGCTTTGATCAGCTTTAGCAAAGATTAAAGTAAAGTTTAGTATTAAAAATATTATTGTTTTCACACTCTCTTATCGAGTAAGGTCTATTGAATCTTAAAGATTATATTTAGCATAAATAACAAATTAAATTATTCTTCGCTTTTTTTATCATCATTACTGGGCTCTTGCCCAGTAGCTGCACTTTTCTCTTGTCTACTTTTTGATTCCAACTCGTAATTTTCTAAAATCTTTTTTGCCATCTCACTTGGAGACGTTCCTTCGGACATTAATCTTAGTTGCCTTTCTTTTCTAGCTTCTTGAGTAAGCTCAATAGAACTATTAGCAATTTTTTCCATCATCTTATATTCAAATCCTTTATTTTTCAATTCTGGTTTAAACTCTGCGATAGTATTCTCTAAAAAGATCGCATATGTTACTTGCACATCTTTTTTAAATTTGCTTGGATTTTTTAAGGCATTAATAGCTTCTCTAATAAGTTCTTCAAAAACACCCTCATAGGCGCTCTCCTCATCTAGTTTTACTTTAATACTATCAGCAATTTTACTAATCATGTCGTCGCTGTTTGGTCTAGAATAGATGGCCTGTAAAGCCTCTTTTAAAGGAACTGTTTTACCTGAATAAGCCAGCTTAGATTCTTTAATTTTTTCTTTAACCATGGCATTGATTTGATCTAAATTTTTCAATGTTAACTGGTGATAATTAAAAATTAACCCAGCCTCGCTATGAAAAGACACGCCCATAAGAAATAATACAAAAATAAATTTTAATAGTGGATTCATAATGAAAACTCCTCTTGATAAACAATACCCAATACGAACAATGATGATTCATTTTATAACCACTTTTTTCACTAAACAATGACCTTCTGAACAAGAACTTTCCAACACCCAGATCCACTAGCTTCCCTAGACGGAAGTCTATATTTTGATATTATCGTTTCACACATCACTAACGCAATGATTCAACTACAAATTTATACCTAAAAAAAATAATTAATGTCACAATCAACGTGTTTAATTAAAAAATAAAATTAATTAGCATATCGGAGGCTATTTTGAGAAAAATCTATAAACTATTTTTAAGCGCATCAGCACTAAGTTTGACTTTTTGTGCTCCTTCAGCAAAACAATTTAAAGAAGCCGTTGAAAAAGATCCTAGTATCGTTTTTGTCGCCATCGAAAAAGATCCAGAAAAATTTATTGAAATCGTTAACAAAGCGGCTCAAGAAGCTCAAAAAAAACAACAAGAAAAAATGTTTGATGAAGAAAAAAAACAACGAGATGCTGAATTTGCTAATCCACTTAAACCTGAAATCCAAGAAGAAAGAGTTATTTTTGGTAAAAAAGATGCTCCTGTAACTATTGTTGAGTACTCTGACTTTGAATGTCCTTACTGTTCAAGAGGTTACCAAACTATTAAACAAGTAAAAGCAGAATATGGTGATAAAGTAAGAATCATTTTTAAGCATTTACCTCTAGATTTCCATCCTATGGCTGAGCCAGCAGCACGATATTTCGAAGCTATAGCTATGCAAGACCATGCTAAAGCTGAAAAATTCCATGATAAAGTTTTCGAAGGACAAAGTAGTTTAAAAGCCGAAAAAGAAGCTTTCTTGAAAAAGGTAGCTAAAGATGTTGGCGCTAACATGGCAAAACTTGAAAAGGATTTGAAGGATGAAAAGATTTCTAAAAAAATCCAAACAGACATGGAAGAAGCTCAAAAATTTGGAATTAGAGGAACTCCTGGTTTTATCGTTAATGGAGTTTCATTAAAAGGGGCATTACCTTTTAATGAATTTAAAGAAGTTATTGATAAACACCTAAAAAAATAATCTAGATTTCTTAATTCTTCTTGTAACTTTTTTAACAAGAACCTAATGAGATCTAATTTAAAAAAAGGGGGCTAATGGCTCTCTTTTTTTTTACTTAAAATTTAGATTTTTACAGGTATTATTCGTAAGAAAGTTTGCCTATAATCAAAAAAAATACTCAATAGTTAATCTGAGAGGCATAAAGTACTCCATAATTTTTTGAGCCAACGGTATCTTTTGTTGAATTATCTCTCTCATAAAATGGCCCCACAACCCAACTAAAATTTCCTTTAGAGCGAGCGTAGCCAACTAGCCATTTATTTTTAATATTTTTATCAAAGTCTAGATAAGAAAATCCAGAAGTTACACTCCCCCAGGTTGATTTATAATCAAAACCTAATTTCACCTCGTGAGAACCATTGAATTGATACTGATCATTCACTGAATAAACAAAACCTTGTTTACCAAATCTAATTCCAAACTCAAGTGAAGCCACTTTTTTTATCGCTAATTTATAATCTTCTTTTTGGTATTTAGTATCAGTTTGAGAAGTCACTAACTGAGTGGACTCCCTCATTCCCTGATTACGAATCTCTAGCCCCGGTGACTGAAACTGTAAACCAAAAGTGAAGGCCTTCCAGTCCCCCATAAAACCCATAGCTAGATTGACTAAAAATGCCTTCTCCAACCTATATATACTTGTAAGAGATTTTTCAGTATTCCCCTGCTCGCTAATAACATCACTACCTTCGGAACTATACTGATTAAAATTTAAATTCCAACCCAAAGACCAATTATCACTGATGCGTAACCCTGTACCCAGCTTGAGACCAATAAGATTCGTTTTTAAATTTGACTGAGTGGTGCTAGAATTTAACGTCTGTCTTTGAGTTCGTAAATCTTGGCTTTGATTAGTCACCACCATCGACCACCCTCCCCATGACTGTCCAAGTGCCGAGGCAATCAACGTCGGTTTAATAGCTAAAGGCTCAGCATAGGTCGAATAACCATTGGAGGAGTCGTAGTATTTCAACTCCAAAGAGTTAGCTGCAGCGGAAAAACTAATTCCTGGTTCTATCCAACCAAGGCCTGCTGGAAAAGAGGTCAGCTTTCCCTTAGCCGTTACGTCGGATAAATTAAAAAAATGTTCGATTGCCTTTGCGGAATCAAGTTTACAAAATAAAAAAATCAAAAAAAAGTTCTTAAATTTTAATCCCATACTCCACTCACCAATGAATTGGCAATAGCTTATGAGTCAGCTTATAGCCATGCTTACTGACCTCGCAAATAATAGGAGTGATTTTTACCTGATGAGAATTAGCTTCAGATAAAAGTCTGGCATATTCAGGATCAATTTCTTTGGCAGCAGCAAAGCCACTGACGTCTTGCCGTTGAATAAAAAATAAAATTTCACAACTATGCCCTTGCTCTGTGAGACTCATTAGCTCTTTCAAATGCTTCTGTCCTCGGGTTGTTTCAGCATCAGGGAATAAAGCCATTTCGTTCTCTTTTAAACTTACATTCTTAACTTCAATAAAATGTCTTTTGTGAGTTACGGAGTTTTCTAACATAAAGTCTATTCTTGTTTCTGCATTTAACTTAAACTCAGGCTTAACTAAATCATAATTCTTCCAGTGAGCTAAAAACCTAGCTTCCACGGCCATTTTTACCATCTGATTAGGGATCTGCGTATTTACTCCAACTATCCCCGTTGGGGTTTCTAAGGCCTCCAAAGTAAATTTCAACTTTCTCTCTGGATTTTCTGCTGGGGTAATGAAGGCTAGCTGTTCAGGAAATAAACATGATTTCAAGCTGCCAGTATTAGGAACATGAGCAGTAATTGGCTCTCCATTCAAAGTTAAATCTGCAAAAAATCTCTTGTAACGCTTCAACATTTTCGCTTTTATAAAATTTTTAGTGATAACTATTTCCTGCAAAGTTCCTCCCAAGTTCTCTATTGGCTCTCATTCCTTTTTGAAGCTGCCAAATCCTTTTTTAGACTCTGTGTGTTGATGTATTTCGAAATACTCTCCATCTGAGTGATTGCTCTTGTCAAAGTTATAAGCTACAAACCAAAATAAAGCACATAACAAAGAGCCAATTCATGAGTATTGAGAAACCTTTAGGAAGTATTGAAGAGCAATCATCAAACTTCACAACAGAGACAACGATAATAACTACTAACGATGCTGTAAAACCTCAAGAACAGTCCGTTATTTCAAAGAAAAAAAATTTTTCGCCTAAACCAAGTTGGCTTAAAGTCAAAGCTCCTGGCGGAGAAAACTATTCCCGTATTAAAGATATGCTTGGTGAGTTAAAATTAGCAACTGTTTGCCAAGAGGCTAAATGTCCAAACATGGGAGAATGCTGGAGCGGCGGGACTGCGACCTTTATGCTTATGGGTGAAGTGTGCACTCGAGGGTGTCGATTTTGTCACGTAAAAACTGGTAATCCAAAAGGAGCAATTGATCCTTTTGAACCAGAAAAAGTAGCCTATTCCATTTCACAAATGGATTTAGAATATGTGGTTATAACTAGCGTTGACAGAGATGATCTTGAAGACCAAGGAGCTAGTCATTTTGCTCGCACAGTTTCTACAATAAAAAAACTTTCTCCAAAGCTTTTAGTAGAGATCCTAACTCCAGACTTCAGGGGCGAAGAAAAACTTGTTGAACTTATTGTACAATCAAAGCCAGATGTTTTTGCTCACAACGTAGAAACCGTAGAGCGACTCTCTCCTTCGGTTAGAGATCCTCGCGCTAAGTATTGGCAGTCTTTGAATGTTTTAAAATATGTCAAAACTGTCAATCCAAGTATGCACACAAAATCTTCGATCATGTTAGGATTGGGAGAAACTGATTCTGAGGTGCTACAAACATTAACTGATTTAAGATTTGTTGGCTGTGATGTTGTAACCTTTGGTCAATATTTGCAACCCACTGAACGTCATTTGAAAGTACAGGAATTTGTAACTCCAGAGAAGTTCCAAGAATGGCAAAAAATTGCTGAAGATATGGGATTTCTTTATGTTGCCTCTGGGCCTCTGGTAAGAAGTTCTTATCGAGCTGGCGAGTTTTTTATGAAATCCTTAATTGAAAGACAAAGAAAATCAAAGGAAGATAACTTAAAAGGAGAAGTAAATGGCATTTGATTTAAAACTGCCCGAGTTGGGTGAAGGCGTTACTGAAGGGGAGTTAATAAAATGGTTAGTCAAACCTGGTGATGTTTTAAAACCTGATCAATCAGTTGCTGAAATCATGACTGACAAAGCGACAGTGGAAGTCCCAACATCAAAAGCTGGTACCGTCAAAGAATTAAAATTCAAAGCTGGCGATGTCGTAAAAGTAGATTCAACATTACTTGTTCTTGAAGAAAATGGAGTGGCTAATAGTATCTCGACAACCAAAACAGTTCCTTCTTCCGCGGCCTCAACTCCAACAGTAGGTGCATCTACAACGATGGCTTCAAGTCTTTCCTCTTCATCAGTATACTCCATAAAACTTCCTGAATTAGGTGAGGGTGTAACAGAAGGAGAGCTGGTTAAATGGTTAGTCAAAGTAGGAGATCAAATTAAAGCAGATCAAGGAATTGCTGAGATCATGACTGACAAAGCCACTGTTGAAGTTCCATCTCCAAAAGCTGGGATTATTACAGAATTAAAATTTAAAGCTGGCGACGTCGTAAAAGTAGACTCTCAACTTGCTACTCTGCAAATCAACTCACAGAACCAACCAGCTATTTCTCAAGCTACAAGCCATTCTTCGATACAAACACCGACCAAAACAGCTACAAACATGGCATTGAGTCAGAACTTATCAACAGGTTTATCAACAAGTGCTTCTTTCTACCCTCCAGTCATGGAATCAAGAGTGCTAGCAACTCCTGCGACTCGAAGACTTGCGAGAGAAATGCAAATTGACATCAATACCCTTTCAGGAACAGGTCTTGCGGGTAGAGTTACCAGAGAAGACGTAATGAAGCAGTCATCTTCAAATGTCAAACTTACAAGTGAAGTATCCTCTTTAGGAACTACTGTCTCTATCCCAAAAACCAGTTATCAATCTACACGAGCTCAAGAAGAGGAACGTATTCCACTCAAGGGTATTCGTAAAAAAATTGCTGAAAACCTGCAAATGGCAAAACATATTATCCCTCACTTCACGCTTATGGATGAAGTCGATGTTACTGAGTTAGTAGCATGGAGAGAATCTGTAAAAGAAGCGGCAGAACAAGCTGGTACAAAAATTACTTACCTACCATTTGTAATGAAGGCACTGATTTCAACTATTCGTGAGTTTCCAATGTTTAATGCTTCCATTGATGATGCAAAACAAGAAATTGTTTACAAAAAATATTTTAACATTGGTTTTGCCGCAGACACTCCCAATGGACTAGTTGTTCCTGTTATTAAAAATGCAGACCAGAAGAATATAGTTGAAATCTCCAAAGAGATTTTAGACCTCTCTAAACGTGCACGCGATGGAAAACTTAAACCGGATGAAATGAAAGGGGCTACCATTACGATTACTAATATTGGTTCTGTCGGTGGTACTTATGCAACTCCTATCATTAACCATCCTGAAGTCGCAATCCTGGGAATGTATAAAATCCAAGATAGATTATTTCTTGACAATAAGGGAGCGGTGAAAAATCAAAAAATTATGAATTATACCATCACGGCAGATCATCGTTTAATCGATGGAGCTGTAGCTGCAAGATTTTTGAAAGCCTTTCTGGGACGTATTCAAAAGCCTTCAGTTATGATGTTAGAAATGCAATAAATAAACTGAGGCAATTCAAAAGGAATAAAGTTTTATGCAAAAATTTGATGTTGTTGTTGTTGGAAGTGGTCCTGGGGGTTACGTGGCAGCTATCAAGTGCGCCCAACTTGGTTTAAATACTGCCATCATCGAAAAAGAAGCCCTTGGAGGAGTTTGCCTTAATGTTGGATGTATTCCTTCTAAAGCTATGATCACTGCCGCCCACTGGCTTGATAAAATGGAAAATGATTTTCCACAAATGGGGTTTGAAGTCAGCAAACCAAAAGTCGATTTTAAAAAGCTACTCTCTTGGAAACAAAGTGTTTGCGAACGTATGTCGACAGGTGTGAGCCAACTTTTGAAAGGTAACAAAGTTACCATTTTTAAAGGTGAAGGCCAATTTCAGAATGCCAACCAAATCAAAGTTATAAGCTCTGATAAACAAGAAGTATTAGAAGCTAAATACTTTATCCTTGCCATGGGATCCCGCCCTATTCAAATTCCAGGCTTCGAATTTGACGAAAAAAATATTGTCTCTTCAACAGGTGCTTTAGCTTGGGATCAGGCACCTAAGCGTCTTGTTACAATTGGCGGTGGTTACATTGGTTTAGAAATTTCTAGCTATCTGAAAAAGTTTGGTACTGAGGTCACAGTAGTTGAAGCGCAAACCAGTTTGTTAGCTGGCGTAGTGGATCCTGAGTGCGCTCAAGTGGTCTCAAAGCGTTTAAATAAAAAGGGTGTTCAGGTTTTATTTAACGCTAAGGCTAAAGGTCAAAAAAAGATTGGCAACGAATACGAAGTAACTGTTGAAATCAATGGCAAAGATCAAACGATTAAAACAGATAAAGTTCTTGTTACCGTTGGCAGACGACCAAATGGAGATCAAGCTCACTTGAAAAACCTAGGTGTTCAAGTTGATGAGCGCGGATTTGTGAAAGTAGACGCTCAACGTAGGACAAACCTAAGGCATGTTTTTGCCATTGGAGATTTGTGTGGACAACCAATGCTAGCTCACAAAGCTAGCCATGAGGGAGTTATGGTTGCTGAAATTATCGGTGGGAAAAATCGCGCTTATGATGTGAAAACAGTTCCTGCTGTGGTTTTTACGGATCCAGAAATAGCTTCAGCTGGAGTAACTGAAGCCGAAGCCATCGCTAAAGGATATAAAAATTTAAAAATTTCGAAATTCCCCTTCGCAGCTAATGGCAGAGCCGTTTCGATGCTTGAAACCGACGGCTTTGTAAAAATGATTGCTGATGAAAACGATATTCTTTTGGGAGTTCACATTGTAGGCCCCGAGGCCTCCAATTTAATTTCGGAAGCAGCTCTTGCTATTGAAATGGGTGCCAGACTTCAAGATTTAGCTTTGACGATCCATCCTCATCCAACTCTAGGAGAAACTATGATGGAAGCTGCCGAAGCGACTCTAGGACATGCTATTCACATTATTCAAAAGCCGCTCAACAACAAAACTTCTGTTACAACACCGACGAAAACTCCATAATAATTTTTCATTTTGTTAGAGCCCTAAACAAAACTAAGTCAAACCAGTTTAGGACTCTAGCTGTGTAGCTTCATTTAAGAGTTATTCTTTAGCTCCTGCCGTAATCCATTCAGATAGGAGTTTAACTTGCAACTGATTCAAATATCCACCATAAGTTGAAGCATTCTGAGGCATACTAGGACTACTACCACTAACTGCCTGATAAATTCCACTTTGACTTAAAGATCCTGGTGTTAAAGCTTTTTTTCCTGAAGAAGAACTCACACTTTTCAATATTCCAACGTAACTACTTAAATCAATATTATCTTGAATTCGACTCTCATTGTGACAAGCCAAACAACCTTTGGTTGCTAGTATTTCGTCTTTGATTCGCTCAAAATTAACTTCCGCACTATCAATGATTTGGTTATTGGCAATTTCGGTTGTTAGTTGATCTTTAACAGTGGTTCCCCATTTTTTTCCTAGCCACTTAGATACAGTGTAAATTTGCTGAAGATCCAATCCTTTTTTATAAAATATCATTTCACCCAATTGAAAATTAGTTGATTGAGAATTTCCAGCTCCGACAAGAACATTTCTAATCACTTGTGAGAAGGGCGAGGGAGAGCCTAACTTTGAAGTCTCAGTGAGGGTGACTCTAAATCCATTTAAAAAAATTCTCATTTGCAGAGGGTCCGAGATACTTGCAAAAGTCACAGCAATCACCTGAACTTGTGAGTCTAAAAGAAAAGCTTTATTAACTCCATAATCGGATAACGAAGTACCATGCTGAGCAACCACTTGATTGCTGCTATTCACAGCCAAAGACGAACCATCTTCAAAAGAATTTATTCCTGTATCAAATTCTATAAGCGAACCCATATTCAAATTCTTAACAACCATTATGATTGTCCAATCTGTCATTAATGATTTGTAATCACCATCCATCGAAACAAATTGTCCATTTAAAAACTTTATCCAATTCAATTTATTGGCGGTATCTGCAACTAAGGTAGGCGCCAATGATAGAGCAGACGATGACATCCACTGACTAGTATCCATTTTATTATAGAGTTTTAAGATCTGATAGCTCGAGTTGACTTGATAATAACTTGAGTCATCTGTAGTTAACCAAAAATACACACCACCTGGCGTTTCTGGAGATTGGGGATCTAATGTCGGTGTTGGACCTTGACTAGAACTGTCGGTCAAAGAAGTAGTGTTATTCAATAAAGAACAACCACTTAAAAATAACCATAAAGTGAGGAAAGTCACAGATAAAAAATATTTTTTTTCTACTAATAAATTTGCCAATCAGGACTCCGACATAAAGTAAATAAAATCATCCGCCATTGTGTCAAAGGTGTCTCGCTAGCTTGACTCATTAAAGTGATCAACTCTAAAAAATTAGACGTCAACTCTGAAGACATTTCCTCTCCAGGGTAAAACAAACTATACACTAACTTAATGTTTTGTTGAGTCC
>JABWCN010000026.1 GCA_013359135.1 Pseudobdellovibrionaceae bacterium | reverse complement strand
TTTCTCATTTACAAAACCAACAAGACTTCGAAATTGATCTGACCACCAAAAAGGAGTGTCAGGAAGTAATTCTCCATTACTTGGATAAGTCATGTCCCATAAACCCTCACTGGAACTCTTGCTGACTAACTCAAAACGAACTTTTAGACTTTGTATTTCTTTTTCGGCCTCTGAAAGACTATCCTCAGATCCTAAATCTACATCTAAAGGCTTTAACTTTTTAGCTTCCATTTTTTCCCCTCAAAAATTTTGAAACTCCAATATTTTAATCTGGATATTTCGCATCTCTTCGACCAAGGATTACAATTCTTTAGAAATAAAAAAAAGTAGCTTAAAAAACTAACAAAGTACTGTCTTGAGACAGAATTAAACGAAGATGTAATTTTTTTTTAATTAAAGTTTTTTTAATAGGTAGTCCACTAAAGGCCACTCAGAATCTGGATCTTTATATCTTAAACCTACAATTGATTTTGATTCCTCAACTTCCATATGAGGACCAGACAAAAACACTCTACCTTTTCCATAATTGAAAAAAATCATAGTTGGAGAATTGATTGGACTAATAGAACCAAGCACCTGAATATTTTTCTTTTGCATTTCGCTTTCTGAATACTCAAAAGAAGGTCCCCCAAGCATTAAAACCTCAAAACGATTTTTAAATTGAGGGTAGTAAGTATCAATGCTCATCATACCACCGCGAAAAGGTGATATGCTTAATGCAGTCCCATCAACAGCTACGCCTTCTAAAAGACCTATACCATAATCTAAAGGTTTATCACTAGGACCATATCGTTGAGACACAGCAAAGTAAGCACCAGCGCAGATTCCAAAATATCCACCACCATCGGCAACAAATTTTTTGATTTCTTTAGCTCCTTGAAATCCCAAATCCTCTAGATACTTCCAAGATTTTCCCCCGGGCATAATAAGAATATCAAACTTTTTTTGATTTAATTTTCCATCTAAAATCTGACGTGCTGAAATGACCTCGTAAGAGTATTGATTTTGTTTTAAAAATTTTTTAAACTGGGACTTACCCACTCCCCAAGTTCCTCTTCCTATATAAAGAGCAACTCTTTTCGAAGAAACCGAACCTTCAGCATTGTAACTATCTGGCAAATAATCTACATTCGATGAAGAAAATAACCCCTCTTGAAAAACGGATTGTCCTTCTAGAGTCGCTTTCATAGTTTTATCATTAAATACTTGAGACCATAGAGTGGAACTTACTAAAACAAATACAAAAGTTTTAAAAAATATTTTCATGGACAAATTTTACGCAAATAAAAACCACTTTGTCTGCAAAAAAAAACATTTTTTTGAACTCCATCACTCTTTTATAACCTAACGAGCGCCATTCTTTATCCAAAGTTCCACCAAATGAATCTCCGTTGGTGTGACATCCTTGACTTCGCCTCTGGCTACGGCCTTTTCTGAAGGCATTTTCTTAGCTCCTTTGCGAGACTCTTTATCGGCCAGTAAACTTAAATAAAATAAACTTTCATCTGGAGAACCAACAACCAAAAGCGACTCCCCAACATCATTACTACCTTGAACAACATCATTTCTAGTTTGAAAAGGCAAATCTTCGGCTTTTCCTTGAGCTTGGTGACACTTTAAACATTTTACTTCAAGCAGATTTTTTTTTACAAAATCAAAATCAATCTGCTCGGGAGTCATTTGCGATATTTCTTCGGCTAACTTTTGATCCGCTTGCTTATCCACCTCACTGGGTTGATTTTCTGGCTGAGTTAAATTCTTTGGACTATTTGCATCTGGAGGAAAAACTATATTTCCGGTCGTGTTTTTTATCACTGGTTGTGGAGGTAAAAAATTATTACAGGAAACTGTCAAAAACCCGAAAACCATTGAAATTAAAATCACTCTTAATAGTGTTGCAGTCCCCATGCTTAATCCCTTCATTGCCTTTACAATTATAGTGATTGGAAACTTACTACAAAAAAAAGTTTTTTAAAATTTCATTTTACAAAATAATTCTTGTTGCCTGTATTTTATTCCTATTTGAAGCTCAGAATTATTTCCAAATAGCTGATAAGATTTCATAGGCAATTAAGATAATGACCACAATTTCCAATAGATGACTGCGACGCATATTCATTTCGCCCTGCAAAAGGTTGCTGACCTGGGCCAAAATATTCATTTTTCGAGTCACACTGTCTTGCCAATCTTTAAGGCGAAATTGCACAGTGGCACCACGATAAATAGTAGCCAAATAAAAGTCCCCCACCACTTTCAATGAATTTTCAACTCGCTCTAGAAATTCTATGAATTCAATATACCTAGAGCTCGCCTCTTCATATGCCTTGTCATACTTAGTTGCCCAAATTGAACTTCGTTTTTTTTCGATATCATCATAAAGTTCGTTTAACTTGATATCTAGTAAATCATCGTAATACCTAATTTCCATAAGATGAGTCACAGCAAACTCTAGAATATCCGGGATATCTCTGGAACCACCCGGCTCAATAACAAGTGCTGAATTCCATTCTACAATAGTTAAGTCACTCTCACTGTATTGAAAAATAGCTTCTGATAAAGCATTCCTAGTCATTTCAGAGAGCCTCACTTGATTTTCGGCCATCATCAAAGCAGCAAAATCAATTTTATTTTTAAACTCAGCTATGGATAAGTTATTCTCAAAATCTTCTAAAAAATAAATAATATAATCTTCAAAGCCACTCCACATTTTAGGTTTTTTCATAGTTCCTTGAATGGTTTGCGCTATCTCAAAAGCCTGTTGCTTAGCTAGATTATCAATCTCAGACCCTTCTTCTAATCCAACAGCTAAATCCACCAATTGTTTCCATGATGTCCCTGGAGCGATTGGAATTTGATAAATTAAAGACAAAACTCCAAAATCTCTGACCTTCACTAAAACCTCTGTTTTCAAAGGTTTTCCTTGAATCATGATTTCTTCTTCACCCATCCCAAACGTCACGGGTGGTTTTTTCATTTCAATGGCTCTATCAATATATTTAGGCACCTTGAAACGATCTGGTCCACGGTTATCCCTAAGAATAGCTTCTACCTGAGTCACATTAATTTCTTCAGCGACATCGAAAATTCTATAAAGAAGGACAGTGCCTTTTTTGATTTTAACTTCTTCACTCATCATGCTTGCTCATCGTGTTTGTCTTCACGGAAACTCTGTTCCAAACAGGTCTCTCACTTCGGCTAAGCCACCTATATTTTGTACTTTCAAAAAACCAATTTGCCTCATAATTTGCTCTGCTTGGCCACTGCGATTACCACTACGACAATAAAGTAAGTAACTTTTACTTTGATCTAATTTCTGAAGTTCCAACATAAAAGAAGGGGAAAATAAATCTAGATTAATTGCATTTTTAACTCTTTCTTGAGCAAATTCCTCTGGCGTTCTGACGTCAATAACAATAGCATCTGCTGGAAATTGATTGTCGCTCATGAAATCCCCTTTCACACAGCTTTAATTCTAGGTCATCTTAATTTTTGGAACAAGATTTAATTCACGAATAACACTCCCTTAGGCGTGTCTTTTCCATATGGGATTAGCAAGAACCTTTAACACTGCGCTGAGAATCTGTACTAAAAATAAAGTTGAGAACCGACTAACATCGTAAAAACGTGCTGAGTTTTGGTAATCACTTCATAATTTCCTTGGATATACTGACTAGACTTACCTCTACCTCCTGTATAGTAACCACCAAATGTATAACCTATCCTTTTGCTTGCAATAAAAACCAAATTAGCACTAAACCCGATCATATCTACCTTATCCTCTTGCAACTGTGCTAAATTTGGATCTGGATTACCAAAAGAAGAAAAGTTAGTGAATAGTCCCATCCTCACCCTCAGCCATTGGATCAGAGCCTTCTCTAGCCCTAAAGAAAGATTCCAAATAGCTTTATGGGTTACTTTCTTACCAATAGACTCATCTTCAAGATCAACATAACTAACACCTTCATGCAGTGACAAGTCCATCGCCCATGTTGTGGCATTATCTGGAGCATAAGCTAAACCCAAAGTTATCTTTCCTGGAATAACCACTCTTGTTGCTTTATCTGGATCATTCTTATTTTCTACACTCATTAGGCTTGTGTCTAAATCAATAGTTGTTTTAGATTGAAAAAGAGTTGCTGTTCCTGCAATTCTCATCGCTTTGGGACGTAGAGTAATCCCCGTAGACCATGAAGATGATAGTTGTTTGTAGTATCCAAATACAAAAACTAATGAGTTTTCTGTAATGGTTTTTTCCTGATTGTATAAAACAGCTTTACGTTCCGACTCGTATATCAAGTCTGTAGAGGATCTGATAAAGTTACGAGCTGTGTAGTAAGCGGTAATTCCTATAGATTCGGTGTTTGAGATTTCTTTGGAAATACTGGGCCCTACCCACAAAGACTCATCGATAAAAGCTAAAGTCGTTGCATTGTTACCTTTTTTAAGTAAGTCACCTTTGTAACTATCATAATCAGGAACCAAAATGGATAATCCAAAAACATACTCACCCAATCTTATCACATTACCAGTTGAAGCTGGAAGCGATCTGAAAAAACCTTGATTTACTCGCAATGGGGCTTTAGTAAAATCCTCTTCTTCACCATAGACTGTATCAAATTTTTTATAAATACCAACAGCTGCAGAAAAAGAAGCCCCATTAAGTCGGGCCAAAGTGGCAGGATTATAAAAAGCTGCAGCTGAAGTATCTCCGACAACTGCTGTTGCTGCCCCCCCCATTCCTGCAGACTGATCACCTAGTAAAATAGAATTATAATTCGAGTACGCAGCTGTAGTCGTCATACAGACCAAGCAGGCCCCTAGCAAAACTTTAAAAAAAATGCAGGATTTAAACCACAATCTAGTGTGAAAATTAAGTCTCATTATCAATTAATACTCCCTAGGTTGTAAGACTATAAAATAAAAAAGACAAAAACAAGATTTTCATCTGTAACTATTTTCTAACACATTTAGACCGCTTGCTTCAAATCTGATTTTTCCAAGCTTTTTCTTTTTCACAATCAAAAAAAGGGTTAAAGTTGGAGTGTCATTTAAAGATTTAAGATAAAATTTAAAAAAGGATGTTCTATGAGTGTGCCATTTATTGATTTGAAAACCCCGTACCTAGCATTAAAAGACTCTATTCAAACTCGCATCAACAAAGTTTTAGAAAGCGGAGCCTATATTAACGGTCCCGAAGTCACTGAACTAGAAAAGAAACTGGCTGATCATACCGGTGTTAAGCATGTCATAGCTTGCGCCAGTGGAACTGATGCTCTACTTATTCCTCTTATGGGTTTAGGTATTGGGCCTGGTGATGAAGTCATTACTACCGCTTTTTCCTTTATTGCAACAGCTGAAACCATCGTCTTAGCGGGCGCTAAACCTGTCTATTGTGATATTGACCCTAAAACTTTTAACATCGATACAACTAAAATTGAAAAACTTATCACCAAAAAAACCAAAGCTATCATGCCAGTATCACTTTATGGTCAAGTGGCTGACATGGATGAAATCAATGCCATTGCCAAAAAACACAATTTATTTGTGATCGAAGATTTAGCTCAAAGTTATGGTGCTAAATACAAAGGTAAAAAAAGTGGTGCTCTTAGTACCGCGGGTGGAACTAGTTTTTATCCTGCTAAACCACTGGGGTGCTATGGTGATGGTGGAGCCATTTTCACTAATGATGATCAACTCCATAAAGCCATGAAAGAAATCAAAGAGCATGGTTCAGAGTCAAGATACTACCATACTAGATTGGGAGTAAATGGTCGCCTAGATTCCATTCAATGTGCTATTTTATTAGCCAAAATGGAACGCTATGACTGGGAAGTGGAACAAAGACAAAAGATCGGTAATTATTTTAGCGAGGGACTAAGCCAAATTAAAACTCCTGGATTCAGCACTCCTTTTATTAAATCTGACCGTGATTGTGTTTGGGCTCAATATACCCTAATGGTTCCAGATCGCCCTTTATTTCAAAAAAAGATGCAAGAACTAGGAGTTCCAACAGTAGTTCACTACCCTAGAATCATGCCAGACCAACCTTGGTACAAAGAACATACACCTCAGCAAGGAGATTGGACTTATTCACGCTTAGCTGCGGAACATGTGGTCAGTTTACCGATGTATCCCGATATGGACAGAGCGACACAAGATAAAATTATTGATAGTGTCATTAAAGTCATGTCATAAGTCTTTCATGACAACTTTTCAAAATTTAAAAAATCCTGTTACTATGGACTTCCAAGGGAAGAAATTCACTTGGGGGTTAAGAGATCAATTTATCCTATTCGCTGGGCCAGACATTATTGAAGATGAAGGTCTTGTAATAGAAACTGGCACAGAAATTAAGCGTGTAACCCAAGATCTAGGAATTCCTTGGATTTTAAAATGCTCTTTTGATAAAGCCAACCGTCAAAGCTCTAAAAGTTTTCGTGGCCCTGGAGTTGATTCAGCCCTGAAATCTTTAGAAAAAATTAAAGGCTTACTCAATGCCCCCCTCGTTACAGATGTGCATGAAACAAATCAAGTAGACACGGTTGCTAAAGTTGCAGACGTAATTCAAATTCCTGCTTTTCTTTCTAGACAAACAGATCTTCTGGTTGCAGCAGCTCAAACTGGAAAAGTTCTTCACATCAAAAAAGGTCAATTTTTGGCTCCATGGGATATGAAAGCTATTGCCAATAAAGCCGTGCAAGTTGGAAATAATAAATTACTTCTGTGTGAGCGTGGTACTACCTTTGGCTACAATCGCTTAATCAATGATATGACGGGCCTTGTTGAAATGAGAGAGCTTGGCTTTCCAGTAATCATGGATGTCACCCACTCTACCCAACTTCCTGGAGCTACTGGCGAAAGTAGTGGCGGTAGAAGTCATATGGTGGCTCCTCTAGCCAGAGCTGCTATGGCTGTCGGTGTTGATGGAATTTTTTTGGAAACTCATCCTCGTCCAGAAGAGGCATTATGTGATGGACCAACGTCACTACCTTTGAAAGACTTAAGAACTTTCTTAAAACACGTTCAACTGATTCAAAAGACTCACCTTGATATTGATCAGGACATCAAAAAATAGATTGCTTGGTCTCACGAATTTAAATGTAACCTTAAGATGGACACGATGAAGTTAAAAAAATATCTATCTCTCTTTATAAAATTGTTGATTGCTGGCGGGATTATCTATTGGCTGGCAACCCAAGGGAAGTTTAATTTTATTGCCATCAAAGAGGTTTTAAAGCCTGATTTTATTTTAATAGCTGTAGTGTTAAGTGGAGTTAATCTTTTCATTTTGAGTGAACGTTGGCGTTTGTTATTACAAACACAAAACTCCCACCCAAAAACCTTCGATCTATTCAAACTGACTTTAATTGGAACCTTTTTTAACTTTGCCATGCCTGGTGGAGTTGGGGGCGACCTGGTCAAAGCTTTTTATTTTTATAAGGACAATCCCACATCAAAGGCACTTGCTGTCTCTAGTGTTTTTATTGATCGCTTGCTTGGGCTTTTCACAATCGTTTTCATGGCCTTATTTGTGATGACTCTTGATTTTCAACATGTGATGTCTGGTGCTATTTTAAGTAAATTGTATTATGCTTTTGGTCTAATCTTTTTGCTTTTCACTTTTGGCTTATTTTGTTTATTTTCTACAAATAGCAGAATGGTTGCCCTTGTAACTAAGTTTATTGATTTTTTACCCTTGAAACAAAAGTTTTTGAAACTCTACCAGTCAGGCCAGTTGTATGGAACTGAAAAAAAATTGCTCTTTAAAGTTTTTGGATTAAGTATTCTGGCTCAAATCGTTGCTGTTTTTATTATGTATGTTATTGGTCAATATTCTGCCTCTGGAAAATTGATTCCATTAACAACTTATTTCATAGTTACACCTATTGGTTTTATGGCCACAGCAATTCCCATTTCACCAGCAGGGGTTGGCGTTGGTCAGGCAGCATTTTATTTTCTCTACAATGCTTATCTAAACTCCACAAGTGAGTTTGGTCCCTTAGTCATTACCATTTATCAGATGTTACAACTTTTTTTTGGTCTTGTTGGTGCTTTTTTTTATTTGCAAAGGAAAGATCATTCTCAGAAGATCAATGAAGCAGAAATAAATACCTAAGAAAAACTGACAGTAAGAGCAAATCGCTGAAAGGAATTTTCATGACTCTTTTATTAAAGCAACTTTTTAATTTTCTAAAACTGCTGAACTCAGATACTGGCCATAATCAATTAGCTAGCGGTCTTGCCTGTGGACTAATACTTGGATTGGCTCCTTTTCTCTCTTTACAAACAGTATTAGTTTTGACCTTGGTTTTTATTTTTCGTATTCAATTGGGAGCCGCATTCTTGAGTGCCTTTTTTTTCAAATTCGTTGGTTTTTTATTAGACCCCGTCTGTGACCCTATTGGTCGCTGGGTTTTAGAAAATGAAGGGCTAAGAGATATTTTTGTGGAAATGTATAATATGCCAATTATTCCGTTTACTCGCTTCAATAACAGTTTAGTTATGGGATCTCTAATTTTATCCCTACTTTTAGCACCTATTTTATTTTTTGTATTTAGAGCTTTAATCATTAAATACCGAATTGCCGTCGTAGAGAAATTGAAACAAACTAAATTCTGGAAAGCCTTTGCTGCCACATCTCTTTATAACTGGTACACCAAATACGATCAACTTTACGGATAAAGGATTTTTAAAATGACTGATACAAATCTTAAAACAGAAAAAAAAATCAAAAATAAAGGCCCTATTCGTTGGGAAGCGATTATTCCTTTCATTATCTTTACTGCCGTTATTTTTTTCTACTTCAAACTCTTTTTTGACCTTCATTTAAAAAATCTGATGGAATTGATTGGCTATCATAGTCTCGGTGCAGAGGTAAATATTGCAAAGGTAGAAACTAGTTTTACTAAAGCCTCATTGAAAATTTCAGGTATAGAGTTAACAAATCCAGAAAGGCCTTCTCACAATAACTTAGTCATTGGCGAAATACGTTTTTCTTTGCTTTGGGATGCATTACTAAGAGCTAAGTTCGTGGTGGAAGAGGCGGCTGTTGAAAACATCGGTTTTGACCAAAAAAGAAAATATCCAGGCAAAGTCAAACCTCCTGAACCAGAAAAAGAAAGTGCCATCAAAAAAGAAGCAGATAAGCTAAAAGAGGAAGCTCTTGAAAAAGCAAAAACAGAGTATCAAGACAATGTTCTTGGAAACATTGCCAACTTGATGTCTGGAGGATCTCAGCAAGGAGAATTAGATAAACTTAAAGGACAAATTATTTCAAAAGAAAAAATGAAAACCTTTGAAGAATCTCTGAAGGCAAAACAAAAAGACTGGGAAGAAAGAATTAAAAAACTCCCCAAAGCCGCTGAATTTCAAGCTATTGGTGATAATCTAAAAAAAGTCAAAACAAGTGGGTTTAACAATTTAGATGAGCTCAACCAAAGCGTTAAAGAAATTCAAAAAAATCTAGATGAAGCCAACAATAAAATTAAAGAAATTAACATAGCTAAGACAAGTTTAGATGCTGACATCAAATTTACAGATGAGGGATTAAAAGAAATTAAAAATCAGATAGAAAAAGATATCAAAGATCTAGAGGCTCATTTTAAAATTCCCAAAATTGATGCGAAATCCATAGCTGTAGCACTTTTTAAGCGCTACACGGGACCCTACTTAGGAAAAATAAATCACTATAAGTCACTAGTAAATAAGTATGCACCTCCTAATTTACTTAAAAAAAATAAAGAAGAACCTGAAATTCAAATCCAACCAAAACCAAGAGAAAAAGGTGTCGTTTATGAATTTGGAAAACCTAATTCCTATCCTTTATTTTGGATCAAAAAAACATTGGTAACATCTCGTTTTGTGATGAATAGTATGACACCAGATAGTTCCTTGCCGTTAAGCTCATTTCATCAAATGGGTAATATAAAAGGTGAAATTGAAAATATCACCTCTAATCAATCTTTAATTGGCAAGCCCACCATTGCCACCTTGTCTGGAGACTTTCCAGCAGAAGAAATTCTAGGTTTCAAAACTCAGCTGACCATAGATAATACCAAAAAAGATTCCCAAATTGATTTAAACCTAACCGTTGATAGCTATCCCTTATCTCAAAAAGAACTGATTAACTCAGAAGAAATTCAATTAAGCTTTGATAAAGCCAAAGGCAGTTTGAAGTCTCAACTGCATTTACTAAATTACAAAAATTTAACATTAAAGGTAGAGAACGAATTTAGAGAAATAGACTACGCTGTTCAGGCCAAAAATAAAGATGTTGAAAGCATTCTAAAAAATGTATTTTCCACTGCAAAAACCACCAATCTGATAGCCTCAGGAAAAGGCATTCTGCCATCTGTTGATTTAGATATTGAATCAGACCTAGGAGGCAAAATCCAAAAAGGTTTTGAAAAAGAAATTCAAGCTAAAATTGACGAAGCTAGGAAAAAAATAAAGGCTCTTGTTGATGCAGAAATTGAAAAACAAAAAGAAGCTATTGAAAAACAAGTTAAAATCTTTAAAGATCAAATTCAAAGTGAAATCCAAAAACTCCAAGTTCAAGCAGAGGGTCAAAAGAAGTTAGCAGAAAACAAAACAGAAGAGGCTAAAAAAGATTTTGAACGTAAAGCTGAAGCTGAAAAGAAAAAGGCTGAAAATGAAGCTAAAAAGAAAGTCGAATCAGAACTAAAAAAATCAGCTGAGGATTTAAAAAAGAAACTGGGTTTTTAATTATTATAAGACAAATTCATTTTATACAGTAAAGGACTCAAATGAAAATCAAGTACCACCAAATTTTATTCTTTGTTTTTTTTTAACCTTGGGCTGTTCAAGTCATAAAGTTTCAGATGAAAAGTATCTCTGGCTTGAAGATATAGAAGGAGAAAAAGCACTGAACTGGGTCAAACAGCATAACGAAGAGACTCAAAAAAAGATAGCTAATCATCCTGAGTACAAAACTATTGAAAATGAAGTTCGAGAAATCGTTCACTCTAAAGAACGAATTCCTTACCCAGTACTTCTTAACAATATGGTCTATAATTTTTGGCAAGATGAACAATATGTTAAGGGCATCTGGCGCAAAACATCATTAAAAAATTATGAAAATAAATCTCCTCAATGGGAAACCATTTTAGATCTGGATAAGCTGTCAAAACAAGAAAATAAAAATTGGGTTTGGAAGGGCTACGAGTGCTTACCTCCTAAATATGAAAAGTGCTTAGTTTACCTCTCTGATGGTGGTAAAGATGCTTATGTTACCAGAGAGTTTGACTTAAAAACTCAAAACTTTGTAATTAATGGCTTCACTCTTCCAGAAGGTAAAAACAGAGTTAACTGGATCAATGAAAATCAACTTTTTGTCGGCAAAGACTGGGGAAAAGGAAGCCTTACTCTTTCTGGCTATCCCAAAATTATTAAAATTTGGAAACGAGGACAACCACTTGAGTCTTCTGAAGAGATCTTCAGAGGAGAAGAGCAAGATGTTTCCGTTACAAGCTGGAGTCATTTTGAAAAATCAGGTGCGTTACATTTAATCTATCGCTATTATTCTTTTTTTACTTCAGAAAAATTTATTTATACTGAATCAAAAAAATTATTAAAGATTCCGATTCCTGATGATGCTAAAGTCTTAACCATTAAAAATGGTGAGTTGTTTTTTCTAATAAGAACACCACTCACTCAAGGTACACAGACTATACCCTCAGGAAGTATATGTTCGATTCAATTTCGCAAAAGCCCGACCGATGCTTCAAAAGATTACTTTTCTGACATAAAAGTTTTATTTCAACCCAGCGAGGGAGAGGCTTTTGACGATATCATAGCAACCAAAAATCATCTTTATCTGACAAGCTTAAAACAAGTCCAAAGCGTTTTGTATGAAATACTTCTAGATAAGAAAAAAAATTGGATATTACAGAAAATAGATCTGCCAAATGCAGGTACTATAGCTCCTGTTTATTCTGATACTTTTGATGACAAGTTCATTATTTCTTATGAAAGTTTTCTTACCCCAACAAGCTTACTTCTAGGGTCTCATGATAAAAAACATAAGTTAGTTTTTAAAACTATAAAATCTCTGCCTGTCCAATTCAACAGCAAGGATCTTACTGTGGAACAAAAAATGGCAACGAGCAAGGATGGAACAAAAATTCCTTACTACCTTATTCGCCATAAAAAAACTCTAAATAGCAAAAATAATCCCACTTTACTTTATGGCTATGGCGGTTTTGAGGCTTCTGAACTTCCTTATTATATTTCTATTCTAGGTAAATCTTGGTTAAGTCGCGGAGGTGTTTATGTACTTTCTAACCTCCGTGGTGGTGGTGAATTTGGTCCAAAATGGCATTTAGATGGAATCAAAGAAAAAAAACAAAATGTCTTTGATGATTTTATTGCTGTTGCAGAAGACCTTATTAATAACAATATAACAACTCCTCAAAAACTAGGTATCATGGGGGGCAGCAATGGTGGACTTTTAGTTGGTGCCACATTCACTCAAAGACCAGAACTATTCAAAGCTGTTATATGCCAAGTACCTCTTCTTGATATGCTACGCTACCATCAACTTTTAGCTGGAAATTCGTGGATCAATGAATATGGAAATCCTGATGATCCTCAAATGAGAGCAGTTATTAAGAAATATTCTCCCTTTCAAAATATTGAAAGAGAGAAGAGTTATCCAGTTCCTTTATTTATCACATCGACAAAAGATGATCGCGTGCACCCTGGCCATGCTCGAAAAATGGCTGCTAAAATGGAAGACCTAGGTCACAAAGTATACTACTACGAAAACACGGCTGGAGGACACGCAGCTGATGCCGATCTAAATGATCGTATCTTGAGGCGCAGTCTAGAACTTAGTTACTTGATAAAACAATTAATGAATTAAAAATCTCTATAGGTTACTCAAGATGATAACTATTGGCCAGTCACTTGCTGTTTATCTGTTAATAAAAACTAAAATAGCATTGGGTTCACTTGATGAGTTATTTTTCAAAACCTACATTACAACTGTCTGACAAAAATTGGCTTACTATCATCTGTATTATATTGCTTTCTGTAAACAGTTCATTAGGATTTACTTCCAACTTATGTTGGGAGTTTTACTCTGAAAAACTATTAAGAGCTAAAGATGTTAAAGACAGTCATACTCATATTGGTTCTGATGTATTCACATTAACTGAAGTTCGTGAAGGCATTCATGGAGGAAAACGCTACGTAATAAAAACTAAAGTAGCCTGGCATGACTACATAAAGGATTTCACCGAAGAAGGTGGTGATCTAGTTCAAGACCTGCGAATGTATTCGTCACTTTTAGGAAAGAAGGCAGCCTATTTTTTTGGGTATCAAGTTCTAGATGCTAATCATGTCATTGTTCCAAGTGGGTTAGAAATTAGCAATGCGATCAAAAAATTTAACGCTAGTTTGCCAGAAAATGATCCAAGAAGAATTCTAATAGGACTTTATCCTACAGTGGAAGGATTAGTGGATCCAAGAATCTACAGACACGAGTTCATAAAAAACTCTCGTATTCCTATTTCTTTAAAGCAAAAACACTTTTTCCATGATATCGCCGGTCACGCCCTACAAGGATTCTTTATACCCAATGAGCTTACTTCAGCGACCAGAAAACGTCTTGAAATTCTTCAAGAATTTGCCAACCACATTCAAAATTCAAATCCAACCGATGCTGAAAAAGTTAACCAGTTGATAGTTTCCATAATTGATGAAATTTCTAACTTAGCAGGCTTCTATCTTGATGCAGATACCAAAATTAAACTTGGTCGATTGGGCCGGCAACTTTACGAAAACAGTGAACTTGTTAGGAATAATTCTGACAGAGATATACAATATGAACTGTCTCAATCTTATGCACCAGTTCCAGCATATGTAAAAATTGCTGGTGAATTAAAATCTATTTACCGAGGAAATACTTCTACTGGCGGGGTAAAGCGCGACAGTCGTCCGTATATTTTTTTAAATTCATCTCTAGAAAGTAGTTTGAATACCTTAAAAAATTCTAAGTGGATGATTTTATCTGAAAAAACCTATGAGGAATTTCAAAACTTTCTTTCAAGTATTACTCAAGATTTAAAATTACAATTGAATACAAACTTATCAAATATTTTGAATCGAATGGAGAAAGCACAAGATCGACGTAATATTTTTGTGCCATCTAGAATAGACCGCCTAAAAAACTTTCTATTCCGTAGAAAGTCTATAGAACAACTGACCCCCGAGGAAATTGTCATTCAGCAAAGAATAGAACATGCAGAGAAATTGGTGCGTGAAAATTAAATCATCGATAAAGTTTATCAGACTACTCTATTTTATCAATAAGCTTTGGAGATAACAACCATAATAGGCTTGCCTTAGAAGGAGTTATCTCTTCAAAACTTCCGGTTTCTATAAGTGCTATTGACGATTTTTTTAATTCTAAAAAACTTTCTGTTTTTCCTGTCAAAATATAACTACCAAGGGAACTCAAATGAGGTTCATGTCCGACAACAACTATTTTTTTTAGACTTTTTCCATGTGATTTAAGCCATGGGATAAATGCCTCTGGAGTAGCATGAGGAACTAGCTCTGCACTTTCAATCACTTTTTTTTTTCCCAAAAGGTCCGAGATTATCTTTGCAGACTGTTTTGTACGCAAAAAAGGACTCGTCACAATCAAATCGACATCTGATAAATCTTTTTTAATCTTAATAATAATTTTACTTAGTTTTTTTTCTCCCTTTATAGTCAGAGGCCTGAGACTATCTTCCAATTTTTTTTTTGCAAAGATCTCTCGTTCTTCTGCAATGGCATGTCTAATTAAATATAGAAACATATTACCCCTCTTCAACTGCAATAATACTATGCTTTGCAATCTGCATCAACTTATGTTGAACTCCACTTTCAGAAGAATCTCTTTTCTTATATCGACCATCGGGTTGCATTAGCCATGACTGTCTATCATCGGTCAAACACAACTCCAAAGTTTGCCAAAGCTTTTCTTTTAACTGTCGATCAAATATAGGTACGATGGCTTCTACACGTCCGTGAAGATTTCGATGCATCCAATCTGCAGATCCAATGAAAAAATCTCCATCGAGAGGATTTTCATTACCATTTCTGAAGTAAAATAATCTTGAATGTTCTAAAAAACGCCCGATTATTGAAATCACTCGAATGTTTTCACTTTGTCCTGAAACTCCAGGACGCAAACAACAAAAACCTCTAACAATCAAATCAATACTGACTCCAACCTGAGATGCCTCATACAGCTTTAAAGTGATCTCATTTTCTTCCATACTATTAAATTTAGCGATAATTTGAGCTGGTTTTCCTTGGCGTGCATTCGCTGTTTCACGCTCAATCATACTTTTAAATTTTTGAAACATGTTGATAGGGGCGATTAATAAATTCTGATAGTTATTCTTTAAAGATCTACCTGTTAGAAAATGAAAAAACTCAACTAACTCTTGTGTGATTGTATCATTTGCCGTTAATAAACCATAATCAGAATAAAATCTTGAGGTTCCCGAATTATAATTTCCAGTACCGATATGAGCATAGCACTTAAGCCCTTCATTTTCTTGCCGAACAACTAACGTTGTTTTAGCATGGGTCTTTAAGCCAACAACACCATAAACCACATGAACTCCGGCATTTTCAAGTGCTTGTGCCCAATAGATATTTCGTTCTTCATCAAAACGAGCTTTCAGCTCTACCAAACAAACAACCTGTTTACCTTCTTCAGCTGCACGTATGAGCGCCTTTACAAAAGGTGAATTATCACCTGTCCTATACAAGGTCATCTTAATAGCAAGCACTTTAGGATCAATACTTGCTTCCTTTACAAATCTTTCAACAGTGCTTCTAAAACTTTCATAGGGATGATGAATCAATTGATCCTGAAGTTTTATCGTCGCAAATAATGATTGAGTTTCATCACCAAACACCAGTGGGGTTACTGGTGCGTAGGGTTTGTACTTAAGATCACTCCGATTCACTTCATAAATAATATTCAAATCCGTATAATCCAATAATCCTGGATGTTCATAAACATCTTCATCTGATAATTCTAATTCATCCATTAGAAATTTAAGCATCCACGGATCTGGTTTTGGACCATGTTCTAATCTGACAACTTCAGCAAACCTTCGCTGTCTTATTTCCTCTTCGATCTTTTCTAGTAAATCTTCAGAATCATCCTCGTTTGAATCTAAGTCTGCATTTCGAGTCAGGCGAAAAGGCATGGCCCCAAGTACTTCCATCAAAGGAAATAAATCTTTAATATTTGCAATAATAACATCAATTAAGCTGACATATTTATTTTCTCCAACTTCACTTTCTAAAAGAATCCATTGGGGAAATACTTTGGGAACTTTAACCCTCGCGAACAATTTTTCTTCATGATCTGGATGCTTTAAGGTCACACCAAGTGATGTTGATAAATTAGAGATAAAAGGAAATGGATGTCCAGGATCAACAGATAATGGCGTTAAAACTGGAAATACATTTTTAAGATAAAACTCTCTGACATGCTCTTTCTCTACAACTGTCAGTTCACTCCATTTGAGCAAATAGATTTTTTCATTGCTTAGCTCCATTTTTAAAGTTTTGAATAAAGCAGCCTGTTCCTTGATCATCTCAAGAACGTTTTTTCTAATACCTAATCTTTGTTGGGTCGGAGTTAATCCATCAGATGTTCGTGTTGTAATTCCATAGGCCAACTGTTTTTTTACACGACCCACTCTTTTCATAATGAATTCATCTAAATTTGAGCTTGAAATTGATAAAAACTTAACCCTTTCCAGTAAAGGATTACGAGTATCATGAGCCTCATGCAACACTCTGAAGTTAAAATATAGCCAACCAATTTCACGATTGGTGTATTCTTTTGATAATAAAGTTTGATTATCATCTCTTTGAGCCTGAATTTTAGTTTTTATAATAACTCTTCTTTTTAAGTTTTTTACGCCTAGTTTGGCTCTATGACTCACTTTTTTTTTCTTGAGCACTTTTTTCTTTAAAACCATGTAAAATCCTTGGCTAAGACAAAATTTAATAAACTATAGCCTTTACTTGGAGTTAAGTATAGAAGGGGAAAAACTCTACCTAGACAAAAGTTGGCTATTCTTTATTGCCTTGGCGCGTTCGAACATGGACTTCGCCACCCCAATAAGGAAAAGTTTTTTCCTTCTAACCCTTTAGCTTTAGTAATTACTTCCGAAAAGTCCAGTATGACTCAAGGATTAGCTCGATTCCATGCTCGTTCCCCTAGATACTTTCTGAACACAGAGGACGAAAGTTTAATTCGCGTTGCAGGACCCAATAAAATCCCCTGGGAAGAAGACACTGAAATTAAAAATGTCTCTCTTACAGGTCTTTCATTCACCGCTCCAGAGGATTTATGTCCCGTTCTGGGAGAAGTTATCAAAATTCAATTTGTAGTTCCTGGCTCACAGCAGATGGCTTGTCATGCCATAGTAACGCGATTAGAACCAATAAAAAAAAGTAAAATTTTGGTGGCAGTTCATTTTTATAAATTAGAAATGGCCCACAGGATTGTCTTGGCTCAAGGACTCAGCAAAAAAATTAAACCAGAAACTGACTATGACAACGAGCTCTCTCAGCATGAACAATTTACTTGGAATATTTTTAAAAAAATTTCAATCATGAGTGTATTACTTACCCTCTGGCTATGGCTTATGTTTTCCTTTGTCAATAATAGCTACGAAGGTGTCTTTAATGCATTTCAGCAACTATTTTTCAAATAGCCTTTTTGACGAGCCTTGACAAAAAAGCCTCTAGTGATACTTAAAGAGGCATGAAAACATTTACATTAATCCTTTGTTATTTATTGTTTACTTCACAAATTCTTTCTGCCCAAAATATGCCCCCCACACTCAGACTTGCTTGTGAAAGTGAAAAAATTAACTCTGCTTACATGCAATTCCCCACTAGTGACTCAAGCGAGCTTGGTTTGTTATTTAACTACAAATTGAAAGATACAACCAACGAGCCTTTTAAGAATATTATCTCTCAAAAAATTTTTTATTCTAATGATGATTTAATTATTATTTTTGTTGCGGCAGAGGACTCTAAAGGTAATCTTGGAGTTTATAGAGTTGAAGTTAATAACTCATTAAAAATCTCAAGAACAATCTTTATCAACTCGATTCCTCTGTATTATAAAAATATGAAAACAACTTCTGGCAGCTATGCATCTAGTTTGTTTTATGCAGATAAAGACCGCCTACTTTACCCAAGCAACGAAGCAGGCCTTTGGAAACTTATTCGCATCAAAGACAACGACGTTGTTGGTCAGTGGAACCATGTTGTGCCCTTCCAAGATCCAAAAATAAGTGATACCTTTGCCACTTGGACATACAAAGACAAAGAAAAAACATATCTTTATATTTACAGTTTAAAAACAGAAGAGTCAAAACTGCTAAACTTGAAAGATGATGTGTACGTTTTAGGCTCTTACAAAAATGAACTTTATTTTGTAAACACAGTAACAGTAGAAAATGATAAAAAAATTTATCGAGTACTTAGTTTCTCTTCTCAAGGTTCAAAATTACTTCTTGAATTGGACTCAAGCGTAGCAACTTATGCCAATTTTTTAATGGTTAATAATTATATTTTCTTTACCTCAGAAAGAAAAATGATTTCAAACAAGGTCACTATTGGAGTTATAGAGGCTCAATTGAACACGTATGATATTGCAAAAAATACTGTAACTCAAAAAATCAAATACTCACCACTGATGACAGAACTTGTAAAAAAACTTGGCAACACCCAAGAGCAACTACTCAATAATCCAATTTGGAACCAGGGGGAAATCATTTATAGCTTAGGAGACATTGGAGGTATTATAAAATATAATTTTGTTTTGAAGCAATGGTTCTATTTTAAACTTTCCCTGAAATCAGTTAAATGCTTTAATCCAAGTGCTACGACAGTCAGCGGTTCATCTAAGGGATTTTATAATAAGTTTTAGGAGATTCATAATGCTTTTATCGATGAAAAATTATACCTTGCTAACAATGGCTTTTTTTGTGTTTAGTTTTTCTTCACTTTCTGAAGCTAAAGACTCTCAGAAGTCAAAAAATCAAAATTCAAATCAAGACTTAATTAATCAAGCGAATGCAGAGATTAATGAAAGTCGAGTACCACTTTCAACATCAAAAAGTAAAGTATCTAAAAATAAAACAGCACTCTCATCTAAGAAAAACCAAGATGAAAAAAAGTACATTGATGAATCAGCTAGGACGACTAACAATGATAATGGAATTTTGAATGTAAGCTCGACAACTAAAGCTGACGATGATCACGCAAAAAAATGGGGCTCCCACGTATTTGTTCAAATTCAAAATAACAAAGGACTGCTACTTAGTAAAAAAAACACTACAGTTAATTTAGCACAAGATAGTAAAAATATTTTTTATATATTAGGTGGTAGCGTATCACTTGCAGAAGTTAGATACCTAGATTCACTTTCTATAAACTTAGGATTTCAGCAAACCACAGCGACAAACTCTAATGTAGAAAAATTGCTTCTAACTCAATACCAAATTTATTTGGGTGGAAAAAAATCAATCTACCAACAAAAAGCATTGAACATCTCAATGGCTGTTTTATTGGGACAATTACAAGCTCAATTAACAAGTCCTGATAATGGACTTGCTAATGCCTTTGAAAGAGCCAATATGATAGGAGCTGGTTTGTCTTTAGAGAATCAATTAAATGAGAAGCTAGCTCTAGTTACCGAGATTTACCACAGAAGATCTTTTTTAACTCCTTCTTCCATAGAATTATCACCAATCACATTTACTCTTGGAGCAAGCTACTTATGGTAAATAAAATCTTTTTTACTAAAAGTTTTTTAATATTTATGTTACTATCACCAGTTGTTTTATCAGCTGGCACTAAGATTCATTTGACCCAAAAACTAATGGCTGAATTGATTATGCAAAAGTCATTTAAAGTTTTAGAAACGGACTTGAAATACGAACAAAACAAACTTGCTCCTTATCAAATCAAAAGTGCTTTCGACTGGAAATGGGCCTTAGAATCTGGTTATGAAATTGATAAAACAGAATCTTTAGCACAGATTGGTGACTACCGTTACGAGCGTTATAAAACTATTGGTAGCATTTCTAAATCTTTACTTACAGGTACTGTTCTGAATTTTGATATTGCACGTACTTCTCAAAAAAAAGATGGAGATGCCTTTTCATTGACTTCCCAAACAACTTCTAATCAATACACCTTAGACTCATGGGGCGTTAGCGTAGAGCAATCTTTATGGGGTAACTCATTTGGAAAATCTGATTATCTTAAAGTTCGTTCTGCCGACAACTTATACAAGGCTCAGACAATTATACGTAGTGATGATTTACAAAATGTGGTGTTAGACGGGCTAAGACAGTATTGGAACTCTTATGTTGCGCAGGAAAATCTTAAAGAAGCAATTAACTCTCGAGATCGTTATTCAAAGCTTGTGAGCAGTATCCAGAAAAAAAACTCCATGGGTTACACAGCTCCTGGTGAACTAAATCAAATTCTTGCAGAGTTTGAGTCACGTGAGCAAAGCGTAAAAAACACTTCACAAGATTTTTTAAAACAATCAGAAAATTTAATTACTTTTCTTAATTTAGAAACTAATTCTGAATTAAATTTCGAAATTCCTAAGTCACTCCCCGTTCTTCCTGAATTCAAAAAAATGGACCCAAGACAAACAAGACTCATTCAATCTCAAGAGCTTAAAGTCACCATTGCCCAAGATCAACTTGAAGAAGTTACTTCTAGAAATAAACCTAACTTAAATCTTGTTGGTAAACTGTCAGCTACGGGACTTGACGAAACAAGCACTGATTCTTTTAACGAACTTTCTAGAGGAAAAAATCCCAAAGCTTATGTAGGAATTAAGTTCTCGCATACTTTTGGTTCTGATGTCCACGAAGCTGAGTACTTAAATAAAAAAGCGGCACTTGACTTGGAAAAAGCTAAACTACAACGAATGTTAAAAGAATTTGAAGACAAACAAATACAAGCCTATCGTAAATCTCAAGTTACTTTGCAACTTGTTGACTCCATTAAAAAACAAAAAGAATACAGAGAAAGAGCAATGACTGAACTTAATCGCTCTTATCAACAAGGTAGAACTGATATTAGAAGTCTGATCGATGCCATGAATAACTACTTCTCGATGGAAGTTTCATACTCTCGAGCTGTAGGAGACTACTTCATCGCTATTAACGAATACATTGCTTTACGCGATGAACTTATAAAGGATTAATACCAAAAGGAAAAATTATGAAATTATTTTTAAAAAGCCTTTTAAATTTTCTCAGAGGACAAGACTTGATTTCAAAATCAAATCTTTTAGTTTTTTTGACACTAAGCTCACTCTTTTTTGTAAACGCTTGCTCCTTCGATAAAAATAATCCCACTGAGGACAGAGCTAGACAAAGAGAAAAAGATAGTCAAAGACTGACTCAAAATTTAAAACCTATAGAGGGAAAATATGAAGGTAAATTAGAATTTTACGATCGTCCAAAAGATAACAATGCTGAAGTCTCACTCACCCTTTCTTTGGAACAAGAAACTGTTGGAGTTGACGTAGATGGTTTACCTCAAACGATACCTGTCTTGGTCGCCTATTACAAAAGGGCTGATGAACCCAATTTAGGTATCGCGTTTAAAGTGGATTACAAATATTATGCAGACCCTAATGGAAATAATTTATTTTTAACAAATCCAAAACTTATCAATGAAAAGTCATCTATTTCCACTGAGATTGAAGCAAGTTCAATCTCTGGCAACATTAGCAATGATACCATCACTGCTGATGTTATCTCTCAAAATAATAACGGAAAAATTGGCAAACTTACGTTAAAACTTGTTGATAAAAATGTCGAAACCACTAGCCTAGGAGCTCGTTCTTCATTAAATGAAAAAGTACTTAATATCTATAGAAAAGTTGAAGGAACTTATGAAGGATATATCAAAGCCAGTCCTTCAGCATTAAATCCAATCTTAGCCAGAATCATTATCAGAGCTACAATTGAAAAAGACGGAAAACCTACATTGAAAGCCAATTTAGAACGCCTTGATTTATTTCCCGTTTCTTCATCGAATCAAGATTTAGTAGTTGACTACAGAACTGATCGCTATCCAGCTCAAATCAGTCTGGTTAGCGACTCTTCTCTCGGCTTTAGGTTTATTGGGAATGTCATCTTCGATGAAAATTGTGTCTCTGGAAACTGCCAAACAGTTCTTAAAGGAGAATCGGTTATTTCTAAAAATCTACGAGCTAACACTCAATTTGTCAGAAAATCAGATATTAGCTTAGCAGAAAACTCAGCTGTTATAGGAAAGTACAAAGGTTCACTTACCTTTAAAAACTCTGCTAACCAATCTAAAATACCTATGGAGATGATCATTTTTACCCAAGAAGAAGATGGCGGTAAAGATGTTAATGGACAACTGATCAGACGTCCTGCTCTTAAAGCTTATCTATTCAGGTCAGATATTTACAATACAGGATCAATTTATTCTGTAAGTTACAATGATTTAGCAAATCCAGAAAAGTTTAATCTAGTGGTTTTTAATCCAGTAAATTCTAATTTAGAAATTTCAGCCCTCAGAGGTAACTTCAACACCACAAATGCCACTTTTGAAGCCGAAGTGATTTCTAAAAATGGAACTGTTGGAACTGTGTCTCTAAAGCAATACGATCGCAAAACTGAAACAATTGAAAACCTAGAAAATCAAATGAGTCAAAATTTACTGGCTCTTTATAAAAATATCCAAGGAACTTATGAGGGTATAGTTGATGTTGATACAAAAGATGTAAAACCTTTTGATATCAAAATCACTTTAACTCCTGCACTCACTGTTGGTAATAAACCCTTCATTACAGGTTTTTTTCAAAGATTAGATGTTCCTTACGGTGATTTAGATCTTCAACTGATTGTGGATTACAAAGCTGACACTTTTCCTCAAAAAATATTTATGTCTAATGATGTGAATGGCACATCACCAAAGGTTTATTTCTTTAACTTTGATGGAATTATTGAAAAGGTAAATCCAAAGACTAAAGAGGTTTGTGATGTTAAGAGAACTGACTGTCAGTGGCAAATTAAAGGACTTTTAATGCTTCCAAAAAACAGAACATCAAAAGTTTTACTCATCAAAAGAAGTTCAAAATAAGTATTTAAAAAAACTCAAAGAGTTTGCAGTTAAGTGATGATATAGATGAAACTTATATCGTCACTTCAATATTTATCACCTTGAGAGTCTTTTAAAATAATCTTTGTCAGAAATATACTTTCCACCAAAAGACTCCAAAACCGGAGTCACCATTTGAGTGTCCATCCATTGTATATTTTGTTGCTTTAGCCATTCAACTAAATATAGCAAACTAAGTTTGCTAGAGTTTGAAACTTTATGAAACATACTTTCGCCACTAAAAACACCGTTAATTAAAACTCCATAGACTCCACCAACCAAGACTTTATTTTCCCAACACTCAACCGAGTGCACAAAACCAGCTTGATGAAATGAAATATAGGCTTTCTTTAAACTAGGAATAATCCAAGTTCCTGGCTGATTCGTTCTCTTTTGCTTTTGACATTCTTCAATAACTTGAGGAAAAGCTTTGTTTCTTGTGAACTCAAAGCGGTAACTGTTTTTTTTGATAAATTTAACTAAACTTGCTGGAATATGTAACTCTTTGAAGTCAAGCACCCCTCGTCTCTCTGGGAAAAACCAAAGTAATGGAGCTCCTTCTTGAGGCCAAGGAAAAATACCACGAGAATACGCAGCATAGAGCGTACCAACATCAAGCTTTCCACCAATAGCCACAATATCTTCGTAGCTTGCTTCATAGGGAATATCAGGAAAATCCAGACTTGAGGAGAAGTTCATCCTTTTCTTTCTATACAATTATCACATCGACCACAAATAATTTCCTCACCACCAAAATATTTGTAAATTTGCCCCATTCGGCATTTCGTTTGATTTTGAGCTAGTTGATACATTTCTAAAAGTTTTTTATTCTGATACTTAAATAGTTCTTGTTGATTCTCTAGAACAAAATCTTCCTCATTTGGTTCTCTGATAATGATTTTATCGGCTGGTAAATCATTGATATCTGATAAAGACTCTACACAACCCCAACGAGATAGAATTTGATAGCTAGCCTCTACTCTAAAATCTCTTTTATTCTTAAAGCTTAACTTTTCTCTCAAAAAATCAAATCCTTGCTGTTGAAAAGCTAGCAAATTATTTTTTAATAATTCAAAAAAGGCTCGTAAAAATGCTTTCTCTGGATAGGCCCATTTAATAAACTCCATGGAAATAGGCAAATCGTTCTCACTAAAAAACAAATAGGTATTTGCTGGCTTTCCGTCCCTTCCAGCACGCCCTATCTCCTGAAAATAGGATTCTATAGAGCCTGGTAACTGCACATGAAATACTTGACGAATATTTGGTTTATCTATTCCCAAACCAAAAGCGGGCGTTGCTAACATTAATACATTTTCATTTTTTTGAAAAAATTTTAAGTTTTGTTTCCGCTGATCTCCTTTTAAATCTCCATGATACACTTTGTGTTGTATATTGTGTTTTTGCAATATCTTGGAAAAAAACTGCAAGGTTTCAATTAGCAAAAAATAAACAATTTGCGATCCTTCATTAGGTTTCAAGTACTCCAATAACAGTTTAACTTTATCTTCATTCTCATAAGCTTCTTCACAATGGAGACTCAAATTCTCACGCTCCATACCTGCCCAAATCAGCTCATGATCATTTTTTATCTCCAATTTTTCTAAGATATCTTTTTGAGTTTCTAAGGTAGCTGTTGCTGTTAAAGCCAGTACTTTGGGAGACCCAATCATTCTTGAGAAACTAGCTATTTGAGAGTAATCAGGTCTAAAATCATGACCCCACTGACTAATACAGTGAGCCTCATCAACTACTAGCAACTCTACTTTATTCTTCTTCAAGGCTTGTATAAACTCTGCTTTTCTGAAACGTTCGGGAGTCACAAATAAAAGTTGATATTTTTTTTCTGCCAACTGCGAATACCTTCTCACTCTTTCCTCTGATGAAAGACTAGAGTTTACGAAAGTAGCTTTAATACCTAACTGTTTGGCTTTCTCAGTTTGATCTTGCATGAGTGCAATCAACGGAGAAATCACCAGAATCAAATTTTCTGAGATCTTGGCTGGAAACTGATAGCACAGACTTTTACCTGCACCTGTTGGCATTAGACCTAAAACATTTTTATTTTTGTAAATAGCAGTAATAATTTTTTCTTGAGAGTGAACAAAGTTCTTATATGGAAAGTTTTGCCTTAATATTTCATTAAGATCATCTTTTAACATAGATTTCGTTCATTTTTTTAATTTTCAACATCTCTCTTTGAGCTTTTTTAAACTTTTCGACCTCAGCTTCAGCAATACCACTGTTCTTAACTAAATCATTGAGTTCAGCCTCGATCTCTTTCATCATCGAGCCTAACTCTGCAGCTTTTTTCATAGTGGCTAACAAAACATCTGGATCATAGGGTTTCTCAAGAAAATCCAAAGCTCCTAAGCGAAGAGCCTCGATAGTCTTTTCTTTGTCACCATAACCACTAAAAAAGACAAAAGGAATGTCTAGACCTAAATTTCGAAGCTCCTTTAAAAATAACAAACCATTCATCACTGGCATATTTATATCAGAAAGAACTGCATCAACCCAAAGAGTACCCTCTTTGACTTTTTTCATGATATCAAGAGCCTCCTGACCATTACTAGCAGTAAGTGTTTCATAACCCAATGACTCTATATCAACCTTCAAAATATCCAATAAATCAGACTCATCATCTACAAGAAGAACTTTAATTAAATGCATCTTTGCCTCGTATCATCTATTGTTAGTAATAAATTGAAATACATCAAGTCCGATATAGCTTTAAATGGGTTTAACCCCGCCTTAAATCTGCATAAAAGCTTTATCAATGGATAACCTTGTCCTTCAGCGAATGCGTCGCGTTATTGCAATGGCTTCTTCTGTAAAGTTCTTTTGCCCAGAGTACAAAAAAATGATAGCCAATAACTTTTGTTAATAGCATGAATTAAATAAACTAAATGAAAAAGGAACATCAAGATGGCCAAAAAATGGGACATTAACATTGTCAGAAACATAGGTATCTCGGCACACATTGACTCGGGAAAAACAACCCTGTCAGAGAGAATTCTCTACTACGGCGGTAAAATTCACGCTATCCACGAAGTAAAAGGTAAAGACGGAGTGGGTGCAACCATGGACTCCATGGATCTTGAAAGAGAAAAAGGGATTACTATCCAATCAGCTGCAACTCAGGTGTACTGGAAAGACCATGTGGTTAACTTAATCGACACTCCCGGACACGTGGACTTCACAATTGAAGTTGAAAGATCTCTTCGTGTTCTTGATGGAGCTATTTTGGTGCTTTGTGGAGTTGCCGGTGTTCAGTCTCAATCTATCACTGTTGATAGACAAATGAAACGTTACGGAGTTCCTCGTTTAGCTTTCGTAAACAAACTCGATCGTCAAGGTGCAAATCCTTTCAGAGTTAAAGATGCTCTTGTTGAGAAGTTAAGACTTAATGCAGTTATGGCTCAAATCCCGATTGGTCTTGAAGACCAACACAAAGGGGCTGTGGATTTAGTCACTATGAAAGCCTATGTCAATGAAGGTTCTAGCGGTGAAATTGTAAAGGAAATTCCAATTCCTGAAGACTTAGTTGAACAAGCTAAGAAGTACCGTCATGAATTGATCGGTAAGCTTGCCGATATTGACGATGCTATTGGAGAAAAATTCTTAATGGAAGAAGAACCTTCAATTGAAGAAATGCAAAGAGCTATTCGTCAGGGTGTTGTTACTTTGAAACTAGTTCCAGTATTTTGTGGATCTGCATTTAAAAATAAAAATGTTCAGTTGTTATTGGATGCAGTTAACATGTATTTACCAACTCCTGAAGAGAAAAAAGAAAAAGCACTAGATCTTGATAACAACGAAGAAAAGATCGAGCTTTTCCCTAACAGTGATAAGCCATTAGTTGCTCTTGCATTTAAATTGCAACAAACTCAATTTGGACAATTAACTTACATGAGAGTTTACCAAGGTAAGGTAAGCGTTGGTGATTTCATCACTAATACAACTGATAAAAAGAAAGTTAAAGTACCAAGATTAGTACGTATGAATTCAGACAAAATGGATGAGATTCAAACCGCATACTCTGGAGACATTGTTGCTTTCTTCGGTGTTGACTGTGCTTCTGGAGATACATTCACGGACGGAACTCTTAATGTGTCGATGCAATCAATGCACGTTCCTGATGCCGTTATTTCTTTGGCTGTAGCTCCTAAAGATAAACAAGGTGCTTCTAACTTTTCTAAAGCGTTACAAAAGTTCAGAAAAGAAGATCCTACCTTCAGAGTTCACAGAGACGAAGAATCTGCAGAGACTATTATTTCTGGAATGGGTGAATTACATCTTGAAATTTACGTTGAACGTATGAAACGTGAATTCAACTGTGAAGTTATTGTTGGTCAGCCTCAAGTGGCTTACCGTGAAACCATCATGCAAGAAGGTCCTTATGATTATACTCATAAGAAACAATCTGGTGGTGCCGGTCAGTTCGCTAAAGTGGTTGGAAGAATTGAACCTCTACCTGCTGATGCAAAAGAAGTTTTTGCATTTAAAAATGAAGTTGTGGGTGGACGTATTCCTAAAGAATTCATTCCAGCTGTTGAAGAAGGTTTCCAAGAGCAATGTCAAAAAGGCCCTTTGATAGGATTCCCTATTGTTGGCGTAAACGTTGTGCTACAAGATGGTCAATACCACGATGTAGATTCTAGTTACATGGCCTTCAAGATCTGTGCTATGGCAGCAATGAGAGAAGCATACTTAAAAGCTAAGCCTACTGTTCTTGAACCAATTATGAAGCTTGAAACAACTGTTCCTGATGAGTATCAAGGTGCGGCTACAGGTCAGATCAACCAACGTCGTGGTGTTATCGTTGGTACTACTAACTTTGAAGGAAACTGTGTTATTGAAGCTGAAGTTCCTTTAACAGAAATGTTTGGTTACTCAACTGATTTACGTTCAGCAACTAAAGGTAAAGGTGAGTTCTCAATGGAATTTGCTAAATACATGCCAGCTCCTCGAAATATTCAAGAAGAACTTGCTAAGAAGTATCAACAAAAACGTGCTGAAGAACAAAAGAAATAATCTTAAGTACATTTTTACGAAAATAAAAAAAGCTAGTCATAAAACGACTAGCTTTTTTTATTTTATTAATAGTATTTTACTACTCTAAAGTCCTGTCTGAACTTTACCAATCAAAACTTCAACAAATTTATTTTCTCTATCAAAGTTTATATTTAAACGATACTGCCATTTTTCATTGTTATCCGCTTCCCCTAAAGTAAACTAATCAAGTTCACAACTATTAATTCATAACAAAAGGATTTTTTATGAAAAAACTCTTTCTATTTAGTATGATTATAACTGCGACCCTACTTCAACTAACTGCTTGTAGTAAATCTAGTACGAATGAAGGTACAGCTGGTTCTTCTTTAAATATCCCCACTGTCACAGGACCAGTAACTACAACTTCTTCACAAAGCTTTGGATTATCTCCAATGAGTTCCGTAATCAAAAACAGCTCACATCTTTTAATTGGAGGAACTACTCCAACGGGATCTGCTCGCTTTCCTTATATCTCAGGGATGACACATTTTTCTATTTCTAAACTTCCAGATATCACAAGCTGCTTAGTTAAAGCCTTGGTTTCCAATGGTTTGGTCTCTAAAGATGGAACTGAATACATTTTCATAGATTCTGATTCGAATTCTAAAACAAAAATGGCTGTAACAGCTGAAGGGGATAATCTTTCAAATTTCAAAATTTATCAATGCTCCTCTGATTCACAAACACAATTCATGAGCGCTTCTCTATCTGGAGAAAATGTTACTTTTTCATATAAAGGGATTAGTGGATCCGATAAAACAACGCTTGAACTTACTGGAACCTACACCAACTCTAATTGGACATCGAAGCAAGTTTCTATTTACTCTTACCAATCATCCACCTACTCTTTCTACCGTTCAATCCAGTACGCTGATTCTTTAGTTTCTCTTTATACAGGACCTTCTGTTAAAATTTACTCAAAGTATGCACTTTCAGGAGCCACAACCAAAGACTATACTATGGGGGCAGGTTCAGTAAAAATTGATGCTGGTTCTGGAAGCAACACAAACCACTGGGATGCTAACTTGTCAGACACTTCAACAGCCAGCTCTTATGCCTCTGATGTTACTGCTGGAAGCTACTTAACTGCAATTAGCTCTTTTACAAGTCACGATATATCTATTGACGAATCATGGAACTGCCAAAATGGAACATCAACAGTACTTAACGGAAGCAACATAAGCTCTGCTCAACAACAAAGCGTATCTCAAAGTTTGCAATCTTGCATGTCAGACTTATAAGTGATTAAAAACTATACTGAAGTGTTCATGCTAAAAATACTTCAGTATAATAAATATAATTTTAACCCTTATACTTTTTATTTTATATTATTAATTTTATTGGTTAGAAATTGCACTGTAACCAATATCAGATGTGATCATGATAGAAAAACCCCTTTGCTCTATCTGAAAAACACATTCCTTTGTATCAAAGATTGCCGAAGCTTGTGAATTCAACGGTACATCATAGGCCAACTGACAATATTCCCACAATGGGTCATACTTAGCTGGCTTATCCTTTGAGAGGTTTTTAGCTTTAAGAGTTAAATAAATTTTGATGGGAAATAAATTTCGAAACTCAACTTTTTTATCATCCCTTAGTAAAAGACTCATTTCCTTTGGTAAATTAGAAATATCTAGACTCTTAGGCCAAGTTTTCATTTGTTCCGAATAAAGCTTTTTTTCTTTATTAATTTTAGGAGTTACAGCAAGCTCTCGATAACTATTAAAAAATTTTGGTAACAAAACATGTATATTAAAACTTAAATACAGATTAACTATTAGTAAAGGAGCAAAAAATAACTCTTTCTGATATAAAACACCTATTAAACTCACTAAAATACTAATGCTTGTAGAAAACAATACAATAATTATATCCAAACTAATTATGTATATAAAAGCTAGAATACCTATTTTTTCAAAATCAGATTTAAGTAAAACATAACTTTGGAAAATGGCTAAAAAAACACAAATTACAGGATAAATCTTTAATAAAAATAGCAACTTTAAGCTGACATTTTTTATTTCTTTTTCCTTACTATTCTGAATTCGTTTAAATATCTTAAATAAAAGAAATAAAAAAACAAAAGTATAAAGTAAAATAAAATATAAAATCCAATTTTTATAATCAAGAAAGGAATTACTTTTTTGTAATTTATCATTCCCAGTACTTACCTGATTTTTTTCTTGAAAAACTTTCAGTTGATTATTTATCGGCGACTTATCCCTTACAATACTTGGATCTTGATAATCTCTACGGGTCAGAAGTAACTCTACTTCTGACTTACTGAGCAACTTAAAACCCAGAGTTGTACAACAATCATTCACCTCTTTATTACTATAATTACAAATACCAAAAGAAGTGGATACTTGAGAGTTAAAACCTACTGGAAATGTTTTCCAATTTTCTGGGGTTTTTAAATAAAAACTAACATGTTCATCACCTGGAAAAAATGAAAAACAAGTTTTATCCTTAACATTAATTGCTAACTGAACAAGTGCTGGACCAGCTTTTACAAAATGAGTTACTAATAAAAAACTAATTAAATATTTTTTTACAATCATAGCTTTAATTATGATTGTAAAAATTAAGAATTACAAGAAACCATCTATTAAATTTAAAACCAATAATTTATCACTACCAGACGAGAGTTAATTTGAAAACTAACTCATATTATCGTAGTAGTCTTGAATCTTCTTTTTTAATCTTTCTTCATTTTCTTTTCGTTTCTGCTCTTTTTCAATTACTGAATCTTTAGAGTTTGGTCTTTTCGGAATCTCCACACCTAAGAATTTTGACAAAGCTTTATCATCTGAGTAGAACTTGAACCATGCCTGAAGATCAGTAAAAAAGTTTTTATAAAAATCTCTATGTACATCTAACCTAAGCCCTAACTGTTTTGGATCGTATCTACCTGCAGATCCACCAAATTTATTGGCTTCAGTGATATAAGCTCTTAAATCTCCTGTAGAATTCTCTTGAGCAAACTCTTTATGCCAATGTTCTGCGCTTACCAGTCTTCCTAAAATTGGATCAATCACAACCCATTTTCCATCATTTAATCTCACCATCGTAGCCACGTGAAACTGCCAGCTTATATCTCCAGAGTTCATTTCACCAACGGCCCATATTTTTTTTATAGAGTTCTCATCAACACCTAGTCTTAATAACATTTCATGCACATAAAAAGCCCTACCAAAGCAGTAACCAATATTGATTCCTTTTTCAGTTTGTTCATATTTTCTGTCAGAAACACTTTGCGAAGCTACGGGATGATCGTTCAAAGAATCTAATACAGCCTGCGCCACTTTAGCATCTATTCCATCTAACCTTTTATCTGTTGGATCAATAGGCTGATACTTCTTAATACGATCAAAGGTTATCTTATTCAGGGCCTGTACAACTTTAGCTCTTGACCAATTTTTAGCCTCAGGATGCATTGAAAGTAAAACTTCAACGTCACTATATTTAGATTCTTGGCTAGGCTGTTGTGCAAAAGGATTTAATTGATTTAAAATATTTTTAAAGTTAAATGAGCCATTAACTTTTTCAACTTCGTCGTCAACGAATTTCATAAGGTCAAGAGGAACTAAGCTCTCATATTGAGCTTTACTAGCAAAATTATTATTATAATAATTTATGCAATACTTGGCCTGGGCGACAAAACTTAGAAAAATAACTACAGAAGTTAAGCTTACAACTTTCATGATGTCCTCGCTAAAGAAGAGGTTATCGCTGAATTTCTATTTTTTTTCCACTGAAGACTTTTAAACACTTTGCCAATTTTTGTTATGATCTTGGTAATACCTTGATTTCACTGACAAACTGACTTTCACTCTTAGCAGAATAACATTGAATTTTTAAAGAAATATGGTCTTTTTCAGTCTGATTAAAATTCAAAGATAAAAAGTTTTGGTAACCACAATAAGCTAACTGCCCTTGAGAAACTTTCCTTTTACCAAGAAATCTTGCGGAGCTACTAAACATAGCACTTGAAGTGATTTCATATGTCTCAAACCCAAGAATTTCATGAGAAATTTTTTGAATTTGAGAATAATGAACATCTCCAGAAAAGAATAAAGCTACTACTTTCATAGCTTTAATTTTATCTAATACCTCAATGAACTCTGGCTTTGCTTCTTTCTCAAAAGACTCTGCAATTTTTTTATAACTCCAAAATTGTTGTGAACCAAAAATTAATTTTGGCAAATCATTACTCTCCATCCTAGAGAAAAACCATTCTTTTTGTTCTCTACCAAGAAATATTTTTTGTTCTGGATCTTTAAAATAACGCTGATCCAAAAAAATAAAATCTTTTCCAAATGCAGTCATAGCAAAAGACACGCCTGGCCCCTGAAAGATCCCTTTAATTTGAGAACTAACAGGAAAAAAAGACCTAAATATTTTTAACATTAATTCTTTATAGGGATGAGATGTATTCGCATTGTTAAACCCCATATCATGATCATCCCAAACACTGAAAATAGGCGTTAACTGATCTTGATTAAACAAATCAAATGTAAAAAGACTTCTTAAATAAGAACTCAAAGCCTCTGCTGGCTTTGCCGCCTGATTCAAAAAAGTATCAAGCGGGCTATTAGCATAAACTAAATCTCCCAAAATTAAAATCATATCTGGTTGACTATCCACTAGCTTTTTAAACATGTAACTTTGCAAATCTGCATTTCTGTGATTACAGCATGTTAAAAAAGCTATTTTAGGATTTAATTTTTCTAAGTTCAAAGAGCTAAATGATTTTTGTAAAATTTGTTTATAGTCAGAATTTAACAAAATGACTTTATATTTTTCCAAACAACTTAAGCCTGTAATAAAAACTTTCTTAATAACGTATCTACTATCTAGTAGTTTCACTTCTGTAACTTCATAAGTGAGAGAAAATCCAATTTGATCTTCAACCCGTATTTTAAAATCAAATGAATCAACATGAACTATCACCAAAAAAGTTGAAATTGTGTCTGTAGCTGTCTGATAAACTCTAATTAGATTTTCGATATTGATATTGTCAACAAAACTGTCTATTTCTTTAGCCGCTGAGGAAAAAGAAACAGAAGTGGCGACAAGAGACAAAAGGCTCGTCTCTTTTAAAAAATCTCTTCTATTAATTTTTTTGATCATTAGTGCTAATTATCTCTAAACTTGAAAAACAAATTCAAGTCAAAAATTACACTTCTATATTTTTGAACTCATTATCTTTTTCATCAAACTCCCAAAGTTTGCCCTCTTCTAGGTCAAAATAAATCCCAAGAATATTTAAGTCTCTTTCTTTTTGAGCCTTTTGTATAAAAGGAAAAGTGGTTAAATTCTTCAATGAGACTTTAATTGACTCTAACTCACACTGTTTACACTGAGTTTCAAGGTCAGCATCAGGGAATTTATTCAATACCTCGACTCTAGCCTCTTTGGCAATTTTCATCCATTGCGAAATAAAAGAGTCATCCTGACGATTCTCTGAAAATAAACTTCGAATCCCACCACATTGCCTGTGGCCCAGAATCAATACATTTTCAACCTTAAGTGAAGTCACCGCAAACTCAATTGCAGCGCTCACACCATGAAATCCCCCACCTATTTCATAAGGAGGAACTAAATTGGCTACATTTCTAACTACAAAAATATCACCCGGTGATGCCGATGAAATGATCGCTGGATCAACCCTTGAATCGCAACAACCAATAATTAATGTTTTTGGTGACTGCCCAACAGAAAGCTTTTGATATACAGAATTTTCAGTTTCAAAATATTTTTCTTTGAACCTTTTAAAGCCTGCTAACAGTTTAATAATGTCTTTTCTTGCCATAATCTTTTATGATTTTGTAACCAGATATACGAGTCTTGTAATACTTCCAGCAAAGAAAGTTCCACCAAAAATTAATACCAATAAAAAGTTAAACAAAAAATAAATCTTATCCATAATTAGAGGAGACTCAAGTTGTCTGAATTTAGTGAATTCTTTTCTGAGGCCAAAATATAAGATCAAGCTACTAAAAATCAGAAACAAAATCGGATAATAATAATCCCAAAACATACTACCTACCTTTTATCTTATTGCTTTTATTTAGCGTCGACCTTAAGGTAAGCAAAATTGTCCTAGAGAACAAGTTCGATCAGTGTCACGCTTTGTCAAAACAAGGAGAGTTATACATGAAACTTGAATTAGTTTACGTTACTTTTCCCAACACTATCACTGCAAAAAAAATTATACAAAAAGGACTTAAGCTAAACCTATTTGCCTGCGCTAATTTATTTCCACAAATGGAATCGATTTATAAGTGGAAAAACAAACAAGAAATCGTTACAGAATGTGTTGTGATTTTCAAAACAAGTCATAAAAAAAGAGCTATTCTAGAAAAATTTATTCTCAATTCTCATCCTTATGATACACCTTGCGTTTTGACCATTGATGTCAAAAAAGTAAATGTTAAGTATAAAAACTGGATCAAAACCCAGTTAGCGCATAGCAGGTAAAGCTGGAGCTAGATCGACACCAAAAAATATAAAATCAAAAGTAAAAACAAATATCACTGTAAGTATGGCTAAAACTACAAAAATACTTATTGTTTGAAAAACAATTTTATTCTTATCCATCATAGCTTTATTTCCTTAGGGTTCCTATTGACCTCAACAAAATTAATTGCATATTCTGTACCAAAAAACTGATCAAATATTTAATCCTTTACAGATAGGAATTTTGTGACCTTTACAGTAAATAAAATTATAGAAAATAAAATAGAATTGGCGCAAAAAATGTTTTCTGCTTGTTATCTCAAAGGAACATTCAAACTCCGTTCAGGACAAATTTCAAATGAGTATTTTGACAAGTATCGATTTGAATCTCAACCAGAACTTTTACGTTCCGTCGCCTTTCACTTAAAATCTCAACTACCAAGTGATACTCAAGCACTTGCAGGACTGGAAATGGGGGGCATTCCTATAGCTACAGCCCTAAGTCTAGAGACAGGTCTTCCAGTTGTTTTTGTCAGAAAAACTCCAAAAGAATATGGAACTTGTTTATTTGCTGAAGGTATAGACATTCAAAATAAAAAACTTTGTGTGATCGAAGATGTCATAACAACCGGTGGGCAAGTCCTAATTAGCACCGAAGATCTTAGAAAGTCAGGAGCCATTATTGATACTGTTTTATGCGCCATTTTGAGAGGTGATAAAAATAATCCTCAATTTAAAAATGCTAATCTAACTATCAAAAGTTTATTCTCAGCTGATGAACTGAAACAAGCCTAGACTAAAGCCCAAGGTATTCACAACTCACAGAAAAATAGTCCTCTATCTCTAAAGATCTCATGATTTTAGCCGAGATAAATCATGAGGTATTTTTATGGAAAAATTTAAGTCAACATATGTAGTCATTATCACGACAATACTACTGAGCTTTTGTTCTCTCAAATTGATGGCTCAGGTAGCTGCAAAAAGCATAGCTTCTACAAAAAGTTGCTCGACGAATGACTTACTAAATAAATCTTACTTGAGTTGTATTTCCTGTGCTTTAGAAAAAAAGAATTTACCAACTCCTGATCCTAGATATTTAGCAGCTCTAGGACTCGCAACCAGAGAAAATTATGTCCTACTTCCCGAAGTTGAGCAAAATGGACAAAGAAAAAGTTTAAACAGTCCTTATGTCTCTATCGCTAAACTTCCTGATGGGAAGATTTTTAAAAATAAGCAAGGACAAGAGGTTAGTTTTACCTTGGTAAATCAATATCATCGTCACGTCATGGAATCACTTCTTGCTGGAGGCTACTGTCCTAAAGAAAAAATGAAGGCCGAGGATAAATCAGAAGACTATAGTGATTTTGTTTCTAGAATTGAAGATGAAGCCTTCGTTCAAAATGGTTTTGCTAAAGATATTAAAAAGAAATTCACTCGTAATTCTGCGGCCAGGGAGTTGGGAGCTACAGACTGGGACGAGTTAAATAATCTTTTCTTCCTAAGCAAAGAAAAGACAGGAAAATCTTTTCTTCAGCTTTCCTTTCAAGAGCAACAATATGAATTCAAAAAAAGAAGAAAAGAATATCTGGCAGAATCTAGCTCTGTTCAAAATTCCGACTATAACTCATTTCACAAAGCCAGTAATAAAAAAAAGTTTTATACAGATTGTTTTGAAAATCTTGATGAAGAAAATAACAATCCACTTGCTGAGCTTAAAGAAAATCCAAGGGAGGTGTGTGAAGCCATTTATAATGAATGTGGTATCACAAGAACACGCTTTGACTGTGAATTTAAATACCCGGCATCCAAACCCAAAGCAGAAATACCTGTAAATAATCGGCAGACATCAGATAATGGTGTATCTCAAACTTATATAGTAAATCCTGCAAGCTTTCCTACCCCCGTAGATCCATCTTCTTTACCTCAAAGTGAGACTTTTATAAAAAAATGGAATGGAGAAAGAGACTGTTATTATAATTCCGCTGGTTATGAGTTAAGTTGTTTTTATAGTGATCCTACCACAGGACTGTCCATTCTAAAACCCTCTGACTCAAATCAAACAGTCCCTCCTGCCCCTAAAATTTTTACTCCACCACCACCGATACAAGACTCAAATAAGTAAAATTTGCCAAAATGCGAGATAGTTAGTACAAACTAGCTCGCATGACTTTTTCTTTACGCATTCAAAAAATATATTCGCTCTGTGAAGGACTATTTATCTGGGATATCTGCTGTGATCACTCTCTTATTGCTATTTTAAACCTAAAAGAAAATCGTTTTCAAAAAGTTTACTGTATTGACAAATCATTTCAAAGCTTAGAAAAAACCAAAAAGCATTTAGAAAAAATTAAACTATTTAATCACTACATTCGTGAAGATAATATCTCGGAAAAAATTGAAATTCAGTGTATTGATGGTTCTTTATTAAATTGGGAAAAAGTCACAGGAAGTGTTATTATTGCAGGAGTGGGAAGCCATACCTGCTTAAAAATAATAAAAAGTTGTCCAGAGTCTAAAAGAGCTGACTTAACTTGGATCTTAAATCCTTTTAATTATTTGGATTTATTTAGAACAGAGATCAAGAAACTATTTTCTGAAACAGTTTCTTTGGAAGAACACACAGTTATAGAAAGCTCAAGAGAAAGAGTCATATTTAAGCTTTCTCACCAACAATGTATGCGATCCAGGAAAGACAAGGCTCTCCCTTTTCAGTACGACTAAAAATACCGTTACCACTCCCTTGTTTATTAGTTCCTTCCCAATAAACGTAGGTTTTTTTAAAACCTACCTCATGCATCACTTCCCTGATTTCTGGAATCGTCCAAATTCTCCAATCATAAGTAAAAACTTTTTCAATTTTTTTGGATCCAATTTTAAAATGAATATAAAATAATGCCTCATTAGTAACAGGATCATAGCCTGTCTGATCCCAATAATAAGTAAATTTTTTATGTTTAGTTCTATCTTCTATGGCATCATGACATTGACCACCGCCAAAAACATCTACTAAAAAAATACCTTCATTGTTAACAGATTCATACACTCTCTGAAAATAAGATCTTAACTGCTCTCTTGTTTTAAAAAGAAAATAAGAAAAATTCAACGCCGCTACAACATCGACTTTAGGTAACTCAACTTTCAAAACATCACCCTCAATAAGATTCAGTCTTTTTTGCTGATCAGGAGAGAGTTTGGCTAAATATTTTTGACGACCATACTCCATCGGTTCTGGATCTAGATCCACACTATAAGCCTTATTATTTTTTTTAAATTTAACCCATTCGGATGACAGAGCAAAAGTGCCGCAAAAATCTTCTCTAAAAGTTTTAGCTTCTCTTTTTTTAACTTCTTTATAAGTTTCCCAGATAAATTCAACATCTCCTTCTGGAGACTGAACTGCTTTAGTATAAAGCTCGTACTTATCAAATACGATATGGTTTTGTTTTTTTGCAACTCTTTTTTTTGTTCCTGACTCTAACATCTTTATCCTTATTTCAAATGGTATAATATTATCAACTAGGGTGCTTCGTGAATCATTTCAACAATAGCCTGCTTAATTTCAAATAACTGAGGCACCGTAGCATCCTCTAGATTAGGATGTAAACCAATACCGGGAACATTTTTTCCGGCAATCACTCTTGGTCTCGCTAAAAGCTGATAAAACAACTCTTCAACAGCTCTATAAACCAAATGCTCACCAAAATTAGTAACTTCAGTGTCCTCGTTAACTACCAGTAACTTTCCTGTTTTCGCAACAGAAGTTTTAATCATCTGCCAATCATAAGGATAAATAGATCTTAAATCGATGACTTCAACAGAATATCCTTCCTGTTTTAATTCATCAGCGACTTTATTACATAAAAGTAGATGACGACCATAACTGACAACTGTCACTTGTTCACCAGATCTAGTTATTTTTCCTTTTCCGATAGGGACTATGTACTCAGATAACTCAGGCCACTTTGCTTTCCACTTAGATCGATCACCAATTGGTGCATCAATCATAGCTTTAAGTTCTTTTTCATCAGCTGGTTCGCCAGGAATTAACTCTTCACCCTTTTCTCTCATCAAAGCTTTTGGTTTTAAAAACAATACCGGATTTGGATCTTTAATTGCAGCTAGCAGTAAACCATAGGCATCCAGTGGGGTTGAAGGCATAACCACTTTCCAACCCTGAAGTCGGCTTGCCCAAGCATCAAAGGAATGTGAATGATATACGCTCCCTCTAATTCCCGCTCCAACTGGAGTCATCACAACCATTGGCAAATTATACTGGCCATTAGTACACCACAATGTATTACCAGCTATTTTCAGTAAATCGATAGTGTTAAATATATAATCACAAAACTGAATCTCAGCAACACAACGATCACCAGCCATAGCAATACCCATGGCCATATTTATAATTCCACGCTCATCAAGTGGTGCGTTCCAAGAAGTACTTAGCCCTTGAGTCGCAGTAAAAACTCCACCCAATGGAGCTCCAACATCTTGTCCAAAAACATCTTTAACATCTAAATGCTTCTCACCATAATGCAAAGCTAATCTGATTGCTTGAGCCATGTTAGCCATTAAAATTTCCTCCAGTCAGCATTTTCATTGCCATAATAAATATGATCCCAAATAGATTCAGATGTTGGAGTCGCTTCTTTTCTAGCTTCCTCTGTCGCTTTTACACCTTCCTCTTCGTATTTTTGCCAAACCTCTTTGATCTGGCTTTCAGAAATCAACTTATTTTTCATAAGTAAAGCTTCGAAATTTTTTAGACTATCAACTTCACTGGTAATAAAATTTGCTCCACTGGCTGAGGAATGACCATAAAGCCTAGACACCTTGGCCTCTATAAAGCTTGGTTTACCTGTCTTCCTGATATATTCCATCTCTTCCTGGATAGCTAAATAACTTTCGATAGGATCGTTGCCGTTAATTACGCGGGCACGAATATTAAAAGCTCTAGCTCTGTCTGCTATGTTGGTCTCACCATGTTGCCCATCAAAAGAAGTTGAAATTCCCCAACGATTATTTTGGACCGTTATCAATAAAGGTAACTCATTGCCTTTTCTTGAAGACCACACTAAGCAAGTTGCAAAATCACCTTCAGCTGTACCTGCATCCCCCCCAGAAACAATGGAAATACCTTTACCTCCATGACGTTTTTGAGCATGTGCTGTCCCTAAAGCGATCCCATACTGTACCTCGATAGGGGAAGTGACAGGAGCCACATTCCACTTTGGAAAACAGTAATGATTTGAAAAATTTCTTCCACCTGTTGAAGGATCTGTAACCCGATTCATCATTAAGCGAATGGAATCTTTCATGTCCATACCTAAGGCGATTAATGTCGGAGTGCAACGGTAATGTAAATGAAAAAAATCATGTTCAAGGCCTTGTCCTTTATAAGCAAGCATTCCAAGAGGAACACCCCAAGCCTCTTCACCAGGACCACCAATCCAAAAATAGGACTCTCCTGTTCTGTAGATTTTGATCAAACGTTCTTCTAAAACTCTGGACTTAACCATTAGATCATGCATGTTTAATAAAATATTTTTTGGTAAAGGAAGACCTTTAGAATTCACTTCCTTAGAATTACTTTTAACACTGCTTTTTAATGGCTTAGATTTATTTGCCGTCTTAGGCGCTGGCATCAATCGCCTCCTTAAGATATTTATATGTTATTCTTAAGGAAGCAATTCCATGATGTCTAGAAAAAATTAGTCTTTTTTTGAATTTTCAGTTATAGTATTTGAATTTTCTAGTTGAATTAAATCTAAAAGGACTTGAATCGACTCATTGATATCAGCTCTTTTCAGATATTCTTTATTTCTTTCATCTTTAGAGAATCTTTTTTTCTTGTCTTTTTTAGTTTTTTCATTTTTTTCTTTATCCTTTAGGACATCAGAAACTTTAATGACTTTTCCTTTATCTTTAGCTTTTTTTAAATCCTCAACTACTTTTTTAAAATCAGTACTCTTATCTACACGTTGTGAAGATTTCTCTTTTAATGCCTTAAACCAATCTTCTTTGATTTCTTTCCATGAGCCATCGCCTTCAGTGACATAAGCCTCTTTTGAAAGAAAGGGTTCCACTTTTTTAGGAGGTAGAGAATAATCCAATGATTTTTCGCCAATTTCATCTGTGCTATAAGGTCCAGGTAAAGTCACATCTGCCGAAACACCACGATGTTGAGTAGAGTTTCCTCCAGGAATAAAAAACATTCCAACAGTTACTTTTATAGCACCTAACTGCCCAGGAATCGGCAAAACACTTTGCACTGAACCTTTACCAAAAGTATGATCTCCTCCAACAACAACAGCTCGTTTATAATCTTGCAATGCTCCACTCACAATTTCTGAAGCGGAAGCGCTAATTCTTGATGTCAAGACCACCATTGGCCCTGCCCAATCTACCATTTTATCAGTATCTTCAAGAACTTGCTCACGACCTTCTGTTTTTGAAGATTGCTTGACTACATTACCAGTTTTAAAGAATAACCCCGCTATATTAACAGCATCATCTAGACTTCCACCACCGTTATTTGATAAATCTAACACAATACCGTCAACTTTATTTTCTCGAGCTTGCTTCAATAACTTTTTCATATCGTCAGCAGCACTACGGCCACCACGCTTGGAATCAGCATAAAAAGATGGTAAATTAATCAACCCAATTTTTTTCTTTTGTCCATTAATTTCTTTATCTAAAAAATGAATTTGAGCGGCCTCATCTTCAAGATTCACTTTATCTCTAACTAATGTGATGTCTTTTCTTTTTTTACCTTCGCCTTCTTTTCTAAGTATAGTAAGTCTAACCTTTGTACCTTTAGGCCCACGGATTTTCTTAACAACATCCTTTAAATCCATGTCGATCACATTTTCCATTTCGCCTTTTTCTTGTCCTACGGCAATGATCTTATCCTGCGGTTCAACTAAACCAGACTTAGCAGCAGCACCTCCAGGAACAAGTTGCTCAACAACTGTAAAACCATTCTCGCTGGACAGAGTTGCACCAATACCTTCAAGCGATAAGCTCATTTGAATTTGAAAATCATCTAAAACATCTCTAGAAAAAAAACTAGAGTGTGGATCTAACGATCTTGCAAAACTATCCAAATAACCTGAGTAAAGATCATCTAAAGATGTTTCCTTCATTCTCTTAACAGCTAAATCATAATTCTTCTTAACCTTATCAATGGCTTCTTTTAACTTTAAATCTGTTGCTAGATAATTTGAGATTTGAAAGTGTATGTATTTTTTCAAAAACTCATTGGCTTCATCTTGGTTTTTAGGAAACTTCTTTTGATCAGGATCATAAACAAACTCTGTTTTATCATCAAATTTATAGTCTTTTCCTAAAAACTTTTTCGCAAACTCTGCTCTCTCTTGAACTCGTTTTAAAAGAAGATTTTGAGCTTCAACTAAAAAATCACAATCATTCTTTTTGGTTTTATCAAAAAGATTTTTCATTAATTCCTTAAGTCTCTCTGTATCTTCTTGAGTAAAGTATATTTTCGAAGGATCTAGTTTTTTTAAATGTTGTTCAATAACTCGAGTCTCTAGCTCTTTGTCTCTCTTGTTATAACTGACATGGTATTTTAAAAAACCATCCTCAATCATACTTATGTAGCGACACTCCATTCCATCTTTTTTTTGCAAAGCAATAGCACCGATGGGTTTTTTTCTTTTTTCCATTTCTTCATCTTCTGACTGAGAAAACGAACTGACTGAGAAAACCATTCCAGCCAATAAGATAAATAATAGTTTTTTCATTAATATCCCCTTTTATTTTAAATCTTCTTTATTTATTGCCATTGCATCAGACTTTTGAAAATTCAATTTGATTGAAAAAGCATATTATCAAATCGGCAATTAATAAATTTGCTTTAAAAAATTGTTTTTTCGCAAGGTCTTAACTCAACTGCTAAACCAAAACACTGTGTTAGAATAAATGATTATTGAGAAGAGAAACATTTAAAAAATGTCCTTAGGACTATTGTCATAATTACTTTAAAAAAATTATTGTTTCATAGCATAAAGAATAACAATATCTGCAAAGATCAAATGTAATTTTATGATTCATTAAAAAAAGTCAACTGCCTATGGGATCCCTCATGATGGGCCGTATTTTTCAAAACCAGATGACTTTGACTTCTTATTTCATGTTTAACAAAAGCACCTTTGTGAGTTTCGATTACAAAAAAACAAATCTCTGGGTAAATTTCCTTTAGACGTTTCATTTCAGAGACAATTAAATCTAAATTTTTGGGATCATCATCACTCATTCCAAAGCGGTGATGAATACTAAATCCGTATAACTCAAAAGCCTTTTCAACACTTCTTCTAATGGCTCTTTGCTTAAGCTCAGCCGTAGAAAGAGATAAATCAATATCTCCCAAATCCTTTCTAGTCGGAATATGAGATACTGGGAAAATGGTTAAATAATTAGGCTCATGAGGTAACCATCCAGCCTCAACAAATTTTCTTATACCTTGTCTTATTGTCTCAGGCTTATGTCCTCGAGCTGTGATAATGGATATGGGTCTTTGGTTAAAACAGGCATGGTAAAAACACTCCCATGATGGTCCTTTCCACTCAACATCTTGAAAACCTAAAATCTCTGCAATGTCCTTAACAAAAACTTGCTCTTTGTGACCTAGTTTTTCTAATTCATGGGCTTCATGATCTCTAAAAAACTTAAAAGTCCCTGTTTTATCGCAATATCTAATTTCATAATCTTTATAAATTCCAGATTTTCCGATTAAATGATGGACGTTTGCCCACTCATGGCTAGAGAGAGGTAGTTCTACATTTGTCTCTTTATGAAAAAGTATCAAAGGAGTTGTCAAACAAGCGATATTATCGTCGAAGTCAAAAAAATAAAAACTTCGTCCTCCCTGAGAAAAATTGCGATCCAGTTCTTTTTCACGCTGGATACCTAATTCAAGCTGAGTCTTTTTCATGAACTAATTGCTATCACAGAAATGATAGATAAAAAAGAAGAACTCAGAGTATTTCACCAGAAGGTTTATCAGTAGGAATACTTTGCAACTGACTGCCTTTTTTGCGACTGTCAAAAATTATGACAGAGAGTTTTTCCAAAAATTAATTCTGTTTTCTTATAGATGGCCTCTATTTTCTCCAGACAAAGACCTTCTCTACTTAAAACACATCACGTTTTGTAACTGTGGCATTAGAGTTGAAAAGGATATAGTTATATTTTCACCGAAGGCAGGCTATATGAACTCTAAAATTTTAAACTCAGTCCTTAGCTTATTCATATTGTTAGGGGCCATCTTTTTTATCAGTCCCTCAGCAGAAGCCTCTAAACGAACAAAAAAACCTGTGCAGTTAAAGGCTTACCAAAAAAGACTATTCAAAGATAACAAATACAAGCGTTGTTTCTACTATGAGCCAGTGAGAAAGTCTGAGAAATATGGTTGGCTAAATAAAAAAGAAGCTCAACATGTTGCTAATCTCAATAAAAAACCGGTATTCACTACAGACAATCCATCTGATTTAAGACGTGTTTTTGTACCAAAAAATTGGTGCCAAAAAGGATAACAGTCTCTACTAACCTTTTCGTCTCACCACAACCTTGCTTGATACCGAAGATTCTTTCTTGGCCTCAACAGCCTTAGACGCCACCACAGGGGATGTTTTCAGTCCTACTTTACTAGCTTTTATGATTTCAGGCTGAGTACCTTCAAAGGGCTTTCCTTTCGTCGTTTGCTTACCGCTGGCCCCAGTAGATTTACCTTTTGCTGCACTTGCCATTTTTGTCGTGGAAGCATTAGTTGATACTGAACTTGACTTGGTTTTTGATTTTGAAGCTTTGGTTGAAATTTTATCCTTCAAAACCTCCACTGCAATTTCTAAAGTCATTTTTTCGACTTCTGCCTTCTCTGGTAGAGAGGCGTTCACTTTCCCTACTTTGAAATAGGGGCCATAAGGGCCATTAAAAATTTGCACTTCTTCCTGAGTTACCGGATGCAAGCCCAAAGACTTTAATGGTGTTTTACTAGCACCACGGCCTTTTTTCGGAGCACTCAGTAGCTCCAAAGCTTGTTTCAAATCAAGACTAAACATATCTACACCTTTAGGAATAGATCTAAAGTCACCATCATGAACTACATAAGGACCAAAACGACCAAGCCCAGCTTTTATTTCTTTTTTGGTTTCAGGATGCTCACCTAATGAAATGGGTAATGATAATAATTTTAGTGCGATCTCTAAGGTTACATTTTCAGGTAATACAGTCGGAGGTAGTGAAGCTCGCTTAGGTTTATCATTCTCTTCAGTCACATCACCTAATTGAACATAGGGACCAAAGCGACCATTTAAGACATAAATTGGCAACCCCGTTTTAGGATCTTTACCAAGACTATCAGCTCCATTTAGTTTTTGATCAATTAACTTCTCAGCCACTTCAGGAGTAATATCTGCTGGTGTTTCACTCTCTGGCAACGAGGCCGAAACTTCAGCTCCATCTCGTTTAGTACTAAGGTAAGCACCATAACGACCTACGTGAAAAGTATAGTTTTCCATACCTTCAAGTTTAATCGTTCTGGCTTCGGCTGCATCAATCTTTTCCTCTTTTTCTTCAACTTGAGTTTTAAGACCCTTACTTCCAAAATAAATTTCTTTAAGATACTTTTCCCAATCTAACTCACCTTCAGCGATATTATCCAAAGAAGCTTCCATTCCAGAAGTAAAACCTAAATCTACATACTGAGGAAAGTAATTTTTCAAAAGCTTCGAAACTACCATGGCTGTAAAAGTTGGATAAAGAGCGTTAGCCTGTTTTTTTACATAGCCTCGATCAATAATCGTCCCAATAACACTCGCATAAGTAGAAGGACGTCCAATCCCTTCTTTTTCCATAGTTTGAACTAAACTAGCTTCTGTATACCTCGCTGGAGGCTTGGTCTCATGCTGAGTAACATCTACTTTTTTCAATTGAACGAGATCTTCTTTTTTCAAAACAGGCAAGCGCACTTCACGTTCAAGTAAATCAGCTTCAGGATCATCACTTCCTTCAACATAAGCTCTTAAAAACCCAGGAAACTCAATGGTCATTCCCGATGCAGAAAAAATGGCATCGCCTGCTTTGATTTTAACAGCTACTTGCTTTTGTTTACTATCAACCATTTGAGATGCCATGGTTCTCATCCAAATCAACTCATAAACTTTCAATTGAGTTCCACTCAATCCAGTATTATCTGGATCTACAAATTGTGATCCTGCTGGTCGAATAGCTTCATGGGCCTCCTGAGCTCCTTTTGCTTTTTTGGCATCATAAACTCTAGGTGCTGACGGTAAATATTCTCCACCATATTTTTTTTGAATACAGTCTCTTGCCGCCAAAATAGCTTCCTGAGATAAAAAAGGAGAATCTGTTCTCATATAGGTGATAAACCCTTGTTCGTATAGTTTTTGGGCCACCTGCATAGTTTCTCTAGAACTTAATCCTAACTTTCTATTTGCTTCCTGTTGCAAAGTAGAAGTAATAAATGGGGCTGAGGGTTTTCGAAAAACAGGTTTTTCATCTATATCCGACACTGTCCATGGAGATGACTTTGCTTGACTTAAAACATCTTGAGCTTTTTCTTTATCAAGCAACATGACATTTTTATTTTCGATTAACTGCCCTGTTAATCCGTTAAAGTCCTTGCCTATAGCTACTTTTTGATTTTTATAATCCGTCAATTTTGCTTCAAAAGTAGTAGAACTTTTTTCAAGATCAGCTTTTACGCCCCAATATTCTGACTTTTTGAAACGAATTCTCTCTAATTCCTTTTCAACAATCAATCGAACCGCCACTGATTGAACTCTACCAGCAGACAACCCATAAGCTACTTTCTTCCAAAGTAAAGGAGAAATAGTATATCCAACAAGACGATCTAAAACTCGTCTCGCCTCTTGAGCCTTCACTAAATTATAATCAATATCACGAGTTTCTTTTAAAGACTTGTGAATAGCTTCTTTGGTAATCTCATGAAAAACCATTCGTTTCATGGGAACTTTTGGATTTAAAACTTCCACCAAATGCCACGAAATACTCTCTCCCTCTCGGTCTTCATCCGTAGCTAGGAATAGTTCATCTGCTTCAGATAATTTCTCTCTTAAATTTTTTACAACTTTGAGTTTATCCTTTGGTACACAGTACAAAGGCTCAAAATTTTTATCAACGTTGACACCAAGTTGAGCCCACTTTTCTTTTTTAAATTTTTCTGGAATATCTTTGGAAGACTGGGGCAGATCACGAATATGCCCCATGCAAGACTCAACAATATATTCCTTGCCTAAAAATTTTCTAATAGTTTTAGCCTTTGTCGGAGACTCAACGACGACAAGTTTTATACCACTTTGAGAATGCGATTTTGATTGAGCCATGTGTTAAATCCCCTTATAACTGAGTTTTAAATTAAAAATCTTATGGGACGAGAGCAAGTTATAATTTTGACTGCTTGCTTCATTTACTCGATGTTAGACTAGCTTTGAAGGCTTGTTTTACAAAATATTTATGGCCTTTTTTCTTCATTATCATAGATAATTTATCTGCTTGTTCAGAACTCTCTATCTCTATTACCATGAGAAAATGACAAGTATCTCACATTTTAAAAATAAGATTTCAATTTTATTTACTGATATTGATGACACCATAACTTCAGATGGAAAACTTCCTGCAGAAAGCTTTCAAGCTCTTTGGGAGCTTTTTGAATACGGAATAAATGTAGTACCAGTAACAGGCAGGCCTGCTGGATGGTGTGAGATGATCGCAAGATTCTGGCCTGTCAAAGGTGTGATCGGCGAAAATGGTGCTTTTTATTTTTCCTATCAAAACAACCAGATGAAAAGAGTTTTTAGTAAAACCATCGAGGAACAAAAACAAGATGCCAAAAAACTAGAACAAATTAAGATAGATATTTTAAGCGAGGTTCCAAATGCAGGGATCTCCAGTGATCAATTTTGCAGACTTTTTGATTTGGCCATAGACTTTTGCGAAGACGTTCCCCCTCTTTCCGAAAAAGAAATTAATAAGATTACAGATATATTTAAAATGCATGGGGCTACATGCAAAGTCAGCAGTATTCATGTAAATGGGTGGTTTGGAGATTTTAATAAGTTGAAAATGTCACTTAAGTTTTTAGAAAATGAGTTCCATCTAACTGAATCTTCATTAATTCAAAGATGCTGTGCTTTTGTTGGAGACTCTCCAAATGACGAACCTATGTTTGAGTATTTCGAAAACTCAATTGCAGTAGCAAATATTCAAAATTTTATTTCAAAATTAAAATTTCAACCAAAATTTGTAGCCAATTTACCCGGTGGACTAGGCTTCCAAGAAATTGCAAGACAACTTATGAATAAAGAACAAGGATACAAAAAAACCTAGCCTATGTCATTTTTTGTTAACATTTAGCTAGGTTCTTAGATCTTAAGTTTAATTTTTTAACACTATCTCTAAACTATCTTTTTTGTCTCTTCTTAATCATTTTTTTCTTTTTCAAAATTCTTTTAGCTTTATGCTTTGCACTTTTATTTCTTTTTTTATGAGTTTTAATTTTTTTAATCATGAGTATCTCCTATTTTACTAATTCTATTTTTATTTTTTTAGTTGTGTTAACGCTGCGAATGGATTGTTAAATGGCTTTTGCCCAGGCTTATTAGCTTGTTGGTTACTAGTGCTACCACTACCACCACTAAAACCCTGAGACTTATTAGCAAAATTTCTAGAATCTCCTCCGCTACGATTGTCATTATTAAACTTACGTCCATCATTAGCCTTGTTATCAAATCGCTTAGAAGACTCTTGATTTCGTTGACCTTGCCCAGAAGCTGCCTGTTGTCTGTGCTGACCAGCTCCACCTACTGATTTAGATTCAAATCTTCTCTCATTACTTCTTTCAGCTCTCAACTCAGCCGAAGGTGCTTCAAGTTTCATTGTCAAAGCTATCTGATTTTTTTCAGAGTCTACTTTAAGCACTCTCACCTTCACTTGATCACCAGGACTCACAACTTTACGAGGATCATCAATAAACTTATGAGACAATTCAGAAATATGTACCAAGCCATCTTGATGAACACCAATATCAACAAAAGCTCCAAAGTTTGTGACATTTGTAACAATACCAGGACAAATCATATCTTCTTTTAAATCTTTAACTTCGAAAATATCTTCTCTATATTGAAATATTTTAAAAGGATCCCTTGGATCTCTTCCGGGCTTCTCCAATTCTTTTACAATATCGTCAAAAGTAAATTCACCAACAAGTTTCGCCCATTTAGTTCTATGCTCCACAAGTTTTTTAGCGCCTTCACCTATCAAATCTCCAACTGAAAGATTCATTTCTTGAGCCATATCTTTAACAGCAGCGTATCTTTCAGGATGAATTCCAGTTTGGTCTAACAATACTTTTCCACCGGTAATTCTCAAGAACCCTGCTGCTTGCTCATAAACTTTGGTGCTAAATTTTGTAACTTTTAAAAGCTCAGATCTATCAGTGAATAAACCTTTAGACTTTCTGTGTTCTACAATATTTGAAGCCAAAGATGGACCAATTCCTGATACAAAAGACAGTAATGGAGCAGAAGCCGTATTTAAATCAACCCCTACTGTATTCACACAAGATTCAACTACAGCATCAAGAGATTTTTTTAATTGTGTTTGATTAACATCATGTTGATATTGGCCAACACCAATCGATTTAGGATCTACTTTAACTAGCTCAGCTAAAGGATCTTGCAAACGACGAGCAATACTAATCGCACCTTTAACAGTAACATCTAGATCAGGAAACTCCTGCCTAGCCACGTCTGAAGCCGAATAAACTGAAGCACCCGACTCATTAACCATAATCACAGGAATTGTTTTGCCAAGATCACCTATAACTTTTCTTAAAAAAGCTTCAGTTTGTCTACCTGCCGTGCCATTGCCGACCGCAATAGCATCAATTTGAATCTGCTTAAGAACTTCAGCAAATAAATTTTTAGCTTTTGTATCAGCATCATCACCCAAAGTATAAAGCACAGTGTGAGAAATAAAGGCACCACTTTTATCAATCAAAGCTACCTTACAACCAGTTCTTAAACCAGGATCCACACCAAGAACACATTTTGATCCAAAAGGAGATCCCAACAATAGCTTTCTCACATTTTCAGCAAAAACTTTAATTGCATCCTCATCAGACTTCTCTTTTAAAGATCTATGAACTTCGTTGGTCACTGATGGCACAACATAGACGTTCAAAGCCACTTTAGCACAATTGGCTAAAAAGTCTCCAATGGGAGTATCGGAGTTATTTGTTGCAAACCCAACGTAGGTTTTCAGCAGCAACTCATCATCTCCTTTAATGTCAAGACTAAGCTCCTCTTCCTGCCACCCTCTTCTCATAGCCATGTACCTATGCGAATTTTTAGTCTCTAAAAGACTCTTAACAGGCTCTTCAAACTCTTTGTACATATCGTATTTAGAATGAGGCTTAAATCCTTTGGCAGCCTTACAAATAATTTTACCATGATCGAAATAATTTGTCTGAACCTTTATCCTCAAATCAGGGTCATTCGCCACTTTTTCAACCAAGATATCTTGAGCACCTTTAAGAGCATCTTCATAAGTCTGTATTTTCTTTTCAGGATTAAGATAAGCTTTTGCTTTTACTTCCATCGTCATATCATCAGAAATAACACCATGACCGATATCCCATAACCATAATGCCAATAGCTCTAAACCTGCTTCTCTGGCAATTGTTGCCTTAGTTTTCTTTTTCTTTTTAAATGGACGATAAATCTCTTCAAGTTCTCCAAGATCCCAAGAAAGTTCAATACGTTTCTTAATTTCTTCAGTAAGATTTCCTTGCTCAGCAATTTCTTTTAAAAGGAAGGTTTTTCTCTTTATAATCTCTTCAAAAGTTTCATTGGCTTCAATAACGCCCCTGATTTGAACTTCATCTAAGTTACCCGTTTTTTCTTTTCTATATCTTGCAATAAATGGAACCGTGGCACCTTCTGCCGCAAGTTCTAATACAGCCGCAGCAGATTTTAAAGGTACTGTTGATAAAAATTTTGCAAAATAACCCTGGAGAGCTTGATCCATAATCTCCTCAAAAATTGAATTTCATAAAATTGATTAGTTAATTATTTATGTCTGTACATAATTAGACCGTGAGTAGGATCATAAGGAGAAACTCCAACAGTAACCCTGTCACCTACAACAACGCGAATGTTAAATCTTCTCATTTTTCCACAGAGCTTAGCTGAAATCTCTACTTTGTTATCTAGTAGGATTTTATAAATACCGCCAGCTAAGGCATCTACGACTTTTCCGTCTACTTGTGCTAAATCTTCTTTTGCCATCGATTATTTTCTAGGTGAGTTCTTTACTAAATGCAACAAACTTTTTTTTTCTGAACAAATTTGTCACTTTTTTCATCTCTTTCCTATCCTTTATAGTTACTAATAAGTATTTTTTTACCCTCTTTAAATAAAACCTCAAGTCGGTCATTCTCATTAGACAAAATCCACCCCCATCCCAACACTTTATGCTGAATAGGCTGATTGGCCTCAAATACTTCGCGCATATTATAAGTAATTGGTTTTACGGCTTTAAACTTCTCAAAAAGATCAGACCATTTAGCATTTTGCTCAATTTCAAGTTTCGCGGCGGCTTTACTTTTTTTAGATTCAGAAACTTTTTTAATTGAAGCTTTTTCAGAAACAACTTGCACCACCTCAATAGAATCCATGCTTTCTTGAATTTTACTCTTCTTCACAACATCATTTTTAGCTGCACCTTTAACCGATGCTTGTTTTTTATCCAAGACTTCTTCATTTGATGACGCAACCGTCTTTGGAGAAACCTTTAAGTTAGAATTGAGATTTTTAGGATCTTTTTGAGAAATTTTCTTTTTTTCACCCCTAAAGGCAACATCCTTTGCAGCGATAGATTTTTTTGGGAAAGCTACTGAAGCAGTATCAACTTTTTTTGAAGCTATAGCTTTTGCTGTCGATTTTGTTTTTACGACTTTATCAACTTTAACTTTTACGTTCTTAACAGATACTTTTTTAGTTGTCTCAGTTTTAACCTTTTTACTTTTTACTGATGCTTTTTTGGCCATTAACAGCATCCTCCTTCGTTGCAGGTAAATATAACCTCAAATATACTCACTTAAAGCAACTTGTAACTAATTTTAAATTGTTTTATTGCATAGCAATAGCAGTCACTTTTTAAAAAGAAAGAAAACTAAAATGAAAACTGTTTCAGTAAATGACATACTCACCTCTAACGTAAACCTTTTCACTTTTGTATCTGGAGACAGAAATCTAACAGTCAACAACATTTCAACGCCCGAGCAAATGGAAGAACAGTCGTTGGTTTTTATTTCTAAGCCTGAACATATCGCACACTGTTTCTCCAAAAAACCCAAAGTAGTTATCTCCCCCCCACAACTATTAAATCTTTTCAACATGCCTGTTTCTTTCACCCTACTTACAGCTGAAAACTTTAAGTCAGCCCTTAATGCGGTTCTTCCTTTGTTTGATGATAAGCATGAGAAGTTTAATTACCAGATTCATCCTTCAGCTATTATTTCAACAAATGTCATTCTAGGAAAAAATGTAAAAATCGGACCTTTTTCCTACATTGGAGAAAATGTAACTATTGGTGACAATACTATTGTCGGCCCTAACTGCGTTATAGAAAGAAAAGCGACAATAGGAAATTCTAGCATACTTCATGCTTCAATTTACTTAGGAAGCCACTGCGAAATTGGCTCCCATTGCGAAGTCCACCCGCATACTTCAATTGGATCAGATGGTTTTGGATACTATACAGATCAAAACTATCATCATCACAAAATCCCTCAGATTGGTAAAGTAGTTATCGAAGATCGCGTAGAAATTGGATCGAATTGTTGCTTTGATAGAGCTACAATCACGGAAACAAGAATTAAAAAAGGGTCTAAGATAGATAACCTTTGCCATTTTGCCCACAACTGTTCGCTAGGTGAAAACTCATTGATAGCAGCTGGATTTTTTGTTGCCGGCTCAACTCATTTAGGTCATAGATTCACAACAGGAGGAAATAGCGTGGTTTCTACTCATCTGAACATTTGTGATGGAGTCACCCTTGCTGGTAGATCTACTGTGACAAACGATGTAGTGGAAGCTGGACAATACGGAGGATACCCTCTACAAAAAATTAAAGATGCTCTAAAAACTATCTCCTCTCTCACCAAGCTAGTTGAGATGAGAAAACAACTTTCAAAAATAATAGCTACTTTAAATATAAAAGAATAATATTTTCAACGAACTTACCGAAAGGAAACTTATGAGCTACGAAGTCTACAAAACACTGCACCTGATGGGATTGGTTCTCACCTTCACTTCTTTAATTGCCATGATAGCAATTCAGTTACTAAAAAGTGATGCCGATGAAGCAAAGAAAATCTTTAAAAAATTTTTTATCGCTCATGGTATTGGAGTCACCATTCTTATCATTTCTGGATTTGGCCTTGCTGCCAGATTAGGTTTTTTTGCGCAAATGCCAACTTGGATTTATGTGAAAATAGCTCTTTGGGGTTGTGCCGTTATCCTGGCAAGCATTGTTAAAAGAAAATTATTACCCACAATTTTGATTTATGCACTTTGTATACTGATTCCTATTATCGGCTCCATCGTAGCTGTCAATAAGCCTTTCTAGGACAGCAAAAATCATAGTTATCGTCAGTTGACGCTAAAAAGATCTAAGAGCAAAGGCCCTTAGATCTTTTTTATAGAATTTAAGAATTTTGTTTATAAATTCCTTTGATTTAAAACATTTCATACTTAAGAAAACGACACTCAATAGGACCATTATAGACAAACACTCGACGACTAGACTTCAATTTCATTTCTAAAATTAAATCTTTATTTCCTGACAAAATCCAACAGTCCCAGTTTTTAAAATGATTTTTCATAGTGAACCCTAGATCTTTATACGCATCTTTAAGATTATCTTCCTCACCTATTCGAGCACCATAGGGAGGATTAGTTATCATAATCCCTTTTTCACAGGGTGCTTTGACAACCGCAACGGCTTCTGTTTGAAATTTCACAACATGATCAACACCAGCTAAACGCGCATTAGATTTTGCTTTGGAAATAACTTGTCTATCAATATCATAACCTAAAATAGGGAAATCAATCATTTCTTTTTCATTATTAAGAGCCTCTGATACTAATTTGTCCCAAACATCACTTTTATAATTTAGCCAATTTTGAAAACCAAATCTTTTTCTCAAAGTTCCAGGAGCAATATTAAGAGCCATTAACGCAGCCTCTATCAAGAAAGTCCCAGCCCCACACATTGGATCTACAAATGCTGACTGCTTATCCCATTCAGCAATTTCAATCAATCCTGCAGCTAAATTTTCTTTGATTGGAGCCTCTCCGACTTCTCTTCGATAACCCCTCTGATATAACCCGGATCCCGACGTATCAAGTGCCACCCAAAAAGTATTCTTTGTCCCTTTAACATGAATTCGCAAATCAGCATTCTTGGAATCTATACTGGGTCTTTCACCTTTTTTTTCTCTAAACTGATCAACTATTGCATCTTTAATCACCATAGTGACAAATCTTTGATCATGAAGTTTGCAATCATTAATAACTGTATCTATTGCCAGTGTCTGTTGAGGGTCTATATATTTAGTAAAATCATGTCTCTGAATTTCCCTGTACAACTGCTCCTGATCATAGGCTATAAACTCCAAAACAGGTTTATAGATTCTACTTGCTAATCTTGAGTGCAAATTGGCCCTATAACAGCCTTCCCAAGAACTTTCAAAATAAACACCGCTATTAATTCTTTCTGTCTTTTCAAATCCAAGGTTGTTTAATTCTTTTTCCAAAACTACAGACATTTCTTGAGGACAAGAAGCAAAAAAATCAGCCATAAACTCCAACTATGTTTCTAAATATTTTGGGCCTCCACCACCTTCGGGAGGAGTCCAATCAATATTCTCAAAAGGACATTTAATATCACAGGTTTTGCAATGTATACAGTTGGTGTAGTTTATTTTCAATTCTTTTTGCCCTGAATTTTTTTCAGATGGAATCATTTCATAAACAGCCGCAGGACAAAAATGAGTGCACGGTGACCTGTATTTAGGCTCACATACAGAGGAACAAACATCACCATTTTGTAGCAACAAGTGATTCGGAGAATGTTCGTCGTGAGAAGTTCCTGTTAAATAAACACTGGAAAGTTTATCCATATAGAGCTTACCATCTACAGAGGGCAATCTAAACTCTTTAATTTGACTTAGGTCTTCAGTCCCCCATATTTCTCTAACTTTCTCTGTTGTCTTTGCATCTTCTTCTACTGGCATATTGTCCTGTAAACCTTTACCCCCTGTAATCTCTTGTATAGCTAGCAGTGGAAGCGCCTTTAAGATACCTTTGGATAAGGTTTGATGAAAATTTCTGACCTTATATAACTCATGCTTAACATAAGAGGCATTAATTTTAGACTCATAGATGCTTAACTTACTAGCCGAAACATCGTTAGCCAGCCAAGCCGCTAAGGCAGTTTCTCCAGCAAGCATTCCAGACTTCATTGAATGATGAATACCTTTTAGTTTTTGTACATCTACCATACTTGCAGAATCACCAACAACCATCCAGCCCTGACCATAAAGCTTAGGCATAGAAAACCATCCACCTGCTGGAAGTGTTTTCCCTCCATAAGCAAGAATACTTCCACCTTTAATAAAATTATTAATAAATGGATGAGTTTTTAATTTCTGAAGTTCTCTGTGTGGATCCAATAAAGGGTCTTTTGTATCTAGATAAGCTACTAGACCAAGTAAAACTTTATCACCAGGAAGAGTATACATAAACGTACCTCCTATACTCTTAGAGAGTGGAAATCCCATAGTATGTATGACTTGGCCGGGTTTAATAGAGCCTGGAGCACATTGAATAATTTCTTTTACACCTTCTTCAAAAACTTCAGGGTTTTTACCCTCTCTTAAAGAGAGTTTTTTAGAAACGGATTTAAATAGAGATCCACGTGTACCTTCTGCAAAAATAGTAACTTTTGCCTTAATCAAAATACCTGGTTCAAAATTAGCTTTTGGCTCTCCATTTTGATCTCTTCCCTTATCTCCAGTTCTGACTCCGATAATTTTATCTCCCTCATAAAGGGCTTCAACAGCAGCAAATCCAGGAAATATGTTAATACCTTTTTGTTCACACTGAGATGCTAACCAACGATTCAATTTAGAAATAGACACTATATAGTTTCCATGATTATTGAACTGCGGCGGAGTTACTGGAAACTTAACAGCTCCACCCGATTGAGTCAGATAGTAGACTGCATCTTCAACAACTTCAGTATCAAGAGGACAATCAAGATCTTTAAAATTAGGTAAAAGCTCTTTTAATGCTATTGGGTTTAATACCGCTCCTGAGAAACTGTGCGCTCCTACCTCTGAGGCTTTTTCTAACACTATAATCATTGGAGCCTCTTTGCCTTCAACAGAAGGATCACCTTTTTCTTTGAGTTTCTCAAATTCTTTTTGAATTTGAAAGGCACAACTAAGGCCCGCACTTCCGCCACCTACGATGAGTACATCTGCTTCCATCTCTTCATTTTTAAATCCATCAGGGAGAGGAAAGAAATTATTCTTATTTGCCATAACTACCTTACCATTCTATTTTTACTCTATTTATTCTTTGAATCTAAACTAAAAAGTAATTTAAATTTCAATACAAATTATTTAAAATTGTTCTCTTATATTAACTTGAAAGTTTTATTCATTTTGTGTTTCTGAACTTTCAAATTCATTGGGAGATAATACAAACTTTCTAAAAGGCTCTTGAAGACTATTAACATAAGTCAAGTTTGACTCATCTTTTCCACCAACAAAAGATTTGCTTTTAACAACTGTAGATAGTTCTTCAAATGTTTTTAAATCTACAACAGCTATTAGCATCAAAAATGAAATCAAAGAAAATCTTTTTCGAAAGCTGTTTTTTTTAAAGAGTACAAGAAGTGTTTGTATTTTAAAGTTTATCACTTATTTCTCCTGAAGTTATTTTTACCCTATTCAGTAAATAATACCCATGATTTGAATCATAAAAAAATATAATTCTTTTAAATTATTTTGAGTTATAACTCTACTTTAGGTTTGTAATTATCTCAACTGTTTCTTTAAAGACTAAATCTAATAACACTAGACATGTGCAAGTTGAGTAAAAAAAAGCTAGTTAATTTCTTTCTTTAATTGTGAAACCGGTATCTGCCTTCTTACTTCATTAATTTTTTCTTTAGTTAACTCTAACACGACAATGGAGTTTAATTCCTCGCAATCAACAAGCACTTTTCCCCATGGATCTACTACCATTGAATGACCATACGTCTCTCTATATTTCATCTTATCTATTGATGAAATATGCTGCCCTCCCTGAGCACTCGAAATAACATAACACTGCCCCTCAATAGCTCTAGATCTATTTAAGACGTGCCAATGAGCTTCTCCTGTTTTAGGTAAAAAAGCAGCTGGATAAATGAGTAAATCAACATCAGCTTCATAATAAAAGTTTGCAAGCCTTGAAAATCTAATATCAAAACAAATGTTATGACCAATCTTCCAACTGTTAAACTCTGACACTCTTGGTGAGTATCCATGATGGAATACGTCTGATTCTCTAATAACCAAGTCACCATTTAATTGAATATCAAACAAATGTATTTTATTGTAAGCAACAGTCACTTTACCTTCGTTTGTTATCATTAAATTAGAATTAAATCTTTTACCTTCTATTTCCATTGCCACTGAACCAACATTTACAGTTATATCATTTTCTTTGGCAACTTGGCTTAATTTATTAAGTTCTTCGCTATCATAAGTTAAAAATGGGATCAGATCACCTTCTCTAATCCTTAAAAAAAGAGCATTTTCAGGAAAAAAAATAATTTCAGCGCCTTGTTTCTTACCTTGAGCTATAAGATCAGAAATTATATCCACATTTTGTTGCATACAATCGGTGGAGTTTAAAGTAGCTATAGCAATTTTAATACGCTCTTTAGTCATAAGTACTTTCATAAAAAAAAGAAAAATATCGAAAAAAAATTTTAAAAATATCTTTCACATCTCACCGATAGAAGACTTTTCTCTAAAACTTTTCCTTTTCCTAGCTTATTAATTGCTTTATTGTCTGCAAGTTCTTCAGAATTATCGATTGCCGACAAGCCAAGCTTAGAATATGGAAGACTGGCTAATAACTTATTTTTTAAAGTTTCATTATCGTCCGGGTCTAAGTTAGCTTCCAAAAAATTCTTAACTTTACAAAACACCAAAATATTTGACTCTGAAAGCCATCCTGTTTTTGTTTCTTCGGGAACCTTATCCCCCCAAGCCAACAAAACTGTAATTGAAAAATATCTTTTCAAATTTTCTATAAATTCTTTCTCATTTAGTAATTCTGAAAAACATTCAGTGTCTAACTGATTTAAGTTGTTCATCATTGAATTGACTATTTCAAAATAATCGATACAGCTACCAAGCGATTTTCCTTGTCTACAAAAATCTGAAGTTTTTTTTATCGCTGAGGGAATAATATTTTTATCTACTTTGTAGCTGTATAACTTCCCCTTCAAAGATTTTTTATAAGTGTCAATTTGAGCGACACAGGGAGATGGCGGAGGGTCCGAAATAAAGAACAGGACGGTGCCAACTAGAATAACAAGTATTGGGAGAAGTTTGGAATTTAAGTTTAGTTTACTGCGAACTTTCATAATATCTGAACTAATTCTAATTGAAACTTTGCATAAAAGTTAAATAAATTTTCATTTTAATTGAAAATTAGCTCTTAGAAGTCGTTCTAGTACTTTACAAATAGACGTGGATAATAACTTCAGAAAGTTGTTTTATAAATTTGACAAATAGAAATATAATAATTATTAATAGTTTCATCGGGGAGTAGCGCAGTTTGGTAGCGCACCTGCCTTGGGAGCAGGTGGTCGCAGGTTCAAATCCTGTCTCCCCGACCATTTAAAAAATATCAATTGATTTTTAAAAGTATTTTCTCTATCCCTCTCAATGGGATTTTTATTTTATTTCTGATTCAAATCTTATTTGAAAATTCATGACAATTTTCTTATCGCTGCAAACTTTTTAGCTATAAAACTAGATATAGAAAACTTCCACTGAAACTTTCAGAATTACTCTACACTCAGCAGAGACTGAATTTTTCAATGTACAATTTATTAAAATTTAAAACTCATGAATTAAAAAGTGACTAATGAGAAATATTAAAAGCTATCCTAGTTATGGCTTTTATGTTCACCTTAAAGCTTTATTTTAGATATAATTAAAAAAAATTCGTTTAATAAATAAATTAATGATAAAAAAGTATTAAAATCGTTCTTCATTAAAAAATATTCTTGTAAAGAGTGGTATAAAAATATCTTACACATATTGATAACATAAATCCAAGATTAATTTATTACAAACAATCTTTACCTATACTAGAGTTACATACAAGAAAAGCCCCAATTTATCTTATAAAAAGAAGCTTTTATTTACAAAGAAGTAACCTAAAAATTGAACTAAACAAGTAGTTCTTTAGTTCTTTAGTTTAAGCTTGCATAGAGCAATAGGACTTTCAATTTTTAATAAACCATCTTTTTTATCAAAATGAGTCTTAATGTTCACACCCTGAACAACAGCTATGCTTTTTTTTAAAAATAATTTTGTTATTGTGCTGACCTTACCTTTATCAGCTCCAGATATAACTTCTACTTTTGAACCTTTTTTGAATACCGATTTCATCTGAACTTGTCCTAATTTTAGATTTTATTTATCAATGATTTAATTTTAAGAGCTCTTTTTGACAACAAAGAATCACTTTGATTAATCAAAAAAGAATCAAAACCACCTACGTGATCTATTGATCTTAAAGTACTCACAGCTACTTTTAACTTAAAAAATTTATTAAGTTTTTTACTAAATAAATTCTTATATTGAACATTTGGTTGAACTATTGTTTTAGTCTTAATATTAGAGTGACTGACTAAATTTTTTACTATTGGACTTTTTTTCGTTAACTCACAAACTGACATACAAAAACCCTTTGAAAATGATCGTCTTTTAAAGTATACAACGTATATTAAATTAATAGTAACAAATCAATATAATTCTAAAAAAGGAAAAAAATGAAAAAAGATTCTCAACCAAAGAAAAAAGTTACAGCAAAAAGTTTAATGCAAATTGATTATAAAGACCCTGTATCATTATACAAATATATAGCTGACGGTGGAAAAATTGTCCCATCTAGAATCTCTAAACTTAAAATCTCACAGCAAAGATTGGTAAATTATGCAGTTAAGAAAAGTAGAAATCTTGGACTTCTACCAATTGGGATGGGTCATTTTGATAACATGTCTAAAATCGAACAAGTAAATCCTGTTGTATTTGAAGTTTAATTTATATTTTTTACATATCATTTAGTCATTTTTTGTAGTGGGCTTAATTTGTTACAAATTAAGCCCTTTTGTTATTTAAGAATAGTAGAGAAAAGATTTTCAGTTAATCCTCTAAAAGACATTAAAAATCAGATAAAGCACGAAAGCATTTAGATATAAATGCAATCAGC